>CAZGXX010000001.1:0-6421 GCA_964530085.1 uncultured Azospirillum sp.
AAGCTGCTGATCGTGGCGCCGATGTCCGGCCACTACGCCACGCTGCTGCGCGGCACGGTCGAGGCCTTCCTGCCGCATCACGATGTCTACATCACCGACTGGGCGAACGGGCGCGATGTGCCGCTTTATAAGGGCGAGTTCAACCTCGATACCTATGTTGACTATGTGCTCGAATTCCTGCGCTTCATCGGCCCCGGCGCGCATACGCTGGCGGTGTGTCAGCCTTCGGTGCCGCTGCTCGCTGCTGTTGCCATCATGAACGACATCAAAGACCCCTGCACCCCACGCAGCATGACGCTGATGGGTGGGCCGGTCGATACGCGCAAAGCGCCGACCAAGGTGAATCAGTTCAGCAAAGAACATTCCATCGAGTGGTTCGAGGGCAACGTGATCAGCCGTGTGCCGCTCAACCATCCGGGCTTTATGCGCCGCGTGTACCCCGGCTTCCTGCAGCTTGCGGGCTTCATGAGCATGAATTTCGAGCGCCATAAGGACGCGCATGTGGAGCTGTTTAATCACCTCGTGCAGGGCGATGGCGAGAAGGCCAAAGCACACCGGGACTTCTATAACGAATATCTCGCCGTGGCGGATCTGCCGGCGGAATATTACCTGCAAACGATCGAGGAAGTGTTCCATAAGCATTCACTGCCGGATGGGCAGTATTATCATTACGAGCAGCGCGTACGGCCGGATGCGATCAATAAAACCGCCATCCTGACGATTGAGGGTGAGCTCGACGATATCTCCGGCATCGGCCAGACCAAAGCCGCGCTCGAGATCGCGACCAACCTTGCCAGCGCGAAGAAAAAATACCACCTCGCCGCCGGGGTGGGGCATTATGGCATCTTCAACGGCCGCAAATGGCGCGAACAGGTGCGCCCCGTCATTACCGACTGGATTCAAAAGCACGACTAAGGTATACTTTCTTGCATCATGTAAGAGAGTCCCTATGCCACGCAGCCGTCACGGTTTTACGCTGATTGAGATCGCCATCGTGTTGGTGGTCATCGGCCTGCTGGTCGGTGGCGTGCTGGTCGGGCAAGATCTCATCCGCGCCTCGCAGCTACAAGCGGTGCCACGCGAGGCCGCGAAATACACCGCCGCCATGGGTGCCTTCCGCGATAAATATTTTGCTCTACCTGGCGACATGCCCAATGCCGTGAGCTTCTGGGGCGCCGCAGCGGGTGGTACGGCGGAGGGGGTAGATGCGACCTGTCAGGCTCTTACCACCCCCAGCACCGACCAGACCACGTGCAATGGCAATGGCAATGGGCAGGTAGGCATTCAGATAACAAACGGTGACGATCCGGAACGTTATCGCTTTTGGCAGCATCTCGCCAATGCGGGGCTCATTGAAGGCCGTTTTTCGGGTATAACCGATGCCACCGACGTGATTGTTCCTGGCTTAAATGTACCAGCTTCTAAATTACCGAACGCGGGTTGGTCCATAAATTGGCGTCCACCTACCACACTAACTCTCATTGAATTTGAGGCCGTATGGGATCATTACCTGGCCTTCGGTGCGGGTGTCGACGATGTTGGGTGGCCTACACCCGGCTGGGGCGGGGTGATCACAGGACTGGAGGCGTATAGCATCGATGCCAAGGTAGATGATGGCCTACCCAACGCTGGCGCAATTATGACTTCACCCCGCTGGGATTATTCGCACTGCACGCTTTCTGGCGCCACGGCCTACGATTTTACATATAATCAGTCCGATCCGGCGTTGGGCTGCCGTCTCTTCTTCCTCACGGGGTACTAATGAAACAGACCGATATACGTCGTCAGGCATTCACCCTTATTGAACTCGCCATTGTGCTTGTGATTATTGGCTTGTTAGTCGGCGGAATGCTTGTGGGGCAGCATCTCATTCATGCGGTACGGTTGCAATCTGTTTCGAATGAGGCAACGCAACATATCGTAGCCATCGACACGTTTCGCAAGAAATATATGGCGTTGCCCGGCGATATGCCTAATGCAGTGAGGTATTGGGGGCCGCTCGCCGGCGCTCTGACAGACGGAACCGACGCTGACTGCGATGCCGCGGTTGTTGTTGATGGGCAGAAAACCTGTAACGGCAATGGCAATGGTAAAATTGGCGGCGATTTATTTTTGGATCCCGATAGCCCAGAACGCCATCGCTCTTGGCAGCATCTTGCTAATGCTGGAATGGTTACCGGTAGTTATACCGGGTTAGCAGCTGGAGCAACCCTCTTCATTGCGGGAGAGAATGCCCCAGCATCCAAGCTGGCTAATGGTGTCTGGTCACTCTCTTGGAGGTCACCTACGACCTTAAGTTCGGTTGACTTTGCGGCCGTGTGGGGCAATTACCTCACCGTTGGTGCTGCAGCCGGCCCCCCGGGATTGATCCCAGGAGCACCGGGTGCCACACAGGGATGGGGTGGCATTATGACGGGAGGAGATGCCTATAACATTGATATTAAAATGGATGATGGGAAGCCGGGCCATGGAGTTGTGTTGACCTCTGGTCCGTGGGATTATCATGATTGTGCTGCGGATGAGAACAACTACGATCTGGCTAGCGATGCAACCGCATGCCACCTCTTTTTTCTCACGGGGCACTAATAAACAGGCCGATATACGCGCTGCCGTGACTACTGGGTGCTTTGGACGCCTACGACGGCTACTAGCGACTAAACGGCAAACACCTCAGGAAAGCGTTTGCGAATCTCCGCCGCGACATTACCCGCATCATCGAGCGGGACGGGCGGCTTCCAGCCAAGGCTTGCCGCGCCGTTGAGGGGGCGGGCGAGGCCGCGCGCATAGAGCGCCTGATGCAGCGCTTGATGTTTCTCCGGCGCGACATGGCGGCTGGCGTAAATAAACACCGGCACACCGGGCACGCAGGCCTCCGCACACATCGAGAGCGAATCGCCCGTTACCACCAGCGCATCGGCGAGCGCGAGAATGCCGAGATACGGGTTGTCCTTATCGCGATCCCAGCGATGCAGCAGGTAGGGCGGGTGCAGCAGCGGCGCGGCAATCTCGAGCGCTTCCGGCGGCGTGCGACGGCTGGTAGTAATCAGCAGCGTGCCATCCCCTGCGAGTGCCTTGGCGCGATGGATAATCTCGTGCCATTCAGTCGCGCTGTAATCGCCGCGCTTGGTTTTTCCCCCCAGAATAAGGCCGACATAGGGGCGCGGCAGATGCGCCAGCTGCGGCTCCCACGCCGCACGCGCCGTGGCAAGCGCCTCGGGTGTCACCGCATGCAGCGGCGCGAGCGTGGTTATAATATGTTCACCCTGCGGCGGCTTGTCATGCTCTGGCACCACGATGAGATCCACATCCTTCTGCACTTCTGGCCACATCAGGTAGATGGTTTTGGTGCTGGGCGAGCGTTTCTTAATCGCGCGCAGCACCGGCAGCGTCCGCCTGCCTGAGGCCACCACCAGCGGCGGATAGGGCGGCGTAAGCGGCGCACTCATTGCCTTGTTGAGCTGTATCATGCTCGCGCCCAGCAGCGACGGCGGCAACAGGTTGCCGAGCGCATTATATTCGAGCCGCTTGAGCACATAGGGCACGCCGAGCTTACCGATCACGCCGAGCACCTGCCCCGTATGGCCGGTACGGTCGTCGATCAGTCCCCAGATGGTCGTCATGTTACCTCTGTGTCACCTCGTGCGAGGTCAGTAGACCTCGCGAGCCATCAGCCCGCGAAGCGGCGCTCCATGGCGAGGGCAGTAGCCCGAGCCGGGAGCAAACCCATTACTTAAACTCCACATGCAGCACTTCGTAAAAACGCGCGCCTTTGGGCGTCGCCACTTCCACGCTGGTGCCTTTTTTCTTGCCGATGAGCGCACGGCCAATCGGTGCCGAAATCGAAATCAGCCCGCGCTTGATATCCGCTTCCGAATCCGAAACCAGCTGATAGGTCAGCGTCTCTTCGCTTTCTTCGTCGATGACCGTCACCGTCGCCCCAAACTTGATATGCTCGCCGCTCATCGCCGCCACATCAATCACCTCGGCGCGGCTGATGACGGATTCCAGCTCCTGAATGCGCCCCTCGATGAAGCTCTGCTTCTCTTTCGCCGCGTGGTATTCCGCGTTTTCCTTGAGGTCGCCATGCGCGCGCGCTTCGCTGATCGCCTCGATCACCGCCGGGCGTTCCACGCTTTTGAGCTGCTTCAATTCTTTCTCCAGCCGCTGGTACCCCACGGCCGTCATCGGTATTTTTTCCATTGGTCTTCGTCCTTCAGTGAGAACATCTTGTATACGCCAAACCGCGCGCACGAGGCAAGCATGTTGCGCGTTCTGAAAGACCACTTGCTTCAGCAACCCATTCTAGTATTATGAAGTGGCTGAGTTTCTCAGCGGGGCGTCGAAACCCCTTATCCAAGACGGCCAGTGTGTCCGTCATCCCACTCCTCGACCGCATGGTCGGGGAGGCATACGTGCATGTCCAAGCCTCACGGCCAAAGACGTATGCGAACCTTCTCTTGGATAGGTTTTTCGAACTCCCCGATCGCCAGCAATCCTGCTGGTGATCCTTCGTTTTGAGGAGTTTTTATGAAAAGCGTTCTTTCCATTATCACCGCTTCCTTGCTCACCGTGTTGGCGTCACAAGCAGCATTCGCAGGCAATTGTGAACATTCATGGCAAATTGCTTCGGATGGCTCGCGTTGCGGAGACCGTTCCGCAGACAGTCGTCCCGGTGGCCGGTAACGGGAGGGGGATGCGCCACGCGCATCCCTTTTTTATGCGCCCGGTTGTATCTATTTTCGCTGCCATCACCATAGTAGCCCTCATGTCGCCAGTTGTGCGCCCGCACCCGAACGACTGTACGTCACCATCCGCGCCATCGCCTACTATTCCACGCTGCCCGAAAGCATCTTGGCATGTGGGGAATTAAGACGCTTTGGGGTTTGTTCATCTCACCTTTCGTATTGGTGATACTGCAACTACGCCGCTAAGCCGCGTCTTTCTTCCCCACCGCTTTCGCAAAATAGCTCTGCAGCGGCGCGACATCAAACCCGCTTTTGGTTTTGCTGAGCGCTTCCATCGCCTGCACCATTGCCCGCGCGCCGGAAAGCGTGGTTGAATACGGAATTTTACCAAACAGCGCGGTGCGGCGAATCGCGGCGGAATCGGCAATGGCCTTCGCGCCCTCCGTGGTGTTGAGCACCAGCTGAATGCCACCGTCCTTCATGATGTCAACAATATGCGGACGCCCTTCGCGCACCTTGTTCACGATGCCCACCGCGATGCCTTGGCCTTGCAAATACTCCCCCGTGCCGCGCGTGCAGACTACCGTGAACCCAAGCGCCATCAGATCGCGCGCGAGGGATTTCGCCGCCTCCTTGTCGCGGTCTTTCACGGATAAAAACACGGTTCCCGTCTTCGGCAAACTGGAACCCGCCGCGACGAACCCTTTGCCGAACGCGGCAGCGAAGCTGCGGTCGAGCCCCATCGTCTCACCGGTGGATTTCATCTCCGGCCCCAGAATCACATCCACCCCGGCAAAACGCGCGAAGGGGAACACCACTTCCTTCACCGCCACATGGCCGAGCGCCTTCATATGCGCGCGGTCATCCGGCAAGTTGAACTCCGCGAGCGACGAGCCCGCCATCAACCGCGCCGCGATTTTCGCAATCGGAATCCCGGTTGCCTTCGCCACGAACGGCGTGGTGCGGCTCGCGCGCGGATTTACCTCAATGATATAGATATCCCCTTCTTTCACCGCGAACTGCACGTTCATCAGCCCGCGCACTTTCAGTGCTTTGGCGAGCGCAATCGTTTGCGTACGCACCTCATCCACCACCGCATCCGGCAGCGAATAAGGCGGCAGCGAGCAGGCCGAATCGCCGGAGTGAATGCCCGCTTCCTCGATATGTTCCATGATGCCGGCGACAAAACACTCCGTGCCGTCGCTCAGGCAATCCACATCGAGCTCGATCGCGTCCTGAAGGTAGGAGTCGAGCAGAATCGGCCCATCGCCAAACAGGCTGAGCAGTTCCTTGATGTAGCTTTGCAGCGTCTCCGCATCGTGAATAATGCGCATCGCGCGGCCACCGAGCACGTAGGACGGGCGCACCACCACGGGGTAGCCAATCGCCGCCGCCGCAGGCAGCACTTCGTCGATATGTTTGCAGATCGCGTTCTTCGGTTGCTTGAGGTTGAGCGATACGAGCAGCTGCTGGAAGCGCTCGCGGTCTTCCGCCAAATCAATCGAATCGACCGAGGTGCCGATAATCGGCACGCCCGCCGTCTCGAGCGCATGGGCAAGCTTCAGCGGTGTTTGCCCGCCGAACTGCACAATGGCACCCACCACTTCGCCATTCTGTTTTTCGCGCTCGATAATCTCGATCACGTCCTCAGCCGTCAGCGGCTCGAAATAGAGGCGGTCGGACGTATCATAATCCGTCGACACCGTTTCCGGGTTGCAGTTGATCATGATGGTTTC
>CAZGXX010000001.1:6521-567833 GCA_964530085.1 uncultured Azospirillum sp.
CAGCGCATAGGCTGCATGCACGCAGCAATAATCAAACTCGATTCCCTGCCCGATGCGGTTGGGACCACCGCCCAAAATGAAAATCTTTTTGCGGTTTGCGGGCGCCGCTTCGCAACTTTCCATGCCCGCCGCCGAAGTCTCATAGGTCGAATACATATACGGCGTGAGCGACGCAAATTCCGCCGCGCAGGTATCCACCCGTTTGAACACCGGCCGCACCCCGAGCTTATGCCGCAGTGCCCGCACCTCATTCTCACTGACGACTGACGACTGACGACTGGCGACTAACCGCGCCAACTGCTTGTCCGAAAAGCCGAGCGATTTGAGGTGATGCAGATCCTCTGCAGCCTCCGGCAAACCGTTTGCCTTTACCCAGTTTTCTGCATCCACAATCTGTTGCAGCTGCGCGAGGAACCACGGGTCATATTTGGTGATGCGGTGGATTTCCTCGTGGCTCATGCCGAGGCGCAGCGCCTGACCAATGACGAGCAAACGATCCGGCGCGGCGATGGACAAACGACTGCGCACACTATCGCGCGCATTCTCGCCTTCCACCGCAATCGCATCGAGCCCCGTCAGGCCGGTCTCGAGCGAACGCAGCGCCTTTTGCAGCGACTCGCAGAAATTGCGCCCCATCGCCATGCTCTCGCCGACCGATTTCATCGCCGTAGTCAGCGTCGCTTCCGCACCGGGGAATTTCTCGAACGTAAAGCGCGGCACTTTCACCACGATATAATCGATGGTCGGCTCGAAAGAGGCCGGAGTCGCCTTCGTCACGTCGTTCAGAATTTCATCGAGCGTATAGCCCACCGCCAGCTTCGCCGCGACCTTCGCAATCGGGAAGCCCGTTGCCTTGGATGCCAGCGCAGAACTCCGGCTCACGCGCGGGTTCATCTCGATCACCACCATGCGGCCATTCTCGGGGTTCACCGCGAACTGCACGTTGGAACCGCCCGTATCCACGCCGATTTCGCGCAGCACGGCGATGCTCGCATCGCGCATGATTTGGTATTCTTTATCCGTCAGCGTCAGCGCTGGGGCGACGGTAATGCTATCGCCGGTATGCACGCCCATCGGGTCGATATTCTCGATGGAGCACACGATAATGCAGTTATCTGCCTTATCGCGCACCACCTCCATTTCGTATTCTTTCCAGCCGAGCACGCTCTCGTCGATCATCACTTCGCCGACCGGTGAGGCATCCAGCCCGCTCGTCACGATCGCTTCGAATTCCTCATGGTTATAGGCGATGCCGCCGCCGGAACCGCCCATCGTGAAGCTGGGGCGGATGATGGCAGGCAGGCCGATTTCTTTCATCGCCTCGCGCGCTTCGTCGAGCGTTTTCACCACCACGTTCTTGGGCACCGCGAGGCCGATTTTTGCCATCGCCTGGCCGAACAGCAAGCGGTCTTCCGCTTTATTGATGCTCTCCAGCTGCGCGCCGATGAGTTCGACATTGTATTTTTTAAGAACGCCACTCTCTGCCAGCGCCTTCGCGCAGTTGAGTGCCGTCTGGCCGCCCATGGTCGGCAGCAGCGCGTCCGGGCGTTCGCGCGCGATGATTTTCTCCACGAACTCCGGCGTGATCGGCTCGATATAGGTCGCATCCGCCAGCTCCGGGTCGGTCATGATCGTCGCCGGATTGCTGTTCACCAGAATCACCCGGAAGCCCTCAGCTTTCAGCGTTTTCACCGCCTGCGTGCCGGAGTAATCAAACTCGCACGCTTGCCCGATGACAATCGGCCCCGCGCCGATGATGAGGATGGATTTGATGTCGGTACGTTTAGGCATTAGTGCGCTTTCTGTTGTTTGTGCGCGCGGGCTTTGCGGGCGCGGACAGGCTTCGGAACGGGCGGTGGCGCAGGTGTCGCAACAGGCGCGGGCGCTTGCTTCACCGCTTCCACGTCCGGCGCGGCAACAGGCGTGTCTTTGATTAGGCTCGGCAGCGCGCCGGGCTCGTTTTTAATATCGCATGGCGGCGCATCCTGGCTCGGCGAGGGAATGCAGTCCGGCATATATTTGCGCGCCAACGCCGGCGTCGCGATCAGCGTGGCGAGAAGAATCATCAGCGAAATGTGTTTCATGCGGCCTCCTTGCTGTGTTGCTTCATCATCTCGACAAACCGCTCAAACAGATACTGCGAATCATGCGGGCCGGGGCTGGCTTCGGGGTGGCCTTGCACGCTGAAAATCGGCAGGGTTTTGTGGCGGATGCCCTGAATCGTGCCATCGAACAGCGAGCGGTGCGTTACTTCCACCTCCGCCGAGAGCCCCGCATCCGCAATCGCGAACCCGTGGTTCTGGCTGGTGATTTCCACCTTGCCCGTGGTCAAATCTTTCACTGGATGGTTGGCGCCGCGATGGCCCTGTTTCATTTTCTCCGTGCGGCAGTTCAGCGCAATCCCCAGCATCTGGTGACCGAGGCAAATGCCAAACATCGGCAGGCCGCTCGCAATCAGTTTTTTAATCGTCGGCACCGCATAATTCGCCGTCGCCGCCGGGTCGCCGGGGCCATTGCTCAAAAAAATTCCCTGTGGGTCGAGCGCCAGAATTTCTTCCGCCGTTGCGGTGGCGGGCACCACCGTCACGCGGCAACCCGCACTCACCAACGAACGCAGGATGTTATGTTTCACGCCATAGTCGATGGCGACGACAGCGAACGGCTCGCTTACGCTACGCGCACCTGCGCTCTCCGT
The DNA here is from genome assembly GCA_964530085.1 of uncultured Azospirillum sp. Classification (GTDB taxonomy): domain Bacteria; phylum Pseudomonadota; class Alphaproteobacteria; order Rickettsiales; family UBA3002; genus QFOX01. The sequence goes on from CAZGXX010000001.1 coordinate 9,217, forward strand.
AGTAAGGCTCCAGCGCGGCTGTTTCCACTCGTAGATTTCTTTGGTCGTGGCGTGCGCAGCTAACTCCAAACCATTCATATCCGGTGCCGCCTCCAGCGCCTCGCGCGCTTTTTTCACCAACTCTTCGCTAGCAACTGACGACTGGCGACTGACCACCGCTATCGCCGCATTCTGCGCGCCGTGCAGGCGGATATGGCGCGTCAGCGCCCGCGTATCGATGCCGGAAATGCCAGTGATACCGCGCGCCGCCAGCCACGCATCGAGCGAGCTGGTACTACGGAAATTCGACGGCGCGGTGATCGCCTCACGCAGAATCAGCCCCGCGGCACCGGGCAGCGGCGATTCATGGTCGTCGTCGTTACAGCCCACATTGCCGATATGCGGTGCGGTGAAGGTAATGATTTGGCCGGAGTAAGACGGGTCGGTGAGGATTTCCTGATAGCCGGTCATCGCGGTGTTAAAACACAGCTCGCCCGCTGTCGTGCCCGCCGCGCCGATGCCATAGCCCAAAAACACCGTCCCATCCGCCAGCACCAGTGCGGCATTCGGGGCAGGTTTTAAGCGCGTGGTCATCCGTCAGCATCTCTTTCTGTTTTTTGCCTGCCGCGCAGCGGCCAAACGCGCGAGTTTTAGGCAGATACGCCGGATATGTCAATATCCCCTGAGCAGAAAATCCGCAGCTTCATCAAGCGCCGCTGCATCGCTCGCGAGGGAGCCGATCGCGGTGCCCAGTTCAGCAAGCGGCATGGCGGCGGCCATGGGCAGCACCACGTAATGCGGCGCGTCCTCGACCATCACCTTCACATGCAGGCCCCGCACCGGGTGGGTCACCTTTCGCGCCGCGAGCACGGGGGCCACAAGGCGCGTGTTCATCGCGCTGTGCAAATCAGCCTGCAGATCGACAAAATAATTCACACGGCCGCTGCCGGGGTAGAGGTCAAAGCGCGCCATCACGACCCCTCCGGCGTCATCCAATAGGGCGTAAGCAGCACACCGCGCTCAGCCACCCAGCGGTTATGCGCTTCCACCGCCTTGGCGGATTGCGCGAGGTAGCGCCGCTCCTGCTCGGCACGCACGGCGGCAGCAATCGCCTCCTCCGCGACGCGGGAGAGGTTGAGGTCGAATGCCTTGGCCTCCTCCACCAGCGATTCCAATACGCTAACATTGAGCGGTTTGCGCCTATTTCGTGCGGATGATTGATGCGCATGTTTCATACGCTTACTTTTACGCATTTTTTATGCGCATGAAATAAATTCGTCTTATTTCTTGTAATTCAGCGTGATATTTTTCGCGATGGCTTTAAATAGTGGTGTTTTTGCACTCATATTACGCCAGTATAAACCGATCATACGCGAAGGCGCGGGGGATGCAAATGGAATATAGCGCGCGGCGCGATCTCCGGTTTCGGTCGCAAGCTTGGGCATCAGCGTTACCGCATCGCTCGCCGCCACCATATGGCGCAGCGTTTCGAGACTGGTCGCACGGAAATGCGCCGCCTCACCAATGCCGATCGTGTGGCAGACCTCGAGCGCCTGATCACGCAGGCAGTGGCCGTCCTCCAGCAGCAGCACGGTTTCGCGCTTAAGGTCGGTGAGCGTCACGGTTTTGCGCTTCGCCAAACGATGCGCGGGCGAGAGGGCGAGCAAAAATGGCTCCGTAAATAACGTGGCGGAGGCCAGCGCGGGTGACTCCACCGGCATCGCGAGCAGCGCCGCGTCGAGTGCGCCCGCCTCCAGCCGCCGCAGTAATTCAGGCGTTTTTTCTTCGACCAGCAGCAATTTCAGCCGCGGAAACGCCGTCTTGAGCGCCGGCATCAGCCGCGGCAGCAGATAGGGCGCAAGGGTAGGAAAAATGCCCAGCGTCAGTGTGCCGGCCAGCGGGTCGCGCGCGGCGCTGGCAGCCTGTTTCAGTTGCTCCACCTCCGCCAGCACGCGGCGCGCACGGGCAACCGTTTCCCGCCCTACCGCCGTCAGCATCACCCGCTTGTTTGTGCGCTCGAGCAGCTGCACGCCGAGTGTTTCTTCGAGCTTCTTGAGCTGCATCGACAAAGTCGGCTGGCTGACATGCACCGCCGCCGCTGCCCGCCCGAAATGCAGCGTATCCGCCACCGCCACCAGATACTGTAAATCGCGTAGGTTTATTGGATGCTCCGGGTTGGTCTACTGACCAACCCTGCGCACCGCTTCGCGGGCTCATGGCTGGCTCGCCCAGCTCGCATACACCGCGCGCAGAGCAATCATAGCTATAATCTATCGATATTATCAGAACAATAGATTATACAGAAGATGTGCATAAGCGTAGTAATGAATCCAAGCCCTCCATAAGGCTCCCACCGCTCGGCCAAGCAAGCAGTTGCAACGCCCTAAAATGGGACTATATGTGTGGCGCAAGACAAACCACTGAAACGACTTAACCTAAGGAGACTATCATGAGCGTACTTGTCGGCCGCGAAGCCCCGGATTTCACCGCACAAACGGTGATGCCAGACAATTCCATCAAGGCGGATTTCAACCTGAAATCGCAAACGAAAGGCAAATATGCGGTGCTGTTTTTCTGGCCGCTCGATTTCACCTTCGTCTGCCCCAGCGAAATCATCGCGTTCGATAACCGCGTGGCAGAGTTCAAAAAACTCGGTGCGGAAGTGATCGGTATCTCGGTCGATTCGCAATACACACACTATGCGTGGAAAAATACGCCGGTTGAAAAAGGCGGGATTGGTAACGTTCAATTCCCTCTTGTTGCTGATTTGACCAAATCCATCGCGCGCAGCTACGACGTGCTGACGGGCGACGCCGTAGCGCTACGCGGCACCTTCATCATCGACAAAAAAGGTGTGGTGCGTCACCAGCTGGTGAACGATCTGCCGCTTGGCCGCAATGTCGATGAAACGCTGCGCACGCTCGATGCACTCATCTTCCACGAAGAGCATGGCGAAGTCTGCCCGGCGAACTGGAAAAAAGGTGAGCAGGGCATGAAAGCCACCGCCGAAGGCGTGGCTGCGTACCTCAAAGACAAAGCAAAAGCACTCTAAGGGGATGCAGGGGCTTGGTCTGCTGACCTGGCCCCTGCGCCACTCTCGCGGGCACATAGCTGACTCGCGCGGCTCGCTTCACGCGGGCATTACTCTCAAGGATCTCTCATGGAACATAAAACCCCCATCCTCATCATCGGCTCCGGCGCAGCGGGTTGCACCGCGGCGATCTACGCCGCCCGTGCCGCGCTGAAACCGATTCTCGTGCGTGGCATGCAGCCCGGCGGGCAGCTCACCATCACCACCGAGGTCGAGAATTACCCTGGCTTTGCCGAGGCGATTCAAGGCCCATGGCTGATGGAGCAGATGGAGGCGCAAGCCAAACATGTGGGCACGGAGATCATCGCCGACACGATCGTGAGCGTGGATTTATCGAAGCGCCCGTTCGTCGCCAAGGGCGATTCCGGCGACAGCTATATCGCCGACACACTCGTCATCGCCACCGGTGCTAGTGCGCGCTGGCTGGGGCTCGAGAGCGAGAAGAAATTCCAGAATTTCGGCGTGTCCGCCTGCGCGACCTGCGACGGATTCTTCTTCAAGAAAAAAGACGTGGCCGTGCTCGGCGGTGGCAACTCGGCGGTGGAAGAAGCCTTGTTCCTCGCCAAGCTGTGCAACTCCGTCACCCTCATTCACCGCCGCGATTCGCTGCGTGCGGAAAAAATCGCGCAGGAACGGCTTTTCAACACGCCCAATGTTAAGGTGATCTGGGATTCCGTGGTCGAGGAATTCGTGGGCGACGACAACCCGCCGAACCTCACCGGCGTGCGCATCAAAAACAGCAAAACCGGCGATGTGTCCGTCGTCCCCGTGCATGGCGCGTTCGTGGCGATTGGCCATAACCCCAACACCACGCTCTTCGAAGGCCAGCTGGCGATGGATGAAAGCAAATACCTGCTCGTGAAACCCGGAACCACGCAAACCAGTGTGGCGGGCGTGTTCGCGGCCGGGGATGTGCAGGATAAAATCTACCGCCAAGCCATCACCGCCGCCGGCACCGGCTGCATGGCCGCGCTCGAAGCACAGAAATTCCTGGAGCACCACGGGGTGTAGGGGTTAGGTGCGCGCAGCGCCCTCGTCATCCAATCTGTTCATGGGTGGGCTCTGGTCGCCCGTAATACCTTTTCCCTCTGTTCGTGGCGTGTTGATGGTGGTATCCGCACTATTCAGCGCTTCGTTCTTCATCTTTGCGAGGATGGTTCGATAAAGCGCAACAAATGGCTCGTCTTTCCCCAACCGGCCTTCACGTAACGCGGCTTCGATGTCCTCTTCGCCACCTTCATAAGAAAGCGCCATTTCCGCTGTCTTTTTTGCAAAATCGGCCCTGTATATTAGAAGCGAGAGTTCATCGTCCTTACCCTTAGCTGCTTCAAAATAGGCCATAGAATAAGCGTTTTGTGACGCATTGTATGCTTCAAGGGGGGCAGGAATCGGCTCACCATGATGGGACGCCGTTAAATACTGAGATTCCAACCGTAGCCGCTCATAGCAATCATAAAGAGGCTGGTCTTTGTCTAAGCCAAAAAAGCCGAGTTTCCCGGGCAGCCATTCTTTGCCATCTTTGCCTGTAAGATTATCTGAAATCGCCGCGAACAGAAGCTGAGATGCCGCATTCTCACGAAGTTTTGTCAGCTCATCCGCGCTCACATCTTGCGAGAGGGCGGCTTTATAGTCATCAAGAGCATTGAAAAGATGGTCGCTGGTATATTCCTTCACGCAATCCCCTTTTTGCTATCGCCCGCTGGCGGTTTTATCGCGCACCAGCTGCACGAGGGTGGCGTCTTCGCAGGTGGCGATCAACGCATCCACGCGCCCGGCTTTGGGGCTGGTTTTTTGCTCCTCGCGCCAGGCCTCGGCCATGCATTCGGCGAGCTCCTGCTTGAGTTTCGCCACGATGCGCTCGCTGCCTGCCCCGAGGCGTTTCAGCTCCGTATAGCCCCGATACAGCTCCATCATCCGCGCGTATTTCGCTTCGGCGCTCGGCGTTTTTTTCATCAGCGTTGCCGGCGCGAGTAGGGTTTCGCTCTCGTTCATAACTGCCTGCCTTTCGTGTTTTTAACATTTTGTAATGCTCCTTTCTATCACGGGGCGACCCGAAGAAGTGTGACAGTTTCGTGAAGATTGATGGGTCGCCCACGCCCTTGCATGCTGCACCGCAATAAGCTATAAGCACTGCAAATAATGCATAAGAGGGCGATTTTTACCGCCGAAATTTGGCAGCAAATTGCTATCAGGTCATAGCTAACCGTGGGGAGACGGCATGGATTGGGACAAACTTCGTGTGTTTCACGCCGTCGCGTTGGTGGGAAGCCTCACCCGCGCGGGCGAGCAGCTGCATCTCAGCCAATCCGCCGTCAGCCGCCAGATTTCGGGGCTCGAAGAAAAACTCGGCATCCCGCTTTTCCACCGCCACGCGCGCGGGCTGATGCTCACCGAGCAGGGCGAAATCCTCCTGCGCACCGTGTCGGAGATGGTGACCAAGCTCCAAGCCACCGAAATCTCCCTCGCCGAGTCGAGCAGCAAGCCGAAAGGGCCGTTCAAACTCACCGTGTCCGCCACCTTCGGCACCATGTGGCTCGCCGCGCAGCTCAAGGAATTCTGCGACCTCTACCCCGAGATCGAGCTCACCCTCCTCGCGGGCGACACCGAGCTGAACCTGACGACACGCGAGGCCGATGCGGCGATTCGCTTCTACCCCTCGCGCCACCCGGATCTGGTGCAGGTGCCGCTGTTTAAAATGCGCAACGGGCTTTATGCCAGCGTCGATTACCTGCACGCGCACGGCACGCCGACCAAAGTCGCCGACCTCGCGCAGCATAAGCTGCTGGCGTACGACACCTCGCTGAACGATTTCCCCTCGCCGGAGCTGAACTGGCTGTTCGAGGGCGCGGGAGAGGATTTCACCCCGGCCTTTCGCGCCAATTCGCTGCTGGCGCTGCGCACGGCGGTGAAGCAGGGCATGGGCATCGCCGTGCTGCCGGAATATCTCACCATCAAAAGCCGCCGCATCACCCGCGTGCTGCCCGAGCTCACCGGCCCCGTCACCGAGGCGTGGTATGTCTACCCCGTCGAGCTACGCAACTCCAAACGCATCAGCGTCTTCCGCAATTTCATCACCCAAAAGTTGGCCGAGAGCCATTTTTAGATTTGGCGGCGCGTAGCGAACGGTTTGCGAACCTGTTCGAACACGCAAGAGGCTATATTACGGATGAATTTGGTTTATGTGTACCGCCTGCGGAGGCCGGGATATTTGGAAAGATTGAGCCTGCATTTTTTGATCGGCGTACTCAAGAGTTGTTAGACAGATTACATTATTGATAAAGTATTTCCCAAAGGGTCGCTTTTTGACACTTCATCTTCTATCTCCACAATAAAATCGAAGAAATCTTTACCGAAAGTTTTGGTAACAGCTTCCTCTATGCTGTCTTTTCTTCCTGTCAGGCCAGATAGCTGCTTCAGTTTTTTAATAAAAGCGTCTTTGGATTTATCTATATCTTTGTGAGTGTTGTCGTATTCTTCTTTTAGCGTTTGGTTTGCAAGGAGCGTCGATATTTTATCTGACTTATATGTGGGATTATATGACTCAATTACAAAAATGGATTTTGGGTCAGCGGCCTTATCGTCAACCAATAATTCACATACTGTTGTACGATCAGGGAAGACCAGATCAGATGGGCTTTTGGATTTAGAATAGTCATCCAATGTTTTTGCAAACGAGGTTTTCATAACCCCATTTGGTGCATAGATAGCAAAGGTTCTATTGCTAAAAACAAGTTCTTGATCGAGGTTCTTAATTCCGTAGCAATGCTGAAAATTAAACTTTATTTTTTTCATTTATTTTCCCCTCGCTGTGATTTTCTGCTTCTGGGCATCGTACTGGTACTTCACTACAGTGCCTTCCTTTATATGTTCGATAGCCTCATCTATCACGAAGCGAGGCACGAGGAACCATTCACGCGGTACGATGGGGTTGCCGAAGCGGTCTTTGATTTCAATGTTAAGGCGTGCGGGTTCAAAGAACTTGTGGATCAGCTTTTCCAGTCGCACACGATTGATATTCGAGAGTTCATAGGTGGCAACCACCTCGACATCCGCCATTAGGAATGTGGGGTCGAGCTTGGCATTAGAGAGGCGTTTGCTTATATCGCCGCTGGTAACGCCGATTTTATGAATGACATCGCGGTGCTCTTTGATGAGAGGGTGATCGGATTTGCTCCGTAGAATGTAGATAGTGCCTGATTCAATATCGCCGTCCTCTGCCACATCGGAGAATAAGGGACCCGCCGACGGGTCAGTGATGCGCCGCCCAGCTTCGTCTTTATAGAGGGCGCGTTGCAGGGAGCGCATCAGAAGGTCGCTTTCCGTGCCGTTATCATAAATCACCCGCAGGCGTGCATCGGTCGCGCCGTTAGGGGCTTTGATTTCCTCACCAACTTCCGCCACATAAACGATCTGACCACCCAGGATAAAGAACTCACCTTTTTCAATGCTGGCATCTTCTTTGAAGCGGCGGCTTTGGCGTATGCCTACCTTCAAATCCTCCTGCACGGCAGTGAACAGTGGCTTGAACTTTTCAAAGTCGAGGCATGATGCACGCTTGGCGATTTCTTCGGCGGCGCGGATTTCTGCACGGGTTTTGACGTGCGTGAGTTTGGTGATGTCGTTTTCGCCTGCTTCGAGAACGCCGAGTTCCGCAAGGAGTGCATCATCATCGAGATCGTCGAATACGCTTTGCACTCCCGCTGGTTGCCGTTGCAGTAGCCCGTGCTTATCGAAGCCAGCAAGCACAGCGCGGCAATCCTCAGAAGCGCGAATCTTATCCAGCCGCACCGCATAAAGCCGTTCAAAGATGTCTTTATCTTCGCCGTTGGTTGGTAGCTGCCCGTGCTGCTCGTAGAAGCGTTCTATATCCTCAAAGCCTGCGATAATGCGTTCCTCGCGTGGCGAGCGGCTGGAGGCTTTGTTTTCCTCAACCTCAACGCCAAGCTCGGCAAGTAATGCATCATCATCTTCCGTAAATTGAGCTTTTTTAGCCATTCGCTGCCTCCGCTTTCATTCGCGCAAGGAAAGCAATCCCCTCAGCCATTTTCTTTTCCCACGGATCGGGGGATGTGAGGGACGGCAGCCTGCCGCGTTCCTGCTTGAATTGCAGAGCGCGTTTTGCCAGTCCACGCGCTTCTTCGAGCGTCAGCGTGGTTTTCTTGCCTGCAATCACCGCCTGCACTTGTTTGAGACTTTCTTCCGTCATCGCCTTGGCAAGAATTGCATAGGCTTCACCGAACGGGTTAATGCGGTCAATCAGGTCAATTTCCAAATCGCGCACATCCATCGTGAATTTGCGAACGCCGTCGATCAGCGCGGTGTTTCCGCCTTGCATAAGGTCGTCATCCGCATTCAGGATTTTCTTTGCCTGCTGGGTCAGGTTCAAAGCGGCGATAGCGTGCTGGCGCACGGCTTTGTGCGGCACTTCGCTAGCTTTGTCGGTGTTATGAATACCGTTGCGCGCTGCTTCTTCTGACACCAGAAATTCTTTGTATTCCTTCTCAAACGCTGTTTGAAATCCTGGCTTATTTAACCAGCGCTTCACCGTGGAAACTTGTACTGCATCATCATCGCCTGAAGGCATAACTTTGCGCTTGGTTAAAGTGAGTTTTCCACGAAAATGCGCCGCCATTTCCTGCGCAGCTTTTATGAGATCATGAGGTGGCTTTTGCTTTGTTGTCATATTTATCCTGTCGTGCTTGCTGTATTTCGTGGAAAGTATCTACCAACCACCCTGGTAAATGGCTCAACGCCCTATTGATATGGGAAATATCTTTTTCAGTGATGATACACGCACAACGTTGAATAATGATATCATCAATGTTTCTTTTTCCTAAATAGGAAAGTGCTTGCACCATGAAATTAGTCTTATGATTGACATTGTGTAGAAGCGGAATTCTTGCTTTTTTAATCACAATAGTCTGCCCGCCAACGCGACGTGAGCGCACTGTGAAATTGCTAATGTATATAGATTTCGCAGGCACTTGAGTAGAAAGTCTGAGCAAATTTGCTGCCACCGCGCCAGATGGATAAATAATGTCTCCCGCTGCCATAGCAATCGCGATCTTTTCTGGCCATGGCGAGAGTGCACCCAGCAACTTGCTGTGCTTTGGATAATAATAAATACCGCGATCAACGCGTTGAACCATACCCTGCTTTACCAATCTCGACAGCACCTGATCAATCGCCGCACGCGAGCCAACATCGAGAAAGTCTTTGGGCGTAAACACCCATCCTGGCTTTCTGCGTTTGATTCGGCTGATTATCTGGTCGGTTATGGACTTCATATTGCCCTCTTAATTGTCAGATAATAACATGTTTTTTTCTGACAAACAATATTGCTTATTCGCCGCTCAAGACTCTGAATATGAATAACAATGAGAAAGACTATTGACCTCAGCTGCCAGTAGCTTATCCGATAGAGGATGAAGCGAGAGATTGCCCAAGTTATCACCTTCCAGCGCGACCAGTTATATGATGAAATCTGGTCAGTGCCCATCCTTCAGCTAGCGAAGCAATATGGGCTGTCAGATGTCGGCCTCGCCAAAATCTGCATCAAGATGAAAATCCCACGCCCACCGCGTGGCTATTGGGCGAAGCGATCTTACGGCCAGCCCACCACCAAACCCATCCTGCGCCCAGCGCCTGCCGATACGCCCACCGAAATCACCGTGGATCGTGACGCCAAGCAGCTCGCCAAAGCCAATGATAAGCGTCGCGTACAAAAACCCGACATGATGACTGAGCGCCAGCGCGTGCGCCGCCTAAAGATTGCGCTGCGCGATATGGAAATTGCTCGCCGTACTCGCCAGTATCTGGAAGCGATGCGCCAACTCCCCAACGCCACAGCAACCGAGCAGGCCGAGTGGCTGGATTGGGTGGCGCGTTATGCCGATCACATCGATCCCACCGTTGATTACAAAATGGACACGCCCCTCAAATCCAACCCCACCTCCAAGGTACTCTACAAATTCACCGCGCAGGGGTTCGTGGATGACTAATATATCACTAATTACCGCAATAACAATAAGATATCTAAGTAATCAAAGCCATGAATTGCATGATTTATCAATAAATATACTTGCAAATAATTTTGATGTATGGCACAATAAGCAGATGAAAAAGCTCCAAGAAATAAAGAAGCATTTGCGCCCTGGGCAGGTATATCGCCGCGAGGATCTGGCTAAATGGTCAAACGCGGTGGATCGCCACCTGAAGCAGTTGCAAGAGGAAGGAAAGCTAACCAAGCTATCCGGCGGCCTTTACTATTGCCCTAAGAAAACTGTTTTTGGTGATGCACCTGCAGATGACAAAAAACTGGTGGAAGCCTTCCTGCGTGACCACCGGTTTCTGCTCACTTCACCAAATGCCTATAACTCCCTCGGGCTTGGCACTACGCAGCTTTACAACCAGACCGTAGTTTATAATCACAAGCGCCACGGGCAATTTGAGCTTGGCGGTAGGGTGTTTGAGTTTCGGATGAAGCCACGTTTTCCTAGCTGCCTGAGCACTGAGTTTTTGCTGGTAGATATGCTCAACAATCTTGATGCGCTGGCGGAGGACACAAGCGCTATTTTGGAACGTGTGAAAAAGAAGCTGCCGACGCTCAGACACGCAGCACTCATGCGCTGTGTGCGTGAGTATGGATCAATCAGGACGAAGAAATTCTTTGCCCCGCTAATCGGCGAAAGGGCTAAAAAATGATAATCCAGAAAAACTTGTTTGAAGATGAATCTTTTACCAATGCTCAACCTGTCGTAAGCGGATTGAGCTACATTCCCGACTTTATCGACAGCGCCACCGAATCTGCTCTCATTAAAACGATTGATACCCAGCCGTGGATCACAGAACTGAAGCGGCGCGTGCAGCATTATGGCTGGCGCTACGATTATAAGGCGAGAAGTGTTACGAATGATCTGCGGATAGGTAAACGCCACGGACAATGTGGGGATAATCGCAGGGTAGTGGAAAGCAAGATTAAGCGCGTATCCCAGTATTTTGCTGTATGCCTCGCGCTCCTCTGTTTTTTGAGGTGGCGTTTTCAGAATACATTTCAGGCCATATTTAATGATGCTTTTGCTGGGATATTTCTTTGCCAGCACGACAATGTAATCAAGGAAGCGCTTTGCATCTAGGAAAGATGCCATTGCCGAGCGAGGCAGCGCAGATTGTATTTCCCCCATCCAGCTATTTTCTGATGTATCGGGAAGCTCATAAATATGTGTTTTCTTGGTGTTGAGATGCAGGCCGAATTCACTGAGCCGCATTCTTAATTTACGGACGAATTCTTCTGCCTGTTCACGCGTCTTTGCATAGCATTGATAATCGTCAATATAGCGTTTGTAAAAAAGCCCAGGATTGCGACCGATCCACGAGAAATCATTTTCGAGCGATTGATCAGTTAGTGTGGTTGGTAATGCCTTTGGCTGTACACGTTGATGGCTTTTGGAAGTGCCTGTGACCATTCCCTCTAAAGTAGCGCGGAACATTGGATCCACAAATAAGCAGTACAAATATTCTCTACAGAAATGCTCTGTAGGACTGTATGCCAGAAACTCGGTTGAGCATAATGATCGCTGGCCTAGTAGGTTAGGAACAAACCAAACTCTGGGGGTTTCCGGATTTAATTTTGAGAGCAAAACGTGCTGTGAGCTAACAGGTGTTTTATTACTCTTAATTTCAGTGCCAAATTGTAACACTGGCTGTTGATATGTATCATAGGCAGGCAAGCTGAAATGCAGAAATTCTTCTTCGGGAAACAATGATGGATTGACGGTTGTCTTCGTTTGGTTGGCAATTCTCGAAAATTTGTCAATTTCCCAACCCTTCGGAATTTCGCCGAGGGGGGAGTCAACCAGCGTATCAGGGAACAGGGCGGCGATGTCGGCGGAGAGGCCATCGGGTGCGCGGCCTTCCATTTTGGCGCGTACGGGGTCAAAATCCACAAACCAGCTTTTGAACAACGCCCGCGCAGTCGCTTCCAGCGTAGCATTCATTTGGCGATTAAGTTCAATCTTCCGATCCAGTGATGATAGTACGCCAGCAACTTTTTGTTGATCTATAAATGGAGGCAAATTTAGCTGGAGTTTCCGAAGCTCACTTTGTTTGATGCCAAGCACTGTAGTGCCACTGGCACGTCCATGTAGCTGTTCTTGAACAGAAGTAGAGAGCATTAGGAATTTTAGATAGTCATTATCTAAAACTCCTGATTTACCACGGAGTGTAATTAGCCTCTGTGCAAGAGCTACTTTTCTACCATCAAGCTGTGCAATCTCACCAAGAGGCGCTTCTGTTGTAAGAACAACATCTCCCTTCTTAGGCATGCCACCCCTCGCAAAAGCTAAGGGAATATAGCTGGGTCTTTGATGACAAATGGCCTGCCGAGAGAATCGCTTTAATTGCGGATGCCGCAGAAGATTTATCTACTGTTATCGGCCTTGCTTATAATGAGTTTTCTATCAATGCCGGTTGGGAGGGCGAACGCCCAGAAAAGCAAGCCTTGGATGCCCATATCGCCAGCGTCGCAAAGTGATATGGCAGAAAGAGAAGCTGCGCCGGTCTGATTTCTCGGTGCCATTTCAAAATACGATTCGTTCGTCATTAACCGTGTTTGTGATTTCGCAGCGAGATGAATTCCTTGAGAAGATAGGCAAACAAGCCCCTGGGCAACGGGCAACTGCCACCACCTATGATCCTTACGGCGCAGTGCTTGAGCAGGTGCTGGAGCTACACGATAAGGAATTTGAAATCCTGATTACGCATTTATTGACCGCGCTTGGCTTTGAAGGGTCAGAGCATACTGGTAAGGTTGGCGATGGTGGCGTGGATGCGACGGGGGAATTGAATGTTGCTAATCTTGCGAAGGTCAAAATCTTCGTACAGGCAAAGCGTTATAAGCTCGGCACCAAAATCACTGCGAATACCGTCAAAGATTTACGCAAGTCCATCCCTCGTGATGGACAAGGAGCATTTATTACCACGGCTGATTTTCAGGCAGCGGCAAGCGATATTGCATCCGACCCTAATTTCCCGCGTATCGGCCTAATTAATGGCCGCCAGCTGGTTGATTTGTTGGTCGAGCACTGGAACGATATACCAAAAGAATTTCAAGATAGGCTGGGATTACGGCCTGGGCTGGTGAGAATATGACAGGATTTATGGAACAGGTCGTTGAAGATGCGGCTATCGAATGGCTAAAAGAAATTGGCTACACCTATAGTCATGGCGGCTTTTTGCCGCGCATGGCGAATGGTGAAATTGATGACCACTATGGCCAAGTTTTTCTTGAGCCGCAGTTACGCCAAGCCCTAGCCGCAATTAATCCTTCCATTCCCGCAGAAGCGCTTGATGATGCCTTCCGCAAAGCCACCCGCTCGGCAGCACCTGAGTTGATCGAAGATAACCGCCTATTCCACCGTATGTTGGTTGATGGCGTGGATGTTGAATATACCCGCCCTGATGGAAGTATCGCCGGTGACAAAGTGTGGCTGGTGGATTTTGAGAATGTAAGCCGGAACAGTTTTCTGGCCGTCAATCAGTTCACGGTTATTGAAAACAAGCATAATCGCCGCCCTGATATTGTGATTTTTATCAACGGCCTGCCACTAGCCGTGATTGAACTCAAAAATGCCGTGAATGAGAGCACAACCATTGTCGGCGCATATAACCAGCTGCAGACGTATAAAAAAGAGATTCCATCTCTCTTCCGCACAAATGGATTGTTGGTTATCTCAGACGGTATCGAAGCGCGGGCTGGCTCGTTGACGGCTGATCGCGAGCGCTTTGCCCCATGGCGCACGATTGACGGTATTGCCATTGCGCCCAAAGGTTCTGCGGAGCTCGAAACGTTGATTAAGGGCGTATTTGCGCCACGCATCCTGCTTGATCTAATTCGTAACTTTGTGGTGTTTGAGGCAGACAAAAACAAGCTGATCAAAAAGATTGCTGCTTACCATCAATACCATGCAGTCAATAAAGCAGTGGAATGCACGGTAGAGGCGGCATCGCCAAACGGTAACAAGCGTGCCGGTGTTATCTGGCATACACAAGGGTCAGGAAAAAGCCTGTCGATGGCGTTTTATGCGGGTAAGGTAATCCAAACCCCCGCAATGGAAAACCCAACGCTGGTAGTGCTCACTGATCGTAACGACCTTGATGATCAGTTGTTTGGGACATTTACCACCTGTCAGGACTTATTGCGCCAAACACCAGTGCAGGCAAGGGATAGGAAACATCTTCGTGAGTTGCTTTCTGTAGCATCGGGTGGCGTGATTTTTACCACCATCCAGAAATTCGCTCCCGAAAAAGGCGAGGCTTATCCGCTTCTTTCGGATCGTCGCAATATCGTTGTGGTGGCAGATGAGGCACACCGCAGCCAGTATGACTTTATTGATGGCTTCGCACGTCACATGCGTGATGGCCTGCCCAAAGCTTCCTTTATCGGATTTACGGGTACGCCTATCGAGCTATCGGACAAAGATACCTATGCGGTGTTTGGTGAAAACATCCATACCTATGATATTCAGCAAGCTGTGGAAGATGGCGCAACGGTCCGTATTTATTACGAAAGCCGCCTAGCTAAGATCGAGCTTAACAAAGAAGAGCAGCCTCATCTGGATGAAGAATTTGAGGAAGTAACCGAGGGTGAAGAAGTTGATCGCAAAGACAAGCTCAAAAGTAAGTGGGCTAGACTAGAGGCGCTCGTTGGTGCCGAGAAGCGCGTGGAATTGATTGCCAAAGATATTGTAGAGCATTTTGAACGTCGCCGTGAGGGTAAGCCAGAGAACATAGATTTGTGGCGCTCTCATCAAAGGAAACTAGCAGTCATTCTTGAGGATTCTGTAAAAAATCATCGTTCCGATGCCGTTTCTTGGATTTTATACCTTTGCCTTATCTATGATCACAGCATTAGCGAAGATACCGCAAAGCGCATTATTGAAACAACGGACTGTATATCGATAACGCTTCTATATCTGAGCTCGCAGCACAATGACCTGGTAGAAGAGTATGCAAACAAGCTAATCGCAAACTATTCGAGTGTCAGCCCACCGTTTGAATTAGATAAGCAATGGCTGTTAACCTATCAGCTATTTTTGGATGAAAAAATTGGCAATCCCTATCCTACAGATGATGCAGGGTATAAAACGTTTGAGGTGCTGAAAAAGAATAAGGTCAGCTTTATTCGTGGAATTAAAAAAGCGGATACCAAAGAGATAGCTGATCCGGTGCACGTTAATTCCAAAGTCGAGCTTGTTGGGGAGACCGTATGAGTCGCAAGGGGCTTGAACTATACGGGGAATTGTTTCCACCAGGCACCACGCGTAACGCGGAGTATTGGACGAGGCATATTGGCATTATAGAGAATTATTCCGGTAGCGCTGAACATCTCGGCATCATGAGTGCGCTGTTAGATGAACGCCTGCATTTCTTCCGTCAAGAATCTGATTCCCGCAACGGACTATTACTTGTGTTGGTATGCACAGCCTCATGGGAATTAATACGCACGCTCGCAGGTATTGGTAAAGATGAGCGTGATTGGCTGAGGAAGAAACACACTCAATTCGAAGATCACATTTATCAAGAAAACTGGGCGGATGCGATTCGCTTTATGGAGCAGATGCATTCACTCTATGAAATTCAGACTTTTAACCAGACAGATTCGTTAATAACACGCACTTCAACACGAGTTAATCCATCTTCGGTTTGATATAAAAGAAGATCGCCTGTGTTTTCTGTAACAGTTGGAAGATTTTTGCTCATAGCTTAAACCCCACCCGTGCCAATTGTTTTTTTATCTCCGCATCCATCGATTGCGACTGCTGCATTTGCTCCGCAAGCTGGCTGGTTAGGCGCTGCATTTTTTCAGCGAAGGCTTCACTATCTTCTTCTTGCTCTTCTGCGCCCACATAGCGGCCAGGGGTAAGCACATAGCCATGTTCGCGCACTTCATCGAGCTTGGTGGATTTGCAGAAGCCCGCAATGTCTTTGTATCCAGCCTTAAATTCGGAGTGTTCCACCGGCTCGCCGCGCCATGCGTGATAGCAATCAGCGATATACTGAATATCTTTTTCGGGATCGAGCGCTTTGTGTGTGCGATCTTCCATGTAGCCCATTTTTCGGGCATCGATGAAAAGAATCTCGCCACGGCGATCTCGCAGTGTACCTTTTGCCACCAGCCCGTTGCTGCGGTCTTTGGCCAAAAACCAGAGGCAGACTGGAATCTGCGTGGAGTAAAATAGCTGGCCTGGTAATGCGACCATGCAATCCACAACGTTTGCTTCAATCAAATTTTTGCGGATTTCACCTTCACCGCCGCTATTGGAACTCATCGATCCATTGGCCAATACAAAGCCTGCAAACCCACGCGGGCTAAGGTGATGCACCATGTGCTGCACCCATCCAAAATTGGCGTTACCAACAGGTGGTGTACCGTATTGCCAGCGCACATCATCACGCAAGCGGTCACCACCCCAGTCAGAAATATTGAAAGGGGGGTTAGCAATGATGTAATCCGCCTTTAAGTCCTTGTGGACGTTAGCGTGGAATGTGTCTGCATTTTTGGAGCCAATATTGCTCTCAATTCCACGAATGGCGAGATTCATTTTGCACAGCTTCCAAGTGGTCGGGTTGGACTCCTGACCATATACGGAAATATCGCCCACGCGCCCGCCGTGCTGCTCAACGAATTTCTCGGATTGTACAAACATACCACCAGAGCCGCAGCATGGATCGTAAATACGGCCTTTGTAGGGTTCGAGCATTTCCACAAGCAGCTGAACAACGGATTGAGGCGTGTAGAATTCTCCACCGCCTTTGCCCTCAGCACTTGCAAAGCGCGAAAGGAAGTATTCATACACACGGCCAAGCGTGTCTTTGCTTAGCCGCAAATCTTCGCCCATTCCTATTTTGCTGATTAGGTCGATCAGTTCACCGAGGCGGGTTTTATCAAGCGTCGGGCGTGCATAATCTTTTGGAAGAACACCTTTGAGAGTTGGGTTTTCATTTTCAATGGCGCTCATCGCATCATCAATGATTTTCCCAATCTGCGGTGTCTTTGCTTGGGATTGAATATATTTCCAACGTGCATCCTTTGGCACCCAAAAGACGTTATCTGCCAGATATTCATCGCGATCTTCAGGATTTGCACCAGATTCTTTTTGAAGGGCAGTGTGTTTTTCCTCGAATGCGTCGGATATATATTTCAGGAATATAAGACCCAGCGCGACGTGTTTATATTCCGCCGGATCCATGTGCCCGCGCATCTTATCTGCTGCCGCCCAAAGCTGGGCTTCAAATGCCAATGTCCCGCCAGCTGCCTGTTTCTTTTCTTTAGCCGCCATGGGTTACTCTTTTGCTGTTTTAATGGTGATTTTTTTGCCGTCCAGATTGTGATCCAAGAAATCGGTAATCGCGTTACGAATAACCCACGCCACCGACACATCATTTGCCTCAGCCAATTTGGTTAGCTGAAGATGGCGCTTTTCTGGCAGAATTACTGAGGTGCGGACAACTTTACTCTTCGCTGCGGACATGACCAATTTCTCCCTGCCTGGATGCTGTGGTGCATACTGCACCAGAAGGGGTATAATTAAAAGGAAAATCTATGACTTAAAGTGACCGCAACCACTCCTCCAACTTCCTCGTCGCCATCACGTCATCGAAGTTATAGGTGAGGATGTCTTTTTTCATTTGCTCGCGACGGTCTTTCAGCGGTTCTATCAGGTAATTGACGTATTGCACGACCGACCATTGCGAGCCAGATTCATCGTCCTGCCATTGGAAGTTCACCAGCCCTTCGTTTTTGCAGATAGGCTTTAGGCCATAGCCCATCACCGGCAGCACCAGCGCTTCTTTGATAGGCTTCTGGATGTCAAACAGCGGTGAATCATCGCCCAGCAGCCACGCCACCGTGGGGTGTTCTTCCATGCCGTAACGCTTGGCATAGCGCTTGATGTTGGTGACTTCATAATTTGAGAAATGGCAGAGGATTAGATCGGGATATTCCGCGCGCAGCCGCGCCACCACGTCCAAAAACGCAAGCCAACCCGCCTGATCCTGCTCAAAGCCATCCGTCCAGACATATTCGAAGCTCTGGCCGTTATAGGGCGGTTTGAGCAGCCCCCAGAGATACACATGGTCTTCGCCGGAATCGTTGAGCGGGTTGGCCTCGATGTCAAAATGCACCCAGGTACCGACGGGCAGCTTAATATCGCCGATGCGGTGCGTCTCATGTGTGAAATAGGATTTTGCCTGCAACACCGCCCGCAACTTCTTGTCGGTGCCCTTGAGATAGGGCACATCGTCAATCGCTTCGGGATCACTGTCGGCCAGCTGGCGGATGGTGGTGATGCCTTGCGCCTCCAAATGCGGCGCGTTGCGGGAATCAATGCCATATACCAGCGTTAGTTCCTGCTTCGCCTCAAACTCGGGCTTGCAGATGCCAACATAGCTACAGAGCGAGCATTTGCTGTGGCTGTAGCGTGCGGTTGGTTTGCTGGGCTGCGCGAGTATCTGGCGCATGTCGGTTAGGAATTCATCGGCCAGTTTATTGGCATCATCGCCGATCTCGCTGGTAGTGCCGTTGCCGTGAATCACCAGCGCAGGCAGCGTGCTACCCAGCATTTTACGGTACACCGCCAACTGAATCTGGATTTCGTCCTTGTCACCGCTGCGGGCGAGCTTAGCATCCGCCGCCTGATATTCGCCCGACGGCGTGCGGATTAGAAAGTCAGGATCACCGACAATGCCCAGCGCCTCATCCGCCAGTTTCGGCTGATAGATAATCTCCACCCCAGCTTCCATAAGCGCCTTCGTATGTTCCGGCGAAACGGCTTCCACCACCTGATGTTCTTTTTCCATCTGGCGTTTCACATTCCACTCATGGCGCATACCCAGGGTCATGATCAGCTGGTCAAACGGGTTCGCCTCCACCTGTTCCATGCCAGGCGGCGGGTTATTGTCGAACCACACGCGACGGCTGCATGATAACCATGACCGCGCATCGCTGGGCTTGATGTATTTTTGTAAGCTCATGACAGCAACATACGACACAACGCAAACTCTCGCACCGCATTTTGAAAAAGTTGATATTTTGGTAATGTGGCTAATAATCCGTCACAAAATATAAAGTGGCTTCGGTTGAGTTTCTGCATTCTAACCACCTGTATTTCCATCAAAAAGACTATTGATTGCAGCTGCCAGCTTGTTATCCCCTAGAGACAGCAACCAACTGTTTTTATGGAGGAAAGATGCAGCAAGTGATGGAAAAGGCCGAGCGCATTGCGGCGCTGAATGATCGGTTCCGGCAGACATTCTGGGGTGGCAAGGTGATGATGACGCAGGGCGTGCAGGAATTGCCCGATGCCACACGCGAGAAATTGTTCCGCGCCGTTTCGGAATTTGATGACTTCACCGAGGACAATGATCCGCACCGCGAACATGATTTTGGTCGCATTATGTTCGGATCGTGCACGTTTTTCTGGAAAATTGACTATTATGATCACACTTTGTGCTTCGGCGCTGAAGACCCCTCCGACCACCACAACACCACACGAGTACTGACAATCATGCTGGCCAGCGAATACTGATTTCGCTGCGCAATTCGCACCATCCCACATTTCGCTTTTTGCGTGGGTGCATATCTGCTGAAACCTGAGCAAAACCAACATTTCATCCATAGAATTGCGAAACGAAATGAATATCTGGACGCTGAATCTAGCGAAATGGCGCGCCTAGCGTCCCCGTATAGAAACCTTTCGGGAAGGACCCAGAAGGTCAAAAACGAAATGAGTGACGATGTGTGACGGCGCGTGACGCTCCGTGACGCGGCGTTACTTCGCGTTACAATCCGTTACATGGTGTTACACGGCGTTGCATCGCGTTTCATGCCGTTGCATCGCGCTGCAAGGTGCTGCATGGCGTTGCGTTGCGCTGCATGAGGTGCCGAGGCATGGATATGGCTTAGTTATCCACAGATTTCTGGCTCTCTTTCTAAGAATAGTTCTATTTATAGTTATGGTTCTAGTTCTAGCTGGTTTATCACCTCGCCAAGTGATCGTGCCTGCCCGTGCAACCGTGGTGCGCCAGTAGCGGAATCTCCATTGCTCGCTAGGGCGGTCGCTTGATTGGATTTGAGCTTTTCTGCGGTTTTTTGTCCACCTTTCTTGCCATTTTCTTTGTTTTTCTTGCTCGTTTCACACGCTTTTTGATAATCTTTCTGGATACGTTTTTGAGTGATTAAGCCCAACTCGATGGTGAGATAATCAGCAAGTTTTAGCTTTATTTTCTGCCAACGTTTGACGGAGATTCGTAGCGTTCTCGCAATCTCTTTGTCGTTATCACGCAGATGTCCGCCTTTTATCCACATGTTATCCATCAGCAGCCTATACGCGCCTTGCTCTTCGAGCGTCAGGTTGGCCGTGTCGGCAATATGCGTATCGGGATACCATTGTTGCATCGGCATTTTACCCATGACAAATCCTCCTTTGCGCTGGGGAACGCGGGCAAGGAAAACCTGCCCGCACACCACCATGCATCCAACTGAACTTAGCGTTTTGCATTTTGCTCCTCCATCCACTGAAAGAAGGCAGCTTCGTCGATCAGCACACGCCGACCGCAGCGGCGGATGACTTTTTCGAAGCCGTTCTTTTTTGCAAAGAAGATGAGGTGACGCATCCCGCCGACGGGTGGCCATTGATGATATTCGTTCCACTTTGTGACGGGGATAAGGCGCGTTTGCTGCTTGGGTGAATCGTTCGTGTCCATAGGTGTTGCTCCGTAGTGTGTTGCATAAAATCCGACGACATCGCCGGATACGGAGCAGTGTATTTATGGATTGGATTATTAATATGTGCTCCACGCCAACCATGCGAGGAGCATATATTATTATTGAGCTATTTCTTTGCCTTACGGGGTCTGCCGCGCTTCTTTTCTGGTGCGCGCGGATCAACCTCCGCCACCCATTTCTTTATCGTGTCAAATGTATATCCTTTGGCACCAGTAATCTTGAGATTGAAGATCGCTTCATGTGCGGCCATCTCTGGCTGGGTCATGTCAGGTTGTAAATTCCAAAGATATTTTGCGATTGCCTGAACTCTTTCCTTGGCAATCTGTTCCGCGCGCGGCATTTTTTCTTTAGGTGGCGCGATTCTTTTGTCCAGATCATCTAACCTAGCGGCAATCAATTTCAGCTCTTGCTTCAGCCCTTCCGGCTGATTGACCTTAATTCCATGATAAGGATCAAGCTCTAATGCCTCATTCTCTTGGGATACGATTAGTTCAGCGATCAGGCCAAAAACAAAATCTTGAGTGGTATTTTTTCCCTTCTCAGTACGCTGTCTCCGCTGTGCCAAATAATAGTCAATTTGTTCAAGCGTTATGTTATCCGCGTTTGAGAGTAGCTGTATTCCTTCATTAACAGGCTCTGCAGCCATCACGCCCCCTCAAACATTTTTTTGTTCATCTTTTCCACCACGCCAGCGGTGTGGACTTCGCTTAGGTGCGAGTAGCGCTTCACCATCGCCAGCGTCTTGTGCCCCAGTACTTCGGCAATTTCGTTAGTGGATGCGCCGTTCATGGCTAGATATGACGCGGCGGTGTGGCGCAAATCGTGGAAGCGGAAATCTTCGATCTTGGCTTTCTCCAACACGGCCCACCACGCGGCGCGGCTCTCCCACGGGCGGGTGGGGTTTTGTGGCGATGGGAACACCAGTGGGCTAACCTTGTTACGGCCTTCATGTTGCGCCTGCATCAGCTCCAGCGCGTGGTGGGCGAGTGGCAGCACGCGGCGTTCGCCGTTTTTCGTATCCTGCAGCACAATGGCCTTGCGTTTGAAGTCCACGTCCTTCCATTGCAGGTTGATCAGTTCGCCGTGGCGTGCGCCGGTGGAGAGCGCCAGCACCACCAGCGGGTAGATGAATTCGCTGTTGATCGCGGTGCAGGCGGCGAGCAGGCGCGTGCGTTCGTCGTCGCTTAAAAAGCGCACACGGCCACGCGGCTCTGGCAGCTTGGCGATTTTCGCCATGGGGTGTTCCTGCAGCCATTCCCATTCATTCACGGCGACGCTGAAGGCGTGGCTGAGTGCACCCATGTAGCGGTTTGCGGTGCCTGCGCTGCGGCGCTCGACGTTCTTGCCGGTGGCTATAAGTTTATCGCGCTTTTCGATGATCAGGTTTTTGGTTACATCCGCCAGCGCATACGCGCCAAGTTCGCTTTTCCACCAGTCCAGATACATCCCCACCGCGCTGGCGCGTTTGGGGTTGCGGGTTTTTTGGTAGTCGAGGTAACGCTTGATGAGATCGGCGACGGTGTATTTCTTCGCCTGTGTGGTTTTGAAATAACGACCTTCGCGCATCGCTGTTTCGGTTTGTTGCGCCCACTGGCGGGCATCGGTTTTGCGCTCGAACGTGGCCGACTGAGAGGGAAAACCGCGAATGCGGATTTTTACGCGGTAGCTGGTTTTGCCGTCAGGCGTTTGCCTCGTCTCGATGGTTGCCATGTGGTGCGCCTCTCATGTCGAAAGACTACAAAACATGGCGGTATTGTGCAACGCTCTAGTTGTTCGAACACGGATGAAGTTAGAAATTAGTGCAGCGGTATCAGGTGGTTGGCGCAGCGCGTATCAGTGTGGGACAGCCCCGAATTGTTTTGAAGCGACACCCACACTCAATTTGTAGATATGATCAAGCACTGCCTCAACTTTAGAGAAGTCATAAGTTGAGTCAGCCTCTTTAAGCCGCAAGAATGTTTTCATATAATCGCCTTTAATTTCTAATGCGCCTTGATAGCGATCCATTGCCGCTACATACTGCGACCATCGTACCAACGGCACTTTATCGGTTTTATATGTAAGGTCTAGGTAACATTCGATAGATGCTGCTCGGCCATTAATATCTACTTTTCTTCTACCGTGCGGACCTATGCTGTCAAATCTCTTAAGACTCTTTAAATCGGGCAGCTTCATGACCACCATGTTTTTTGGCAGCGATAATTTCAGGGTCTTTTCATAGTTGCTGACCCCCTCTGTATCATTGTCATAAATTATTATGACTTGATTTTGAATGCCGATACTAACTAAGCCTTGGCAGAATTTATATAGATTGCCTGTTCCGCTGAAAGGATAGCCTTCTTCCATATCAATGAAGCGGAAGAATTCTTTGTAAGTGGGGCGGAGTAAGTCCAAAGCCTTCTGAAGTATTTTTGCATCAGAGCTACCTTCTGTAACGATCAGGAATTTATTATGAACAACCGGCTTGATCAAAAAGTCTTTTCGTTTTGCCCAGCCATTTTTGACGAGTTCTCCAAAAGGCCAAATTACAGGCACATCCCAATTAGCAGAATTTAGTGCTAGTAGGCGCAGCCTTGAATATGGATGGAAGCCACGAAAAAGTAAGTCCAAATCCCAGTAATCTGGCCGATTTTCACTAAGATGATATTCGTTGTCATCAAGTTTGGTAATGATTTCTTTAGGCACAGATAGAGGTTCTGGATTTGCAATCCAATCACCCTTTACTTTGTGCAGATCAATTACTTTAGCCAGGTCACAAATTGTTTTGAAGGATAGTTTATGATTCAGTTTTTCCCCGTATTCATCTTCAGCGTATTTATGCTCGCTTTTTGCAAATGCCATAGTGTAGCCAAGCAAATCCAAGCGTTTTACGACATCACCTAAGGGCTTGGAATACCCCTCCATCATCAACGGCGGGCTGTATCCGTAATCAGGTACTTTTCGTTTCAGGTCTTCTTTTTGGAATAGTTCAGCATGATTAATGTAGTGCTGGTTTTTCCCCCAATCTACTGAGTAACCGCCTACAGATAAATGGATCATTGTACCCATCGAGTTTCACCAATTCATGCAGACTTAATTAATTGTCGCCACCTGTTGTTTTGAACTGTCCCAGAATTGTCCCATGGGTGTTTTTGGCATTCGAACTGGGTGGTGGCGGAAGCTGTGAGATTCGAACTCACGGAGGAGTTGCCCCCTCGGCAGTTTTCAAGACTGCTGCCTTAAACCACTCGGCCAAGCTTCCGTACAAATTTGCCTTTCGGCGACCCTACAACACTCCAACCTTCACCCGTTTTCAAGACTGCTGCCTTAAACCACTCGGCCACCCATCCTTATTCGCGCCCGTTGCCGGGAAAATTTCCAAGACTACTGCGTTGACTCGGGTCTGCTGACCCTCGCCCTTCGGGCTGCTGCGCAGTCCAAAACGCCTACTGGCATTTTGCAAACCACTTCCCACTTCGCTCCTGACGGAGCTTCGCGGGACGCAGCGGCCACCCATCCCTGCGCTTGGTACTAAATCAAACTTTGCGGCGCGTCTAGTGAATCGCGTCGCGCAGCGTGGGGTTCAGCGTGTAGGTGCCGATGGCCGTGCCTTTGGCGAGGAGGCTTTTGCTGGTGATGAGGCGGTTAAACACCTGCTTGGCCGTCTCCGGCTGGTCGGAGGGCAGCGTGACGGGCGCGTCCTTGCCGAGCGCGAGCACGATGAAATGGTAATGATGCAGCCGCGCGTCGTTCCAGGGCGGGCACGGGCCGCCATAGGCCGCCGCCGTCGCCACATATGTATTCGCGCCGAGATCGTTGGTGAGCGGCATGCCGGTCGCGGTTTCCTCATCCGCCGCGCCGCCGACGAGCTGCGTCTCATTCGCCGGAATTTTCACCACGCCGTAATGGAAAAAATCCTGCCGCGCCGCCGCCTCGGTGATGATTTTGCCGTCCTTACCCGCATCGGTGAAATCCGCGGGCACGTCCGGGTCCATCACAAACACCGCGAAGGAATCCGTGGCCTTGGGCGCGCCTTCCCAAGCGATGGTGGGGCGGCGGTTCACCCCCGGCGTGCTTTTGCCCTCCGCCGTTGGCACGCAGAGCGCATATTCCGGCGCAATCGCGCTGTTATGCGGCATCTGCTCCACCGTCACCGCGAGCACCCCCGCCGCATAGGCCGAACCCGCCATACTCGCCGCCAGCGCCGCCGCCACGCGGGAAATCACACCCATCCACTGCATAACCACTCCTAAATAAATAACCCCGCGAATCCTGCGCCACCGCGCGCCAATGCGCAAGCGCTTGTTGTGGGGGGCGCGCATAAAATATTTGCTTTTCAACGGCATATAAATCTTCACAAAACTGTCACATTTCTCATGCATGAAATGTGCTACGGTACAACTGAGCCTTCTTCAATTATTAAACCCTATTCGCGTAGGACCTAATTGAGAGCTTCAGACGTCCAATATCGGCCGTTTGTACTTACCTGAAAACAGGTTAAAGCAGAGGGTAACTGCTTAATAAACGCCATAATAGTCATGAAAAATTTATCATTCATGGAGGTGCTAAAAGGTCTTGAAAAAATTGGAGTAAAAGTAGAAGTAACTTCTAGTTTTACTTTGCTCGGGTGGGGTATGAACTTTGAAATCAAAGGCTCATACGACTACGGGGTTGGAGAAGATTACATCAAAGTTTCTTTTTCAGCTTCGGCAAAAGTGCCTTTGGGCATGAAAGCCGAACTAAAGAAAGAGTTTGAAAAGCTGGATGCGTTCGCCGCCTTCGGCCACTTAAATTCAGAAGGTGTAACAGCGTTGGTAAAAGTAGTAATGAATCTCATTGCCTCTTTCAACCCGAACCTAACCCTAACCGAGTGCTCAATTGCAATGGCTCCAGAGCGTTATACTGAGAAGGTTAATGGAACAATCTCAGCGAATCGTAATGGTTTCGAATTTAATGCTAGCTTCGAAGCAGATGCTAACATTAGCATCAACAATTGGGTTGAGGTCATTTCAAAGTCTTCTGACGTTTTAAACGGTTAGTACCTTATTTAACCCGCTCATCACTTCAATGTGGACACCGTAAGGTGGAGCGGGTTTCTTTTTGCCCACTATTCACTATTCACCATTCGTGGCACTGCTATAACACCACTCACTATTCACCACTCACTACTCACCAACCCATGCGCCCATCGGATTTGAATCGTCTTGTTTCGCGCCGCGCGGTGGTGTTTGGGGGCGTGCAGGCGGTCGCGGGCGTGGCGCTGGTGGCGCGGCTGTTCCAGCTGCAATTCATTCACGGGGCGGAGTTTGTCACACTGGCCGAAGGCAACCGCGCCAAGCTGCAGCTCATCATTCCCCCGCGCGGGGTGATTACGGATCGCAATGGGGTTGCGCTTGCGGCCAACCACCCGAATCTGCGCCTCATGCTCAGCGGTGATGACCGCAAGGCCGCGCGCGCGAGCCTCAAGGTGCTGGCGCCGCTGCTCGCGCTTTCCGAGCGCGAAATCCGCAATCTCACCGGCGCGATTAACGTTGCCAAGCCGGGCATTCCCATCCTCGTGCGCGAGCATCTGGCGTGGGAGGATGTGGCGCGCATCGAGTATCATTTGCCGGAGCTGGCCGCCGTCGCCATCGACGAAGGCCAGTGGCGGCATTACCCCTACTCCGATCATTCGAGCCACCTCATCGGCTATGTCGGGAAAGTCTCGCCGGAGGAGGTGAAAGACGACCAACCGCTCACCAAATTGCCGGACATGAAAATCGGCAAGAACGGCATCGAATCGCTGTATGACATGCGCCTGCGTGGCGAGGCAGGGGCACGGCAGATGGAGGTCAACGCCAACGGTTCGCCGGTGCGCGAACTGAAGCGCGAAGACCCGAAACCCGCCGAGCCGCTCAAACTCACCATCGACAATCGGCTACAGGAATATTGTGTGGAACGCCTCGGCGAAGAATCCGGCGCGGCCATCGTCATGAACGTGCATACGGGCGAAATTCTGGCGCTGGTATCCGTGCCCGCGTTCGACCCCAACGAATTCAGCAAGGGCATTCCCGCCGCCTATTGGCGCGAGCTGAACGAGAACAAAAAAGCGCCCCTGCTCAACAAAGCCATCGCCGGGCAATACCCCCCCGGCTCGACATTCAAAATGATGACGGGGCTGGCCGGGCTACATTCGGGCAAGTTCAACGCACAGTCGCGCATTCATTGCAGCGGCACGTTTTATTTTGGCAGCAAACCGTTTCGCTGCTGGAAAAAAGGCGGGCACGGCACGCTCAGCATGGCCGAGGCGATCGAGCAATCCTGCGATACATTTTTCTACACGGTCGGGCGCGAGGCGGGCATCGACGAAATGTCGCGCATGGCAAAGGAATTTGGCCTCGGCGCCAAGTCTGGCCTCGGTTTGCGCGGCGAGCAACCGGGCATTGTGCCCAGCCCCGAATGGAAGCAAAAAGTGGGGCGCGGCGAATGGAACCCCGGCGAGACCATCAACAGTTCCATCGGCCAGGGCGACACGCTGACCACACCGCTGCAACTCGCGATCATGACCGCACGGATGGTGAATGGTGGCAAGAAGATTCTCCCGCATCTGGTGGTGGGGGAAGACGTTAAAAACGAGGGCGATATCGACATCGCGCCCGAGCATCTCGCCATCATTCGCGAAGGGATGGAGCGCGTCGCCAACTCCCCGCGCGGCACAGCCTATGGCAGCACCATCAAAGACGAGAAATACAAATTCGGCGGCAAAACCGGCACCAG
This sequence comes from uncultured Azospirillum sp., assembly GCA_964530085.1. Classification (GTDB taxonomy): domain Bacteria; phylum Pseudomonadota; class Alphaproteobacteria; order Rickettsiales; family UBA3002; genus QFOX01. The sequence goes on from CAZGXX010000001.1 coordinate 36,807, forward strand.
TCAGGTGCGTAAATTACTGGTGCAAGGGCAGAACCAGAACGAGCTGCCGTGGGAGTTTCGTCACCATGCCTGGTTCGTCGGCTACGCGCCCATCCACGCGCCGGAAATTTCCTGCGCGGTCATCATCGAACATGGCGGCGGGGGCGCATCCGCCGCCGCACCTGTCGTGCGCGATATTCTCCTCAAAGCGCAACAACTGGCGGATGGCACGGCGGAGGAGAACCCGCCGAGCGAGGGAGAAACACATGCAACATAGTCAGTTACACAAGGTATCAGTGCATACTCCGTCATTGCGAGGCAAAGCCGAAGCAATCCAGCGTCGCGCGTCGGCGCGACAGTATTTTCTTAAGAAGCTGGATTGCCGCGTCGCTACGCTCCTCGCAATGACGGTGTGTGCGGCACTTCTCACCACCCACGACTCACCACTCACCATTCACCACCGCTTATGAACCCGCTTTCCTTCCTCACCCGCAGCATGAAACGCGCCAAGCAGATGCATCGCGGGCTGCTGTGGCTGACGCTCGCGCTCACGGCCTATGGGCTCGTCATGCAGTTCTCGGCGAGCGGTGGACACGCGATGGTGTTCGCCGTGCCGCAGGCGGTGCGCGCGGCGATTGGCCTCGTGCTGATGCTGCTGATTGCCACCGCTACACCGCAAAACTTGCTGCGACTTTCCTATCCCGTGTATCTTGCCTGTCTCGCGCTGCTCGTCATGGTCGCTGCCGTAGGGGTAATGGGGCTCGGCGCGCAGCGATGGGTGGGGCTGGGGCCGCTCAACCTGCAACCGTCGGAACTCATGAAGATCGGTATCATTCTTGCGCTCGCGCGCTATTTCCACATGCATCCGGTCGATAATGGCTGGCATCTGCCGAAGCTCGTTGTACCTGCTATCCTCACCCTCATTCCGGTGGCGCTCATCCTCAAACAACCGAACCTCGGCACGGCGACGATTGTTTCCGTGATTGCGTTCTCGATGTGTTTTCTCGCGGGCATTCGCTGGTATTATTTTGCGGGTGCGATTGCCTCCGTCGCGGCGGCGGTGCCGGTCGCCTATCACTTTTTGCACGACTATCAGAAACAGCGCGTCGCCACCTTCCTCGACCCCGGTTCCGACCCGCTGGGGGCGGGCTATAACATCATCCAAAGTAAAATCGCGATCGGCTCGGGCGGGTTTTTCGGCAAGGGGCTGCTCAACGGGTCGCAGGGGCAGCTCGACTTTTTACCCGAAAAGCAAACCGACTTTATCTTCACCATGCTGGCAGAGGAGTTGGGCTTCTTCGGCTCGCTCGTGCTGCTCGGGCTCTATGCCGCACTCATCGCCTTCGCCCTACGCCTCACCATGACGGCGCGCAGCTTCTACGGTAAACTCATCGCCGGGGGCGTCGCGGCCATGCTGTTCATCCATATCTTCATCAACATGGCGATGGTGATGGGCATGATCCCCGTGGTCGGCGTACCGCTGCCCTTTTTGTCCTATGGCGGCTCCTTCCTCATCGCCGCATTGATGGCGGCGGGACTGTTGCAGCATGTCTATATCCACCGGGAAACCAGTCTGCCACGGGGCAGCGGCCTTTAATTCACGTGTGGTTGCGGGCGCTCCATGGTATACTCGCCCAAGCATTTTAAATGTCGTTTAAATGTATTTTAGACAAATTTATTAACCAAATATTAACTAATACCGTGTTAATATAACTTTAAGAAATCTGCGGATTCCGCTCAAAGGGCATACATGCAGTACAGGCGCTCACTATTTCGACTAAAAACGAACGCCGATGGCGCCACCGCCGTGGAGTTTGCGATTGTTGCTGCGATCTTTTTCTTCGTGATGTTCGTTATCATCGAGTTTGGCATGTATATGTTCGCCCGTTCCGTTATGGAATCGGCAATTACTCAAGCCAGTCGCGAGGCATCGATCGCAAGTTTCCCAAGTACCAGTTACCCGGGATGCTCAGACCGCGTCTGTGTCGCAAAAACGACTCTATTGCAAAGGGCAGGCGGTCTTTCGAACGCTTCAAATATCAATTTTACCATGGGCAAATTAACCGATGGCGCGCCTTTTGGTGGCGATTATTGCAGCTCTCCCAACGGATACTGCACCAGTACCAATCAAACCGCCGCTGGGTCATGCGCCTCCTTTGTAGATATTAACGGCAACGGCCAAGCCTTTGGCTGCGAAGGCCCATCTGGCGCGAGCGGGGGGAATGCTCCCGGCTCAACGGTTCAGTTGCGCGCGGTCTATATGTACCGGCTCTTCTTCCCGATACCGATGATACAGACGCTCTTTCCAGGCTCTTCCGGGGGCATGATACCGATTGAGGTCAAAACCGTGATCAAAAACGAACTCTAACCAATAACAGCGAGAAACAGATGAGCCGTACGAAAAGAATGTTGTTTGGAGAGACAGAAGGCATCGCCCTTATCGAGTTTGCTATGGTGGTTCCCGTCTTGCTGGTGTTAGTATTCGCCTCTGTGGAGCTGGCCCGCTGGATACTGATCGTGCAAAAGGTGGATAAAGCGACCTACGTGCTTACCGATCTGGTGGGACAATATAAGCCGGCCTCGATCACGGGAGATATCAACGCACCGGGGCATGAGCATGACACAGAAATAGGCCTCATTAATCTTGAAAAAGAAGTGCTGACGCAGGTTGATGATATGCTAGCCCCGTTCGTGAAGACGAGCGCCAATAATTACGGCATCATGCTCACCTCTGTGCAACATAGCGGCACGACAGACCGAATTCGCTGGCAGGTGGTGAGCAATAACTGGCGCGCACCCAAAGGTGGCGGAGGAAAAAGCGGTGGGGGGGGAATCGGGCAAGTGTCGCTGGATGAAAGCACGCCGCCCAGCTCTATCACCGGATATACGGTGGGCGTCTCCGGCACGGGAATGGTTGCGAAACTGCAGCTTGGTCCCACCAGTGGCGGCACTTCCTGTGGCACCGCGAACTGGAATCCTGACGCCAATGTCGCCGGGCTCATTAGCGCCATGCCCGATGGGGAAAATATCATCGTGGGAGAGGTGTATTATGAATATACACCGCTTTATGCCAAGCTGCTCAGCGGCATTATTAGCCCAACGCCCAAGCTGATTAAACGCGAGGCGTTTCTTCACCCACGCAGCGGGCAACTGCTTGACCTTCCCTATTCGTGGCAGGCAGGTACGGGCACCACAAGCGTTGTCATTAGTCCGGTGGTGAATCCGGCATCGGCAGCCAACGCCCCCACCAGCTCTGTCGGTACGAACTTAAAAGCAGAAATAGAAGGCTGTTAGTGACAAAGGAGATGCACGCATGAATTATCAGAAAAAAGGTTTCTTGCATCGCTTCGCTCGGGATACGCAGGGCGGTATCGTGATTATTATGGCGGTCGCCATAATCGTTCTCATTGCCATCGCAGGTGCGGCGGTGGATTTCGGGATCAAGGGGCTAGTAAAGGGCAAAATGCAGGCTGCTTCGGATCTGGCGGCGACATCGGCGGCGGCATATAGCGGGTCCCAGACGCGCGAAGCGATGGGGGATCGTTATTATGCGCTCAATTTTCGCGCGCCTTATACAACGATGGGGGGGGCGACCACAAGCAATCCTCAGGTCACGCATGTGAATAATGGCCTGGTGACGGTCGATCCGGATATGCGTAACCTTCAAACCAACTTCATCAAGCTCGCTGGCACACCAACGCTGAAGGCCGATGCCAAAAGTGTTGTCACCGCCGGTGGTGGCGCAGCCGACCTTGACATGGCCGTGGTAGTGGATCTGCAGGCCGCGGCTATGTCATGTTTGAATTCCCCCGGCCGCATAAATACGTGTAGCAGCAGCAACATGTCGGATAACACCAGTAAGCGACTGATTACTGCGGAAATAATGGCGCTCAGCAAATTAGCGGACAAGCTCATTCAGCCCAACAATGCGAACCCGAATGTGCGGCTTGGCATTCTGGGCGTGGGCAGCCGCATCCGCACCGCCTATGGCCTCACTTCCAACAAAACACAGATAGACCCGCTGGTGGCGAATCCCCCCATGCATGCCAATGAAACCTATTTTCCCGTCACCTATATTAACGGCGGGTATGATCTCGTCCATATCGGCATCTACGCTGCCCAAAAAATGCTCCAGGGCGGCATGGGCGTGCCCAATGCCGTGTTCCAACAGGAAAAAGCAAAAAAGCCAAAAATCGATTTTTGCCAGGGTGGTTTTGAGTACGATCAGGTTGACACAACACCTTATGCGCCTTCAGCACAAACGGCACGCAGTAGCCCGGGGGATGCGAACAACATCAGCAAAAACAAGTATGTGATGTATTTCCACGCAGGTGACACCATCGCGAAAAACGCCAACGGCAAGAAGAACGCTTGGGATCCTGAGCGCTGCGATAAATACGCAAGCATTTGGTGGAATCCCGATCCTTACGATCCCTATGTGGCAGAAGTTTGCCCCAATCATAAAGCGTGGAACGGCCCGGGGCCATGGTCTCCATCAACAACGCAATGTCCGCAAGTGCTCGTCACCGCCTGCGACCGTATCAAAGCCAACCCCTCAGGCACCAAAGTGATCGTGGTAGATTTCGTGGCTGGTGACGCGACAGGGTCAGGAACCGTTCAAGCCATGTCGATGAATGCCTATAATGGTGAATTACAACAGCTCAATTGGAATGGCAGTTACGGCGCGCATAATTTCAGAACGGATACCATCCCGGCGCTGAAAGCCTGCGCCTCGCCATCGCTGGGAGGTGCACCGCTGCCGGCGTCCATTCAACCAGATCCCACCAAAGAGTATTATATTGTGAGCGATGATGCCTCGTTGGATCAGATTATGAGTTCCGTTGCGAAGAAGGCGCTTAGCATCCGAATCATTGAGTAAGCCATACCCGAGCGCCTAACAGGAGAGACTATGCGACACCGACCTACTCTATTTCGCTTCTTGATGCGCACTAACGCTGGCGCGATGGCGGCGGGACTGTTGCAGCATGTCTATATCCACCGTGAAACCAGTCTGCCACGGGGCAGCGGCCTTTAATTCACGTGTGGTTGCGAGTTTTTCATGGTACACTCGCCTAAGCATTTTAAATGTCGTTTAACTGTATTTTAATCAAATTTGTTAACCAAATATTAACCAATACCGTGTTAATATAGCTTTAAGGAATCTGCAGATTCCGCTCAAAGGGCATGTATGCAATACAAACGTACCATTTTCTCACTCCGCCAAAACGCCGAGGGTGCGTCTGCAATCGAGTTTGTGATTGTTGCTACGGTCTTCTTCTTCATGATGTTTGTGGTGATCGAGTTAGGCATGTATATGTTCTCGCGCTCGGTAGTGGAATCTGCCGCCACCATGGCCAGCCGCGCCGCATCGATTGCATCCCAACCTTACCCTTTTGGCTGCGGTGACCGCATCTGCGTCGCCCGCGAAACCGCACGGAAAAAAGCAGGTGGCCTCGCCCGCGCCAACCAGATGAGCTTTACCATGGACCTCCTGTCGCAGGGCGCCCCGCCTACACCTGAATATTGTATCGATGAGGGCGAGTTCTGCGACGGCATCTCCACTAACTGTATCCCGGGCTATGCTGGTGGCAATATTGCAGATACTAATGGCAACGGGGTACTTGATTGCACTTCTGGCTCTAACGGAGCGGGCGGCGGCGAAACCGTCATTATGACCATACAATATCCCTATCGGCTTTTTATTCCAATACCGATGATACAAAGCCTCTTCGGCACGCCTAATGGCAATATCCTCATTATCAAATCGACCACCGTCATTAAGAATGAAGCCGACTAACTACATGAGTCCTATATGAAAAAGACCTGTAAAAAACTATTCCGCAACTCCGAGGGCATCGCCCTCATCGAGTTTGTGATGGTGTTCCCCATCCTGTTCATGTTGGTGTTTGTGGTGTTCGAACTCACCCGTTACATCATCATCATGCAGAAGCTGGATAAAGCGACCTATGTCCTCACCGACATAGTAGGGCAAATGGATTCGGCAACCATGACGGGCAGCAACGGCAACCATAATAACGAAATCGGTGTCCGTGCGCTCGAGGACAATGTGCTCAACCGTTTCAGTGACATTCTGGCGCCGTTCGACGACAACGGCCACGGCATCCGCATTTCATCAGTGGTGGTTTCTAACCCTTCCGGGACAGCAGCAACCTCTAAGCTGCGCTGGCGAATGGAAAAACCCTTCGGCAGCCCTACCGTAATGACCATGCCAGCATCGCTCGCCAGTAGCGCTGCTCCTGCTAATTTTCTACAAAACGGCGCCTCAGTCGGCAACACCACCACCTGCTACGACATCAGCTGGACAGATAGCGCCATTCAACAAAGTCTCGATGGTACCTCTGGTGGCGCATCTGCTTATGATGGCGAGAATTTTATTCTCGGCGAATTTTACTATCAGTACACGCCGATTATGCAGCCCCTCATCACCGCCGTCACTGGCATATTTGGCATGAATTCCGGGATCTTCGGCGCTACTTTACGGCGCGACGCATTCCTCATTCCACGCGCCGGATTCCTGCTCGACCTGCCTAACCCTCGCCAATTCAACCTGGGGGCATCTGCCACCTTCCCCGGCCCCACCGGCGCTACAACCACCACCTTACTAGGTGAAAAGGCCAACTGTCTGTAATTTTAAGGAGACCCCATGCATAGATATCCCACCTTCCTTCGTCGTTTCGCTGCAGATACGCGCGGCAGCGTGCTCATTCTCTTTGGCTTGGCGGTCATCATCCTCATCGCTGCCGCGGGTGCGGGGATTGATTTCGGACGGCAGTCACTCATTCGCGGTAAAATGCAGGCCTCGGCGGATTTGGCGGCAACCTCGGCCGGTGGGTTCGAGAAGGCGGATGGTAGCCTTATCCCCGACCCTGATCGCGAAAATGTGGGTGACCGCTACTACGCTCTTAACTTCCGCAAGCCCTACATGAGTGCCGCCTCTGGCGCCACGAACAACATCACCACGATTGCCAACGGCATTATTAAGGTGGATCCAAGCCTTGATGCAATGAAAGCGGATTTCACCAGCCTCAGCGGCACCGATGAGCTCGCGGTTGATGGGCAGAGCAAAGTGGGTTTTTCTGGGAAGCCCCCGCAAGCGATGGATGTGCTTCTGGTGCTGGACACATCTGGCTCAATGTCAAATCCACTCTACGCGGATCCTAACTTCCCGAACAGACTCGCTGCGGCCAAAGCTGCGGCCAAAGCGCTGACGAACACTTTGCTTACCCCCGCAAATAGCGCCGCGCTACCCGCCTCACAGCAAAGGCGGGTGGGTCTCATAGTCTGGGGTTACCTTCCCTCGAACCCCACTGGCAGCGCCACTCTGGTATCGAACTTCACGAGCGTTAAAACTGGCCCGGGTGGCATCGATGATGCTATCGACAACATGCCCCTGATGGGGGGCACGAATTCCACCGCCGGACTAGAAAAAGCGCTACAAACGTTTAACCTATCGCAAAACGCGCCATTCCCAAATCCAAACATTGCTAAAATAGTTGTGCTGATGACCGATGGCGGGAACAATATTGGGGTGCCTAACTACGGCAATACCACTCTCGGTAATCAGGGGGTCATGCATCTCTACATGGATCCTAACGTCGAAACGTATCTTGCTAATCAGAGCGCGCTCCAATGGCTTATGGACCCCCAGCACGGCCCCTATTATCAGCAGCCAGCTAACCGCAAAGGCAGCCTTTACCCGAACTATCCCAATTTCGTTGAGAATACCAGAAGTCTTACAGCGTGTTCACAATTAAAACAGGATCATGTGGTGATCTATACCGTCGGATTCGGCAAGGGGTCTTGGAGCCCTCAGGACACACTGCAGCAGTATTCTGGCTTCGCTATCCAAAACTTTTTATCCAGCTGCGCAACCGGTGGGCAGGCAATTCCGGGTTACAATTTCTCGGGGCTGCCTCCTTACAGCTTTCCTCCCGCCCCTCTATTGCTACAACCCAATACTAATTTGGGAAGCTATTATTTTCTCCCCTCCGATGGCGCCGACTTGTTAGCAGCGTTTCAGCAGATTGGTAACTCCATCAAAAAGGTGCGCATTCAGGAGTAAGTGCCCTTCTGAAGCTGGAATTATATCCCCTCTTCCGGCTTGATTTGCCTGCCTAAACAGCAGGAGGACAACCCGCATTATGAGTCACCGCGAGTGGGGAGTACTACACGCTCACTTCGGGTGTATGGCGATGGGTCGCTGGGGCATGAAGGATGGAATCCACATCAATCCGTGAGGTGGGCGCAGCCGCTGCTGTCCCATCACCACGATCAAGCTGCATGGTCGATCCTTTGGCGATCACACCGTTGCGTTCTTCTTCTTTCACTTGTTCGGGTAATTTAGGCAGCGTCACGGGATAGCGGGCGATGGCCGCGTCGAGCGACTGCCCTTCTTTCAACATGCGCTGCATGTCCTTCACCGCGCCGATGCCGTAGCGGTTGGCGACTTCAATCGTCACCAGCGTTTGCTTCGGCGCGCGCACGTCGATGAGGTCGTGGCCGAGCAGGTAGATAAATTTCGGCAGCGTGAACTCGGCCTGATGAATCGCATGCCCGGTCTTGGGGTCGATGATCGAGCTGTGCTTATACGCATAGGTCTTGTTCATCAGCTCCGTCAGGCGCAGGAAGATCGGCTGGCTCTCCGCCCAACGCGCGCCCTCGCCGGTGCCTTGTTCCAGCACGTTGGTGAACATGCGCTCGGGTGTAAACGTCTCCGCGTAATGTTGATAGAGGTCGAACACTTCGCCCACCGTAATCGCCTGGCCGAGGCCGTTGCGCGGGTTAATCTTGTTATTCACGAAGGTCACGAGATCTTCGAACATCGTCGTTTTGCGTTTCCAGGTTTCAGCGAACGCCTGCCCCGCTTTCACCCCTACCATCAAGTCGCCAAGAGGACCCGAGCGCAGCGCGGCAACAGGGAAGAATAGCAAATCCGTCAGCACGCGTTTGCCGGTGCGTTTCCAGAAGTTATGCATGGTTTTTTGCACCATGCGGTTATCGCTGTTCTGCAAGTCGCGCAGGGTGATATCGGCGGGGGCTTTGCCGGTTTCTTCCGCCACCGCTTCGCCAAAAATATTTTTCACGTCCTTATAGACCGTCCAGCTATAGCTCGTCGTCAGCGCCAAACTGCCCAGCCCCATCGCCGCATTATAGGCGAGCGCCTGATTATGTTCCACATTCGTATGCGGGTATTTTTTCTGAATCCATTCGCCGGGTTTGGCAAACCAGCGTGCAAGAGCATTGTCTTTAAACGGCGTCTTCTCAAACAGCGTGCCGAAAATCCCGCGCGGAATATAGCGTGCCGGCAGCGCGAGCAGCAGGTAGCGCACATATTCCGAGGTGGGTGCGAGGGTCGACTGCGTCTGCGTATGCGGCGGCGGTGCCACACGCGTCACTGGCGCAGCACTCGGCATATCGGCAGGCGCTTGCGCGCTCACCCCTTCCCCAACTGTTTCAAACGGTTTCATACCCTTTGATTATAGCCGCTTTGTGGCGAAAGTTTTGTGACAGTTTTGTGAAGATTGGGGGTCTGCGCCCCCGGGCATCAATTTTTAAGATGTTGTATTATATCGATTGTTTGTTTTATGCGCCGCGTCTCTTGCAGCGCTTACCCTGAAATCACCCCTGCACCAGCATCTGCCGTGCCGAAAGCACGAGCACCAGCAGCACCGCCGCCGCCATCTGCAACAGTCCCCAGCGGGCGAGATGGGTCGGGGTGGCTTTCGGCGTACCTGTCCCCACCCACGGCAATTCGCACGCCGGCATCGTGCCACCGAGGGAGACATCAACCTGCAGCGCAATCCACTCGTAGAAATTTCGCGCCCGCCGCGCTGCCCACGATCGCGCGCCCGGAACGAACAGCCCCGCGAATAGAAGCAGCGTACCCGTCACCAGCAGTGTCAGCCAATGCAGGGGGCGAAACAGCGCCGAGGCCGCCCAGCCGAACGCCGCGCCGTTGCCATAGCGCGCCGCATCCGCCAGCGCGAGGTACGCCAGCATGCCCGCCACCCCCGCGAGCACGTACCACAGCGCCGCGCCGACGGTATAAATCGCGAACCGCTCTGCATGGTGAAGGATAAGATAGCGCCGCAGCCCGTGCGTGTCGGCGAACAGGAAATCCAGCCCCGGCAGTTCAAGCGCTTCCGTACCCGCACGCGCTTTGCGCCATGCCGAAATCAGCGACGCGCTCGCCATGCCATAGCCCAGAACCGCGACCAGTAGCAGAAGTGTCAGCCAATGCGCCACCGGATGCGGCTGCGCCAGCGCGAAGGCGAGCAGCAAGGCAAGGCTGAGCATCATGGCCAGCGCAATCATGCCGCGATAAACCCGCGTCGCCACGCCACGATTGGGGCGGTTGAGCTTGCGTTCGAGCCGCGCAGCGAGGCGGCCATGCCAGCCAATCACCCGTGCCACACCGGTCACCCGCGCCAGCGGTTCCCCCACCAGCAACGCCGCCACCAGCAGCGGCACCAGCGTCTCCGCCCGTGTCAGCATTCCGGTGAGGATGGGTTCAATGAAGCTCATCCAAAAGCCATACCCATTTTCGGTAGTGTTGTCACCCCGCCCGATGACGGGGTCTGGTGTTATCCGCACACCCGGATACCGTCATACGACGGCATGACAACGCTCGTGATTATCGTGTGGTGGACTTATATTGGGCGAAGGCTTTTTGCAGCATTTCGACCGTTTCAAGCGAATCAAATTGCAAAACATCTGTGTTGATTATTACAGGTGTGGAGTAAAGTTCTAAGTCCAATTTAAAGGGTTCTTGGGGGCCTTTATAGTCTTTTATCCACACTTCTGGGTCGGTGATAAGAATTGCAACTGGTGGACGCATTCGTTGAAAAAAGAAAGCTCTTTCGATCAGCACGGAGTCGTCATTATTGACAATTTTTATTTCTTTAATGCGCGCCCATGGAATGAAAATATCATAGAAGTTTCCCCAATATGTATTTCTCGCCAGAATGCCCGTATTCAGTGTGATCCCATCGGGTGACGCAGATAAAACAGCTTTTTTAGAAAAAAGAAAGAACCACTGCCTTTTGTTAGTAATGAAGAGTGCTGCTGCGGCCAAAAGCAGAAGCACTCCGATTATTTGCAGCCAGATATTCTCTGGCCATTCCATAATATCAAACCCAAATTGGGTGATGCCAAAAGAGTCTGTCCATTCTCCAAGTCCCAACAGAACGCCCAGCAACAATAGCCCCTTTTCATATAGCTGCCATCTTTTGCGTAAAAAAACCTCGTTTTGCTGCGTCATCCCCTACTCCACAAAAATTTCCACCCGGCGGTTCTTCGGTTCCTGCACGCCGTCTTCGGTCGGCACGGCAGGGTCAGACTCACCAAAGGCGAAATAATGCATGAGGTTGGCGGGCACACCGGCCTTCTTCAGCGCGGCGAGGATGAACTTCGCGCGGCGCTCCGAAAGATCCACATTATACGGCTCCGTCCCTGCGCGGTCGGCATGGCCGTTGATGGCCACATTCACCTTCCCCGCCGCTTTGATATCGGTCACCAGCTGCGCCAGCGCGGCTTTGGCCGAGCTACCGAGATGGTCACTATCGAACGGGAAATAGAGAATCGTCGCCGTGGTTTCGGGCTTGTTCAGCTCGCTCGACGGCGCATCCACGCCCGGCTGCGCCACATGCGCGGCTTCGAGCGAATTCAGGCCCGACAAAAACGCCTCGCGCCGTTCGTCGATCAGCGCGTCGTCCGCATCACTCGCGAGGGATTCCACCCAGCGGTCATAGGCCACCACCGTCGCCGCCGAAAGCGCGGGCTGCGTGCTGCGGTTAGCGGTGAGCGCGGCGTTGAGCTTTTCGCGCGCTTCGCCCAGTTGTGCGGCGGCATCTGGTCCCACGTCCCAGTTGCTCGCATATTCCGGCACGATATCGCGGCCATACGCCGCCATCAGCCCCTTATCGGCGAAATATTTCGACATGTTCCAATCATAGATCGCGGCTTTGTCTTCGGAGTAGTTTTTATACCCTTCCGCGAGTGCCGAGAAATACGGATCATCCACCGGTTTGGCCATGCGCAGCTGCTCGAGCGACTCCGTATTGCCGCAGGCCGAAAGCAGAAGCAGTGAAACCAGTGCGAGAAATTTAGTGCGCATATGCCGTCCTTTTGTAAGGAATGTTTTTGTTTTAATTGCCCAATCTGTAGCGCATCGGTTTTGCTGTTTCAACGGTTATTGGTTTTATGTGAGTGGCGCGGCAAATAACAGCGCTCGCGATGATCGTGCGTAGCCTCCCATGGCGAGCCCGAAGGGAGGGAGTTTGGGGGCGATGCCCCCATCAGGCGCGAAGCGCGCAAAAAGACTTGCGCTGCAACGCAGCATCGCTTACAAGGCGCGCAACTTAACACCCTAGGAGATACCCATGACCGTAGAACGCACCCTTTCGATCCTGAAACCCGACGCGACCGAGCGTAACCTCACCGGCGCCATCAACGCGATGTTCGAAAAAGCCGGCTTCCGCATCGTCGCACAAAAACGTCTGCAACTCAGTCAGGCGCAGGCCGAGGCGTTCTACGCCGTGCATAAAGAGCGTCCGTTCTATGGCGAGCTGGTGAGCTACATGATCAGCGGCCCTGTTGTTGTTCAAGTGCTCGAGAAAGAAAACGCCGTGCTCGCCAACCGCGACCTGATGGGCGCCACCAACCCGGCCAACGCCACCGAAGGCACCATCCGCAAAACCTTCGCGGAATCCATCGAGCGCAACTCGGTGCATGGTTCGGATTCCGCCGAGAACGCTGCGAACGAAATCAAGTTCTTCTTCAGCGATTGCGAAATCGTCGGCTAATTCGCCAACACATTGAATAGAAAAAGGCTGCCCCCCGGCAGCCTTTTTTATTGCTTCAAAACCATCTCCGCCACCTGACGCAGTGCCGCAGGGTAGATGCGGTGCTCCAGCTGGTGCACCCGCGCGGCAAGGGTTTCCACCGTGTCACCCTCCTCCACCGCGAGAGATTCCTGCAGAATCATCGCCCCGGCATCGAGCTCCTCGGTCACGTAATGCACCGTCGCGCCGTGCTGCTTCTCCCCCGCCGCCAGCACCCGCGCATGGGTGTTGAGGCCAGGGTATGCAGGCAGCAGCGAGGGGTGAATGTTCAGAATCCGCCCGCGCCATTCGCTGACGAAGGCGGGCGACAGAATCCGCATAAATCCCGCAAGGCAAATCAACTCAATGCCATGCGCCACCAGCGCAGCATCGAGCGCCTCTTCAAACGCGGCGCGGGTTTCGTAATCCGTATGCGCAATCGCGCGGGCGGGGATCATGGCGTCCGTCGCCACAATAATGCCATACGCATCCGCCCGGTTGCTGATGACAAGAGCGATGCTGGCCGGAAAGCTGCTCGCCCGCGCCGCGTCGATCAGCGCCTTTAAATTGCTGCCCTGACCAGAGATCAGCACAGCGGTTTTTACGCGGCGCATAGCGCTCCCACATAACTCACGCGCGCCTCGCCGTCGGTGGTGAGGCTGCCGATGGTACAAACCGTTTCACCCGCCGCAGTGAGCGCGGCAGTCACTTCTTCCGCCTGTGCGGCACGCACCACGGCGATCATGCCGAGACCGCAATTGAAAGTGCGCAGCAATTCCTCACTGCTGATATTCCCCACCTGCTGCATCCATGCGAACACCGGCGGCAGTTTCCACGCCGCGAGGTTGATGCTGGCGTTCACGCCCTTCGGCAGCACGCGCGGTAAATTCTCCGTCAGCCCGCCGCCGGTGATATGCGCCAGCGCCTTGATGCTGCCCGCCTGAATCAGCGGCAGCAGCGATTTCACATAAATCCGTGTCGGGGTCAGCAGCGCATCGCCCAAGGTTGCGTAACCCGTGGTGAACGGTGCAGGCGCGGCCAAATCCGCAGCGCTATCCTTCACCAGCTTGCGCACCAGCGAATAGCCATTGCTATGCACGCCGCTGGAGCCAATACCCAGCAACACATCCCCCGCGCCGATGTCGTTCTGCGGCAGCAGGTTCGCACGCGCCACCGCGCCGACCGAGAATCCCGCGAGGTCATATTCCTCGCCCGCATACATGCCCGGCATCTCGGCGGTTTCGCCGCCGACAAGCGCGCAGCCTGCCTGTTTGCAGCCCTCGGCGATGCCCGCAATCACATCCGCCGCAGTCGTCACATTCAGTTTGCCGGTCGCGTAATAATCCAAAAAGAACAGCGGCGTCGCGCCCTGCACAATCAGGTCATTGACACACATGGCGACGAGATCAATCCCGATCGTGCGGTGGTTCTTCAACTCATCCGCGAGCTTCAGTTTCGTGCCCACGCCGTCGGTGGTCGAGACCAGCAGCGCGTCCTCGAACCCCGCGGCCTTAAGGTCAAACAGCGCGCCGAAACCGCCCAGCCCGCCGACGACGCCCGCGCGAGTCGTGGCCTTGGCCAGCGGCTTGATGCGTTCCACCAGATCGTTCCCGGCATCGATATCGACACCGGCTTCTTTATATCGTGCGTTGCTTGACGTGCTCATTTGAGATAACCTGCGCTGATGATGCTTACGATTTTTCGCAACATACGCTACCGGGCATGGGTTTGGCAATGGCTTGCCATGCTTTTTCTCGGCGCAGGCATGCTCTCCCCCGCCTATGCGGGTGTCACGGAATTCTCCGTGCTCGCGGTGGGCATCAGCCGCAACGAAGATCAGGCGAACGCGCTGGCGCTCGACTACGCCCGCAAACGTGCGCTCTATCTTGCTGTACGCAAACTGGGGATTACAAACGCCAGTGTGGTTGCTGCCGGCATTACCGATAAAGACCTTGCCCAGATTATTCGCGGGGCCACGGTGCTGCAAACCAAACGGGTGGGCGATAAAACGTACGCGCAGGTAAGCGTGTCGATTGCCGACGCCCAGTTGCGCAAAATGTTCGATGTGAACGACGTGAAGCCCCCTGAAAAAGCCAAGCGCACGGTGATGCTTCTGCCCGCCATCATGCTGCCAGAGAAACCTGTCCTTTGGGGAAAAGAAAACATCTTGCGCGCACCACTATCGGCGGAAATCCTCCGTCAATCGCACGGCGCGGTGATTCTGCCCGGTGGCGATTTGCAGGATCTGCGCCTCATCGATACCGAGAATATGAGCAGCGTGACTATGGCCGAGATGAAACCCATGTTCGAGCGTTATGGCGTCGATGAAGTCGTCATCGCCATCGCCACGCTGGGGGCGGATAAAACCACCACGCCGTCAACCGTGGTGCTGCGCCGCCTCAGCGCCCTTAACCCCAAAAGCGAACTGTTTGAGGTCAAGCCGAACGGCGAAAGCGACAGCACCGCCGAGCGGCTAGAGGCCGTCGCCCGCGCGATTGCCAGTGTCGCAACGGAGATCGCCTCCTCCACCGCCGTGAGTGAGCGCGCCAAACTCGACAGCGCTCAAAAAATCGCACTCGAAATACATTACGCCATTCCGAAAGAGCTGGCGACGATCGAATCTGCCATTCGCGGCACGCCCGGCGTATTATCGCTTGAATTGCCAACGATTGCACTCAATGATGCCACCGGCACGCTTTATGCCGAGGGCGACATCGCCGCCATTCGCGCGGCGCTTAGTAAACAAGGCGTCATCCTCCGTGATATCCCCGGCGGCTGGCGCGTCTCCACGAGGTAGATTCATGGCCACGTTATCCAAAGAAAAAAGCTGGCAATCGCGCTGGTTCCATTTTGTGCTCTGGGCGGCGATCCTCACGCTGTTTGTCGTCTTCCTACGCGCGGTGGAGCCGATTTTGCTGCCCTTCGTGGTCGGCATTTTGGTCGCCTATCTCATGAACCCCATCGTCACCCGTCTGGAAGGCCGCCGCCTTGGTCGCAGCACCGCCACCGCCATCGTGCTCGTCAGCTTAATTGCCATTCTCATCGCGCTTGCCACCTGGCTGTCGCCGATCGTCTACAAACAAATCTCCACGCTCGCCGCGCGCGCGCCGGAGCAAATCCGAGCGCTCGAACATGCGCTGCACGACAAAGCTTCGCCGTTTCTGCAAAACCTCAACAGCCTCACCGGCGGCGCGGATCCGGCTGCCATTCCGGGCGATACCGGAGTGTTGGTCGAGCGCCTGCTGCAAGGCTCGTCGCAACTGGCGGGACAGGTTTTCTCCTCTGGCGCGGCATTCATCAACGTCATGGCGCTGCTGCTGATTACGCCGATCGTGTGTTTCTATCTCATCCGCGACTGGCCGGGCATGATGCGCCGGGTGGATGACCTGCTGCCGCGCGCCTTTGCCCCCACCATTCGCGAGCAGCTCTACCTCATCAACCGCACGCTCGCTTCCTATCTGCGCGGGCAGCTGCTCGTCATGCTCATCATGTCGGTGTTTTATGTCATCGGGCTGTGGATCACCGGGCTGAACTTTGCGCTCGCGCTGGGTTTGCTTGCCGGTTTTGTCATCATCGTGCCGTATGTTGGTTCGGTGATCTCGGTGGGGCTTGGCCTGTTCACGGCCTATGCGCAGTTTGGCGTCACGGGTGATTTCTGGATGGTGCTTGTGGTTTACGGCATCGGGCAGGTGATCGAATCGCAGATTCTCACGCCCAAAATCATTGGCGACCGCGTCGGGCTCCACCCGTTATGGATGTTGTTTGGTATGCTCGCTGGCGCGGCCATTCTGGGTTTTGTGGGCGTGCTGCTCGCCGTGCCACTCACCGCCGTCATCGGCGTGCTCGCACGCTTCGCAATTACGCGCTATATGGAGTCCGGACTCTATCAGGGCTAGTGGGTTATTTTTTTCTGCCGCCGCCTTGCTGAGTGCCCACGCCCTGTGCAGGAAGCTCGCCGCTTTTGAGGGTTTCCTCAAAACGTAGGTCGGGGTTGATTTTGCTTAAGGCAAATTTCTTGGTGGTGTCGTCGTTCTCGATGAGCAGGGTATCTTTGCCATTGCCCGGCTCGTTGACGATCGAAAACTTCGCACCAGAAACCACTTTATTCGCCGCTGCGATGAAATTTTTATCTTTCAGCAGCGCACCTAACTCTTTCGCGCTCAGCTCTTTGTTGCCGTCCGTCTGCGCTGCTTTGAGAATCATGGTCTCGATACTATCGCCACCCGCCGCCGGTGCAGAAGCCGTCTTGCCTGCTGCCACTTTGGGAGCCTTTCCATTAAATTCCGGCAGCCCTGTCGTCTGAGCGAGTGTTACCACCTCTTGCACATCTATCTCGGTTTTTATTCTTTGTATTTTTGCATCGTATGAAGCGTCTTGTACTTCGTCCTTCACCTTATTGATGGTTCCGCCCACCGTATTCTTGACGAGGTTGCCAAGACCGGTCTTTCTTGCCGTGCTCCGAACCTCTCGCTCTGTCTTCTCCGAATCTCGATGCGCTTTTTCTGCTTCCTTTAATTCGGCATTGACCTCTCGGTTAATCACCGTCTTTACGGTTGACCAGCCCATTTCGCCCTCGCCCTTCTCAGCTTCTACTATGAGCGCGTCATGAACGCGTTTCTCAAGTTTTGACATTTCCTCATGCTTCGCGGGCTTATCCGGGTTCTTGTCATTTTTATTCTCAAACTTGGCCTTCACGGCATCGAGGAAGTCCTGTTCTTTCTGGGTCGGGGTGGACATACTATTTTCTCCATTGGTGTGTCGCTAAAACTGGTATATTAGAAGTAACTCTAGCATGAATTCGTTAACTTTGTGTTAATTTTTAGCGAGTTTTGCATTTTTCTTCACCATTCACCACTCACTACGCACCATTCACCCGCCTATGCAGTTAGTCATGCCCTTCGCTACCACGCCGAGCTACCATGCCGCGGATTTCATCCCCGGCGAGGCGAACGCAGCTGCGCGCGAGGGGCTGCTGCGCTGGCCAGACTGGCCTTATTCACTGATGCTGCTCTATGGCCCCCATGGCTCCGGCAAAACCCATCTCGCGCATCTGTTCGCCCAGCATGCGGGCGCGCAGTTCATTGCGCCCGCGCGCCTTGGCACCAGTCCTGCCGACCAAATCCTCACCGGCCACCATGTCTGGGTGCTGGATGGACTGGATGACGTGGCGGATGAAGCCGCGCTCGCCCAGCTCATCAACCATGCCCGCGCGCGGGGCGATTATCTGCTCATCACCGCGCGTGAATCCGCCGACCGGCGCGCCTTCCGCCTGCCGGATTTATCCTCGCGCCTGCGCGCCCTGCCTGCCATCGGCATCGATGCGCCGGATGACGCACTGCTCACTGGCGTGCTTGCCAAATCCTTCGCCGATCTGCAATTGCGCATCGCGCCGGATGTGCTGTCCTACGCCGTCAGCCAGTTGGAGCGCAGCTACAGCGCCGCGCAGCAATTCGTGCGGGCGATGGATCATCTCTCCCTCACCCGCGGCCGTGCCATCACCATCCCCCTCGTGCGCGAGGCGCTGCGAGGCAACACGGACTAATGCCCGCGCTGGATGCTCGGGTCGAGCTTCACCTTGATGTTGGTGATGCCGTGGCCGTCTTCGAGGGTGATGCAGTCGTTGCTACCCGCATTCTGCGTGTAGGTAACGGTTTTGCCGAGTAGCTGCCCGGCCTCGATGATTTTCTTCAGCTCATCCTGCTCGATGGTGCCGTTGGTGAGACGTGTGCCAACCAGCCCCCACGCATCCCCGCGCTCTTTGATATAGCCGACCAGCTCGGCCGTGTTATGGATGCCGAGCTGGTCGAGGCGTTTTTCATACGTCACATAGCCCGGCTGCGCATTTATCCAGCGCTGCAACTGCCCGGATTGGTCGAGATAGGCGGCAGTAAGTGCATAGGCGATGCGTTTCTCGTCCGCTCCTTTGGGGCTATAACCCTGCTGTAACTTGGCTGCCATGGTGGCGATGCGTTCATCCAGCTTATGCTCCTCCCCTGCGCCGAGGAATTGGGATACATGTGTGCCTGCACCTTTCTTGTCTTTATCACTGACCACGGTCACGCATTGCTTTGTATCAAACCGCGCCTGTACTTGCTCAATGGCGCGTTTCATAGCCTCTGGCTCAGCATTCCTGAGGCGTTTTATCTCGACGGCAAGGTCAATCTGTTTCGACGGCTCACCACCCAGCCCCAGTATGCGCGGCAATGCTTTCTCGGGGTCGGTGATGTTATAGGGTATGCTCTTCTGGTTGGGGTATTTCCCCACTTGCTGATACCCTATCGGGCTAAAATTATCGAGTACCTCGAGATAGAGGTTCACTGGGTTCTGTAATCTCCGTGCTTCTATAGCGAATTGTGCGCCAGTGGCACTAGCACTGGTCGTTTCAGCAGAAGTCATTGAGAAAATGAAACAACCCGGTGGCGCAGTTTCCAGAATATCTTCATCTTGCTGGGCGGCGCCGCCATTACAACTACCGATACCGATGGAAACAATCCCACTGCGCGGCAGAGCCTGGAAGAGTTCGGCATAGTCGAAAATGCCCTTCTTCCCCTTCTGCCATTGGAAATAACCATCCTCGACGCCATGGCATTGCACAATCACGTTGGCCGGGGGGGTGATTTTTTTTGCTACATCCTCAACCGATTCACCTTCTTCAGGTCGTAGTATGACCGTATCTGGCCATGATTCGTAAATCTTGGCCTTCTCTTCCTGATTATATCCCAACAACACATAGGTTTTTATCGGCATAGTCGCTCTGTTCCCGCGCGTAGATGCGGTTGTTACCTCAGGCCAGCATAGCGCATAATGGTTAAGAATGTCTTAGCTTTTACGTCGGTTCTGCCGCTATTGGCGCGTTATGTGGCTATGCGAAGCACATCCCTGCCTTGCACGCGCCCGCCAATTCATGTTAATTTTGCCGGATGGCATCGAAAATTTCGATCAATCTATGGGGTGAATCCGACAGCGATTTACGCGGGCGGCTCGCCAGTGTGCGCGTGCTGATTGCCGACCGCGACCAGCGCACCGCCATGCTGGTACAGCGCATTTTGTTTGCCTTTGGGCTGCGCAGCATCGAACTCACCACCAACGGCGAAACGGCACTTGAATTATTGCGCACCAAGCCGTTTGATTTCATCATCACCGAGTGGAACATGCACCCGTTCGATGGCATTGCGCTGGTCAAAGCCATCCGCACTGCGCGCGACGACAAACGCATCCGCCGTGATATTCCCATCATCATGCTCACCGCACAGGCAGAGCTTGAGAACGTGCAGGCTGCGCGCGATGCGGGCATTACCGAGTTCGTCGCCAAACCGTTCTCCGCCGCAACGATTTCGAGCCGCATCATTCAGATTATCGACAATCCGCGCTCATTTGTGGAGAGCCCCGGCTATGTCGGCCCCTGCCGTCGTCGTCGTGGTGCACCCCCGCCGGGCATGCAGGAGCGCCGGGGACGCACCCCCGCGCCTGACGCCGTGATCGAGAAGCCGAACTATGCTCTGCGTGAGCAGCTTGGTATTGCCTCCGCGAAGGAGATCCTCAACGAAACCACCATCGCGCAGGCACAAACGGTACTGATGGAGTCGCAGGGCAGTGCGGTGGTCTGGGCGCAGCGGGAAATAGAACAACTGAAATACGCATTTGTGCAACTACAGGCCGCGCCGAATAGCGTCCCCGCCCAGCAATCGCTCCTCGATGCGATTCATTCTATTCGCACGCAGGCCGAGGCCTTTGGCTACGCGCTTGGTGCGCATCTGGCAACGCTACTGGGTGACTATGCTGCGCGTCATCGCCCGCCCACCGCGCGCGACCTGCTCGTCATCGGCAAGCATATCGATGCGGTGGTCATCACCTTCAACCAGAATGTCGAGCAATTTGGCCAATCCATCGCCCGTGATTTGATTGCATCGCTTGGCGAGCTTGTTGCCAAACTGGGGCATGAAAATCAATAAACATATTGTAATGCACGCTGCGCACCAGTATACACACTAAAAAATTAAGAAAATTTAGAAAATTAAGAAGTGAGATGGTTGTGTCTGTATCAATGACAAACGGCCTGGTTAAGAACGACCAGCGCTACAAATTAGCCAAGCTT
Organism: uncultured Azospirillum sp.; assembly: GCA_964530085.1. Classification (GTDB taxonomy): domain Bacteria; phylum Pseudomonadota; class Alphaproteobacteria; order Rickettsiales; family UBA3002; genus QFOX01. The sequence continues at coordinate 57,723 of CAZGXX010000001.1, forward strand.
CAAGTGCTGGTGGCAGATAGCGATCTTCGCTCAGCACAGCTGCTTAAAACCATTCTCATGTCCTTTGGTATTCGCAAAATCGACCTTGTGTTCACCGCCGAGGAGGCTCTCAGCGCACTACGCACGCGGCGGATCGACGTGTTGATTGCCGAGCATGTGCTCGAACCTGCTAGCGGACTTGATCTGGTTAAATCCATCCGCGCTTCGAAGAACGACAAGCTGCTTCATTTCGATATGCCGATCATCATGCTCACCGCGCACTCGGCGGCCGATCAGGTGAAAGCAGCGCGCGATGTGGGTATTACCGAATTTGTGGCCAAGCCCTTCTCGGCGCGCACCATTTCCGCCCGATTGATCGAGATTATCGACAATCCGCGCGTATTCGTCGAGGCGCCGGGCTATACCGGCCCCAGCCGTCGCCGTCAGGCCAAACCGCCGGAGGGGGTGGAGGATCGACGCATTCCACGCGAAAAACGCGCGGTGACGAAAGACAGCCCCAAAGTCACCATCACCCGCGCGGATCAGACGCTGCTTAATATGATCAACATTACCCATGCGGCCGATATTTTTACCGAAGAAGTGTTGGCCGAAGCGCAGCAAGAACTGATGAAAGCGGAAAGCCAGTTCGTCACCTGGGTCAAGGACGACATCGCCAAGCTGGAGGCCGCCTATACCGGGCTGGTGGCCAATATGCACGACGATGCCGCCTATGCTAATCTGCTGAAAGCAGCGTACACCATCAAATCCCAAGCCGGTATTTTCGGCTACGACCTTGGCACCACGGTGGCCGACCTGCTCATCACCTATCTCACGGCACATAAACCGCCGACGGAGAATAACATTGTCGTCATCCGTAAACATATCGACACGATGGCGGTGATATTCAGTCAGCAGGTGAAAGATTCACGTGGTGAAGTTGGCGTGGCGCTCATTCAATCCCTCAGCCAGCTGGTGGCTAAATTCTCCTAAGCAATTGTAATTTTGCTTCACTTTTGCCTTTTCATCAGTGCGCACGCGGCCAGCCAATTGTCACACAATCTTAATATTTCGTTAAGATGGCCGTGCTATAGTGGTCTTTCATACATTGAAAGGGGACATCTCATGAGCACCGAAACATCTCAGCCAAACGGCCTCGATCCCGCCACTGCAACCCTTGAGGATTGCAATAAGGCTATTGAAATTCTTCGCCAAAAAGATGCGCCGGAAGCTGCCTCTATCACGCTGGAAACCCTCCAAACCAAAGGGGGCCCCTTGATTCAGTTTCATCTAAAAAAGGGTGGTTGTGCCGACGCAGAGAGGTTGCTGATAGAAATTTGTGACCGTATCGATCCTAATAAAACCACGACACCCAAACAAAAAAGCCTGTGGGAGAAAATCTACCCCATGTATAGTGAGGACTACATTAAACAAGGGCTTCTTGATGTTACCCCTGAGACCTTGCTACCGGCATTAATGCGTATGCGCAGGCAATTGATTATTCTCACTATTATCCCATAAAACCACTCAACAGCATATCTGTAGTGGGCGCGATCTCCAGAATACAATCGGGAGCTGCAGATGCGTCGGTGTCGATGTAATTGACGGGCGCGAATATTATTCCTGAAAGCGTCCCAGCTCGCCCTCTCTACGGGAAGCTAACTCCACCATGACAGCAATCTATAATTTTACATAACCCTGTTTATTAAATCTTCAAGCCTTTGATTACGGGAACATTGATTATCAAACGGCAACCAGTCCCGTCTGGGGTGAGCTGGCGCTGGCGGTCGCGCGTTTTTCCATCCGGCCCGCCAAATAGGCCATGCGGCCGGATGCAACTGCTAGTTTCATCGCCGCGGCCATCAGCACTGGATCGCGGGCTTCAGCAATGGCGGTATTCATCAGCACGCCGTCGCAACCCAGCTCCATCGCGATCGCCGCATCGCTCGCCGTGCCCACGCCCGCATCGACCAGCACCGGCACGCGCGATTGCTCCACAATCATGCGAATATTGAGCGGGTTCTGAATGCCAAGGCCGGAGCCAATCGGCGCCGCGAGCGGCATAATCGCCGCCACGCCGAGCGCTTCGAGCTTACGTGCCACGATGGGGTCATCATTCGTATACACCATCACCGCGAATCCCTCTTTCACCAGTATTTCTGCTGCTTTCAGCGTCTCCTCAACGTCCGGATAGAGGCTCAGCTTATCGCCGATCACCTCAAGCTTCACCAACGTGCCGCCGGTGAGTTCGCGCGCGAGGCGCAGCGTGCGCACGGCTTCCTCCGCCGTGTAGCAGCCCGCCGAATTCGGTAGATAGGTGTATTTTTCAGGCGAAATCACTTCCTGCAAATTTTCGCCACTGGTCGCAGACCAGCGGCGGAGCGCCACCGTTACGATTTCTGCGCCACTTGCCTCGATGGCAGACTTCGTCTGCTCCAGGTTCTTATACTTCCCCGTGCCCACCAGCAGGCGCGAGGTGAATGTTTTTCCGGCGATGATGAGAGGGTCGTGCATCAGCCGCCCCCGATAAAGCTGACGATCTCCACCGCGTCGCCCTCGCGCAGGGTCGTCGTGGCATATTCGCTGCGGGGGACAATGGTGCGGTTCAGCTCCACCGCCACTTTGCGCGCGTCGAGGGCAAGTTCTGCCATCAAATCACTCACGCTACTATTCTCCGCCACACCCCGTGGGTGTCCGTTGACGGTGATTTGCGTGGGGGTGGAAACTATGCTAGACATGGCGGGAATGTAGAATACTGAGATGAAAACGCAACGGCTACCTCAAGGAATTCCTGTGACCCAGACCATCACCATTCTGAACGGCCCGAACCTCAACCTGCTCGGCACGCGCGAGCCGGAGATTTACGGCACCACCACGCTCGCCGATATTCAGGCGATATGCGAATCTGCTGCACTAAAACAAGGGCTTAGCGTGGTATTCAAGCAGAGCAATCACGAGGGTGAGCTGGTCGATTGGGTGCAGCAAGCGGGGCGCGAATCGGCTGGCATCATCATCAATGCGGGCGCCTACACCCACACTTCCGTCGCGCTGCATGATGCGCTGAAATCCGTCGCTATCCCTATCATTGAAGTACATCTCTCCAATCCCCACGCGCGCGAGGCGTTCCGGCATCATTCCTATGTGTCATCGCTGGCGAAGGGCGTCATTTGCGGCCTCGGCGCCCGCGGTTATGTCGTCGCGGTTGAGGCACTCGCGGAGCTGGTGAAGTGAGCTAAAGCGGCTGGATTATCGTGCGTAGCGCTTTACGGCGCGAGCCCGAAGGGAGCAAAGAGCCCCCTTCAAATAAAAACTACAAACGTCCCGCCACCGCATCAATGAAGCTGGCGGTATTCACCCATTTCTGCTCCTTGCCGACGAGCAGCGCCAGATCCTTCGTCATCGTGCCGGATTCGACCGTATCGATCACGGCTTTCTCCAGCTTCTCAGCGAAGGCGCGCACGGCGGGGGTGCCATCAAAATCCGCGCGGTATTTCAGCCCTGCCGTCCAAGCAAAAATGCTGGCGATGGGGTTGGTGCTTGTTTCCTTGCCCGCCTGATGTTCACGGTAATGGCGCGTCACGGTGCCGTGCGCGGCCTCGGTTTCCACCGTTTTGCCGTCCGGTGTCAGCAAAATGCTAGTCATGAGGCCGAGGGAGCCGAACCCCTGCGCCACCACGTCGGACTGCACATCGCCGTCGTAGTTTTTGCACGCCCACACGAACCCGCCATTGCTCTTGATGGCATAGGCCACGAGATCATCAATCAAGCGGTGCTCATAATAGAGCTTCGCCGCCTCGAACTTTGCCTTGAACTCGGCGTCATATACACGCTGAAAAATGTCCTTAAACCGCCCGTCGTATTTTTTGAGGATGGTGTTTTTGGTGCTGAGCAGCACCGGGTAATTCACGCTCAGGCCGTAGTTAAAGCACGCCCGCGCGAAGCCCTCGATCGAATCATCGAGGTTATACATCGAAAGCGCCACGCCGCCGCCGGGGAACTTGAACACCTCATGCTCAACCGGCGCGGAACCATCGGCCGGAACGAAGCTCACGCGGAGCGTACCGGGGCGGTCGATGACCATATCCGTTGCGCGGTATTGGTCGCCGAACGCGTGACGGCCAACGATGATCGGCTGCTCCCAGCCGGGCACGTAGCGTGGCACGTTTTTGCAGATAATCGGCGCGCGGAAGATGGTGCCGTCGAGAATGTTGCGGATGGTGCCGTTGGGGGATTTCCACATCTGCTTCAGGTTGAATTCTTTCACCCGCGCCTCGTCGGGCGTAATCGTCGCACATTTAATGCCCACGCCATACTGCTTGATGGCGTTCGCCGCATCGACGGTGATTTTGTCGTCCGTCGCGTCGCGGCTTTCGATGCCGAGGTCGAAATATTTTAAGTCAATATCAAGGAACGGAAGAATCAATTTTTCCTTAATCATTGCCCAGATGATGCGGGTCATTTCGTCGCCGTCGAGTTCCACCACCGGGGTGGTCACTTTAATCTTCGTCATGATTGTGCTCCGTTGTTTTCTGCAGTCTTATCGCGCGTCCTGCGGCGAGTCAATTCCCCTTCCCCCTTGCGCCCGCCCGTGATTTTGCCTATAAGCACGGCAAAACAACTCGGAGCACGATCATGGAAAATCCAACCCCCGCCGCTGCCCCCAAGCAGAATCTTCGTCCGCTATTGGTGATTTTTGTTGGCCTGGTGATTGCCGGTGCTTATGCGTTTTCACAAAGCTCTGGCAACTCGGTAGATGAAGCCCTCAAAACACCCGCTGCCACACCTGCGGCTACCGGCGCTGGGAAGATGGATGCCACCACGCAACAGGCGTTTATCCTGAAACAGTTCGGCGGTGCGGGGACGGACGCAACGCAGCGCGCGCTGGTCGAGCGCGTGGGCGCGACACTTGTCAGCAAAAGCGAAGCAAAAGACAGTGGCAAAAAATTCCGCTTCACTGTGCTGGCGGATGTGAACACCATCAATAGTTTCGCGCTGCCCACGGGCGAAGTCTATGTCACCGCCGCACTCATCAGCCGCATGCATAGCGAGGGGCAAGTCGCCGCCCTGCTCGCCAATGCGATTGCGCATGTCGCTCTGGGCCACAGCATGCAACCGTCTGCCCCCACCGGCGCGGGCGAGGCTAATGCCAGCGTGCTACAATTCACCGCCGAACAAGAAACTGCGGCAGATGCCAAAGCGCTTAAAATCATGGCAGATACAGGCTACTCGCCGGAGTCGATGCTCAGCATGTTCAAACTGCTGACAGACGCCTATAACGCCGGCGCAAACGTGCAGTTTTTTGCCACCCACCCCAGCGCCGACTGGCGGCTTTCCACTATCGAGAAGGGCATTAAAACGCTCTATCCTGAAGGTGTTCCGGCGATGCTGAGTAAATAGGGGGCTCTTTGCCCCCCTACCCCCGGCATAAAGCCGGGGCGACCCCAGCCGCACACAGCGCGCGCCATAAAGCGCTACGCACGATAATCACATCGGCCTATCGCCCGCCTTCACACTAAATAAAGCACTCCGCCTCCATGAACAGCCGCGCGCTGCCGGAGATTTTGACGCGCTCGCCATGCAGCTCACAGATGAGCTTTCCGCCACGCTTCGAGAGCTGCTCAGCGGTGAGGCGCGACTTGCCGAGGCGGCGCACCCAGTAGGGCGTTAGCACACAATGCGCCGAGCCGGTGACGGGGTCTTCGTCGATGCCGAGCTTTGGGAAAAACGCGCGTGACACGAAGTCGATGCCACTGCCCGCGTCGCCCGGCGCGGTGACGATAATCCCTCGCCCCTCGAGGATGCCAAGCTCGCCAAAATCCGGCGCCAGCGCCTCAAGCTGCGACTGATTCTCCAGCACCACCAACCAATCCTGCGACTGATAAATCTCGCGGCTCACCACACCCAGCGCGCGGGTGAGGCCGGTATGTTGCAGCACTTTCTCATAGCTCCAGGCAGGGAAATCGAGCGTGAACAGCTCCCCCTCGCGCGCCACGGTGAGGGTGCCGGAGCGGCTGGCAAAGCGCAGCACCTCGCCCGCAAAACCGAGCTTGGTAAAAACAATAAACGCCGCCGCAAGGGTCGCATGGCCGCATAAATCCACTTCCTCCAGCGGCGTGAACCACCGCAGGTGATAGTCATGCGCGCCATCCGTCGCCGGCACAAAAAACGCGGTTTCAGAGAGATTATTCTCCTCGGCGATCTGTTGCATCAGCGCGTCCGGAAGCCACGCGACAAGCGGCATCACCGCCGCCGGGTTGCCGCCGAACACGCGGGTAGTAAACGCATCCACCTGATAGAGTTTGTGCATCGTTCCTCGTTATTGCCGCTTCCGGTGTGCATCCTATACGACGCCCACCAGAAATACATGCGTCATTGCTCCCTTTATATACCTTCTTGCTATTTTTTGGCATAAAAATTCTTATACTTTGCCCATCGAGCAGAGCACATCACGGGCGGGAGCCAAACAGTTTCATGCGCATTCACTCACAGCCCCTGAAAACCGCCATCGGCATTGGTCTTTTCACTTTCTGCGCGGTGATTGCCAGCAGCTATGTGCTCTATTTTTATGCCATTCGCGCGGTCAAGAGCGACCTAAACGAGTACCTGCTCGACGTGGCCCATCTGGCCGCACATCAGGTGGATGGCGATATTCACAAAACACTCCTTTCCCCCACGCAGGAGACGGGCGCGGCGTATCTCGGCCAGATCAATGGGCTTGCGGAAGTGCAGGAAGGCTTCCACGACCTGAAATTTGTCTATACGGCGGTGCTGCGCGACAATGCGGTACATCTTGTGCTCGATCCTACCCCACCGGGTAAAATGGAGAATGGCGTCGCCCTTAAATCGCACATCATGGATCTGTATTCCGATGCCAGCGCCGAGCTGATCGAAGCATTGCACAGCCAGAAGCCCATCACCACCGAGCCTTATACCGACCAATGGGGCACGTTTGTCTCTGGTTATGCGCCGTTTTACGATAGCCGTGGTGCGTTTGTCGGCGTCGCCGGGGTTGATATCGACATGGCTCACTATGCCCAGCGCATACGTCGCATCACCCACGCCGAGATCCTCTGCGTGTTGATTGGCCTTGCCGTGTCGTTGCTGACGGGGGTATTTATTTATCGGCAAACTATGCGCCGTATGCGCGCTAAAGATGCCTTAAAACACAACGAAGAGCGGCTACAGCTCGCAATCAGTGGGTCTGCGGATGGGTTGTGGGACTGGAATGTCGCAACAGGCGAGGTCTATTATTCGCCACGCTTTGCCGCCCTCACCGGCCACAGCTCCGGCGACCTGCTACCCACCATCGAAGCCTGGGATATGCTGATGCACCCGGATGACAGGGAGGTAGTCTATAAAGAGGTAGAGCGCTATTTTCAGGAACGCGGCGTATATAGTGTCGAATATCGCATGCAGCATAAAGATGGACACTATATCCACTGCCACGCACGTGGGCAGGCAACATGGGATAACAAAGGCGCAGCCATCCGCATGACAGGGTTTACCTCTGACATCACCGAGCGCAAAATGTCTGAAGCCCTGCTTTCCAAAACCGCTGACGACATGATGCGCAAAAATCAGGAGCTCGAACTCGCACGCGAACAGGCGGAACAATCCAACCGCCTCAAGTCGGAATTCCTCGCCAACATGAGCCACGAGATCCGCACACCGATGAATGGCATCATCGGGATGACCAACCTGCTGCTGGAGAGCGAGCTCGATCCCGGCCAGCGCGACTATGCCCGTACCGTGTCGCGCTCGGCGGAGGCGCTGCTTGAAATCATCAACGAAATTCTCGACTTTTCGAAAATCGAAGCCGGGAAAATTGAGTTGGAATCCGTACCGTTCGACCTCCATTTACTCTGTGAAGAAGTCTGCGACCTGATGAAAATCCGCGCCGCAGAGAAAGAAATCGAGCTGCTGCTCAACTATCCGCCAGAGATGCCAACCTATGCGGTGGGCGATCCTGGCCGGCTCCGGCAAATTCTCTTCAACCTCATTAGCAATTCCATCAAATTCACTAAGGTGGGGCATGTCATGTTGTCGCTCAGCGCGACCACGCTGGCGAACCAACGCCTGCGCCTGCATGTGGAGGTGGAGGATACCGGCATCGGCATTCCGGAAGACAAGCAAAGCCTCATCTTCCAGAAATTCAGCCAGGCAGATCAATCCACCTCGCGCCATTTTGGCGGCACTGGGCTGGGGCTAGCCATCTGTAAACAGCTCAGCGAGATGATGGGCGGCAGCATCGGCGTGCGCAGCACCTATGGGGTTGGCTCCACCCTCTGGTTCGAGATCGAGCTTGAAGAAGACGCCGAGGGTGCACGCCTGATTTCTGCCTTGCCGAAGCCAACCATTCTGAACGGCCTGCGCCTACTGGCGGTGGACGATAACGACGCGGCGCTCACCCTCATCCGCGAACAGCTCACGCCCTACGGCGTCGAGATTGTTGAGGCGCATAGCGCCAAAGAGGCGCTTGCCATCTTACAAAAAGACCCTCACTTCGCGGTTGCCGCGCTCGACTATATGATGCCAGAGACAGACGGCTCCGAGCTCGGCGGCGCCATCAAACTGAACCCCGCCACCGCCCATATTGCACTGGTGATGATTACCTCTTCGCCGCATCGGGGCGACAAGGTACGGCTCGAATCCATCGGCTTTAACGGCTATTTCACCAAGCCCCTCGCACTACGTAATTTGCTAGACGGGCTTTGCATCATCGCCGAAGCGCAAAAAGAAAAACAACCGATTCCCTTCATTACGCAGCACACCATCAAAGAGGTAAAAACAGGGCTTATGCGCAAAGCATCGGGCAAAATTCAGTTCCCCAAAGCCTCTCTCCTGCTGGTCGAGGACAACCCCGTAAACCAGATGGTCGCCAGCAAAATGCTGCAAAAATATGGGTGCACCCTTGCCGTTGCCAATAACGGGCAGGAGGCGGTGGAGAAAGTAAAAGCCGCCAACTTCGATCTGGTGTTCATGGATTGCCAGATGCCAGTGATGGATGGCTACGAGGCGACAGACCTGATCCGCAAACTCGAAGCGCTGCAAAAACGCACCCGCGTCCCCATCGTCGCCTTCACCGCCCACGCGCTCAAGGGCGAGGAAGAAAAATGCCGTGCTGCCGGTATGGATGATTTCATCACCAAGCCCGCCCGCCAGAACGACATCGAACGGATCCTCAGCCAGTGGCTCGAACCCTTCGCCGTGATCGAGGGTGAGGCATCGCCCCAGCAGGCGCCAGCCACCACCGCGCCGACGCCTGCCGACGCCGCCGTGCTCGACATGGAGCGCTTTAACGCCTTCGCCGAGCTGATGGAAGAAGGGCTCGACGATATTGTGCGGCGCTATCTCGAAACCGCGAACGAATACATGGCGGCGATCCATCGCGGGCTAGCGGCGAATGATTTCAAAACCATCAGCGAAGCAGCGCACCCTCTCAAATCATCGAGTCTTCAGCTCGGCTCCGTCGCCGTATCGGAGCTTGCGAAAGCGATCGAGACAATGACTAAAAAAGGCGCCGTGCCTGAAGATATCAACGCGCTCAAAACATGCATCGACAAACTCGCCACCGCACAAGACCGCGCCGCTCTCGCCCTCACAGCACAGCTTCACTCCCGCGCCGCATAGCAGCAGGCGAAGGGGAAGTGTGGTGGTCCCGATGTGATTCGAACACACGACCTAGCGTTTAGGAAACGCTTGCTCTATCCAGCTGAGCTACGGGACCATCGCTGCCTTTTACCCCACCCCGCGCGCAGTTTCCAGTTGCGATGTCACACAATCGTCACAAAACTGTCATCAAACCGTCACAATCTTGCGCTATGGATTCCGGCATGAGCAAGCTAAACGGACAGATGCCAAAGAAATACGACGTGGTCACGATTGACGACGCGTTGGTCGACGAATTTTATGCATGTAGCGATGCAGAATTGGCAGCGCGGCGCATTCCGGTGGAGGAGCGCACGGGCGAGGATGACGCGCGCACGCTGCTGACGGAGAAAGGCAAAACCCAACGCAGCAGCGGCCCGGAGGAGGTGGAAACCTTCGCGGCCGGACTCAACTGCGTGGCTAAAGCCGCAGGGGGTGGCGCGACCAACACACTGGCCATGATGCAGCATTACGGCGCAAAAACTGCCTTCTGTGGCAAGCTCGGCGTGGGCGATCATGCGGATTATTTCCGCGACAGTCTGCAAGACGCGGGCATCGATAATCACGAAATTCCCAGCGAGAACCCACTCGCTACCGGCACCTGCAAAGTGTTCGTCACGCCGGATTGCGAGCGCACCATGGTCGCGCGTCTGCCCAATCAAGTGAGCATTTCTACGCAAGATATCGATGCGCATGCCGAGGAAATGCTGCACGACGCGGAGATTCTGTTTGCACAGGGCTATCGCTGGGCGCCCGCCTCGCGCGAGGGGTTCCGTCGCGCCTTTGAACGTATGCACCAGCTCGGCGGCAAAGTGGCCTTTTCCCTTTCTGACTCATTCTGCGTGGAAGATAGCCGCGCTGATTTCCTCGGCTTCATCGAAAACGGCACCGTCGATATTCTCTTTGCGAATGAGAAAGAAATCCAGGCGCTTTATCCCGGTAAAACGGATGACGAAATCATCGAAACGCTGGCCACTGAAACCGCCAAGCCAGGCGCATGCAAAACAGTGGCCCTCACCTTTGGTAAGCAAGGTTCTATAATTATTGATAATGGCAAAATTCACACCGTTGATACGGTAGCAGTGGCCCCAAAAAATATCGTCGATGTCACGGGCGCGGGCGATGCCTATGCGGCGGGCGTTTTGTATGGTTTTACGCACGGACAAACGGCTCAAGAAGCTGGAAATATGGGCTCGTGGTGGGCATCACAAATCATCCAGCATTACGGCGCTCGACCCAATCCGTCGCAAACCGTAAGTGCCATCGAGCGGGTGGTAGCCCGAGCGCCGCGCAACCACCCCTATTCTGCATCGTTCGATCCCTCGCGGTAGGCTTTGACAAATCCGCTATTTCTGCTAGGAAATCCGCTGAATTTAGCCATTCTCGGAGATCCCCATGAGCGCGCTTGCAAAAACCTCCCCCACCACCGATGCCCCCCACTGGCTGGATACCATCAGTGCCTATGCGCTGATGCCGGAGGCGACGGCGGTGAACGCGCTGCTCGCCCGCGTGGGCGATATTGCAGCGGCGGATGCGGCGATTCGTCACCGCGCGGCAGGGCTGATTGCCAACCAGCGCGCGCAAGGCCCGGGCAGCACGGTTGAGGCGTTTTTGCAGTCCTACGGGCTCTCGACCAAAGAAGGCATCGCCATGATGTGCCTGGCCGAAGCGCTGCTGCGCATTCCGGATGCGACCACCGCCGATCAACTGATCGAAGATACCTTCGCCACCGGCAACTGGAAGCAGCATCTGGGGCAGAGCGACTCCACGCTCGTCAACGCCTCCACCTGGGCGCTGATGCTCACCGGCGGCGTGCTCAATCTCGATGCGGGCGAGTCCGTCGCCTCCTGGTTCGGCGGCCTCATTAAACGCTCCGGCGAGCCAGTGATACGCCAGGCGCTGCGTGCGGGAATGAAGATATTAGGCACCCAGTTCGTGATGGGCGAGGACGTCGCCGACGCGATTAAAAACGCGCGCGGTGAGGAGAAAAAGGGCTACCAGATGTCGTATGACATTCTCGGCGAAGGCGCGCGCACGGATGCGCAAGCGCAGGGCTATGTAGAGAGCTACCTCGCAGGCATTCGTGAGATTGCCAGCAGCAGCAACGCCGATCTGTTCGAGCGCCCCGGTATTTCCGTCAAGCTCTCGGCGCTGCATGCGCGCTATTCCATCGCGCAGGAAGACCGCGTGTTTGCCGAGCTTCTGCCACGCCTCAAATCCATCCTCCGCGTGGCGATGGAACATAACATCGCCGTGTCGCTCGATGCGGAGGAGGCCAACCGCCTCGAACTCCAGCTCGAGATTTACAAGAACCTGATCGAAGACCCGGAATTCAAAAACTTTCACGGCATCGGCTTCGTGCTGCAAGCCTATCAAAAGCGCGCGATTCATGTTGCCGTCGCGCTGCGCGCGCTCGCCAAACAAAATGGCCGCCGCCTGCCGGTGCGCCTCGTGAAGGGCGCGTACTGGGACAGCGAAGTGAAATACGCGCAAGCCATGGGGCTGCCGAGCTACCCCGTCTTCACGCGCAAGGAACATACCGATCTGTCTTACCTCGCCTGCGCGCGCGAGCTGCTGGCCGACCCCACCCTCATCTACCCGCAATTCGCCACGCATAACGCACTCACCGCCGCGACGATTCTCGAGATGGCGGAGAAAAACGGCTGGGCGGCAACAGGCTTCGAATTCCAGCGCCTGCATGGCATGGGCGAGAGCCTGCACGACCAGCTCATCACCAGCAACCGCGGCCGCATCTACGCCCCCGTCGGCGCGCACAAAGACCTGCTCGCCTATCTCATCCGCCGCCTGCTCGAGAACGGCGCGAACAGCTCGTTCGTGCATCTGTTGCTCGATCACGAAACGCCGATCGACGCGCTGACGCTCAGCCCCATCACCCTTGCCGGTGGCACCAAGGGCGAGCCGAATCCGCTCACCCCACTGCCGCGCGATATTTATGGCGCACAGCGCAAAAACCCCGAAGGCGTTGATGTCGGCTACCGGAGTCTTCGACTCCCATTTTTGAAGGATATTGCAGCGCATCTGGAGCGCCTGCCCGCCGCGCCGAAGGATATGGATGCGAAAGACGTCCCCGCCCTCATGACCCGCGCCGAGAACGCCTTCAAGGGCTGGGACGCGACCGCCGTTTCCGTGCGCGCCGCCACCCTGCGCAGCGCTGCTGACCTGCTCGATGCGCGCCGGGCGGAGTTCCTCGCGCTACTCATCGGCGAAGCGAAAAAGACCTATGCCGATGCCGTCGCCGAAGTCCGCGAAGCCATCGACTTCTGTAGATATTATGCAAATGAGGCCGAAGCGCACGGCGCACCCGTCGCCCTCCCGGGGCCAACGGGCGAAAGCAACACCCTCACCCTCCATGGGCGCGGCGTGTTCGTCTGCATCAGCCCATGGAATTTCCCGCTCGCGATTTTCATGGGGCAGGTCGCTGCCGCACTCGTCACCGGCAACAGCGTCATCGCCAAACCGGCGGAGCAAACGCCGCGCGTCGCCGCTGCGGCCGTTGCCCTGCTGCATGAGGCGGGCGTTCCCGCGAATGCGCTACAACTCGCCTTCGGTGCAGGCGAAACCGTGGGTGCTGCGCTTGTCGCTGCACCGAATGTCGCGGGCGTCTGCTTCACTGGCTCCACCGCCGTTGCCAAAATCATCAACCGCACCCTCGCCGCAAAGGATGGCCCCATCGTGCCGCTCATCGCCGAAACGGGCGGCCTCAACGCCATGATTGTGGATTCGTCTGCCCTGCTCGAACAAGCGGTGGACGACATCATTCTCAGCGCCTTTGGCTCCGCAGGCCAGCGCTGCTCCTCTCTCCGCATGCTGTTCGTGCAGCACGAAGTCGCGCAGGATCTGCACGACCTGCTCGTCGGCGCGATGGACGAACTGCGCGTGGGCGACACGCGTCATCTCACCACCGATATCGGCGCGGTGATCGACCGCGAAGCGCAGCAAAACCTCCTCGCCCATATCGATGCCATGAAAAAAACCGCCCGCTGGGCGCACAGCGTGCGCCTGCAAAACGAGGATGTCAGTGGAAATAGTCCGCGCGTAGCCTCCCATGGCGAGCCGCGAAGCGGAGGGGGTTTGGGGGCGATGCCCCCATCAGAGAACAACTACGTCCCACCGACCGTCTTCGGGCTCGACGACCCGTCTATCCTCAAGCAGGAAGTGTTCGGCCCCGTACTGCATTTCTTCACCTACAAAGCGAAAGAGCTGCCCAAGGTACTCGCGCAGATCCACGGCTCGGGCTATGGCCTCACTTTCGGCCTGCACACGCGCCTGCGGGCGGGGATGGAAGAAGTGCTGGCCGCCGCTCCTGTCGGCAACCGCTATGTCAACCGCTCCATGACCGGCGCGGTGGTCGGCGTGCAGCCCTTCGGCGGCGAAGGGCTCTCCGGCACCGGCCCCAAAGCGGGCGGGCCGCACTATCTGCTGCGCTTCGTCACCGAGCGCACCACCACCATCAACACCGCCGCCATCGGCGGCAATGTGGAGCTGTTGGCTTAGGAGCAGAACGTCAGGACTATTACTTGACAGCTCCTACTGTCGACACAACCTTTTTTGCCTGAGACAACATCCCGTGATGCGGACGGTCATTTAACTCGCCGTGCATTGCAGGACTGCTCTTACTTTCCGATGGAGTAGATGATACGCCCACAGACGGACGATTGCCCTCTACGAATGCTTCTATTTCTTTGTCTGTTCTACGAGAAAAAGTTATCTCTTTTTTGCGTTCACACTCATCTCGCAAATGTTGCAAAACGTTGATATTTGAATTAAGTGTTACGACATCCTCCTTGGGTGCTTTATCACGCAATGCCACCGTTTTCGAAATAAGCCCGTTGAGAAATTCGGTCGCCTCTTTACGATGAATAATACCATCGTTCTTACCATCTGCTTCATCCATCTGCTTCATGAGTTTTTTTAACTCGTCTGCATTTCCTTTGATTTCTTTTGGCATCACATGCTCCATAAAAATGTTAGTGTCCTAACCTAACACAAAACAGCTATGCCGTGTGTGACAGTTTCATGACAATTCGCTTCTATTATAGAAACCAATATGTTATACGGCACGTATGTCCAAACCCAAACTACAAACCACCATCGAAAACGCCATTGCCAAGGCGGATAACAGCTATTTCTTCGAGAATTACACCACGCAGGCGCAGGCGGTGATTAAGGCGGTGGAGGCGGCGGGGTTCACCTTCGTGCCAACACAACTGCCCGCCGATATCTGGCAAAAAGCCGCCGACCAAATGCGCACCGGCCGCCTCAAGCCGGATGAGCATGTGAAGGACGTCTACGAAACCCTGATGCGGCTGATGAAGTCGTAAGCGCCGCGTTACTGGTTCAATTGCGCGTACAAATCTTCCCATTCCGGGTTGATTTCCTCAATTGCCCGAATTTTCCACGCCCTCACCCAGTGTTTCATGGTTTTTTCGCGCTGAATTGCGTCCTCGATACGCTCAAACGACTGCCAATATACCATCTGTGTCAGGCCATATTTTTTGGTGAATCCGGGAACGATTTTCTCTTTATGTTCCCACGCTCGCCGCGGCAAGTCTGAGGTCACGCCGATATAGAGTGTTCCACGTTTCTTGTTGGTCATGATGTAGACATAGCCGCCCATGTGCGTCCCCACATACCAACCGCGTCATCCTCGGACTTGTTCCGAGGATCCACCGTGCTCTGCCGCTGCATGGATCCTCGCAATAAATGCGAGGATGACGCCCAAAATTACTGTCGCCCGAGCACGCGTTGCGAGGGCCCATCTTCCCGATTCTAAATATGAATCGCGCGGCCATCGACCGCGAGCTGGGCGAGCGAGCCATCAGCCCGCGAAGCGGCGCGGAGCGATCGCCAGTAGGCGATCTCGCGGAGCATCCAATAACTAAATGTGGATGGCTCTTCCGTCCACATTTAGCGCGGCCTCTTTCACCGCCTCGTTATAGGTCGGGTGCGCATGGCAGGTGCGGGCGATGTCTTCGCTCGATGCACCGAACTCCAGCGCAATGCAGGCCTCGTGGATCATATTCCCCGCCTGCGGCCCCAGAATATGCACGCCGAGCACGCGGTCGGTTTTCGCATCCGCGAGGATTTTCACCAGCCCTTCCGTCTGGCCCGTTGCACGGGCACGCGAATTCGCAAGGAATGGGAACTTACCAACCTTATACGCCACGCCCGCCGCCTTCAGTTCTTCTTCCGTTTTGCCCACCGTCGCCACCTCAGGGTGTGTGTACACCACGCCGGGGATCGCGTCGTAATTGATATGCGGCTTCTGCCCGGCGATCACTTCGGCCACGAATATGCCTTCGTCCTCCGCCTTATGCGCCAGCATTGGCCCCACAATCGCATCACCAATCGCATAGATGCTTGGGCAGCTGGTTTGCAGATGGCCATTCACCTCCACCCGCCCACGCGCGTCGAGCTTCACGCCCACGCTTTCGAGGCCGAGATTCGCGGTGTAGGGGCGGCGGCCAACAGCCACTAGCACCACATCCGCCTGCAGGGTTTCCTTTGCCCCGCCTGCGGCTGGCTCAAAATCAACTTCGACCCCTTGTTTCGCCTGCCGGGCACCGGCCACTTTGACACCGAGCTTGAACTCAAAACCCTGCTTCTCCAGCGTCTTCTGGAATTGCTTGGCGATCTCGCTATCCATGCCCGGCGTGATGCGGTCGAGATACTCGAGCACGGTCACTTTCGCGCCGAGGCGCCGCCAGACGGAGCCGAGCTCCAGCCCAATCACCCCCGCGCCGATGACGACGAGATGGCCGGGTACTTTCTCCAGCATCAGCGCACCGGTTGAAGATACGATTTGTTTTTCATCAATCGTAATTCCCGGCAGCGGCGTCACTTCAGAGCCCGTCGCAATCACGATGTTTTTCGCGCCGTATTTCGTGCCATCCACGCTCACTTCATTCGCAGCCGTAATGGTGCCGTGGCCTTTCAGGTACGTGACTTTATTTTTCTTAAACAGGCCTTCGATGCCTTGGGTCAACTTGCTCACCACATCATTCTTGCGCGCTAGCATGGTCGAAAGATCGAGCTTCACCTTCGCCTCAATCCCATGCGCGGCGAAGTGGTGTTGCGCGTCGTCGAACTTCTCCGACGACTCAAGCAGCGCCTTGCTCGGAATACAGCCCACATTGAGACAGGTGCCACCCAGCGCGCCACGCTTTTCCACGCAGGCCGTCTTCAGCCCCAGCTGCGCCGCACGAATCGCCGCCACATAGCCGCCCGGCCCCGCACCGATGATGATTACGTCAAATTGTTCAGTCATGGAGCAACTCCTTTATTCGATTTTCAATCATTTCTGCCGCTGCTGCGGGTGTAACATCTGTAATGTCCAACTCAAACAAATTCGGGTGATTGGGGGTTAAAACAGGCATTGCTCGTTTACGGGCGAGCACATTGGCGACACTGGTTTCTTTGAACATCGCCGCGCGCTCTGGTGCGTCAATGCGCATAGCATGCACCGCATCCGCACAAGAGAGCCGCACAGGTAGCAACCGGGCCCCTCGCGTTCGCGCCAATGCGGCGATATCATCGAACACAGCCATATCCTCCGCTGTTTCGAGAAGCTCATTGGTGAAAATAAAATTTGCTGTTTTGGGCGCGAGATGGGTTATGGCTGAGAGTACTGCCGCCCGCACTTTGTCGACTTCCGCCCACACGCCGTCAGGCATCGGCGTTGCGCCATCTACCCGCACCACAGAAAAAATCGGATTATTAATGAGGTGATTATGCACTAACGTGAAAGGCGCTCGCGCCTCAAGTGCCTTCGCCACAGTATACTTGCCTGTCCCCGCATAGCCGAAAAGATAGACGATGACATTCTCAATCATGGCGTGCGACCTTTGCGGGGATAACACCCCTTACAGCCCCAGCAGCAACCGGCGCGGGTCTTCAATCGCCTGCTTCACCTTCACGAGGTACGTCACGGACTCCGCGCCATCGATGATGCGGTGGTCGTAGGAAAGGGCGATATACATCATCGGGCGAATCACGATCTGGCCGTTCACGACGACGGGGCGCTCTTCGACTTTGTGCATGCCGAGGATGCCCACTTGCGGCGGGTTGATGATCGGCGTCGCCAGCAGCGAGCCATAGACGCCGCCATTGGTGACGGTAAAGGTGCCGCCGGTCATGTCGGCCATGGTCAGCGTGCCGTCGCGCGCTTTGCGTGCGGCTGCAGCAATATCGCCCTCGATCTGCGCCAGCGATTTTTTATCGCAATCGCGGATCACCGGCACCACGAGGCCGTTCGGGCCGCCCACCGCCACGCCGATATCGTAGTAGTTTTTATAGACGATCTCATCGCCGGAAATTTCGGCATTCACCGCTGGAATTTGCTTCAGCGCATTCACCGCCGCCTTGATGAAAAAGCCCATGAAGCCCAGGCGCGTGCCGCCATGCTTCTTCTCGAACTCGTCCTTATATTCGTTACGCAGCGCCATCACCGCGCTCATATCCACCTCGTTGAAGGTGGTGAGCGTCGCCGCCGTGTTCTGCGACTCCTTCAAACGGCGCGCGATGGTACTGCGCAGCTTGGTCATTTTCACGCGCTCCTCACGCGGGCCGGCCGCAGGTGCCGCACCCATGCCATCGCCATTCAGCGCGCTGAGCACATCGCCCTTGGTCAAGCGACCATCCTTACCGCTGCCAGCGATCGCCGCCGCATTCACCTGCGGATTCTCCGCCAGCATTTTCGTCACCGCGGGGCCGCTGCTTGCAGCAGCAGGCGAAACGGGGGCTGGAGCAGGTTTTGCTGCTGCGGCAGCAGCGGGCGCTGCTACAGGCGCAGGTGCCGCAGCCTTGCCACCGCTCGCGCCGACATCGATATGGCCGAGGATCGCGCCGACATTCACCGCATCACCCACGTTCACGGCATGGTCTTTCAGCACACCGGCAGCGGTGGCGTTTACTTCCACCGTCACTTTGTCGGTTTCGAGTTCCACCAGCGGCTCATCCATTTTCACCGCGTCGCCCGGCTGCTTGAACCATTTCGCGATAGTCGCCTCGCTAACGGATTCACCCAGCGATGGTACGATAATTTCTCCGGCCATTGTTTTCTCCTATGCTTTCTTTTTTTGTTTTGTGGTTGCCGCCGCTTCAAGCGTCATCGCATTCGCAATGAGCGCTTGCTGAGCACGCTCGAACAGTTTCATGTAGCCTTCCGCTGGGCTCGCCATTTCTTTGCGGCCGAGATAGCGGATGCGGCTGGTCATGCGGCCGAGATTATCCATCAGCTCGCCGATGCGCGGGCCGATGAAGCGCCACGCGCCCATATTCTCCGGCTCTTCCTGTGCCCAGGCCACTTCGGCGTTCGGGTACTTCTTGAGCGCCGCTTCAATTTCCGCCGCCGGGAATGGGTAATACTGCTCCACCCGGATGAGCGCGATATCGTCGATTTTCTTTTCACGACGCGCTTCGAGCAGCTCGTAATAATGTTTGCCGCTGGTGAAAATCACGCGTTTCACGTCTTTATCGTTCGCGATTTTGTCGATCTCCGGAATCACACGAACGAAGCCCGAGCCCGGCGCGAAGTCTTTCAAACTCGACACAGCGAGCTTGTGGCGCAGCAGCGATTTCGGCGTCATCACAATCAGCGGTTTGCGGAAATTACGGCGCAGTTGGCGGCGCAGCGCGTGAAAGAAATTCGCCGGGGTGGTGATGTTCACCACCTGCATATTATCTTCCCCGCAGAGCTGGAGGAAGCGCTCAAGGCGTGCCGAACTATGCTCCGGCCCCTGCCCCTCATAGCCATGCGGTAGCAGCATGACGAGGCCGCTCATGCGCAGCCATTTGATTTCACCGCTGGCGATGAACTGGTCGATCACCATCTGCGCGCCGTTGGCGAAGTCGCCGAACTGGCCTTCCCACAGCGTCAGTGCATTGGGCTCCGCGAGTGAGTAACCATATTCAAACCCCAGCACCGCGAGTTCCGAAAGGAACGAGTCGATCACTTCATAGCGCGCCTGTTCGCCACCCAAATGGTTGAGCGGCTGGTGACGCGCTTCCGTTTCCTGATCCACCCACACCGAGTGACGATGCGAGAACGTACCACGACCCGAATCCTGCCCGGAAAGGCGCACCGGCGCGCCCTCTTTCAGCAGCGAGCCGTAAGCCAGCGCTTCGCCCATTGCCCAATCGAGATTCTCGCCACTGCTCATCATGTCGAGTTTTGCTTTGAGCTGGCGGTCGATTTTGCGGTTGAGGTTGAAGCCTTGCGGCACGACTGTCAGCGCAGTGCCGATCTCTTTCAGCGTCTTCAGCTCCACGCCCGTATCCGGCTCACGACCGAGGCCGTGCTCGGCTTTGGTGAACCCGCTCCATTTCCCTTCCAGCCAGTTGGCCTTGTTGGGTTTGAAGTCTTTTCCGGCGTCGTATTCGCGGTTGAAATGCTGCAGCAATTTTTCCGCTTCCGCGCCGATTTCGGCTTCCGTCATCACGCCCTCGGCGATGAGTCGCTGGCCGTAAATATGCGCGGGCATTTCTTTTTTCGCGATGGTTTTATACATGATCGGCTGCGTGAACATCGGCTCATCGCCTTCGTTATGGCCGTATTTGCGGTAGCAGATAATATCCACCACCGTGTCGCGCTGGAACTGCTGGCGGAACTCCACCGCAAGGCGCGCGGCGAAAACCACCGCTTCTGGGTCGTCGCCATTCACGTGGAAAATCGGCGCCTGAATGCCCTTCGCCACATCGGTCGGATACGGCGTAAAGCGCGAGAAACTCGGCGCGGTGGTAAACCCAATCTGGTTGTTCACAATCACATGCACGGTGCCGCCGGTGCGGTAGCCGCGCAGGTCGGCCATCGCCAGCGTCTCCGGCACCGAGCCTTGGCCCGCGAACGCGGCATCGCCGTGGAGTGTCAGGCCCATCACGCGTTTGCGCGCATCGTCCTTATACTGATCCTGTTTCGCGCGCACTTTGCCCGAGACCACCGGGTTCACAATTTCGAGGTGCGACGGGTTGGCGGTGAGCGACAAATGCATCGACTTGCCGTTGGCCATCATGCGGTCATGGCTCGCGCCAAGGTGATATTTCACATCGCCCGAGCTATCGATATTTTCCGGGAAATCGAGGTTGCCGTTGAAGATCGACAGCAGCTCGGAGTACGGCTTGCCCATGATGGTGGTGAGCACGTTCATGCGCCCGCGGTGCGGCATGCCGATAACAATCTCATCGACCCCCACATTGCTCGCCGTGTCGATGATGGAAAGCAGCCCCGGGACCATCGCGTCGCCGCCCTGAATCGAAAACCGCTTCATGCCGGTATATTTCACCTGCACAAATTCCTCGAAGCCTTCGACCTCAAGCAGGGTGCGCAGCACGCCTTTTTTCTCTTCCGCCGAAAGCCCTGCATTGCCGCGCGCCGCCTCGATGCGCGACTGAATCCATTCCCGCTGCTCGCGCTCCTGGATATGCATATATTCCACCGCGAACGTGCCACAGTAAGTTTGGCGCAGCGCAGCCATGATCTGGTTCAGCGTCGCGCGCTCAAACCCAAATTCCCCACCGAGGAAAATGCTGCGCTCGCCATCCGCCGCCGTGAAGCCATAGGTTTCGGGCAGCAGATCCGCGACCACTTTCTTTTCCTGCATCCCGAGCGGGTCGAGGTTGGCATAGAGATGCCCACGCACGCGGTAGGCGCGAATCAACTGCTGCGCACGCAAAGAGAGGAGTGCCTCCTCCTGAATCATTTTCGGGTCAACCGCCGCCGCTCCGGGCTTGCCGCCTTTTTTGTCCGCCGCAGGCGCTGCAGGCGCCTCAGCATCCGGCTGGCCGATCACGCCGCCGCCGAACTGGTCCCACGAAGGCTTATGCGTCGCCGCGTCGCCGAGGCTCGCGAAAAACCGCTGCCAGCTCGCATCCACACTGGCGGGGTTCGCCGCGTAGCGCGCATACAGCTCCTCGATAAAGGTCGCGTTTGCGCCGTAAAGGTAAGAAGTTTCAAAGAAATCCTGGGTCATAAAGCCGCCTCGTCAAAGCATCCTGCGATGCCCATTTTCTAGGCGCGGTTGTGGCGGTTTGCAAGGGGTTTTAGGGATTTTTGCAGCGCAGCGCGGCGAGCGTTAAAATCTTCACAGAATTGTGACACCCATCGCACAAAGAAACGCGCGTCAAAATGGATGAGCTGCTAGGAGTGACCGAGCGCAGGGAGGCCGCGTAGCGGCGCTACGTAACCGACTGAGCATCGGACAAGACGACGCAGATCGCCATTTTCACGCGCGCGGGTTATTTGCCGAGCACTTCTTTCATCGTGCGGCCCATATAGCCCGGGTTGTCGCACACGGTGATGCCGGCGGATTTCATTGCTTCGATCTTGTCTTCTGCGCCGCCTTTGCCGCCGGAAACAATCGCGCCCGCATGGCCCATGCGGCGTCCCGGAGGGGCGGTGCGCCCGGCGATAAAGCCAACCACGGGCTTTTTGATTTTTGATTTTTTCAGGAACTCCGACGCGTTTTCTTCCGCATCGCCACCGATTTCACCGATCATGATGATCGCGTCCGTCTCGTCGTCCTTCAGGAACATCTCGAGCACATCCGTGTGGTTGGTGCCGTTGACCGGGTCGCCACCGATGCCGATGCAGCTCGATTGCCCAAGGCCGATCGCGGTCGTCTGCCCCACCGCTTCATAGGTCAGCGTGCCGGAGCGCGACAAAATACCGATGCGGCCTTTCTGGTGAATATGCCCTGGCATGATGCCGATTTTGCACTCGCCCGGCGTAATCACGCCCGGACAGTTGGGGCCGACGAGGCGCGTTTTGCTGCCACACAGCGCACGTTTCACCTTCACCATGTCGAGCACGGGAATGCCTTCGGTAATACAAATCGCGAGTTCCATTTCGGCATCAATCGCCTCCAGAATCGCATCCGCCGCGAAGCGTGGCGGCACGTAAATCACGGTCGCGTTCGCGCCGGTTTTGGCGCGCGCCTCGTGCACGGTGTTGAACACCGGCAGGTCGAGATGCTTGCTGCCACCCTTACCCGGCGTCACCCCACCCACCATCTGCGTGCCATAGGCAATCGCCTGTTCGGAGTGATAGGTGCCCTCACGCCCGGTAAAACCCTGGCAGATGACTTTGGTGTTTTTGTTGACGAGAATAGCCATGGTGCGAGCTCCTTACGCTGCTTGTTTCTTAACGGCGCCGGTAATCTTATCCGCCGCGTCGGCCAGGTCATCCGCGGCCAGAATCGGCAGGCCTGAGGTCGCCAGCATTTTCTTGCCCAGCTCCACGTTGGTGCCCGCGAGACGCACGACGAGCGGCACCGAGAGGCTCACTTCCCGCGCCGCGGCGATGATGCCTTCGGCGATGATATCGCAGCGCATAATGCCGCCGAAGATATTCACCAGAATGCCTTCCACGTTCGGGTCGGAGAGGATGAGTTTAAACGCTTCTGTCACCTTCTCTTTGTTCGCGCCGCCGCCGACATCGAGGAAGTTCGCCGGCTCGCCGCCATAGAGCTTGATGATGTCCATCGTCGCCATCGCAAGGCCCGCGCCGTTGACCATGCAGCCGATATTGCCATCCATTTTCACGTAGCTCAGGCCGAATTTCGCCGCCTGCAATTCCAGCGGGTCTTCTTCGGATTCGTCACGCATTTCGGCGACTTCCACTTGGCGGAACAGCGCGTTGTCGTCGAAGTTAAACTTTGCATCGAGCGCGATCAGCTTGCCCGCTTTGGTAATCACCAGCGGGTTGATCTCGACCTGGCTCGCATCCGTTTTGAGGAACGCCTCATAGAAGCTGAACACCATTTTCTGGAAATCGGCGTGCAGCTCGGTCGGGATTTGCATACCAAACGCAAGGCTGCGCGCGTGGTGTGGCTGAATGCCCGCCGCCGGATCGACCGGCACAGTTACAATTTTCTCCGGCGTTTTATGCGCCACTTCCTCGATATTCACGCCGCCCTCTTTGCTGCCGATGAACGTCACCGCGCTAAAGCCGCGATCGACGACGAGCGACAAATACAGCTCCGAACCGATGTCCGAACCTTCCTCGATATAGACGCGCTTCACCTCTTTCCCCTCAGGGCCGGTTTGGTGCGTCACGAGCGTCATGCCCAGCATTTCCTTGGTCAGGCGCTTCACTTCGTCGAGCGATTTCGCAAGCTTCACCCCGCCCGCTTTACCACGGCCACCGGCATGGATCTGGGCTTTCACCACCCACAGCCCGCCACCGAGGCTTTGCGCCACTTGCTCCGCTTCCGCCGGAGTGTAGGCCACCCCGCCACGCGGCACCGCCACGCCAAATTTCGCCAGCACTGCCTTCGCCTGGTATTCATGGATGTTCATAGAGGTCTCCTCAGAATGTCGTCCCGGTTTGTGAAGTCGCGCCGGAACCCGGCGCAAGGCCGGGGTGACAAGTTGATAATTTACGCCGCCTTCTTGGCGAGGTTAATGCTACCGCACAGCTCGCGCACGGCACCGACGGATTTTTCAAACTGCGTTTTGGCTTCCGCTGGCAGGGCGATCTCGACGATCTTCTCCACGCCACCCGCACCGAGGACGCAGGGCACGCCCACGTAAATATCCTTCTGGCCGTATTCGCCGTTGAGCCATGCGGCACAAGGTAGCAATTGCTTGCGGTCGTTGAGATACGCATCCGCCATCTGAATGGCCGAGGCTGCGGGCGCATAAAACGCCGAGCCGGTTTTGAGCAGGCCAACAATCTCCGCCCCGCCATCGCGCGTGCGCTGGACGATTTTGTCCATCTTGTCTTGCGTTGTCCAACCCATTTTAATCAGGTCGGGCACCGGAATGCCTGCCACCGTCGAGTAGCTGGTCACTGGCACCATGGTGTCGCCATGACCGCCGAGCACGAAGGTGGTGATGTCTTTTTTCGAGGCCTTGAATTCCTCGGCGAGGAAATGGCTGAAGCGCGCCGAATCGAGCACACCGGCCATGCCAACGACTTTCTTCGGGTTAAACCCGGTCACTTGCTGCATCACCCACACCATCGCATCCAGCGGGTTGGTGATGACGATCACAAATGCATCCGGGCAATATTTTTTCAGGTTCTCACCCACCGTTGTAATGATGCCGGTGTTGGTGTTCACAAGGTCGTCGCGGCTCATGCCCGGCTTGCGCGCGATGCCCGCAGTCACAATCACCACGTCCGAACCTTTCAGGTCTTCATAA
This sequence comes from uncultured Azospirillum sp., assembly GCA_964530085.1. Taxonomy (GTDB): domain Bacteria; phylum Pseudomonadota; class Alphaproteobacteria; order Rickettsiales; family UBA3002; genus QFOX01. The sequence goes on from CAZGXX010000001.1 coordinate 82,506, forward strand.
CTATTTGTGCCCATCACATGGGCGTCGAGTTTCTCGACCGCGAGGCTCTGGCTGATATCGAGCGCCTTACCCTGCGGCAGGCCTTCCACCACGTCGAACAACACTACATCGCCCAGCTCTTTCAGCGCCGCGAGATGCGCTAGCGTGCCGCCAATGTTACCTGCGCCAACCAAACCGATTTTTTTACGTGTGCTCATGGGAATCTCCTGTCGCAAAATGAGAGTGACTAGTCGTTTCAATTTGCCTTTTCTCGGAAAGCGAAAATGGGGAGTTTCGAGAACCGCCGCGCAAGTGTACGTTTTTGTACACGCGCAGCGGAAGCGCAGAAACTTGACATTTGCAGCCCCGAGAAAAGGCAAAGTGGAATGACTAGCGGGTTTAATCACGATGCGGGGACAAGCGCAACTTCTTACGCGCGCCCATCCCCCACCGCGTTATTTCCACGCGTGCCTGTCATCTATACAGCACAGGGGTTAAAGAAGCGTTAATGGCGGTGAGGTTTTTTGCGCCCCCCATTATGTCATGCTGAACTTGTTTCAGCATCCATCAGGATAATATTTCGCGCTACCGCGCGACGGTAGATCCCCGCCTTCGCGGGGATGACGGGTTCGTAAGGCGCGAAGCGCCTAACTCAAACCCGTCACTTATTCATCCGCGCGAAGAACTCGTCGTTGCTCTTGGTGTCCTTCATCTTGTCGAGGAGGAACTCCATCGCATCCATCGCGCCCATGGGGTTGAGGATTTTGCGCAGCATCCACACTTTCGCGAGGTCGCCTTTTTCGTAGAGCAGGTCTTCCTTACGCGTGCCGGACTTGGTGATATCCATCGCCGGGAAGATACGCTTGTCGGAGAGTTTGCGGTCGAGCACGATCTCGGAGTTGCCGGTCCCTTTGAATTCCTCGAAGATCACCTCGTCCATGCGGCTGCCGGTCTCGATCAGCGCCGTCGAGATAATCGTCAGCGAGCCGCCGAATTCGATATTCCGCGCCGCACCGAAGAAGCGTTTTGGGCGTTGCAGCGCGTTCGCATCCACACCGCCGGTGAGGACTTTACCAGAGCTTGGCACCACGGTGTTATAGGCGCGGCCGAGGCGGGTGATAGAATCGAGCAGAATCACCACGTCTTTCTTATGTTCCACCAGGCGTTTGGCTTTTTCGATCACCATTTCCGCGAGCTGTACATGGCGGGTCGCGGGCTCATCGAACGTGCTCGAGACCACTTCGCCCTTCACGGAGCGCGCCATGTCGGTCACTTCCTCGGGCCGCTCGTCGACGAGCAGCACGATGAGGTAACATTCCGGGTGGTTCGCCGTAATCGCATGTGCAATATGTTGCAGCACCACCGTTTTACCCGTGCGTGGCGGCGCCACAATCAGCGTCCGCTGGCCCTTGCCCTGCGGCGCGACGAGGTCAATCACGCGCTTGGTCATATCGTCTTTTTTCGTCGGGTCGACATATTCCATTTTCAGGCGCTGCTCGGGGTAGAGCGGCGTCAGATTTTCGAAACCAAGGCGGTGGCGCAGCGCGTCGGGCGATTCAAAATTGACGAGCTTCACTTCGCTCATGGCGAAATAGCGCTCCTCGCCCTTCGGCGCGCGCAGGGTGCCTTCCACCGTGTCGCCGGTGCGCAGGCCCAGCTTCTTCACAATGCTCGGTGGCACATAAATATCATCCGGCCCCGCAAGGTAGTTCGCTTCGGGATAGCGCAGAAACCCAAACCCGTCCTGCAGCACTTCGATCACGCCTTCGCCGGTGATTTCCGCCCCGTCTTCCGCCGCCTTCTTGAGCAGCGCGAACACCATTTCCTGCTTCAGCAGCTGGCTGGGGTTTTCAATCCCCGCCGCTTCGGCAAGCTCCAGCAGTTCGTTCGGTTTTTTGCGTTTTACATCTTGCAGCTTCATAGACACTCCGTGTCGGGGGACAATTTTTTGCGTGTTAAAATAGAGGGGAAACTAAATAGAAAGGCCTGTTGATTCTTCGGATAAAGCCGCGAAAAAGAAAGGCGCATGATACGCCGCGCGGGCTGTCGCCTGAGGGCATCGCCCAAAAGCACCGCTAATTTAGCGGGTTAGGAAAAAAGGTCAAGCGGATTGTTGGGAGCTATTTCTTCAGACCCGCCCCAACAGGCCTGTCTATTGTGCCCAGCACAACCGCATTTCCAACTCTGTTTGGCAGACCAAAAGACGCGCGCACCGCCCGCTCGATATATTCTGCATCTACGCCCTCTTTCTCCCATTCCTGCTTATTTTCTGCCGCTGCCAGCACGTTCTGCAAATGCCCCGCGTCGCCCAAATGAAGGTAGCCCAGCATTTCATTTTCAGAAATAATTGTGTTTAGGCTGCGTATCGATTCCATGGCCTTGTTAAAATCCGCATTTTCGCTGCCATAATACGAGGCAACGCACGCAATCATTGCTGAATTAGGTTTAAAATGCGCACCACGCGGCTTTGCGTGAAGGGGCGGCATGGGCGCCTCTGGCGGCGCCTCAACAATAAATTGCTGCTTATGCCTCTCGGTATCAAATTCTTGGCGTTTCGCCATAGCTATCTCCCTTTTATCATTATTTTGCTTGTCGTCAGGCGCGCTATTCACCCATTTCTGCACCTTTTTTACCGCCGCCACGCACCGTGCCAAATGTTTCTATGCCGCTGATTTTTCCTGCGGGTATGCCGAGCTTCACGCTCATTGCCATTTGTATCACTTCCGGCATTTCGTCGCGCGCGAGCATTTTTTCTTTTTCTGTTGCCGCATCTGTTAGGCGCTTTATTTGATTTAGCACTTTAATTTCTGGGCTATCCTGCGGGTGAGCGCCCTCTTTCTCAATAAAATCCAGCGCCACATTATCGTCTAACCCCAAAACGCGAATGCTTTTAATGGCTTCATCGTAAAGCGCTTTGAAGAGTTGTGCATCGCCCCCTTCCGATGCATTGGAAATTGCTGGTATTTGCTTAATGAAAAGTGCCCTTAGGCGAAGCTTCGTTTGTGAAAGGCCGCGCTTGATGCGCCGCTTAATGTCGCCCGCATTATCGCCCATTTTCAAAAATTCTAGGGCCGCCTTTTTAGGCTCTTGCGGCACCACTTCTTCTTTCGTCACGCGCGCCGCCGCCTGCTCAACCTTTTGTCTGTTAAGGCCTATTCTTCCTTGTTCAGAATCCACATATTCTTGAAAATCAGCCGGAATGGCGTTGTTCGTCAATCGATCCCAATAGTCACTTGGCACCATAATGATGGCATTTTCCTCTATTTTCAAAGAGGCGACTCTTGAATTCTCATCCTGTGCGTCCGCCAGAATTTTTTCTGCCTGCTTAGGTGTCAGTCGTTTCTTTGTCACGCCCATCTCCGTTTATTCTTTAACGAAGAGCATAGCACAGGCCGGGGCGGTTATTTATGACAGTTTTGTGAAGATTTTAAGAAACAACTAAAACGGCTTGAATACCACGAGAGCCACAATGCCAATGAACACGACGGTGACCATCTCATTGATAACTTTATAAAATTTTGCGCTGCGTGGGCGCTCGTCGCGGTCGAATTTTTTGCGGGTGCGGGCAAAATAGGCGTGGAGCAGCTGCATCACCAGCAACAGGCCGAGCTTCGCATGCAGCCAGCCATTGCCTTCGCCCGGCTTCATTGCGCCGGTAATCAGAATCAGCCACAGGCCGAAGCACCAGGTCGCGATCATCGCCGGGTTGATGATGATGCGCAGCAGGCGCCATTCCATCAGCTTAAAAAGCTCCGACGTGCGCGAGCCGACGGGTTGCTCCGCATGATACGCAAACAGGCGCGGCAGGTAGAACATGCCCGCCATCCACGCCGTCATGGCGATGATATGTAGGGTTTTTGCGAGAAAATAATATTCGGGGTTCATCGGGCTCTCCGTTATTGCTGTTTACACAAACATTGTTTCCACTCACGGCCGCAGATGCGGGTGCCGCTGTCGGGCGCAATCGCCACATCCCCGGGCGCTTTGAGGCACATGTCGGCCAGCGCCGCTATAAAATGCGCCTGTGTCGAGAGCGTCGGCACGCGGTAATAATGGTTCACCCCGTGCTGATAGGCGAGCTCGGCATATTCGATATCAAGCTCCACCAGTGTTTCCGAATGTTCTGAAACAAACGCAATCGGCACCAACACCACGGGCAGCTCCTCGCGCCCCGCACGCATCAGCTCGTCCTCGGTCGAGGGGCCAATCCACTTCATCGGGCCCACGCGGCTTTGGTAGGCATTCACATAATCCACATAGGCGATGTCGAGCGCGTCGATCACCGCCTGTGTCGTCGCCTCCACCTGCGCCTGATAGGGGTCGCCCTTCTTGATAATTTTTTCCGGCAGTCCGTGGGCGGAGAAGACAATCCGCGGTTTTCCAAAGCCTGCCGCCTCGTTGTAGTAGGTGCGAATCAGCTGCACATGCGCTTTCACAAACTCCGCCTGCGTCGGGTAGCAGCAGATGAGCGAGGTCGGCACATCCAATTTTATCAACGCTGCGGCACGCATCCATTCCTTGTAGGAAGAGCCCGTAGTCGTCATCGAAAATTGGGGGTAGAGCGGCAACAACAAAATATGATCCGGCGCAAACGCGGCCACTTCTTTCACCACCTGTTCTGCACGCGGATGCCAGTAACGCATGGCGGTGAAAACTTTCACTTTTCCATGTCCGGAAAGGGTGGCTTCCAGCGCCATGGCTTGTTCCTGCGTATTTTCCAAAATCGGTGATTTTCCACCAATTTCCTCATATATTTCTGTTGCTTTCGGCGCACGGCGCTTGGAAATAAGATTGGCTAAAAACGCGCGGAGCGGATTTGGCAGACTGATAATCGCCGGATCGGAAAACAGGTTTTTCAAGAAGGGTTGAATCGCCTCAGCCGAGTCTGGCCCGCCGAGATTAAACAGCACAATCGCCGTGCGCGAGGTGGGGGAAATCACGCCCATTACCGCCGCCATTCTTTGACGAGTTTGCTCACTGCCGCCACATTTTCAATCGGCGTTTCTGGGATGAATCCATGCCCCACATTGAAGACGCAGGGTGCGTCACCCAATATTTTTAAAATTTCTTCTGTCGCCCGCAGCGCACCGTCTTTGTCACAGGCCATCAGCAGCGGGTCGAGGTTGCCCTGCACGGCTTGAATGTCGCTCGCACGCGAGGCCAACGCGAATTCCATCGGCGTATGTTGGTCGACGCCGATGCAGTTTACTTCCGTGTACTTTGCGTACGCGTGCAGCTGCAATTCACCGCCCTTCGCAAAGCCGATAATCGGGGTGTTAGGATGCGTCTCACGCAAGCGTTTCACGATAATCGCCGTCGGCGCAATCACCCACCGTGCAAATTCTTCCGGCGTCAAAAGCCCTGCCCAACTGTCGAAAATCTGCACCGCTTCAGCGCCCGCATCAATCTGCATGCGCAGGTAATCTACCGTCGCGTGGGTGAGCGTCACGATCAGTTTTTCCATCAGCGCCGGGTTGGCAATCGCGAATTTCCGCGCCGGTAAAAATTCCTTCCCACCCTTGCCTTGCAGCATATAGCACGCCACCGTCCACGGCGCCCCCGCAAACCCAATGAGGGTTGCACCCTCGGGCAAATTTTTTCTTACCAGTCGTACTGTCTCGGCCACTGGCTCTAATTTTTGCCGGATAGTCGAAAGGTCAAGCGCATCAATTTTTTCCGCTGTGTCGGTAACACCCACGATGGGGCCTTCGCCTTCCGCAAACCGTACATCCACCCCAAGCCCATACGGTACAACGAGGATGTCCGAGAATAAAATTGCCGCATCCATATCAAAGCGGCGCAGCGGTTGCAGCGTCACCTCCGCCGCTTTTTCTGGTGTAAAGCAGAGGTCTAAAAATCCTTTCGTGCTCGCCCGCAGCTCCCTATATTCTGGAAGGTAACGCCCCGCCTGCCGCATAAACCAGAACGGGACACTGCGTGTCGGCTGGCCTTTCAGGTTTGAGATAAGTAGTTTTTCCGCAGTCATAAATAACGCCTTACATGCAATGTATTCGTGTGCCCTCTTCTAATACTAAGAATTAAAAAGAATGATAGTAGTAGATAGTAGGTCATAGGAGGAATGGGGATTCATGATTCATACGTGGTCATTCGGCGTTCTATCCCGAGAAACCATAGCGGGTGATGCGCTCTTTAAAACCCTGTGTAACAGGCCAGCTAACAAACTAAAAAACAAGTGTAATTTTGTAGTGAAAAACAATGAGGACACACAGTGTCATCCACATGACTCACAGTAAAGAACGTGGCGTGCATGCGTCTGTGAATAGAGGGCGGGATAGAATAAAAGGCAATGCTGGCAAGTTTGGGTGGAGCCGTCTATAGGGTGGATAACCACGAAAAAATCCACAGCTTACCCCCATCCTTTTTGACCCGCGCATGAAAACATTTCACCTGCATCTTGTTTCTGATTCTACCGGCGAAACCGTGGCGAGTGTGGCGCGCGCCAGCCTCGCGCAGTTCGATAAGGTGGTGGTGGAAGAGCATGTCTGGTCGCTGATGCGCACCAAAGGCCAGCTTGAGAAAATGATCCTAAACCTTGACGCCCATCCCGGCATGGTGATGTTTACGCTGGTCGATTCCGAAATGCGCGAAATGCTGCGTCAGGCCTGCGGAAAGCGCGGATTACCTTGTGTTTCCGTGCTTGGCCATGCCATCCGCGAACTGTCGAATTACCTCGATCAGGAAGCGTCGGGCCATACCGGGCGGCAATATGAATTGTCGGAAGATTATTTCGCGCGGATCGATGCGATCAACTTCGCGCTCGAGCATGATGACGGACAAGCCACCTGGGAACTCGAACAATCCGACATTGTCATCGTCGGTCCCTCGCGCACCAGCAAGTCGCCGACCTGTGTGTACCTCGCCTATCGCGGATATAAAGCCGCGAACGTGCCCTATGTACCCAACTGCCCGCTGCCGGAGAACCTCACCGCGCTCAAGCAACCACTCGTGGTTGGCCTCACGATTAGCGACGAACGCCTCATCGAAATTCGTACCACCCGCCTCGCCGCCATGAATCAGGACGCACATACGGATTATATCAACGAGGAATGTGTGCGCGACGAAATCGAAAGCTCGAAAAAAATGTTCCGCGCGCAAGGCTGGCCGGTGATCGATGTCACCCGCCGCTCGGTCGAAGAAACCGCGACCCTCATTATACAATACCGCCAGCGTCAGGTCGATAAGCGCCGCGCCGCCACGGAAGTCGCCGCCGCTGCCGAAATCACCCCGCAAGAGATAAACGAGATCAAATCATGACCATCACCACTGGCCTCATCGGCTATCCCGTTTCGCATTCGCTTAGCCCGCGCATTCACGATTTTTGGCTTAAAAAACATGGGATTGATGGCGAGTTTAAACTCTTCACCACGCCCGCACCACGCCTGCGTCAGACGATGTTTCACATGCGCAAAAAGAACTGGCGGGGGGTGAATGTCACCGTGCCGCACAAGCAGGCGGTGATGGAATATCTCGACGCGATTGATGTGGTGGGCACGCGCATCGGCGCGGTGAATACCATCACCCACGATAACGGAAAACTCATCGGCACCAATACGGATGCGTATGGCTTCATTACCCACCTGCGCGCCAGCCTTGGGGGAGATATTGCGGCGCATGCATCGAACATTCTTTTGCTCGGTGCCGGTGGTGCGACGCGCGCGGCCATTGTTGCACTGCAAGAAGCGGGCGCCACAAACATCACTCTGCTCAACCGCACCAATGAAACCGCACAAACTCTTGCTGCCGAATTTGGAGTGAGTGCAGCAGCGTGGGAGACGCGTAACAGCGCCATCGCCACCGCCTCGATGCTGGTTAACACCACCAGCCTCGGCATGAATGGCCAGCCCCCGCTCGACCTTGATCTCAAGCAGCTGGCGGAGGGTGCGGTGGTCTATGATATTGTCTACGCACCGCTTGAAACCGGGCTACTGAAATACGCCCGCCAGCGCGGCCATAAAACGGTCGATGGGCTTGGCATGTTGCTCTATCAAGCGCAGCGCGCGTTCGAATGCTGGCACGGCGTGTTGCCCGAGGTGACGGAGGAATTGCGCGCGCATGTGTTGAGTGACGAGGGCTGATGAAAAAACCGTCCACCCGCAGCGCACAAAAATCCGCCCCCAGCGGTACGCTGGTCATTGGCATTACGGGCGGTATGGCGAGCGGGAAATCCACCGTCGCCGCGATGTTTAATGCACCGGGCATTCACCACTTTAATGCGGATGGCTGTGTCCATGAAATGCTGCAACATGACCGCAGCATTGCTGCAGCAATTGCTGCAGCATTTCCACGCGCTATAAACGCCAAAACCACAACCATTGACCGCGCTACACTCGCCGCCATCGTCAGCAAAAATCCCAAGGCATTGGCAACGCTCGAAGCCATCCTCCACCCCGCCGTGCGCAAGGCCGAGCAAGCCGCCATCCGCGCTGCAAAAAAAGCCAACGCGCCCGCGATCATCCTCGATATCCCGCTGCTATTCGAGACCGATGCGCACACGCTTTGTGACACTACTCTCGTCGTGCACGCGCCCAAAGCGCTACGCCGTAAACGCGCCTTCGCGCGGCCGGGCATGACGGAAGAAAAATGGGAGCGTCTCATCACCCGTCAGCTGCCGGATGCGGCGCGCAAATCCCGCGCCGATCACGTCATCCCCACCCATATCAGCAAGGCCGCCACCCGCCGCCGCGTCCGCGCGCTGATGAAAGAGCTGGGGTTAAGTTAGCGGCAGTTATTGCGGGGATTGCGACGCTATGTATTCTTGTCATCCCTGCGTAGGCAGGGATCCACTTCCTTAAGGAGATTCCCGCCTTCGCGGGAATGACAAAAACGAAATGCTGCGCGAAATCGTCCTCGATACCGAAACCACCGGCCTCGACCCCTTCTCCGGCCACCGGATGGTGGAGATCGGCTGCGTGGAGCTGATGGGGCATGTGCCGACCGGTAACCATTTCCACACCTACCTCAACCCCGAGCGCGACATGCCGCGCGAGGCGGAGAACGTGCACGGCCTCTCGGCGGAATTCCTGAAAGACAAGCCGCTGTTTAAAATCGTCGCGCGCGCCTTTCTCGAATTCATCGGCGATGCGCCGCTCGTGATCCACAATGCCGGGTTCGATTTAAAATTCCTCAATGCCGAGCTCGACGCGCTCGGCTTGCCGCTGATTGATGCCGCGCGCGCGATCGACACCGTGCTCATCGCCCGCAAAATGTTCCCCGGCTCCCCCGCCAACCTCGACGCGCTGTGCAAGCGCTTTTCCATCGATACCAGCGCCCGCACCAAGCACGGCGCCCTGCTCGATGCCGAGCTGTTGGCGGATGTCTATCTCGAAATGAAGGGTGGGCGGCAATCCAGCTTGCTCGAAAAATCGAATCACGAATCACGACTCGCGAATCACGCCGCCCTCGCCTTCTCCGGCCATACGGATATTCCCGCCCGCAGCTTCCCGCCCACGTCCGAGGAGCTGGCAGCGCACGCGGCCATGACCGCCAAGCTCAAAAACCCCCTTTGGAATGCGGGTTAAGTTTGCCCAATCGTGAATTTCGAGTTTATCGTGCGTAGCGCTTTATGGCGCGAGCCGCCGCGCACGCGACCGGGGGCATGGGGGTGTTGCCCCCATCCGTATTTTCCACTTGCATCCCCCCGCGCGGCCATTATAGATACGCGCGCAAAATAAAATCGATGTGCAGGGATTCTTTTGGCTAGTAACCGTACAGACGCATTACTCATCGCTCGCCGCTACGCGACGGCGATCTTCACGCAGGCTGTGGCCGCGAAAACCGAGGGTGAGGTCGTCGCTGAATTTTCCGCGCTGGCCGAAGCGATTACGGGCGACGCGGCACTGCGCGCGGCGCTCATCAACCCGCTCATCAGCCGCGAGGTAAAGGCAAACATCCTCGGCGCACTCATCGCCAAGGGCGAGGCGCTGACCCAGCGCTCTGTCGCCGTGCTTGCTGCCGGTGGCCGTGCCGAGCTGCTGCCGCAGGTGGCCGAGCTGCTGCGCGCCGCCCTTTCCGCCCATAAAGGCGAACTGGTTGCAGTCGTCACCAGTGCCCGCCCCCTCAGCGCGGCCGTTCAAAAACAACTCAAAGACGCGCTCGCCAAAGCCACCGGCAAAGCCGTTGAAATGCAGCTTACCGAGAACCCCGCCCTGCTTGGCGGCCTTTCGGTGCAGCTCGGCTCGCTCAAGCTCGACGCCACGCTTGCGGGCGCCCTATCCACCATGCGTGCGCAGATGACTGCGCCCGCCAGCACCACATTCTAGGACCATCAGGAGTTATTCATGGAAATTCGCCCTTCAGAAATTTCGGACATCTTAAAGTCGCAGATCGCCGGCCTCGCCGACACGGCAAGCCTTGCCGAAGTGGGTCGCGTGGTTGCGGTGGGTGATGGTATCGCCACCGTCTACGGCCTCGAGAACGTGCAAGCGGGCGAGATGGTCGAGTTCGATGGCGGCCTCAAAGGCATGGCGCTCAACCTCGAGACCGACGCGGTCGGCGTGGTAATTTTCGGCGCGGATACCGGCGTGAAAGAAGGCGCCACCGTAAAACGTACCGGCACCATCGTGGATGTGCCTGTCGGCCCCGAAATGCTCGGCCGCGTGGTCGATCCGCTCGGCAACCCGATCGATGGCAAAGGCCCGCTCAAAACCAAACTGCGCAGCCGCGTGGAAGTAAAAGCCCCCGGCATCGTGTATCGTAAATCCGTGCATGAGCCTGTACAAACCGGCATTAAATCCATCGACGCCCTCGTGCCTGTCGGCCGTGGCCAGCGCGAGCTGATCATCGGTGACCGCCAGACCGGCAAAACCGCCATCGCGATCGATACCATCCTCAACCAGAAAGCCGCGCATGAGTCGGGCGACAAAACCAAGCAGCTGTTCTGCGTATACGTGGCCATTGGCCAAAAGCGCTCGACCGTGGCGCAGGTGGTGAAGAAGCTCGAAGAAACCGGCGCGCTGAAATACACCATCGTGGTGGCATCCACCGCGTCGGAGCCAGCGCCGCTGCAATATCTTGCGCCATATGCGGGTGCGGCGATGGGCGAATATTTTCGCGACAACGCACAGCATGCGCTGATTATCTATGATGATCTTTCCAAGCAGGCGGTGGCCTATCGTCAAATGTCCCTGCTCCTGCGCCGTCCTCCGGGGCGCGAGGCCTATCCGGGCGACGTATTCTACGTGCATTCGCGCCTGCTTGAGCGCGCGGCAAAATTGTCCGACGACAAGGGCGCGGGCTCGCTCACCGCGCTGCCGATCATCGAAACCCAGGCGGGCGACGTATCGGCCTATATCCCGACCAACGTGATCTCGATTACGGATGGTCAGATCTTCCTCGAGACCGAGCTGTTCTATAAAGGCGTGCGCCCGGCGGTGAACGTCGGTCTGTCCGTATCCCGCGTAGGTTCGTCCGCGCAGGTGAAGGCGATGAAACAAGTGGCCGGCACGATTAAGCTCGACCTCGCGCAGTTCCGTGAAATGGAAGCCTTCGCGCAATTCGGTTCCGATCTCGATGCTGCAACGCAAAAATTGCTCGCGCGCGGTCAGCGCCTGACCGAGCTGCTGAAGCAACCGCAATACTCGCCGCTGCAAATGGAAGAACAAGTGGCTGTGATCTACGCGGGCGTGAAGGGCTATCTCGATGATCTGCCGATCAACAAAGTCCGCGCGTTCGAAGACGAATTGCTGCGCGTGCTGCGTAACACCCAGACCCTGCTCGAGACCATCCGCAAAGAAGAAAAACTGACGGATGATTCGGAAGCCAAACTGAAAGATGCCATTGCCGACGTGAAGAAGCGTTTGGTGTAAGGATTGATCCATGCCTAGCTTAAAGGATTTAAAGGTCCGGATCAAAAGCGTGAAGTCCACGCAGAAGATCACCAAAGCGATGAAGATGGTCGCGGCGGCGAAGCTGCGTCGTGCGCGCGAGGCGGCGGAAGCGGCGCGTCCCTATGCCACCGCGATGGCGGGCATGGTGGAGCGGCTTGCGGCCGGGGCGGAAGGTCAGGCCAATGTGCCTGTGCTGCTCACCGGAACCGGGCGCGACCAGACCGAGCTTTTGATTGTGGTGACCGCGGATCGCGGGCTTTCGGGCGCGTTTAACTCCTCCATCGTGCGGGCGGCGAAGAAGCGTATTCGTGAGCTGCAGGCAGCGGGCAAAACCGTGAAAATCTATACCGTGGGCCGCAAGGCGCGCGACTGGCTGGCCGACTATAAGCCACTGATGATCGGCAGCACGACGGATGTTGCCAAAAACACCAACTATGCGATGGCGGAATCCATCGCCCGCGCCGCCCTCGCCCGGGTCGAGGCGGGCGAGATCGACCGCATCACCCTGCTCTACAACCAGTTCCGTTCGGTAATTTCGCAAGTGGTCACCTTCCAGCAGCTCATGCCGCTGACGGTGGCGAGCAACGGCCAAACCGCCGCTGCCAGCGCGCCCTACGAATACGAACCGGGCGAAGAAGAAATCCTTGCCGATATTCTGCCGCGCAATTTCGCGATGCAGATTTTCAGCGCGCTGCTCGAGAACAATGCGGGCTTCTACGGCGCACAAATGAACGCGATGGAAAACGCCACCAAAAACGCGGGCGAGATGATCAAGAAGCTCACCCTCAAATACAACCGTACCCGTCAAGCCAACATCACGCGGGAGCTGATCGAGATCATCTCCGGCGCGGAAGCAATTTAAGGATTTTTAGGAGACCATCATGGCAGCAGTAAAAAAGAAAACCCCAAAAGCAGACACCGCCCTCGGCGGCGTGGTGACGCAAGTGATCGGCCCGGTGGTCGATGTGCGCTTCCCGGAAGGGCAGCTCCCCGCAATCCTGAACGCGCTTGAAGCGTCGGTCGATGGCCGACGTCTGGTGCTCGAAGTGGCGCAGCATCTGGGTGAAAACTCCGTCCGCGCGATCGCGATGGACGCAACCGATGGCGTGACCCGTGGTCTTGTCTGCGTCGATACGGGCGCAGCGATCTCGGTTCCAGTCGGCATGGAAACGCTCGGCCGCATCATGAACGTGATCGGCGAGCCGATCGACGAGCGCGGCCCCATCGGCAACAAGCTCTCCTCGCCGATCCATGCGGAAGCCCCAGCCTTCATCGACCAGTCGACGGATGACGAAATCCTCGAGACCGGCATTAAGGTGATCGACCTTCTCGCGCCCTATGCGAAGGGTGGTAAAATCGGTCTCTTCGGTGGTGCGGGCGTGGGTAAAACCGTTCTCATCATGGAGCTGATCAACAACATCGCCAAAGGCCATGGTGGTTACTCCGTATTCGCCGGCGTGGGCGAGCGTACCCGCGAAGGGAACGATCTCTATCACGAGATGATCGAGTCGGGCGTCATCAACCTCGACGACCAGACCAAATCGAAAGTGGCGCTGGTCTACGGCCAGATGAATGAACCTCCAGGGGCACGTGCGCGCGTGGCGCTCACCGGCCTCACCCAGGCGGAATATTTCCGTGACCAAGCGGGTCAGGACGTTCTGTTCTTCGTGGATAACATCTTCCGCTTCACCCAAGCGGGTTCGGAAGTATCCGCACTGCTCGGCCGTATTCCTTCGGCCGTAGGCTACCAGCCAACGCTGGCGACCGAGATGGGTAACCTGCAAGAGCGTATCACCTCGACCAAAAAAGGCTCGATTACCTCCGTACAAGCGGTTTACGTTCCGGCGGATGACTTGACCGATCCGGCGCCCGCTGCTTCGTTCGCGCATCTGGATGCGACGACCGTACTCAGCCGTCAGATCGCCGAGCTCGGCATTTACCCGGCGGTAGATCCGCTCGATTCAACCTCGCGTATGCTGTCGCCGACCATCGTGGGCGAAGAGCATTACCAAGTCGCGCGCGATGTGCAGCGCGTGCTTCAGACCTATAAATCGCTGCAAGATATCATCGCGATTCTGGGGATGGACGAGCTTTCCGAGGAAGATAAGCTGACCGTAGCGCGTGCGCGTAAAATCCAGCGCTTCCTGTCGCAGCCGTTCCATGTGGCGGAAATCTTCACCGGCAAACCGGGTAAATACGTGAAGCTGAAAGACACGATCGCCTCGTTTAAAGCGATTGTGGCTGGCGAATACGATGATCTGCCGGAAGCCGCATTCTACCTCGTTGGCAGCATCGAAGAAGCCATCGAAAAAGCAAAAGAGCTGAGCGGCAACTAGGAGCAGTCATGGCTAGCGCATTCCGCCTAAACATCATTTCCCCCGCCGCTGTCGTGATGGATACGCATGTGGCGATGGTGGAAATTCCGGGTGCCGAGGGAGATTTCGGGGTGCTGCCAAACCACGCGCCATTTTTCTCGATGCTGCGTCCCGGGGCGATCATCATCCATCTGCCGGACGGTAGCAAACGCCGCTTCTTCGCCACCGCGGGTTATGCGGATGTCTCAGCCGCGGGTGCCACCATCCTGTCCGACCATATTCAGGACGTGGCAGATATTTCGGCGGAGGAAGCCGCAAGCGCCCTGCGCGCTGCCCAAACCGCCGCGGAAAACGCGCATACCGACGCCGAACGCGCCGCCGCTAACACCCTGCTCGCCAGCGCTCAGGCACTTGTTTCGGCTGTGAACGCGCATTAGTTTTAAGACGGCTCTTTGTGCCCTACCTCAGTCGTCCATAATTATCGTGCGTAGCGCTTTAACATGACTCAATGTCATGTTAAACGGGCGATGCCGCTCGCGGCATGCGAGCTGGCACGGGTCTTGCTTATCCACATCCCATGACCCAAGCCATCGGCAGTAACCGTCCTTATAGCTTCCCCACCTCCCCAGCGGAGGACGGCGAGGTTACAACCAAAATCACCATTACGCCGGATTCCAACACATCCACCCGCGCCGCAGGGTTTTTTGGTGCGGATGGGCCGAGCTTCGCCGATGCGCTCGATGCCATCAACCCGCTCAAACATATCCCGATTATTTCCGACATGATTTACGACAAGCCAGAGGAGAAATCCTCTGTCGCGGCGAATCTCGTCAGCGGCGCGCTGATGGGCGGGCCGATTGGCTTTGTGGCGAGCCTCGCCAACGAAATTTTCAAGGAAGCGACCGGCAAAGGCATGGCCGAGACGGCTTATGCCGCACTGACGGGCGATGGCGCTGAGCCAGCCACCCAGCTCGCCGCGAACGCGGCGGTGCCTGCCGACGCGGCTCCGACGGAGGAGGTCGAGGTCGCCTCGCTCGATACAAAAAATATACCCGCCCCGTCCGCAGCGGCGGCGCAGGTTGACCGCGCTCTCCGCGCATCTCAGTCGCTGCGCGCCAACGATATTGCCCAGCGGGCGCAACTCGGCATGGTGTCGTCTTCCCCTACCGATGCCTATAAAACAGACGATGCCCGCGCGAAAAAGCTCCTCGAACTGTTCGGCGGCAGTACGCCCTCCGCCAACAAAGCCTATCAAAACGCGCAGATGCTACCCTACCTGAAACAGGCAAGCACCAATCAGGTGCTGTAGCGCTTAGCGGTTTCCAAAAAGCGCCGTGCCGACGCGTACCACGGTCGCGCCCATGCGGATGGCGGTTTCAAAATCCCCGCTCATGCCCATGCTGAGTTCGGCGAGGCCAAGCTCCCGCGCCATTTTGGCGAGCAGCGCGAAATACGGCGCGGGGTTCACCCCCTCCGGCGGCACGCACATCAGCCCGTCAATCGCGAGGCCGAGGCTCTGGCAATAAGCCAGCAGCGCCGCCGTTTCTTTGGGCGCCACTCCGGCTTTCTGTGGTTCCTCGCCGATATTCACCTGAATCAGAAACGCGGGGCGTTTCCCTGTCTTTGTACAGGCCGCAGCTAATGCGTCGGCAATCTTCGGCCGATCCACCGTCTGAATCACATCAAACAGGGCGACGGCATCGGCTGCCTTGTTCGATTGCAGGGGGCCGATGAGGTGGAGCGTCACCCCCGGGTGGGCTGCTTTGAGCGCCGGCCATTTTTCCGCCGCCTCCTGCACCTTGTTTTCCCCGAAATGCCTGAGGCCAAGGCCAATCGCGGCCTCGAGCTTCGCCACCGGCTGGTGTTTGCTCGCGCCGATGAGGATGGGTGATGAAGGGGTTTTGTTGTCGATGCGTAGGCCGGAGGCCAAGCCGCGAAGCGGCGGGGTCAGCGAAGCAAAGGGACGAAGAGCCCCTTCTGATGCCAAGACTAGTCGCTGTTGCAGCGCTGCATACCCTGTTGCTAATTGGTCATCCACCCCGAGGCCCCCCATGATTTTCAACAAATACAATCGCTTAATAAAAAAGTCCAGCGAAATCATGGCCATCGCGCCACTTGTGTCAATTTAGCAACAGAGGGGTAGAAAGGGGGTGCCGGGCGTCACTTTTTATTTGGCGCAGCTTGCCTTGGGGGGGGGATTCGGCTAATAACTAGCCTCGTGGAACATGCCTTCAGTCCGTTTGGGCTGCGAGTATGTTCATTAGGGTGGTGTGTACTCTTAAGTTCGAAGAACAGGAATACACATCGCATTTTGTTTCATTAATGAAGGAACGCAAATCATGAAAAAAATTCTTCTTGGTACGACCGGACTCGTAGGCGCGGCACTGCTGGCAACAGCAGCTTCGGCTGAGACTCCAAAAGTAACCCTCGGCGGTTTCTCTGACTTCCAAGCTGGTTACTCGAGCGACGATAAAGACAGCACTGCTGGTAGCAAAGACCACACTGCTTTCCGTAACGACAACGAAGTGACCGTTAAAGTAGACGGCAAAAGCGCTTCGGGCCTCGGCTACGGCGCTGAGATCGATCTCGAAGCTGACCTCACCAACGACGGTAACAGCCAGGGTGAAAACGCTGCGCGTACCTTCACCTACCTCGAAGGTTCGTTCGGCCGTGCAGAAATGGGCGGTAACAAGTCGGTTGCTGCTACCTCGCGTATCGATGCTTCGTCGGTTGCTGCTGCTACCGGTGGTATCAACGGTGGTTGGACCAACTTCGTTCACGGCGTAGCTGCTGCTCCGACCGGCACCACGGCGAAATTCATCACCATGTCGAAGCTGACCGCTGAGCATGGTTCGCACACGGTCCCAGGTGACGAAACCTACTACAACGCAACCAAAGTTTCGTACTACACCCCGAAATTCTCGGGCTTCCAGGCTGGCGTAAGCTACACCCCGGAATTGACCTCGCGTGGTCAAACGACCAGCTTCGCTGAAAACGCAGGCATCAGCAACGTTTGGGATGCAGCTCTCGGCTACAATGGCAACATTGCAGGCGTAAAGCTCGGTCTCGCTGGTACCTATGAGCACGGCAACGGCGACAACGCTGCTACCGCTGCATTCGGTAACGACATCCGCGGCTGGAGCCTTGGTGCTACCACCGGCTTCATGGGCGCTACCCTCGCTGGTTCGTACGCTAAGCAAAGCAAGCTTGGTGACGATTCGCTCAGCGACGGTAAAACCTGGACCCTCGGTGCTGGTTACGGCATGGGCCCTGTCGGCCTGTCGGCAACCTACCTCAACTCGAAAGTTGATGAGAGCTCTGCAGAGAACGAATTCTCGAACTTTGTTCTCGGTGCAGACTACAAACTGGCTCCAGGCCTGACCCCGTATGCTGAAGTTTCGTTCTACGACTTCGACAGCGCGGGTACGACCTACGACAACCAAGGTACCGCGATTATCCTTGGTACCCAAGTTGCTTTCTAAGCAATTGGTCTAAGTTAACGGAGAGGGCGGCTCGCAAGAGCCGCCCTTTTTGTTTGTGGGGTGCCCCTGTGTCACCCTTGCAAATTTCCCTGCGGACGCTAGACTTGCGCGCGTTCACCCTCACACAGGTTTTGTTATGCGCTCATTCTCTGTTTCCCGCGCCACCCTCTTCGCCCTTTGTGGCGCTCTCGCCCTCAGTGCGTGCGACATGCTGAAGCAGGACGAAGATACGAAATATCCCAAAACGGAAGAAGACCGCCGCAAAGAGAAAAATGGTCGTATGACTGGCGAAGAAGGTATGGTCATCGGCGGCGTCAGCGATAAAGAGAAAGAAGCCGGCAAAAACCCCCTGGGCGTGAACAGCTTCCTCTGGCGCGCCACGCTCGACACGCTCGCCTTCCTGCCGCTGGCTTCGGCAGATCCGTTTGGTGGCGTGGTGCTGACCGACTGGTACGAAGACCCGCAAACGCCGGGCGAGCGTTTCAAAGTCAACGCCCTCATTCTCGACCGCCAGCTGCGCGCGGATAGCCTCAAAATCTCCGTCTTCCGTCAGAAGAAAGACAAGGCCGGCAACTGGATGGACGCGCCAACAGAGGCCGCCACCGCGCGTAAGCTTGAAGACACCATCCTCACCCGCGCGCGTGAATTGCGCGTCGCACAGTTGGGGAAGTAAATGAGTGATACTACGAACGTTGCCAGCCCATCTGCGCAGGTAAGATATAATCCGCGCGAGGCGGAAGCGAAATGGCAAGCGGCGTGGCGCGCAGCGAATGTGTTCGCGACGCCGGAGCCGAACGGCAAGCCGGATTATTTTGTGCTCGAAATGTTCCCCTACCCCTCGGGCAAGCTGCATATGGGGCATGTGCGCAATTACACGCTGGGGGATGTGGTGGCGCGCTATCGCCGCGCGCGTGGCAACAACGTGCTGTACCCCATGGGGTGGGACGCATTCGGTTTGCCCGCCGAGAACGCCGCCATTCAGCGTGGGGTGCACCCGAACGCGTGGACGCGGCAGAATATCGACAGCATGCGCCAGCAGCTCGCCCCCATCGGCCTGTCGTATGACTGGTCGCGCGAGGTTATCACCTGCGACCCCGGCTATTACCAGCACGAGCAGCGGTTCTTTCTGCAAATGCTGAAGCAGGGCATCGCCTACCGCAAACAGGCGGTGGTGAACTGGGACCCGGTCGACCACACCGTGCTCGCCAACGAGCAGGTGGTGGATGGGCGCGGTTGGCGCTCCGGCGCGCTGGTGGAGCGGCGCACGCTGAACCAGTGGTTCCTCAAAATCACCGACTATGCCGAAGATTTGCTGCAAGGCCTCAGCACGCTCGAACGCTGGCCGGATAAAGTCCGCCTGATGCAGGAGAAATGGATCGGCAAATCAAGCGGCGCGCTGGTGACGCTGAAAGTACTGTGCCGCAAGCCCGGCCAGCCCGTGATCGAAAGCACGATCGACATCTACACCACCCGCCCGGATACATTCTACGGCATGAGCTTCGTCGCCATTTCGCCCGAACATCCGTTAGCCAAAGACATCGAAAATCATTCGCCGGACGCGGCGGCCTTCATCAAAGAATGCAGCGCGCTCGGCACGTCAGAAGAAGCCATCGAGAAAGCCGAAAAGCGTGGGTTTGACACCGGCCTTAAGGCGCTGAATCCCTTCACGGGAGAAGAAGCGCCGCTCTATATCGCCAATTTCGTGCTGATGGGCTACGGCACTGGCGCGGTGTTCGGCTGCCCGGCGCATGACGCGCGCGACTTCGAATTCGCCACGAAATACGGGCTTCCGATCACGCAAGTCGTGGGCACCAATGAACCGGCGGAGCTGCCGTATACGGGTGACGGCACCCTCATCAATTCGCCGCTGTTCGATGGGCTTTCCGTTCACGACGCAAAAGAAAAAGCCATCGCCGAGCTTGAGAAAATGGGCATCGGCAGTCGCAAAATCAACTACCGCCTGCGCGACTGGGGCATCAGTCGCCAGCGTTACTGGGGCTGCCCGATTCCCATCATCCACTGCGATGCTTGCGGCGCGGTGCCGGTGCCAGACGACCAGCTTCCCGTGACGCTGCCGGAGGATGTAACGTTCGACAAACCGGGCAACCCCCTCGCCCACCACCCCACCTGGCAACATGTGAATTGCCCTTCCTGTGCAAAGCCCGCGAAGCGCGAAACCGATACGTTCGACACGTTCTTCGAGTCCTCGTGGTATTTCGCCTGTTATGCTTCGGGGGGTGGAAACAAAGGAATTTCTGCCTCGGCTGCAAGCCGCTGGCTGCCGGTCGATCAATATATCGGCGGTATCGAGCATGCGGTGCTGCACTTGCTTTATGCCCGTTTCTTCACCCGCGCGCTGGTGGATTGCGGCGTGCTGCCGCCGGAGGCCAAGGAGCCGTTTGCGGGGTTGATGACGCAAGGCATGATCGGCCACACCACGTTCAAGGACGCGGATGGCAACTGGCTCTACCCCGCTGAAGTTGAGGAAGTGAATGGCCAGTGGCGGACGATCGAGGGGCATCGCTCCGCCACGCGTGGCCGCTCGGAGAAAATGAGCAAATCGAAGAACAATACGGTCGACCCCGCCGCGATCATCGACGCCTATGGGGCAGATACGGCGCGGCTGTTCATGCTTTCGGATTCGCCGCCCGAGCGCGACCTCGAATGGACAGATTCCGGCATCGACGGCGCCTGGCGCTATCTGGGGCGGCTCTATCGGTTAGTGGCAGAAATGGCCAACCGTTCCCCCGCAGTGGCAGATGGTGCCGGTGGCGACGAATTGCTCGCGCTTAAAAAACTCACCCACAAAACCATCGACGCGGTGACGAAAGACATCGAAGGCTTCCACTTCAACAAAGCCGTCGCCCGCATTCGCGAACTGACCAACGCGCTGGAGAAAATCGCGGCGGATGCTTCCAAGCATACCAGCGACTGGAAAACGGCCATGGGGGAATCCCTCGAAGCCACCATCCATCTCCTCGCCCCGTTCCTGCCGCATCTGGCGGAGGAACTTTGGGCGCTGCTTGGGCATACGGATTTGGTCGCCACCCGCAGCTGGCCGGTGGCGGATGCGACGCTGCTGGTCGACGATACCGTCACCGTCGCCGTGCAGGTGAACGGCAAATTGCGTGCGACGCTCGAACTGGCTAAAAATCTGCCCGAGGAAGAGGCAAAGACCATCGCCCTTGCCCACCCCCAGGTCGCACCCCATCTGGATGGCAAAACGGTCAAAAAAACCATCGTGGTGCCCAACCGCATCATCAACGTGGTCGCGGCATGATGGTGGCGCGCACATGGGTTGGGGCGATCCTGACGCTTTTCGCCCTCACTGCATGCGGCTTCACTCCCGTGCATAGCACCGAAACCCGTGCGGCGCTCAATACCCAGATTGAGTCGGTCGCGATTATCACCAACAGCACGGCAGCGGGTCAGCTGCTCAAGGCCGAGATCGAAGACCAGATCAACCCCACGGCACAGGGCGCGGAGAAACCCTTCACCCTCACCATCACCCTGACGGAGGGCGAAGTTGGCCTGTTCGTGAATCCGGATGGCACCTCGGGCCGCGGTGACTACCAGATCAACAGCGCCTACACCCTCACCCGCACGCACGATGGCAAGCTCATCGATAGTGGGCAGTTGAGCCGCGTGAGCAGCTTCAACAACGCGCTAACGGCCGATTTTTCGACCTTCATCTCGCGTGAGGATGCCAAGAAGCGCGGCATTATCGAGCTGGCGCATGATTACCAGCTGCGCCTCGCCAATCTGGTGCCGAAGCTGAACGACCCTAACGCTAAGGGCGCACGCGAGGTCGTGGCACCCAAAACCATTCCGGAAGAATTCAACCTGCGGCATCGCATGGGCAACAGCATCGGGAACAGTTATGAAGATCAGCCCACGGGATTTTGATGGCCTGCTCCGCGCGCCGCTGAAGATGGCCGCCATGGTCATCTACGGGGCGGATGCGGGGCAAGTGCGCCAGCGCGCCGCGCAGATTGCCGACCATTGGCTGGGTGCTAATGCCGACAGCATGGCCAAGCAGGAATTCTCGCCCGAGCAGATCAAGGAAGACGGCGCACTGCTGGCCGATGAACTCGCCGCGATGTCGCTCATGGCGCCGCGCCGGGTGATCACCCTGCGTGAGGTGGAAGACGCCCATTTGCCCGCCGTCATCGCCGCAGTGGAAGGCCGCGCGCCGGAAAATTTCCTCGTGCTCTATACCACCGAAACCCTGCCCGCGACCAGCAAGCTGCGGGTCTGGGCGGAGCGCGCGGCGAACGTCGCCTGCGCGGCGTTCTACAAGGACGAAGGCGCTGGGCTCGAACAATTCATCGCCGAATCGCTGCGTGGCTACGGCCTGCGCGCCGGCAACGACGTCACCCGCTACCTCGCCGCCATGCTCTCGGGCGACCGGCAGATCATCCTCAACGAGCTCGAAAAACTCTCGCTCTATGTGGGCGATGAAGCCGAGAGCATCAGCATGGACGACGCTGCCGCCGCCATCGGCGAGAATAACGATCAGTCGTTCGACGAGCTGGCCAGCGCCGTTGCGGGCGGCGATATGGTCACGCTCTGCCGCCTGTCGGATCGGTTGCTGCTGGAGGGCAACCCCGGCCTGCTGCTCGTGCGCAGCCTCATGCGTTATTTCGCGCGGCTCGAAACCATCGCCCTCAAACGCGCCGAGGGCATGAGCATCGACGCCGCGATCGAGGGGCTTCGTCCCCCGGTATTTTTCAAGGCCAAACCGGCGCTCAAATCCCACGCCACGAAATGGCCTGCCGAAGCCTGCGGCACGGCGCTGGCCCGCCTGCAATTGCTGGAGCTTGATTCCAAACGCCATTCGGATGAATCCCTCACTCGCATGGCGCACGGCTTCATGGACATCGCGCGGCTGGCCACCCCATCGCGGCGCGCGGCGTAAGCGAGACTTGACCAACATCATGGCGCGGGCGTAACATCCCTCTAGAACTACAAAAATAACATACCTTTGCACGGAGTCCCCATGTCTAACCCTGCCATGCTCGAAGAAGTCACCAAAGCCATCGGTGCCCACGGAAAGTGGAAGTTTAACCTGAAAATGGCGATCACCAACGGCAAGAGCGATTTCACGGTGCAAAAAGTCTCCTGCGACGACCAGTGCGAATTTGGCAAGTGGATTTACAGCGATCGCATCGATGACGAAACCAAAGAGGGAAAGCCTTACGAAGTGGTCAAGCGTCTGCATGCCGAGTTCCACAGCTGCGCGGGCAAAGTGCTGCATTTGGCGCTCAGCAAGCGCGCCGACGAGGCGGGCTCCCTGCTCGAGGGTGAGTTCACCGACCGCTCGAACATCCTCGTTAAAGCGCTCAACAAATGGAAGGGTGAGCTCGCCTAGACGCGAGGGTCAATCTTCATAAAGTTATCTGTGCGCTTGTCCCGAGCATCCGTGGATCCTCAACGGGCGCGAGGATGACGAGACTAAATACTGCCACCCAAACGGCGCAGAATCTCATCCAGCTGCACCAGCGTGTCGTAGCCGATGACCACCTCCCCCGCTTGGCCGCTGCGTTGGCTGATGCTCACCCGCAGGCCGAGATTATTGGCCAGCATTTCTTCGAGTTGTAGCACGTCTTCGCTCTTCGATGGCGCCCCATCACGGGCAGATCGCTGCCCCCCCATGGCATGGGACGCGGGATGGTTGGCTATGGCTGCGCCACCCCCCTGCTCCATGCTCGTCTGCGGCTGCACAGCCCCCTTGGCCAAGTCCTCCGCCTGACGGACAGAGAGCCCGATCTCGATGATTTTTTTCGCCAGTTCCTCGGGGTTTTTTGCCATCAGCAGCGCGCGGGCATGGCCCATGGTCAGCTCGCCCGAATCGATGCGGCGCTTGATGGATTCCGGCAATTTCAGCAGGCGCAGCAAATTGGCGATATGGCTGCGGCTTTTGCCGACGACGGGCGCGAGCTTTTCCTGCGTGTAGCCGAATTCGTCCATCAGCCGCTGATAACCCGCGGCTTCCTCGAGCGGGTTGAGGTCGGCGCGTTGGATGTTCTCGATGAGCGCCAGTTCGAGGGCTTCTTCGTCCGTCACATCGCGGATGATAACCGGCACCTCAGTGAGCTTAGCCAGTTTCGCGGCGCGGAAACGGCGCTCACCCGCGATAATCTCAAATTTGCCTGCCACTGCAAGTGGCCGAACCACGATTGGCTGCATCAGCCCGTGGCGCTCGATGGAATCGGCGAGTTCGGCGAGTGAATCATCCGCGAAATGGCGGCGCGGCTGGTATTTGCCGGCAACGAGCGCAGTGACCGGAAGACGGTTAGTCGGTTGTTCTGCTGCCGTGGCCACGCCAGCCCCCTGTCCCGCTAACGCAGGCGCAGCGGCCTGCTCCGCCCGCGGCGGCACGCCGTCGCCCATCAATGCAGACAAACCTTTACCAAGACCTTTTTGTGGTTGAGCCATTGTTGTTCTCCCTTACGCGGCGGCTTTGGCGGCGGCGAATTTTTTCTCACGCTGGATCAATTCGCGCGCGAGGTTGATATAGGCCTGACTGCCAACGCATTTGAGGTCGTAGACCAGCGCAGGCTTGCCGTGGCTCGGCGCTTCCGACATGCGCACGTTGCGCGGAATCACGGTTTTATAAACATCCGCGCCGAGAAAATTGCGAACATCCGCCTCGATCTGTTCGGTGAGTTTGTTGCGGCGGTCATACATGGTCAGCACCACGCCGTGAATGGTGATATCCGGGTTGAGGCCGCCTTGAATCATGCGTACGGTTTTGAGTAGGTGGCTCAAGCCTTCAAGCGCAAAAAATTCACACTGCAGTGGGATGAGAACGGAGTCGCTCGCGGTGAGGGCGTTGATGGTCAGAAGCCCCAGTGAAGGCGGGCAATCGATGATCGCGTAGTCCCATTGCGCGGGCATATTGGCGAGGGCTTTTTTCAGTTGGAATTCCCGTTGCGCCATGCCCACCAGTTCGATCTCTGCGCCGGAGAGATCAATCGTCGCCGGGGTTATGGAAAGGCGCGGAATGGCTGTTTTCAGCGATGCTTCGGCGAGGGTGGCCGAACCGATCAGTACATCATAGGACGTCTTCTCACGCATACTGAGGTCGATGCCGAGTCCGGTCGAGGCATTGCCTTGCGGGTCGAGGTCGATCAGCAGCACCTGCTTGCCGATGGCAGCGAGCGCGGTGGCCATGTTGATAGCGGTGGTGGTTTTGCCTACGCCACCCTTTTGGTTGACGACGGAAATGATACGAGTCATGCGATGCTCTGCCTAGCCTGTGGAGATAATTCCGAGATCGAAACTATCGAGGATTCATCATTGGTTGCGCTGTGTATAAGCTGATTCTTGAACGACCAGTTCACGCGCGCATCCGCTACTTCATTAGCGAAGTTTTTGCCCTTTGGGAAGAGGCAAATTGCATCCGTGCACATCCGCGGAAAAGCCATGGCGCAGAGTGTGTCGAGCGGGGCGAGGGCGCGGGCGGTGATCACGTCGAAACGCGCGGTGATGCTATGAATATCGCGGTTTTCGACCACCACGTTTTTCAGCCCTAGCTGCGCCACGGTTTCTTGTAAAAAAGCGGCCTTGCGTTGGTCTTGTTCGACGAGGGTGACGGCGATGGAGGGGCGCGCAATGGCGATCGCCATGCCGGGGAGGCCGGCGCCGCTTCCAAAATCGGCGAGAGTAGAAATGGAATCAGGAATCAGGGGTAAAAGTTGGAGCGAGTCGACAATATGACGATCCCAAATTTCCAGTTCGGTCGATTTGCCGACGAGGTTGATCGTTTTGTTCCATTTTTGCAAAAGTGCGACGTAGCGTTCGAGGGTCGATAATGTTTCACGTGAAACATTTTTCAGATTATAGGTCGAATTCATCGCGCCACCATTTTCAGGGATGGGAACTATACACGAAAAATGTTTCACGTGAAACATTTTTCTGCGCGACGGATTTTTTAATTTTCTACGAACGGTATTGATGACGTTTTATATGGGTCAAAACGGCGATCAATGCCGCCGGGGTCACCCCGGGGATACGACTTGCAGCTCCGAGCGAGGCAGGGCGGGTGCTCGATAATTTGTGGCGGATCTCGTTGGAGAGAGAGCCGACCGCCTGGTAGTCAAAATCACTGGGAATAGGGAGGGCCTCATCTTTTTTGAAGAGCTCAATGTCGCTTTGCTGGCGGCCTAAGTACCCTTGATATAAGGCTTCTATCTCGACTTGCTCCCGAATATCGGAGCGCATCTCGCCGAGCTCCGGCCAGATGGGGAGGAGGTCGTCAATGCCGATCGACTCGTATCCAAGAAGCTCGAGAGCCGTCCGTTTCACCCCATCCATATTGACTGACAGACCATATTCTTTGGCTTTGTTGGGTGAGATTGTTTCACGTGAAACAATCGCCAACGCGTCGGACAATAATTGCTGTTTTTCCATAAAACGGTCGCGGCGTTCATCGCCAACACAGCCAATTTCGATTCCCAGAGGGGTGAGGCGGCGGTCGGCATTGTCTGGTCGGAGTGAAAGACGGTATTCCGAACGGGAAGTAAACATCCGGTACGGCTCCTGCGTACCGTGGGTGATCAGGTCGTCGATCATCACGCCGATATAGGCCTGGCTACGGTCGATGGTGAAGGGGGCAGAACCCGAAGCGGCGAGGGCGGCGTTGAGCCCTGCGACCAGACCCTGGCCGCCAGCCTCCTCATATCCCGTGGTGCCGTTGATCTGCCCGGCGAGGTAAAGCCCTTGAATTTTCTTGGTTTCCAGCGTTGGCTTTAGCTCGCGCGGGTCGACATAGTCATACTCAATCGCATAGCCATAGCGGATGACGCGGGCGTTCTCCAATCCGGGGATAGAGGCAATCATGGCCGCCTGAACCTCCGTCGGCAGGGAGGTCGAAATGCCGTTTGGGTAGACGGTGCTGTCATCCAGCCCCTCGGGTTCGAGGAAAACCTGATGGCGTTCCCGGTCAGCAAAACGGACGATTTTGTCCTCGATCGATGGGCAATAGCGAGGCCCCGTCGACTGAATCTGCCCCGAATACATGGGCGAGCGATGGATATTTTGTCGAATGATTTCATGGGTTTCGGCGCTGGTATGGGTAATATAGCAGCTGATTTGGGGCACCCGGACTTCGTCTGTTAAATAGGAGAAGGGTGTCGGCGGGTTATCGCCGGGCTGCGGAGTCAGACTATGCCACGCAATTGTCTCACCATCAAGCCGTGCCGGTGTTCCGGTTTTGAGGCGACCAATCATCAGCCCCGTGGCGCGTAGCGACTGGGCGAGGGCGATGGAGGGTTTTTCTCCTTCGCGCCCGGCCGGACGCTGGCTCTCTCCCTGATGAATCAGCCCATTTAGGAAAGTGCCGGTAGTGAGGACGACATGGCGGCAAAGATACTGGGTTCCCGACGCGCCAAGCACGCCGTGAATCGCTCCATCTTCAAGGATGAAATCCTCTGCCGCGTCTTCCAGGATGGTGAGGTTGGTATATTCGCCGAGGATGGATTGCACGGCCTGACGGTAAAGTTTGCGGTCGGCCTGAGCGCGGGGACCGCGGACAGCGGGGCCTTTGCTGGCGTTGAGCATGCGGTAATGGATGCCCGCACGGTCGATGGCGCGACCCATGACGCCATCCATTGCGTCGATCTCGCGGACGAGGGTGCCCTTGGCGATGCCGCCGATGGCCGGGTTGCAGGACATTTCGCCGACGGTCGCGCGTTGATGGGTGAGTAGGCAGGTGCGCGCGCCCATCCGCGCGGCGGCCGCAGCGGCCTCGGTGCCTGCATGGCCTCCGCCGATGACGATGACGTCGAATTTCATACTATTCATTGCCTTGCCGCATTCTCTTTAGAAAATGTTTCACGTGAAACATTTTCGTGAAGTGGTTATTATTTCTATATATAGTGTCGAATAGGTCAAAATTGCCTATTTGTTGTGGTTGTAGGTGGTTAATCCGGCAGTGGGTCAGTGGGTTAGGGGAACGAGAACCCAGAGTTTGGAATCTAGAAATCTAGAATTCAAGACCCTCGATTCGTGTATTCCAGATTCCTACTTCCCGATGCAGAACCGCGAAAAAACGAGGTCTAGTACATCATCCACGGCGATTTTGCCAGTGATTTTGCCAATCGCGCGGGCGGCGAGGCGGAGTTCTTCGCAATTGAGTTCGAGCGGCGCGGCGCGGCGGAAGCGCGCGAGGGCGGAAGCGGCTTCGCGCAGCGCCTCGCGGTGACGGGCACGGGTGATGAGCGGCGGCGTGCGCGTGTCCATCGCGGCGCTGACATGCTCGGCGAGGGCGGCGATGAGGGCATCCAGCCCCGCGCCAGTAGCGGCGGAGACCCGCAGCGCGCCTTGATGTTTGGCGTCTGGTGCGAGATCGGTTTTGTTGAGTATAATCAGATTCGCCGAAGTAAGGGGAGCAGCATCCGATGGTGATGCCGCATCCAGCACAAGCAGGGTGAGGTCGGCATTTTCGGCGCGGGCGCGGGCGCGGCGGATTCCCTCAGCCTCCACGCTATTCTCGGCCTCACGCAGTCCGGCAGTATCGACCAGCGTGACCGCGTGCCCGGCGATTTCCATCGGCACCTCGATGAGGTCGCGCGTGGTGCCTGCCTCGGCCGAGACAATGGCCGCCTCGCGCCGCGCCAGCGCGTTGAGCAGGCTGGACTTGCCTGCGTTCGGCGCGCCGAGAATGACGATCTCGAGCCCGTCGCGGATTTTTTCGCCCACGCCACGGTCATCCAGCATTTCCGCAAGCTCTTTTTGTAACGCCTCGACGCGCTGCGTCGTGGTGGCGAGGACGGATTCGGGGATCTCTTCGTCCGGAAAGTCGATATAGGCCTCGAGCAGGGCGAACGGTTCGAGGATGGCGTTGCGTAGCGCCTCCACCCGTTCGGAGCTATCACCACCGAGCTGACGCAGCGCCTGGGCATGCTGAGCGCGGGTTTCCGCGTCGATCAGGTCGGCCAGCCCCTCGGCCTGCGCGAGGTCGAGCTTTCCTGCGAGAAACGCGCGACGGGCGAATTCCCCCGGTTCGGCGAGGCGGAGGTTGGGAACCTTATTTAATGCGTCGAGGAGCATCCTCGTGACGGCGCGGCTGCCATGGGTATGCAGCTCCACCACATCCTCGCCAGTGAAGGAATATGGGGCCGGAAAAAAAAGCGCGAGGGCTTGGTCGAGGGCTGCGCCCTCCGGCGTTTTGAGGGAGACCAGCGCGGCAACGCGTGGGGCGAGGGGCTTTGCCACCCCAAGCCCTTCTAATGCCTCCCGCGCTTGCGGGCCGCTGATGCGGAACACAGCGACGCCGGCTTTCCCCGCCGCCGAAGCGAGGGCATAAATCGTGGATGCGTGATGCGTGCTCATGGCCGCGCATCTAGGCGGAACGGGGGGCAAATGCAATCCCTATCGCAGTGCTTGAAACTGTACGCGGGTTCGTCGTGGGCTCCGCAAGTCCCTCTCCCCCATCGGGGGAGAGGTTAGGTGAGGGGGCGTTGACACAGGCGGTGCGATGATTCGGACGTCCCCCTCACCCAGCTTCCGCTAACCCCACCACATGCATGTGGTGGGGAAGCTGCAGCAACCCTCTCCCCCTTTGAGGGCGAGGGGAAGGAAGGCTGCGTTCTTGATATCTGAGGCTAAAACCTAACCCAGCGCGGCGGCGAGGAGTGCTTTGGTATAGGGGTGCTGCGGGGCGGTGAAGAGGGTTTCTGTCGCGCCGGATTCGACCAGCTCGCCATGCCTCAGCACCAGCGTTTGATGGGCGACAGAGCGGATGACGCGTAGATCATGGCTGATAAACAGATAGGCGATTTGATGCGAATGCTGGAGGCTCTTGAGCAGTTCGAGCACCTGTTTTTGCACCGACATGTCGAGCGCGCTGGTCGGTTCATCCAGCACCACGAGGGCGGGCTTTAAAATCATCGCCCGCGCAATGGCGATGCGTTGGCGCTGGCCACCGGAAAACTCGTGCGGGTAGCGGTTCTTCATCTCCGGCGTGAGGCCGACGGCGTGCATGACGGAGTCGACCTGATGGTCGATCTCCCTCCCCCTTAGGGGGAGGGTTGGGGTGAGGCCGTTATGAGACGAGGCGGTGCCACCGGATGGCCCCCTCCCAGCCTCCCCCCTATGGGGGGAGGAGCGATGCACGCCCAGCCCCTCGGCAATGATATCGCCCACGGTCATGCGCGGGTTGAGGCTGCCGTAGGGGTCTTGGAACACGAGCTGCATCGCGCGGCGTAGTGGTCGCACACTTCGTGTGTTCAACGTATTTAGGTTTTGGCCGAGGAAAACGATTTTCCCCTCGCTTTTGATGAGGCGCAGCAGCGCATAGGCGAGTGACGATTTGCCGGAGCCGGATTCACCAACGATGCCGAGCGTCTCGCCCGCACGCAGGGTGAGGGAGACATTATCGACTGCTTTCACCACGCGTAGCGTGCGGCGGAGGAAGGGGCTTTTGACGGGGAAGGCAACGGAGAGATTTTCGGCGCGGAGTACTTCGCGGGCGTCCGCTGCGATGGAGGCGGGTGTGCCCTGCGGCGCGGCGGCGAGGAGCATTTGGGTGTAGGGATGTTTGGCGGCGGTGAAAATCGCTTCCGTCTCGCCGCTCTCGACGACGCTGCCCTCGCGCATCACCACCACGCGATCGGCGATGGCACGGACGGTGAGCAAATCATGCGTGATGAAGACCATGCCCATGCCGCGCTCGCGCTGGAGGTTTCTGAGCAGGTCGAGAATCTGCCGTTGCAGCGTGACATCAAGCGCGGTGGTCGGCTCGTCGGCGATGAGCAAATCCGGGTCGCAGGCGATGGCCATCGCAATCATCGCGCGCTGACGCTCGCCGCCGCTGAGTTGGTGCGGGTAGAGTTTGCCGCGCGGAATGAGGTGGCTGAGGCCGACCACTTCCATCAGCGTGCGGAGCTTTTCCGTGGCCTCGGCGGAATCACGCGCGCAGCAGTGATGCACGCAGAACGGCTCGATGATCTGGCGGTCGACCGTGTGCAGCGGGTTGAGCGCGGTCATCGGTTCCTGAAAAATCATGCCGATGCGATTGCCGCGCAGCGTGGCCATTTCGGCGTCGCTATGGGTACTGATGCGCGTGCCGTTAAAGTGAATCTCGCCGGTTACCACGGCGTTGCCGGGCAGGAGTTTTAACGTCGAGAGCGCCGTGAGCGATTTGCCGGAGCCGGACTCGCCGACGATGGCGACAATTTCACCGCGTGCGACCGAGAGCGACAGGTCGCGCACGACATGGCTTTGCCCGAAGCGAATGGAGAGGTTGGCAATGGAGAGGAGCGTCATGCGGCGCCTGCCTTTCGGTCGTCGCCACGCACAAAAATTTTGCGCGGATTAAACGCATCGCGCACCGCTTCGCCGATGAACAGGCAGAGCGAGAGCATCACCGCCAGCACGCAGAAACCGATGATGCCAAGCCAGGGCGATTGCGGATTATTTTTCCCCTGCGCGAGAATTTCGCCGAGCGACGGCGAACTGTTTGGCAGCCCAAAACCGAGGAAATCGAGGGCGGTGAGCGTGGTGAGCGCGCCCGTCACCATGAAGGGAAGGAAGGTGAACACGGAGACCAGCGCATTGGGCAACACATGGCGGCGGAGGATGGTGAACTCCGGCACACCGAGCGCGCGGGCGGCGCGGACATAGTCGAAATTGCGCGCGCGCAGGAACTCGGCGCGCACCACGTCGATCAGCGTCATCCAGCGGAACAGCAGCATCAGCGCCAGTATCCACCAGAAGCTGGGGGTGACGATGGACGACAAAATGATGAGCAGGAACAGCATCGGCATGCCCTCCCAGATCTCGATAAAGCGCTGCATGAACAGGTCGAACGCGCCGCCGAAATAGCCGGAGATCGCGCCGATGGTGATGCCGATAACGCTCGACAGCGACACCAGTAAAATGGCGAACACAAGGGCGAGGCGGAAGCCATACATGACGCGCGCCAACACGTCGCGTGCTTGGTCGTCCGTGCCGAACGGGTGCGCGAACGAGGGTGGGGCAGGGGTGCGCGGCACGCTGAAATCGATGCTGTTATAGTCGTGCGGAATCGGTGCGCGAACCATCCAGCCATGCGCAGCAATTTCCTGCGCGAGCCACGGGTCGTTGTAATCCGCCTCGCTCTCCAGCGCGCCGCTAAACGCTTCGCGTTCCGTGTATTGTTTGACAATCGGGAAGAGGAATTCGCCCTTGTAATACACGACCAGCGGCTTGTCGTTGGCAATCACTTCCGAGAACAGCGTGAGCACAAACAGCGCGAGCAAAATGAGTGCGCTCAGATAGCCGCGCCGGTTGGCTTTGAAGGTCGCGATGCGGCGGCGCGTGATGGGGGAGAGTTGCATCATGCGCGCCCCTCGAAATCAATGCGGGGGTCGACCAACATGTAGGTGATGTCGCCCAGAAGTTTCAGCACGAGGCCGATGAGGGTGAAGATGTAGAGCGTGCCGAACATGATCGGGTAATCACGGCTGAGTGCGGCTTCGAAGCCGAGAAGGCCGAGGCCGTCGAGCGAGAAAATCACCTCGATCAGCATCGCGCTGGTAAACAGAATGCCGAGGATGGCGGCGGGTAGCCCGGCGATCACGATCAGCATCGCGTTCCTAAACACATGGCCATAGAGCACGCGGTTTTCGGTGAGCCCCTTGGCGCGCGCGGTGAGCACATATTGCTTGCTGATTTCCTCGATAAAGGAGTTTTTGGTGAGCAGCGTGAGCGAGGCAAACCCGCCCACCACCATCGCCGTGACGGGCAGCACCATGTGCCAAAGGTAATCGAGAATCTTTGCGCCAAGCGGCATCGCTTGCCATCCGTCAGAGACAAGCCCCCGAAGGGGGAACCATTGGAAATAACTACCGCCGGCGAAGAGGATGATGAGCAGCACTGCGAACAAAAACCCGGGGATCGCCTGACCGATGACGATGACGGTGGATGTCCAGGTGTCGAAGCGCGAACCGTCGCGCACGGCTTTGCGGATGCCGAGCGGGATGGAGACGAGATAGACGATGAGGGTCGTCCACAAGCCGAGGGAAATAGAGACCGGGAGTTTTTCGGCGATGAGGTCGATCACGCGTGTGTCGCGGAAGAAGCTGGTGCCGAAATCAAAGCGCGCATATTGCTTCAGCATCAGCCAGAAACGCTCCGGCGCGGGCTTGTCGAAGCCGTATTGTTTTTTAATCTCGGCGAGCAGCTCCGGGTCAATCCCCTGCGCGCCGCGATAAGCCCCCGCGGGGCTGGGTGCACTTGCTGTCGTGGTGCCGCCGCCGAGATCGCCACCACCGCCGACGCGCGAGGCGGCACCTCCTGCGCCATGCGGCGTAGTGAGCTGCACCACGAGCTGCTCCACCGGCCCACCGGGTGCGGCCTGAATGATGATGAAATTGAGCAGCAGAATGCCGAGCAGCGTCGGGATCATCAGCGCAAGGCGACGGAGAATGTAGCCGGTCATAGCTTGCCTCCTGAAGGGGGCTCTTTGCCCGCAGGCGCAGCCTGCCACCAGCTTTCGATGCCGAGATTATAGGCGGGCGTCACCTTCGGTCGGCCGAATTGATCCCAGTAGAGCACGCGCCAGGCGTTGATGTTCCAGTGCGGGATGACGTAATGCTCGGTGAGTAGCACGCGGTCGAGCGCGCGGGCGGCGGGGCGCAGTTCGCCGAGGTCCTGCGCGCTGCGGATTTTCTCGACCAGCGCATCGACGATTTTATTTTTCACGCCGCCGAGATTCTGGCTGCCCTCGACATCCGCCTGGCTCGAATGCCAGTAGGTGAATTGCTCGGCGCCGGGGTAGAAACTGCCTTGATTCCACCAGATCGAAATCACGTCGAACTGGCGGTGATCCACGCGTTTTTGGTATTGCGAGGCATCGACATAACGGAAGCTCGATTCGATGCCGAGGCGCTTTAAATTGTGGCGCATGATGCCGACCACACGCTCGAACGTGCGTTGCGTCATCAGGAATTCGACCGTGAGTTTTTCGCCCGTTTGTGCGTTGACACGCGCACCGTCACGCATCACCCACCCAGCATCATTGAGCAGTTGCTGCGCGCGGATGAGGTTCTCGCGCGCGTAGCCGGAGCCGTCGGTGGTGGGCGGAGGGGTGAGGGTGGACGGTTCGCCGCCGACCTGCGCGAGCAGCGCTTTTTCCTCCGCATCTGGCACGGGTGGTGCGGCGAATTCGGTGTTGTTGAAATAGCTGCCGTTGCGCTGATAGGCGCCGTAGAACAGCACGCGGTTCATCCACTCGAAATCAAGCGTGAGGCCGATGGCTTCGCGCACGCGGCGGTCGGCGAATTTTGCCTCGCGCGTGTTGAACAAAAAGCCCTGCATGCCGCGCGGAATTTTATGCGGGATGAGCGTTTTGATGAGCGCGCCGCTTTTCACCGCAGGCACATCATACGCCGTTGCCCAGTTGCGCGCGATATATTCCTCGTAGAAATCGAACTGGTGCGATTTGATGCCCTCGCTCGCTACCACGTCGTCCCGGTAGATGTCGTATTGCACGCGGTCGAAATTAAACAGGCCGCGCTGCGAGGGCAGGTTCGCCGCCCAATAGTCTTTCACGCGTTCGTACACCACGCTGCGCCCCGGCTCCACCCGCGTGATTTTGTAGGGCCCCGAACCGAGCGGCGGGGTGAGGGTGGTTTTGTCGAAGGCGACGTTCGCGAAATAATGCTGCGGCAGCACGGGCAGCGAGGCGGCGATGAGCGGCAGTTCGCGCTGCGTGGCATCCGCGAAGTGGAAGGTGACATGGCGCGCGTCACGCTTTTCGATGGTGATGGGTTTGAACAGCACGCGGTAAGACGGATGGCCTTTTTCCTTGAGCGTGGTGAAGCTCCACACCACATCCTCTGCGGTTATTGGTTTTCCGTCATGCCAGCGCGCGGCCGGGTTGAGGGTGAAGGTCGCGCTTTTGCGGTCGGCGCTGACGGCGATGTCGCTGGCGATGAGGCCGTAATAGGATTGCGGCTCGTCATAGGACGGGGTCATCAGCGTCTGGTAGAGATAATTGCCGATGCCCGGCGCGGCGATGCCCTTCAGGATGAACGGATTCATGCTGTCGAACGCGGCGGTGGCGGAGAGTTTCAGCGTGCCGCCCTTTGGCGCATCCACATCCACATAGTCGAACTGCGTGAAGCCGGGCGCGTATTTCAGGTCGCCATAAAGCGCGATGCCATGCGCCGCCCACGCGGTGGGGGCAGCACAGAAAAACGCCAGCAGGAAAAGAACAAAACGCATGAAGTAACGCTAGGGCGAGGCGGGCGATGGGTCTAGTGAAATTTCATTCGCAACAAAAAACCGCACCTTCTTGCGAAGATGCGGTTTTGTTTGGGTTTGTGGCGGAAAGCTGCCTATTTGGGCTTGGCAGGGCTATCCGACATGCTCGCGATGTAGGCGATGACGTTCGCGCGTTCCTGATCTTTCGGAATCCCGGCGAAGGACATCATGGTGCCTTTCACGGTTTTAGATGGGCTCCAGAGGAACTGGTTCAGCGCCGCTGCGTCCCACTTGCCGCCATGGGCTTTCATGCCGGCGGAGTAGTTGAAGCCTGCAACGCTGGCCACGCTGCGGTTGTAAACGCCCCAGAGTTTCGGACCAACTTTGTTGGCACCAGCCTTATCCACCGAGTGGCAGACGGTGCATTTTTTGTTCACGAAATCGCCGCCAGCTTTGAGGTCGGCCGTGGCGTAGAGTGCGCTGAGGTCGCCCGCGGCGGCTGCCGGAGCAGCGGCGCCATCGGCCGCGTTAGCATCGGCGATGACTTCGATGCTGTAGCCGCGCGCTTCTTCGGTATGCGCGCCATGGTGTTTTGGGCCGCCGTCATACAGAAACTCGGTGACTTTGCCCGTGGTCATGCCGATGAGACCGGCAAGGAAAATGGCGCCTGCGATTTTATTGGTATTCATGTTCATAGGAAACCTGCGTTCAGTGAGGGTGGAAACTCTTATTGCACGCGCGTACCATAGGCGATAGAACGGCGCAAGAACTTAACCTAAATCAAGCGACCCTGAGGTTATTTTGCGCGTCCTTATTGTTATTCCGGCACGGATGAAAGCCACACGCCTGCCGAACAAGCCGCTCGCCATGGTGGGTGACGCGCCGATGATTGTGCAGGTCTGGCGACGTGCCGTTGAGGCGAAGCTGGGCGATGTGGTGGTGGCCTGTGATGGCGAAGAAATCGCGAGTGTCATCCGCGCCGCGGGTGGGGTGGCGGTGATTACGAATCCAGACCATCCGAGTGGTTCGGATCGGGTGTGGGAAGTTGTTTCAAAAACCGACCACGACATCATCATCAACCTGCAGGGCGATGTGCCGACGCTGGAGCCGCAACTGCTCCATGATTTGCTCGCGCCTCTCAAAAACCCGGCGGTGGATATTGCGACATTGGCTGCTGAAATTACCCGCACCGAAGAGCATGAGAACCCATCCGTAGTGAAGGTGGTTGCGGCGTTTGATGCACAAAAGCGTCAAGGCATAGCCTTGTATTTCACCCGCGCCACGGCGCCCTATGGCGAGGGGCCGCGCTATCATCATATTGGGGTCTATGCCTATCGCCGCGCGGCGCTCGCGAAATTCGTTTCGCTACCGCCCAGCCCGCTGGAGTTGCGTGAGAAGCTGGAGCAGTTGCGCGCCCTCGAAGCCGGAATGCGCATTGACGTAACGGTGGTGGATACCGTACCACTCGGTGTGGATACGCCGGAAGATTTAGCGCGGGCGAATGAGATGATGAAAGGGAATGCAATATGAGCACAAACAAAACCTACGACGTAGTCGCAATCGGGAACGCCATTGTGGATGTGGTGGCCTTTGCGGAGGACGCCTTCATCGCCGCGCAGGGCATGCGCAAGGGCACCATGCAGCTGATCGACCAGGCGCGCGGTGATGCGCTCTATAAGGCGATGGGGCAATGCACGGAAGTCTCCGGCGGCTCGGCGGCGAATACCCTTGCAGGGCTAGCATCACTAGGAGGAAAAACGGGATTTATTGGCAAGGTGGCGAGCGACGAGCTGGGGAAAATCTTCCGCCATGATCTGCGCGCGGTGGGCGTGACGTTTGACAGCACCGCCTCGGAAGGGATTTCGGGCACGGGCCGCTGCCTCATCGCGGTGACGCCGGATGGCCAGCGCACGATGAATACGTATTTGGGCGCGGCGGGGTATTTGGAGAATTCGGACGTGGATGCGGCGCTGATTTCGGCGGCGAAAATTCTCTACACCGAAGGCTATATGTGGAACGATGCGGGCACAAAAGACGCGATTCGCAAAAGCTACGAGATCGCGCGCGCGGCGGGCACCAAAATAGCCTTCACGCTGTCGGACGTATTCTGTGTGGAAATGCACCGCGACGAGTTGGTGGCGATGATCGATAAAAGTTTTGATATTCTTTTCGCCAACGAAGCGGAGGCTTGCGCGCTCTATCCGGGGCTTTCGTTCGAGGCAGTGCTCGACAAACTGCAAGGACAGTGCGAACTGGTGGCGGTGACGGTGGGCGAGAAAGGCTCGATCCTGATGACGCCGACGGCGCGTATCACCATCGCGGCGGAGAAAGTGGCAAAGGTGGTCGATACCACCGGCGCGGGCGACCTTTATGCGGCGGGCGTGCTCTATGGGCTGACGCATGGCGCGTCGCTCGAGGCAGCGGGTAAGCTTGGCTCTGCTTGTGCGGCGGAGATCATAGGCTATCTCGGTGCGCGTGCACAGCGGCCACTCAAACAATTACTCGCTGCGTGAAAACGGGCGATCTACATCGTTGTTGACGTGCTCGGTCGGTTACGTAGCGCTGCTACGCGCCCTCCCTGCGCGCGCCAACGCCTAGTATCTCACCCATTTTGACGCAGCTTTTACAAAAAGAGGAAAGAATATGACAAACATCCAACGTATCAATTCCGGCGCACGTTTGAGCGAGGCGGTGATTCATGACGGCAAGGTGTATCTCTGCGGGTTTGTGGCGGAAAGCGGCACAACGGTGGCCGAACAGACTGCGGACATCCTTTCGCAGATTGACGCGACGCTGGCCGAGGCAGGCAGCGACAAAACCAAGCTGCTCAAAGTGAATATCTGGCTGACGGATATCACCACCATCGGGCAGATGAACGCGGTGTGGGACAAATGGGCGGTGGCGGGAAAAACCCCCGCGCGCGCGACCGTCGAGGCGCGCCTCGCCGACCCGGCGTGGAAGATCGAGATCATGGTCGAAGCGGCGGTGTAGAGCGGCGTTTATGAAAATAGCGCGATGCTTCCAGAGCTGTCACCCCGGCTTTATGCCGGGGTCTGCGCAGATTCCACCGACGATGAAAGTAAGGTGCGCGGATCCCGGTATTGCTGCGCTCTGCTCCGCAAACCGGGATGACAGGCTCTGGAAACAGGGGCTTACTTGCTTTTTCATCAAGACGGAGTGACAACCCCCGCGCAATCCGCTACGGCTTTGGCATGCGCTTTTTTACGTCACCGAAATTTCTGCTGATTACGTTGCTCGGGTTTTTCAGCGGGTTGCCGCTGGCGCTCACGGCGAGCACGCTGACGGCGTGGCTGGCGGATGCAAAAGTGGATAGGGCGAGTATCGGCCTGTTCGCGGCGGTGGCGACGCCCTATGCACTGAAGTTTCTCTGGGCACCGCTGGTCGATGGACTCCGCATCCCCGTCCTCACTGCGCGGCTGGGGCGCAGGCGCAGCTGGCTGTGGATAACTCAGGTGCTCCTCACCCTCGCTTTGGTGGGGATGGCGGGCAATAACCCTGCAGAGAATCAATGGCTTACGGCTATGTTCGCCGCCATCGTCGCGACGCTTTCGGCGACGCAGGATATTGTGATTGATGCGTATCGGGTGGAGCGGCTGGAGGCCGACGAGCAAGGTATGGGGGCGGCGTGTATCACGTTCGGCTACCGCATCGGCATGCTGGTCTCCGGCGCGGGGGCGCTCTACCTCGCCGATAAAATTGGCTGGCATGGCACCTATATGGCCATGGCCGGGGTGATGGCAGTGGGGCTGCTGCTGACGTTGCTGGCGAAGGAGAGTTCCGTCGCCGAAGTGCAAAACTCAGAAAAGAAACGTTCGCCCGCCACCTTCCTTCGCGACTATGTCATCATGCCCTTTCGCGATTTCATGACGCGACCGATGTGGCTTGGCGTGCTGGCGTTTGTGGTGCTTTATAAGCTCGGCGACGCATTCATGGGCACGATGTTTAACCCGTTTTTGCTCGACCTTGGTTTCACCAAAACCGAGATCGCCAAGGTGGTGAAAGTTTACGGCCTCATCGCCACGATTGCGGGCACGTTCGCGGGCGGCTGGATGGTGGGGCGCCTCGGCATGTTCCGTACGCTGATGCTCGCCGGATTCATTCATATGCTCACCAATTTCATGCTGATTGTGCAGGCGCGGCTTGGTGCGGATATCGGGTTTCTCACGCTTTCCATCAGTCTTGAGAATTTTACCGGCGGGATGTCGACTGCCGCGTTCATCGCCTACCTCAGCGCGCTGTGCAAAGTGAACTACACTGCGACGCAGTATGCGCTGCTCAGCTCGCTCGCAGCGTTTGGCCGTACCTGGCTCTCGACGCCCTCGGGCTGGCTATCTAAGGCGCTGGGATGGGAGGGATTTTTCGCCGTCGCATCGCTGATGGCCGTGCCGGGGCTGGCGCTGCTCGTGTGGCTGGAGAAGAGGAAGAAGAACGAATACGGGAATACGGGAATACGGGAATACGAGAAGTAGCAAATTTTGCGCGATGCGCTTCGCGTATTCCCGTATTCTCGTATTCCTCCTACTCCCACACCGCCACAGGCGGTAGGGACATGAGGATGGCCTCGGCATTGCCGCCGGTCATGAGGCCGAAGCGGGTGCCACGATCATAGAGCAGGTTATACTCGGCGTATCGGCCGCGTTTGACGAGCTGGTGATGGCGCTGCTCTTGCGTCCAGCTTTCGAACATATGGCGGCGGATGATTTCCGGATAGATGCGGGCGAAGGCGCGGCCAACGTCTTGCGTGAAGGCGAAGCCTTGCTCCCAGCTAAGCGGTGCATCGGCGGCCAGCGCCATGCCGCGCGCGGTGGCTTCTGCCGTGACGCCGCCTTTACCGAAGCGGCCGGAGGTGACGGGCGTGCGGTCGCTGCCGAAGGAATTGAGGCCGAGATAATCGTAGAAAATGCCGCCCACCCCGCGTGCGACGCCGCGATGGGGGATGAAGAAATATTCGTCGCACCACTGCTTAAACGCAGTGTAGTAATTGAGTTGCTCCGCGAGATCGCCTGCT
Source organism: uncultured Azospirillum sp. (assembly GCA_964530085.1). Taxonomy (GTDB): domain Bacteria; phylum Pseudomonadota; class Alphaproteobacteria; order Rickettsiales; family UBA3002; genus QFOX01. Next base: position 122,350 of record CAZGXX010000001.1, read on the forward strand.
GGCGATCGCTCCGCGCCGCTCTCGCGGGCTGATGGCTCGCTCGCCCGGCTCGCTTTCGCGCTTGTTCTGCGCGTCACTTTATCTAATGCATCACACGCCTCTTTGAAGGCGCTGTGGAAATCGGCGGTGTCAGTGTCGTTCTCGAACATCGGATTCAAATCACCGCCGCCGCCGAACCAGAGGCGGGTGCCGTCACCGACGGTAATCATCCGCGTGTTGAAATGCGCGGCGGGCACGAGCGGCGAGGCCATATGCGCGACGAGGGAAATGCCCGACGCCCAGAAGCGCGGGTCGGCCTCCGCACCGGGGATTTCTTTGCGGAATTGTTCCGAGAACTCGCCATGGACGGTGGAGATATTGACGCCCACTTTCTCGAACACGCGGCCTTTCATGAGCGACATTTCGCCCGCGCCGCCGTTTTCGCGCTGCCATGGGGTTCTCACGAATTTTCCGGCGGGCGCATCGCTGTCGGTGAGCTCGGTTTCAATCGCCTCAAATTCGGCGCAGATCTGGTCGCGCAAGCTCCGGAACCATTCGGCGGCGGTGGTTTTTTTATCGTCTAAGGTCATAGCAGCAGCGTAGGTGAGGGGTGAACGATGCGTGGTGTAGCAGAGTTATCATGCCTCTGGCCACTGCCATTGTTGTTGCCGGCACGCCTCGGCGACGAGCATGCCCGCCGACATGGCGAGGTTGAGCGAGCGCATGCCCGCACGCATGGGGATGGTGAGGGTGGCGTCCATCTGCGTATAGAGCGCGCGGGGGGTGCCAGCGCCTTCGCTGCCGAGGACGATATAGTCGGTGGGGGCGAACTGCGCGCTTGTATAAGGGGTTTCGCCATCGGTTTCGAGGAGGAGTAGTCTTGATGGGGGCAACACCCCCATACCCCCTGTCGCATGCGCGGCGGCTCGGGATGGAACCCTACGCAGGCTGATTTCGTCCTGCTCGCGACGATATTCCAAAAATGCCTCCCAGTTGAGATGGCGGTGGTAGCGGGCTTTGTCGATATAATCCATGCCCGCACGGCGTAGGCGCGTGTGGTCGATCGGGAAGCCGCACGGCTCGATGACATGCACCACGCAGCCCATGCAGGCCGAAAGGCGCAGGCACGCGCCGAGGTTCTGCGGGATGTCGGGCTGGTAGAGAACGAGGTTTATCATGGTGAGTCGTGAGTCGTATAAGGTGAGTCGCGAGGGGAGTTGTATCACAAACGCGTCAGCGCGCTACTATTCACCATGGGTGATTCACCCTTCAGCATTCACCCTTCTTGACACGCCCAGCGCCCCCGAGTAGCAAAACGGCAGCGAACAAATTTACGGCAGAGGATTCTATGGGTTCCAATCACGCTTCAGGTGGCCACCAACATCACGCTGGATGCAGCCATGGCGCTGCAGCACAGGCAACGCCTGCCGCACCAGCAGATGGCTCACGCCGCGACTTTCTGCTGCTGACGGCGCAGGCGGTAGGCGCGGTGGGCGCGGGCGCACTGCTCTGGCCGATGGTCGACAGCATGAACCCCAGCGCGGATGTATTGGCGCTCGCCAGCACCGAGGTCGACCTGACGCCGATTGCCGAGGGGCAGGAAATTAAAGTGATGTGGCGCGGCAAGCCGGTATTCATCCGCAACCGCACGCAGAAGAATATTGATGAGGCGAACGCGGTGGATATCAGCACCCTGCGCGACCCGGCGACCGACGCAAGCCGCGTGAAAAGAGGCCATGAGCGTTGGCTTATTATGGTCGGCGTGTGTACCCACTTGGGTTGCGTGCCGATCGGCAACGGCTCCGGCGAGCATGACGGCTGGTTCTGCCCCTGCCACGGCTCGCATTATGACTCGGCCGGCCGCATCCGCAAAGGCCCCGCGCCGCATAACCTCGTCATCCCGCCCTACGAATTTACGAGCGATAGCAAAATTAAGATTGGATAAAGACTGCGAGTTGTTTGTTGTTAGTCGTTAGCAAGCGCACACAACTCAGAACTAAACACTGGAGACTATTTTATGGCCCACGCACCCACTGAAGAAAAACCTGGCGTTGTCGGATGGATTGAATATCGCTTGCCGATTTTCTCCGCGCTCAATGCCGCGCTCGTGTCATACCCCACGCCGCGGAACCTGAATTACTGGTGGAATTTCGGCTCCATCGCCGGGCTGTGCCTTGTGGCGCAAATCCTCACTGGGATTTTCCTCGCCATGAACTATGCGGCCAACACCGCCGTGGCGTTTGATTCGGTGGAACATATCATGCGCGACGTAAACTATGGTTGGCTGATCCGCTATATGCATGCGGTTGGCGCCTCCATGTTCTTCATCGCGGTCTATGTGCATCTCGCGCGTGGGCTTTATTATGGCTCGTATAAGCGTCCGCGGGAATTGCTCTGGTTCATCGGCGTGGTGATTCTGCTGATTATGATGGCGACCGCGTTCATGGGCTATGTGCTGCCATGGGGGCAAATGAGCTTCTGGGGCGCGACGGTGATTACCAACCTGTTCTCGGCCTTCCCGCTGATCGGCGAGAGCATCGTGAGCTGGCTGTGGGGCGGTTTCTCGGTCGATAACCCAACGCTGAACCGCTTCTTCGCGCTGCATTTCCTACTGCCGTTCGTGCTGGTGGGTGTGGTGATGCTGCATCTGGTGGCGCTGCACCAGCATGGTTCCAGCAACCCGACCGGCATCGACGCCAAAGGCCCGCAGGATAAAATTCCGTTCCACCCGTATTACACCAGCAAAGACTTCCTCGGTTTCGGCGTGTTCTTCCTGGTATTCGCGGCGTTTGTGTTCTTCGCGCCGAACTATCTCGGCCACCCGGACAACTACACCCCGGCGAACCCGATGATTACCCCGGCGCATATCGTGCCGGAATGGTACTTCCTGCCGTTCTACGCCATTCTCCGCGCCATCACGTTTGATATTCCACTGTGGCTGCCCGGCCTCGCGGTGATCGGCCTCGGCCTCGTGCTGCGCTATGTGGATGTGGCGCGTGCGATGTTGCCCAAACTCGTCGGCTCTTTCCTGCCGAAAAAAGCGTGCGGGATGTCCTGCCTGCTGGTGGCGCTGGCGCTCGGTGTGGTGATGGTATTCTCCGGCCTGCTCGGCGGGTTTATTCCATCGAAACTCGGTGGCGTGCTCGCCATGTTCGGCGCAATCGGCGTGCTGTTTGCGCTGCCATGGCTCGATAGCTCACCCGTGCGCAGCTCGGATTATCGCCCGATGTATAAATGGTTCTTCTGGCTGTTTATCGTTAACGCAGTGGTGCTCGGCTATTGCGGTAGCCAGCCGCCGGAAGGGATTTTCCCGATTCTTTCGCTGCTCTGCACCGGCTATTATTTCGCGCATTTCCTGCTCGTGATGCCGTTGCTTTCGCGGATCGAAAAGCCGCTGCCGCTGCCGACCTCGATCGGCGTGCCGGTGACCAACAAAAACGCCCACGCGCATCACTAGGAGTCGCCACATGAAACGTTTCTCTATCCTTGTTGCGAGCCTTCTGGCGGTCACCTCGGCTCCCGCGTTTGCGAACGAACATGCTCAGCTCACGCAGGTGGACTGGGCGTTTGACGGTGCTTTCGGTAAAATGGACAAGCCCTCCGTTCAGCGCGGGTTGCAGGTTTATAAAGAAGTCTGCTCGGCGTGCCATAGCTTGAAGCGTGTGGCTTTCCGGTCGCTGCGCGACATCGGGCTAAGTGATGCCGAGGTGGCGTCGTTTGCGGCGGGCTACACCGTGAAAGACGGCCCGAACGATGCGGGCGAGATGTTCGACCGCCCGGGTCGTCCGTCGGATAAATTCCCAAGCCCCTACGCGAACGATAACGCGGCGCGTGCGGCGAATAACGGCGCGTTGCCGCCGGATATGAGCCTGCTCATCAAAGCGCGCGAGGATGGCCCGAATTATATCTACTCGCTGTTAACGAGCTTCGGCCATGAAGTGCCCGAGGGCGTGAGCGTGCCGGAAGGCGCGTATTACAACCCGATCATGCCGGGCGGAGTCATCAAAATGATGCCGCCGCTGAAGGATGATTCGGTCACCTATCAGGACGCGAACACCAAGGCGACGCTTGATCAGGAAGCGCGCGACATCGTGAACTTCCTGCAATGGGCGGCGGAACCGGAAATGGAAGCGCGCAAACGCATGGGGATCCGCGTGATGCTGTTCCTCGGCATTATGACGAGTTTCTTTTATGTGCTCAAGAAGCGCATCTGGAGCGACCTGCACTAGTAGAGCGTGCGCATAGCGGACCATCTGCGTCGTCGGAACCTGTTTCGCAATGCTCACGTAGCGCTGCTATGCTCCGCTTGCAAAACAGAACCCTCCTAGCATCTGGCCCACTCTTCGCACGCTTGGCAGGCGCGAAAAGAAAAGGAAGAGTAGGGGAAGAAGATGGAATTTCTATCAGCCGCATTTCTGGGCATTGTGGAGGGGTTGACGGAGTTTATTCCGGTTTCCTCGACCGGGCATCTCATTCTGTTTGTCGACCTGCTCGGCTTTAAAGGCCCGCCGGGGCATGTGTTCGAGGTGGTGATCCAGTTCGGGGCGATCCTCGCGATTTTGGTTTTATACTGGAAGAAGTTCTGGAATGTGCTGGTGACGCTACGGGCGCAGCCCGCGTCACAGCATTTTGTGCGCAATATCCTGCTCGCGTTTCTGCCGGCGATGGTGATTGGTGCGGTGGCGCATGACGCTATTAAAACGGCGCTGTTTAACCCCACTGTGGTGGCGGTCGCGCTGATTGCGGGCGGCATCGCGATTCTGCTCATCGAGCGCGCGAAACCCACGGCGACGGTGGCAAGCACGGAAGAAATGCCCGCGAAGATGGCACTTCAAATCGGCTTCATCCAGTGCCTCGCGATGATTCCGGGCATGTCGCGTTCGGGCGCCACCATCATGGGCGCGCTGCTGCTCGGGGTGGAGCGCAAAGCAGCGGCGGAGTTTTCGTTCTTCCTCGCCGTGCCGACCATGTTCGCGGCGAGCGCGTATGACATCTATAAGGCACGGCACGACCTCAGCGCCGATGGCATGGATTTGATCGCCATCGGGTTTGTGGTGTCGTTTATCGTTGCGCTGCTCGTCGTGCGCTGGCTGGTCGGCTTCGTGCAGCGTAAGGGTTTCGGCCTGTTCGCGTGGTATCGGATTGTTCTGGGTGGTATTATTCTTGGATTGCTCTATATCTAGCGCAACAGGAGAAGTTTTATGAAACCGATCGCTCGAATTTTCGCCATCCTCACCCTTGCTGCGCTGCCGGCCTATGCGATGGAGGGGCATGAACATATGCACCATGACATGGCGGGGATGGAAGCAATGACCCCAGCGGCAGAAAAGCCGATTGCCGAGCCCGTGCCCGAGGGGGCGGTGCGCCGCAACAGCCGCTCGGTGGATGTGGAGGCCGAGGTGCTGAGCACGGCGCTGCTTTCCGCCAAAAAAGAAAAAGAAATCACCTTCCGTTTGACGCTGAACGGTGTGCCGCTCACGCCCGATGGCCTCGCGACGGTGCATACGCGCAAAGTCCATGCGCTGATTATTGACCCGACCTTCACCGACTATCAACATCTGCACCCCGAGCCGACGGATACGCCGGGCGAATATACGGTTCCGTTCACACCAAAGACCGACCGCAGCTACACAATGTGGCTCGACCTGACGCCAACGGATGCGCCGCATGCCTATTTGAAGCTGAACCTGCCGGGTGTGAACCAGAACAAAGCCAAAATCGACCGCAGCGCGACGCGCGAGGCGACGGTGGGTGGCTATCACTTCACTCTGACGTTTGACGATGCCACGATCACCGAAGACACGCCCGTGATGGGGCATATCCTGGTGACGGATGCGGATGGCGTGCCGGTGGACCGCCTCGAGCCGGTGATGGGCGCTTATGCGCATGTGGTGGGCTTCTATAGCGACCGCAACACCATCGCCCATATGCACCCGATGGGCGCCGAGCCTGACAGCGACGATCTGCGCGGTGGGCCGACGCTCGACTTCCATTTCGAGCCCTCGCGCAAAGGCTTCGTGAAGCTCTTCGCGCAGGTGAAAATCGACGGCAAGGAGCTGTTCGCGCCGTTCGGCGTTGAGGTGAAGTAGCCATAAGCGACTGATATTACGCTATGTAAGAGCATCGCTTGCATCGTTATAACATTTGGTATATTATAACCTTAGTTATAACAGGAGGCGATATGCAACAGACCTTGAAAATTACCGGCATCGGCAACTCGCTCGGCGTGGTGCTGCCCAAAGAAATGCTCGCCAAATTGCGCGTGGGCAAGGGCGATTTGCTCTACGCCACCGAAACGCCGGACGGGTTTGAAATCCGCCTCCGCGACGCCGAGTTCGTGCGCCAGATGGAAGCCGCGGAATATGTGATGCGCAAAGACCGCGACGTGCTCGCCATGCTCGCGAAATAGGTTCATATGTCTGCCATTCTCACTACCGAACCGCTCTGGGTGCGCGAAGATACGGCGCTCGCCGTTCACCAGCGGCAGCTGGCCGAGCATGGCGGGCTGGCGGGCGTGCGCGATGCGGGGCTGCTTTCCTCGGCACTCGCGCGGCCGCAGCATCTCTATCATTATCGGCCGACGGAATGCGGACTCGCCGACCTCGCCGCCGCCTATGGATTCGGCATTGCCCGCAACCACCCGTTCAGCGACGGCAACAAGCGCACGGCGTGGGTGATTACGCGTATGTTCTGCATCCTCAATGGCTGGGATATTGCCGCGCCGCAGGAAGACAAATATACCATCATGATGGCGCTCGCGGGCGGTGACATCGACGAAGCGCAGTTCGCTGAGTGGCTCGCGCGCTGGCTCGCCGTGCGGTGATTTACTTCCGCCTCAGTAACGCCTTCAGAGCTGCGAATTCATAGGCTTTGAGCGTGAGCACGGCCGCAGCATAGACCGCGATGCCGATGGCGATGACCATGGTGAGGGCGAAGGCTTTGCTGAAAATATTTTCCTCGTAATAGCCCGCGAAGAAGGGCTGGGCGACGAGCAGCGCCGCCATCATCACTCCGGTGGCGGTGAGCATTTTGACGAGGCGCGATTTCAGCGCCGCATCCGGCACAAACAGGCTGCGCCTGCTTAAAATAAGAGCCATTAATCCGAGGTTCACCCAGCCCGCAATCGAAGTCGCGAGCGCCATACCGACATATTGCATATCCGCCACGAACACGAGCACGAGGTTGAAAAATAAATTCACCGCGACGCAGGTGACGGCGATTTTAAACGGCGTTTTGGTGTCGTGGTTGGCATAAAACCCCGGCGCGAACACCTTCACCGCGAGGAAGGCGGGCAGCCCCACGGCAAAGGCCATCAGCGTGGCTTTGGTGGCGAGCATGTTTTCATGCGTGAAGGCGCCATGCTGATAGAGCACGCGGATGATCGGCTCCGCAATCACGAACAGCGCGCCACTGCAGGGAATGCCGATGAGCAGCACAATTTCAACCGCGCGGTTGAGGCTTTCGCGCGCCGCCTCGGCCTGCCCGCTTTTGATTTGCTTGGAAAGCATCGGCAGCAGCACCGTGCCCACCGCCACGCCGATCATGCCGATCGGCAGCTCGGTAATGCGATCCGCATAGTAGAGATATGACACCGCATCCGGGATATGGCTGGCGATGATGACGTCGATCAGCAAATTGAGCTGCTGCACGCCGGAACCGAGCGCGGCCGGCGCCATCAGCAGCAGCATGGTTTTCACGCTGCGCGTGAGGCGGGGGGAGACAAATGGCGGCAGCATGTCGTTGCGCCAACAGATCATCACTAACCAGCCGAGCTGCACAATGCCCGCGATAAACACGCCGTAGCTGAGCGCATGGGCGGGGGTTTCGCTCCATTGGTTGAGGCCGAGCATTGCCCCGATCATGCAGAGATTGAGCAGAATCGGGTTCGCGGCGGGCCCGGCGAATTTGCCCATGGAGTTGAGCACGCCACCCAAAAGCGAGACGAGCGAGATGAATAGAATATAGGGGAAGGTGATTTGGCTCAGCACCACGGTGAGGTTGAATTTCTCCGGCGTATCGGCGAAGCCGGGCGCGAAAAATGGGGTGATCCACGGCATAAACACAATGAACACCGCGTTGAGCACCAGCAGCACCACGAGCAGCACCGCCATCACCTCGCCCGCGAAGCGCAGGGCTTCCTCGCGCCCGCGCTCGGTGAGGATGCTCGAAAAACTGGGGATGAAGGCGGCGTTGAACGCGCCCTCGGCAAACAGGCGGCGGAAGAAATTCGGCAACTTGAAGGCGACGAAGAAGGCGTCTGACAGCCAGCTCGCGCCGATGAGGTTGGCCATCAAAATGTCGCGCACAAAGCCCGTGATGCGTGAGAGCAGCGTGAAAAAGCCAATGGTGGCGGTGGATTTGACGAGTGACATCGGGCGACAACCTTGTAAAATACGCGCCCACCATGCCATCTGTGAAAGCCTAACGCAACCATGCAACTCATCCGCCATTTGCCAACCGAGCACGACGCGCCGACTGCGGTGGCGATTGGCAATTTCGACGGGCTTCATCTCGGCCATCGGGCGGTGATGGACGCCATGCTGCGTGCCGCTGAGGCAAAAAATGTGATTCCCGCCGTACTCACGTTCGAGCCCCACCCGCGCCGGTTTTTTGGCCGCGCCGAACACGCGTTTCGCCTCGAACGGCTTGGCACCAAACTGCAACGGCTGCGCGAGGCAGGCGTGGCGCGCGTGTTCATGCCGCGCTTTAATGCCGCCTTCGCGGCACTGCGTGCCGAGGCGTTCTTAGAGGAAGTGCTTTTGAAGCAGATTGGCGCGCGGGTGGTGGTGACGGGTGAGAATTTTGCCTTTGGCGCTAAACGCGCGGGCGACAGTGCAATGCTGCGTGCGTGGGGAAAAGAAAACGACGTGGAAATTATCACCGCACCGCCGGTGATGGTGGCGGGCGAGGTGTGTTCGTCGAGCGCGATCCGCGAGGCGTTGGCAGCAGGCGACATGGCGCGTGCGGCGCATCTGCTGGGGCGCGACTATACGCTTTCCGGCACGGTGGTGCATGGCGACGGGCGCGGCAAAACCATCGGTTTTGCCACGGCGAATGTGGCGCTGCCGTCGCATCTCAAGCACCCGGCGCAGGGGGTCTATGCCGTGCGGGCGACGGTGCGTGGCGCGCGTTATGACGGTGTCGCCAATTTCGGGGTGAAGCCGACGCTGCACGCGAATGCCGCGCCGACGTTCGAGGTGCATCTGTTTAACGTAGCGGCGGATTTTTACGGCGCGCATATGGATGTCGTCCTCATCGCCCGCATCCGCGCCGAGAAAAAATTCGATTCGCTCGATGCCCTCATCGCCCAGATCGGCGAGGATTGTGAAGCAGCGAAGAGAGTGCTAGGGTGAGCGCATGAACAAAACCCCTGCCCGCCAACTGACGCTGATTGCGTTGCTTACCTTCGCGCTCGACCAGCTTTCTAAGCACTGGCTGCTTTATGATGTGGGGATGATTGCGCGGCCGCCGATCGTGGTGACGGATTTTTTCAGCCTCGTGATGGTGTGGAACAAGGGAGTTAGCTTCGGCATGTTCTCGCGCATGGGGCATGATTTCATGCCCATGGCGTTGACGGTAATGGCTCTGGTGATCTCGGCTATTCTGGCGCGCCTCGCGCTCACGACCGAAAAGCGCTTCGAGCGTATTGCCTATGCGATGGTGATTGGCGGGGCGCTCGGCAACGCGCTCGACCGCATCCGCTTCGGCGCGGTGGCGGATTTTTTCTATTTCCATATCGGCGCGCTCGGCTGGCCCGCGTTTAACGTGGCAGATAGCGCGATTTGCATCGGTGTATCTCTGCTGTTGCTTACGATGTTCAGAAATTCTAAGGTAGTGGCATGAAAATGAGAGCTCGCAGTCTAGAGGTGAGAGTTCCGTGGGCAGTGCTGGCGCTGCTGGCGCTTTCTGCCTGTGGCGAGCAGGGGCTTGGTGAAACGCTCGGCATGAACCGCGTTGCGCCGGATGAATTTACGGTTGTTTCGCGCCCATCGCTTTCGGTGCCGCCGGAATTTACGCTGCGCCCGCCGCGCCCCGGCGAACCGCCGCGTGGCGCCTCGGCGGATGAAGCGGCGCGCAGCGCCCTCACCGGCAAGGACGTGCCGCTCACCGCGGACAAGTTGGAGCAGCCCAAAGGTGCTACAGCGGTTACGCCCGTGATTACGAGCGACGTGCCAAGTGGCGCGACCAACAGCTTCTTAAAACGCATCGGCACAGAAAAAGCGGATGAAAACATTCGCGACAAACTGCGCGAAGATGCCGTGACGGCTCCCGCGCCTAAGCCGCAGGAGCGCACCACGCTGTTTGAGGACTGGTTCGGTGGCAAAGACGACCCCGTCGTCGACGCCAAAAAAGAAGCCGAGCGCCTGCGCGCGAACAAGGATGCCGGCAAACCTGCCAACGAAGGCGAAGTGCCGTTGGAAAAGCAAAAAGCACCGAGCGTGCTGAATAAGATTTTCTAGGGATTGTTGACAAGTGGGTATCACCCCCTCGCAGCTTCGCCGCTGACCCCCTCCTTTCGGGCTCGCCATGGGAGGTTACGCGGCGGCTGAACGCAGCTTGTCTTTCGCCGTGCTCTTTGCTAGGAATCGCACATGCGCTATCCCCGTTTTTTTCGTTGGTTTCTACCTGCTGCCATCGTGCTGATGTTGCTGGCAGGCGCCTTGAATCTATGGCACGAAAATGGCGCAACGACGCGGATTCCCGCCACGCAGTTCACACTAAAGAACGGCCTCAAAGTGGTGGTGATGGAGAACCATGCCATCCCCATCGTGACCCATATGATGCTGGTGCGTGCAGGTGGGGCGGATGACCCGCGCGGCAAAAGCGGCATGGCGCATTATCTGGAACATCTCATGTTCACGGGTTCCAAAAATTACCCCGAAGGCACCTATGACCGCGCGATTGCACGCATTGGCGGCGAGCATAACGCCTTCACCACGCACGACTATACGCTCTATTACGTCACCGTTGCTCGCGACCAGCTCGGCTCGGTGATGGCCATGGAGGCCGACCGTTTTGCAAGCCCGACCTTCAACGCCGAGAAGGCCGCGCGCGAGCTGAAGGTGATTAGCGAAGAGCGCAATATGCGCGTGGAGAATAATCCCGCCGCGCAGATGGCCGAGCAACTGAATGCCATCACGTTTTTGAACCATCCCTATCAGCGACCGAATATTGGTTGGGCGGAAGATATGGCAACTTTCACCCTTGCGGATGCGCAGGCGTTTTTTGCCGCGCATTACACGGCACCCAACATGCTGTTGCTGGTGGCGGGCGACGTGACGCCGGATGATGTGCGTCGTGATGCGGAGCGTTATTATGGCGCGCTCGCGCCGCATGCTGCAACCTCGCGCATCTGGCCGGAGGAGCCGCCGCTGCGCCTTGAGCGTCACGCCACGATGCGCGATGAAAAAGTGCATGAACCGCGCCTTGTGCGTCAGTATATCGCGCCGAGCTTGGTGAACGGCACGCGCGATCAGGCCATGCCGCTTTCGGTATTCGCGCAGTATCTCGGCGGTGGTGAGAGTAGTTTTCTCTATGAGCAGCTGGTCGAAAAAGAGAAGCTCGCGAGCAATATTTCGGCGGGTTATGACGCGTTTAGCCTTGGTCCCGCGCTGTTCACCATTCATGCCACGCCTGCTGCGGGGGTGACGCCCCAACAGCTTGAACAAGCGCTCGACCGCGCGCTGGATCAGGTGGTGGCTGCCGAGCCAGAGGCGACAGCGGCAACCCGCGCCAAAACACGCCTCAAAGCGGAAGTGATTTTCGCGCAGGATGGGTTTTCGTCGCTCGCGACTACCATCGCTGAGCTTTATGCGTTGGGGCTTGATGAACGTGATTTCTACGCCTGGTCCGCGGCGATCGAGGCGGTGACGCCGGCGCAGATGCAGCAGGCCGCCCGCGCCGTGCTCGCGCCTTCGCGCCGGGTGACGGGGTATCTGCTGCCAGCCGCAACACCCGCTATGCCTGCACCAGCAGCGGAGGTGACGCATGCGTTGTAATCTTCTTTCAACATTCGTTGCGCTGATAGTGCTTGGTTTCACCGCCCCCGCGCAGGCCGCGATAGAGGTGAAAACAACCAGCGTCGGCCATGGGGTTGAGGCATGGTATGCGACGAACAAAGCCGTGCCGGTGGTGGATGTGGTGCTCAGTTTCGAAGGCGCAGGTGCGGCGCACGACCCAGCGGAAAAGGGCGGCCTCGCAGCATTTTCGGCGGCCATGCTCGGTGAAGGCGCGGGCGAAATGAGTGCGCAGGATTTCGCACGTGCGCTCGATGAACACGCCATCACACTCGATTTTCATGCTGATGAAGACCGGCTGACCGTACATGTGTATTGTTTGCGCGAACATGCGAAACGCGCAGGTGAATTGCTGGCCCTCGCCATCAGCAAACCGCCGCTGGCCGCCGCGGATGTGGCGCGGGTGAAGGGGCAAGTCGCCTCGCTGCTGACGCGGCTTTCCGAACGCCCGGGCTATCTCGCCGAGCGTTTGCTCGCCACGCGCGCATTTGTGGGGCACCCTTATGCGAACCCGAATTATGGGACAGTGGCGAGCGTTGCGAGCCTAACGGATGCGGATGTGCGCCAGTTTCTGGCCACCCGGCTGACGCGGAAAAATCTGCTGATCTCGGCAGCGGGGGATGTGGATGCCTCGCTGCTTGAGGAGATGTTGCAGCCGACGGTGGAGGCGCTCGCGGAGGGTGACGCGGCAGATTTTGCCCTCGCGCCCGCGACACTGCAAGGCGGCGGTGAACTACTGCGCGCACAAAAAGATGTGCCGCAAACGGTGGTGCAATTTGCTGCACCGGGCATCGCGCGCGACGATAAACGCTTCTACGCCGCTTATTTGCTCAACGAGATTTTAGGTGGTGGCAGCACGCTGGTTTCGCGCCTGGGCAACGAGCTGCGGCAGAAAAAAGGCCTGGTCTATGGCGTGCATACCGGGCTCGAGGTGCGCGATGGTATTTCGCTGCTGGGCGGTCAGCTCGCGACACGTAACAGCACGGCGGATGCCGCGCTCGCCGAGGTCAAACGCGTGCTGGCCGATATGCGCGAGCACGGGGTGACGGCGGAAGAATGCAGCGATGCCAAGGGCTATGTGCTCGGCCATTTTCCGCTGCAGATGGAAAGCGCGGGGGATGTTTCCGGCACGCTGATGATGATGCAGCGCCACCATCTCGGCGAGGAATATCTCACCGAGCGCGAGAAGCTGTTTAGCGCCGTGAGCTGCGCGGATATCAACGCCGTCGCGCGGGATTTGCTGGCGCCGGAGAAGTTCCTCTTCGCCGTGGTCGGCGGCACGGAGGACAAAGGCGCGCCAGCGCCCACGCCCGCCCCTGCGCATGGGGACGTGCGGTAGCATCTGTGATTAACGATGGATTCGCGCTTTCGCTCGCCTGTCGGGAGGGGTAGACTCGCGCCATGAGCTCTTCCGTTGCCAGTTCGCTTGAATCAACCGCATCGCACGAGGCGGTGGTGATTCGCCGCCTGCCGACGGTGCTCGTGAACCAAATCGCGGCGGGGGAGGTGATCGAGCGCCCGTCCTCCGTGGTGAAGGAGCTGGTCGAAAACGCGATCGACGCGGGCGCGAGCGATGTCGATGTCGCGCTCGAGAATGGCGGGGTGAGCCTCATCCGCGTGCGCGATAACGGGCGCGGCATGAGCGCGGCGCAACTGCCGCTCGCGGTGGAGCGCCACGCGACGAGCAAGCTGCCGGACGACGATCTGCTCGCGATTCATTTTATGGGGTTCCGCGGCGAGGCGTTGCCTTCGATCGGCTCCATCGCGCGGCTGAGCATTACCTCCCGCGCGCGCGGCAGTGCGGATGCATTTGCGCTGACGGTTGAAGGTGGCACGGTCGGCGCAGTCACCCCCGCCTCGCTCGGTGAGGGCACGCTGGTCGAGGTGCGTGACTTGTTTTACGCCATCCCCGCGCGGCTCAAATTCCTCAAAACCGCGCGCACGGAAATCACGCAGGTGGTCGATATCATCGAGCGGCTCGCGATGGCGCATCCGGATATTCGCTTCCGCCTAAGCCATGATGGGCGCACAGTGCGCGACTTTCCGGCGCTCACACACGATTGGCTGAGCGCCGCGCCGCAGCGCCTCGAGAAAATTCTGGGCACCGGATTTGCCGCTAACACGGTGGCGATTGACGCGGTGCGCGAGGGTATGCGGCTAACGGGCTTTGCAGGGCTGCCGACGTTCAACAAATCGACCTCGCAATCGCAGTATCTGTTTGTGAATCGCCGCCCGGTGCGCGACCGGTTGCTGCTCGGCGTCATCCGCGCGGCCTATCAGGACTATCTCGCGCGTGACCGCCACCCAGTGGCGGTGCTGTTCCTCGAAGTGCCGACGAGTGAGGTGGATGTGAACGTGCACCCCGCCAAGGCCGAGGTGCGTTTCCGCGACAGCCAGATGGTGCGCGGCCTGCTGCTCGGTGCGATTCGTGCGGCGATTGGCGCAACCTCGCAGCGCGCGAGTACGACCGTGGCGGAAGAGGCGCTGGGCAGGTTTCAGGTTCCAGGTTCCGGGTTCCGGGAAGTGGAACCCGGCGGAGCGCTGCCATCGTATTTATCTGTGCAGGCTACGCAGGATCATCCCGAACATTTTGCATCACAACTACAAGCACCGAATTCTTCGCTGTGGGGCAGAGATTACCTCCCGCCGCAGCATCGTGCTCAGGAGCCTCTGGAACCTGGAACCCGGAACCTGAAACCTGACTACCCTCTCGGTGCGGCGGTCGCGCAGCTGCACAATACCTACATCGTCGCCGAGACGAAGGACGGGCTGGTGCTGGTCGACCAGCACGCCGCGCATGAGCGGATTATGTACGAAAAATTCAAGGCCGAGATGAACGCGGCAGGCGTGGCGCGGCAAATGCTACTGCTGCCGGAAGTGGTGGAGCTGAGCGACGCGCAGGCCGCGCGCATCACCGCGCGGATGGAGGAATGGGCGCGGCTCGGCCTCGTGCTCGAAGGCTTCGGCGACACCACCGTGCTGGTGCGCGAGGTGCCGAGCATTCTGGGCGACAGTGACGTGGCCGGGTTGGTGCGCGACCTCGCGGATGATTTGTCGCTCTATGAAGACGGGCTGGCGCTTGCCGACAAGCTCGAAGCGATCTTGAGCACCATGGCTTGCCACGGCAGCGTGCGCGCCGGGCGGCCGCTACGCATCGACGAAATGAATGCCCTGCTGCGGCAGATGGAAGCGACGCCGTTTTCCGGCCAGTGCAACCATGGACGACCGACCTATGTGGCGCTCGCGAAGGCGGATGTGGAGAAGCTGTTTGGGCGGCGGTGAGCGCTGCGTGAAAACGGGCGATCTACGCCGTCCTCGTCGTGCTCGGTCAGTTACGTAGCGCTGCTACGCGCCTTCCCTGCGCGCGCCGACTCCTAGTATCTCACCTATTTTGACGCAGCGAAAAAGCCTAAAGAGGCGAAGATGACCTTTTTCTGTGTGTACGATTATAGCCGACCTGAGGTTCGTTTGACTTATTGGCCAGTATCAATTCGCTTTCTTTCCTAGTTACTTCATCTTTACTTTTTGACTCAAAAAGAATCTCTTTCCTGAGAGAGAAGCTTGATAACTCTTCCTTAGTAAAATCACTCTCTACTGTAGCGTTATCCCATGATCCAAAATAGCGCATTGAGTGACCGCTTCCGCCAATATCTTTGCCGATGTAAATTTTGCCATTAGGGAACGTCAATTTATAAACGACATAGGCGAATTTTTTCATAGTGATACTAATGCCGAAAATGCCGTGTGCCGGTGAAGAGCATGGCGATGCCGTGCTTCTCGGCGGCAGTGATGACTTCGGCGTCGCGCACGGAGCCGCCGGGCTGGATGACGGTGGCAATGCCGGCCTCGGCGGCCAGCTCCACGTTATCTGCGAAGGGGAAGAAGGCGTCGGATGCGAGCACGGCGCCGCGCGGGTCGTGCCCGTGGGCGCGGGCTTTTTCAATCGCGATGCGGACGGAATCCACCCGGCTCATCTGCCCCGCACCGACACCGATCGTCGCGCCGTTTTTGACCAGCACAATCGCGTTTGACTTCACATGTTTCACCACTGTCCATGCCAGCGCAGCATCCGCCAGCACGGCATCACCCAGCGCGCCGCCGGTGACGGTTTTCCATTGCTCCGGCGCGTGCGGTGCGCGGTCGCTCTGCTGCACCAGATAACCGCCGCTGATGGCCTGAATCACCCAGTGCGAAAGCGGCGAGGCGTGCGTTTCGGCCGCAGCGACGAGTAGGCGCAGGTTCTTTTTCGCCGCCAGCGCCGCGCGTGCCTCTGCGGTGAATTCGGGTGCGATAATGACTTCTAAAAACAAACTGCCGATGGCTTCGACCAGCGCGGCATCCACCGGTTGGTTAACGGCGAGAATGCCGCCGAAGGCGCTGACGGGATCACTCGCCAGCGCATCCGTAAACGCATCGACCAGCGTCGCGCCGGTCGCCACCCCGCAGGGGTTGGCGTGTTTGATGAGCACGGCGATGCAGTTTTTTATTGAAGGGGGTATCACCCCCTTCGCGGCTTTGCCGCTGACCCCCTCCGCAAGCGGCTCGCCATGGGAGGCTACGCAAGAAGAAAACGCTGCCGCGCAATCCATCGCAATCGCCCATGCCGCTTCGGCATCCGCGAGGTTGTTGTAGCTGAGTTCTTTGCCCTGCAATTGCTGCGCGTTGGCGATGCCGCCCTTAGCATCCAGCCGCTGATAGAGCGCCGCCGCCTGATGCGGGTTTTCGCCGTAACGCAGCGTGGTGGCCAGCGACGCATCGAGCAGGTAGGGCGGCCATGGAGAATCCGTCGCTGCGCTGGTGAGCCAGCTCGCAATCAGCGTGTCATAGGCCGCGGTGCGGGCGAAGGCCTTGGCGGCGAGCTGCGTGCGCAGTGGCGCGGCCACGGCGTTTTTATTTTCCTGCATCGACTGCATCACGCGGGCGTAATCGGCCACATCCACAATCACGGTGACGCTGGCGTGGTTCTTCGCCGCCGAGCGAATCATGGCGGGGCCGCCAATGTCAATATTCTCGATGAGCTCGGCGACCTCGTTCGTGCGATTCAGCGTGGTCTCGAACGGGTAGAGATTCACCACCAGCAAATCGATCATGCCGATGCTGTGGGCGGCGGCGGATGCCATGTGCGACGGCGTATCGCGTCGCGCCAGCAGGCCGCCATGGACGACGGGGTGCAGCGTCTTCACGCGGCCATCCATCATCTCGGGGAACTGCGTCACCTCGCTGACATCGCGCACGGGAATGCCCGCCGCACGCAGCGCCTCCGCCGTGCCGCCGGTGGAGAGGAGCTCCACCCCCGCACCCGCCAGAAACTGCGCGAAGGGAATGAGACCCGTTTTGTCGGAAACGGAAATGAGGGCGCGGGTGATCATGCGGCGATTCCTGTGTCGGGGGTGTATTCGCTCACGCTTTCGGTGAGGAGGGTGGGGATGCGGCTGCGCTCGCCGTTTTTGGCGGCGGCGATGACCGCGCGCAGCGCCGAAAGCACGGCGAGGCGATCCATCTGCCGCGCGCGGGCGAGGCGGATGAGTGGGTGGCGCGTGGCGAGCATATTCTCGGCGTCGTGGAAGAGTTCCTCGAACAGTTTTTCGCCGCGGCGCAGGCCGGTGAAGCTGATTTGAATATCCTCGTTCGGGCGCAGGCCGGCGAGGCGGATCATCTGCTCTGCGAGGTCGACAATTTTCACCGGCTCACCCATATCGAGCACGAAAATCGGCGCGCGGTTGGTTTCGCCGAGCCCCAGCACCGCCGCTTGCAGCACCAGCTGCACGGCCTCGCTGATGCTCATGAAATAGCGCGTCATCTCTGGGTGGGTGACGGTGACCGGGCCGCCGCGCGCGATTTGTTTTTGAAACAGCGGCACCACGGAGCCGGTCGAGTTCAGCACATTGCCAAAACGTACGGTAACAAAACGCGTGGCGGCACCCTCCTCCGCCAGCGTGTGGCAGTAGATTTCCGCCGCGCGTTTGGTCGCGCCCATCACGCTCGTGGGGTTCACGGCCTTATCGGTTGAGATTTGCACCATGACGCCGACGCCATGTGCCACACAGGCATCCGCCACCTGTTTGCTGCCGAGAATATTGGTCAGCACGGCCTGATCCGGGTTCGCCTCGGCGAGCGGCACATGCTTGATAGCGGCGGCATGGAACACAATTTCTGGCCGAGCACTGGCGAAGGCGCGGGTGAGTTGCTCGGCGTCGCGCACATCGCCGATGAGGCTGCTGCGCGGTACGTCGCGCGCGATCTCGCCCGCGGTTTGGTCGATGAGGTAGAGCTGGTATTCCGACTGCTCGAACAGGGTGAGATGCGTCGGGTTCATGCCGATAATCTGCCGCACCAGCTCGCTGCCGATGGAGCCGCCGGCACCGGTGACGAGCACGCGTTTGCCCTCGACCAGTGCGCGCATGGCGGGGCGGTCGAGCACCGCTTCGGGACGGCCGAGAATGTCTTCCACCGCGACGGCGCGGATGTCGTGCACGCGGTCACCCGCCTTCAGTTCGCTGAGTGAGGGCAGGCGCGAAAGCGTGAGTTCATGCGCGGTGGCGACCGCAAGCAGCGCTTCATATTCCACGCGGTTGATGGCGGCGGTGGCGATAATCATCCGCGCGGGGCGGCGGCCTTTGCGCTCCAGCTTGCGCAGCACATAGTCGATATCCGCCGCGCTGCCATAGATGCGCACATGCTGGATTTCGCGGCCACGCTGGCGCGGGTCGTTATCGATCAGCCCGACGACGCGGTAAGGGAAATCGACGCTGCGGGTGGATTCACGGATGAACATTTCCGCCTGCGGCGTTGCGCCGATCAGCAGCACATCCACCTGCGCGCTGCCACGACCGAGCAGGCGGTCGATCAGCGCGCGGTCATGCAGCAGCCGCCACGCCACGCGCGGGCCCATGAGGCAGAGCATCGCCGTCATCCAGTGAATGAATGGCACCGAACGCGGCACATGTTCGAGCCGCATAAAGGTGAAGAGCGCGATGTAAAAAAGCAGCAGCGCGATGCTGGTGCCGCGGGCGATGACCATCAGATCGGTAAGTGAAGTATAGCGCCAAAGATGGCGATAGGCGCGCCAATAGAGCAGCGCGCCGAGGGTGAGGGCGACAAAAACGAGCGTGCTCTCGATGAAGTAGCTCTGCGCATGCTCCCAAGTGCGATTCCCCAAGCGCAGATAGAGCGCGAGGATAAAACTCGCCCCCGCCATCGACGCATCATGCAGGATGGCGAGGAAATTCAGCGGCGGGAGTTTGAAGCGTGGGGGCATGCAATCATGCCCCCGTGATCGCCTGTACCTGACGCAGTGCCACGATCAGCATCGGGTAGTCGAGCGCGGGTTGCGCGCGCAGGTCGCCGATGAAATGGCTGTGGCGGTTCAGCGCCTCGGCATTCGCTTTCTCCCACGCAGCGGCGATGTCGCCCTTGCCACGGCCGAGGCGCGCGATGGCGCTTTCGGTGAGGCGGCGTTGCGCGGCGTAGAATTCCACCCCGAGCGATTTGACGGCGAGCTGCTGCCAGTAATTATCCGCCGAGAGCTGCTCCGCACTGTCGCGCAGCCAGGCGAGTTTCAGCATGTCGCCGAACGCGAAGTAGATGCGGCCGACTTCGGCGAGCGGCTTCTTGCTGCGGCGGGCGAGGTCGATCACGTCGCACGCGGCTTTCATCACCTCGAGCGTGGCGATGCGGCGGGCGAGCGCGGCGGGTACACCGGTCCCGGTGAGTGCGGCCACTTGTGCGTCGAACGCGGCGCGCGCTTGCGTATTCATCAGCTTGTCTGCTTGTTTTTCAAGGTCGCGGATGCCGGGGCCGTAGGCCGCGACCACGTCCGCAATCTTCATCGGCTGCGGGATGTTGGCGAGGAACCAACGGCAATTATGTTCAATGAAGCCGGTGAGTTTCGCAAACAGCGCGGCCTGATGCGCGGCGTTGATTTTACCATCGAGCGACTCGATCTCCGCCCAGAGCGAACGCAGGCCGAATGCGTCGCGCGTGGCGATGTAGGCTTGTGCCACATCCGCCGCGGGCAGCCCCGTCGCCTGCATCAGGCTATGCGCGAAATAAAAGCCGGTGCGGTTGATGATCGAGTTGGTCACCATCGTCGCCACGATCTCGCGGCGCAGGCGGTGCGATTTGATATCGGCCGCGAATTCCTTCTGCATCGCGGTCGGGAAATAACGCAGCAGATCCGCCTCGAAATAGGGCGCATCCAACAGTTTGGAATCCTTGATGTCGCGGAAGAAGGCCATTTTCGCATAGGCGAGCAGCACCGCGATTTCCGGCCGGGTGAGGCCGAGCTTCGCGCTCTTCATCTCCGCAAGTTGCTTGCTGTCGGGCAGCGCTTCGACGTCGCGGTTGAGGAAGCCCTCGCGCTCGAGATGCGTCATCAGTTGCGAGGCTGGTTCGAGCAGCGCGGTGCCCTGCATCTGGCCGATCGACACGGCCTGCGTTTGCAGACGGTTGTCGAGCAGCACGAGGTCGGACACATTATCCGTCATCTTTTTGAGCAGAGCGTCGCGTGCTTTGAGTGTGATGCGCTTGGCAGCCATACTGCCGACGAAAGCGATCTTGATATTCACCTCGTGATCGGAGCAATCCACCCCGCCGGAATTGTCGATCGCATCCGTGTTGATGCGGCCGCCGGTGCGCGCGTATTCAATACGCCCGCGTTGAGTGAAGCCGAGGTTCCCGCCCTCGCCGAGAATTTTGGCGCGCAGCTCGTTGCCGTTGATGCGCAGGTTGATGTTGGCGCGGTCGCCCACCGACTCATGCGTTTCGCTCGCGGCTTTCACATAGGTGCCGATGCCGCCGTTCCACAATAAATCGACCGGCGCTTTGAGGATGATGCGGATCAGTTCGTCCGGCGTCGCCTTGCTCACTTTGGTGCCAAGCACGGTTTGCATTTCCGGCGTGAGGGTGATGGATTTCGCCGCGCGTTCGAAAATGCCGCCGCCTTTGCTGATGAGCTTGGCGTTGTAATCCGTCCAGTTGCTGCGCGGCAGCTTGAACATGCGCGCGCGTTCGGCGTAGCTCGCCGCCGCATCCGGCGTTGGGTCGATGAAGATATGGCGATGGTTGAATGCCGCGACGAGGCGCATGTTTTTGTTGAGCAGCGCGCCGTTGCCGAACACGTCGCCCGACATATCGCCGATGCCGACGCAGGTGAATTCCTGCGCTTCGTTACGCGGGGTTTTCTTGGCCGCCGCGTCGTCGTAATTGAGCACGACGGGGCCGATATCGCGCCCCATTTCGCGGAAGTGACGCTCCACCGACACCCAGCCGCCACGCGCGGTGATGCCCATGACTTTGTGGTCGTACCCGACCGAGCCGCCGGACGCGAACGCGTCCCCCAGCCAGAACCCATATTCGGCCGAGATGCCGTTCGCCGTATCGGAGAAAGTCGCCGTGCCTTTATCCGCCGCGACGACGAGGTACGGATCGTCATTGTCATACCGAACGACATTTTGCGGAGGCACAATTTTGGTGCCGACGATGTTGTCGGTAATATCCAGCAAGCCACGCAGGAAGGTTTTGTAGCATTCCACGCCCTCGGCCTGGAACGCGTCGCGATCCGCCGGCGGCTGGCGGAGAATGAACCCGCCCTTCGCGCCTTGTGGTACGATGACGGCGTTTTTCACCTGCTGCGTTTTCATCAGCCCCAGCACTTCGGTGCGGAAATCTTCCGGACGATCCGACCAGCGCAGACCACCGCGCGCGACCGAACCGCCGCGCAGATGCACGCCTTCCATCCGCCGCGAGGTGACGAAGACCTCGACATGCGGAATCGGCAGCGGCATTTCCGGCACCGCGCTCGACTGAATCTTCATCGAGAGATAGGATTTCGGCGCGCCGTTTTTGTCCGTCTGGTAGAAGTTGGTGCGCAAAGTCGCCATCATCAGCGCGAGGAACTGGCGGATGATGCGGTCTTCCGCGAGGTTGGTGATGGATTCGAGCGCGGCCTCGATGCCAGCTTTCAGTTTCGCCGAAGCGGTCTCGCGCCCTTTGCTGGCGGAGGGGTTGAAGCGCGCGGCGAACAGGTTGACCAGTGCGCGTGCGAGTTCGGGGTGATTGCTGAGCGCACCGGCGATGAAACTTTGGCTATAAGGGAAGACGAGCTGCTGCATGTAGCGCGCATAGGCCCGCACAATTTCCACCTCGCGCGAGGTGAGGCCAGCGGAGAAAATGAGCGCGTTGAACGCGTCGTCATCCGTTTTACCGCGCCAAATATTGCTGATCGCTTCCTCGATCCGCGCCTTGTTCTCCGCGAGGTTGAGGGCATCCGCCCCCGCCACGCGCAGGGTGAAGTTGCGCAGCAGCACGGGCTTCAGCGGCGTGTGCGGCGTGATGGTGTAGGGCGTCGCGTCGATCACCGTCGCGCCCATATGTTCGAGGCTAGGGATGATGGCCGACAGCTCGGAATTCATGTCGTGCGTGAAGCAGTTGAGATGCAGATGGTTACCCTCCGCACCCGTGGGGCGGAACAGCGCCACGGCCAGCCCGTCGCCCGATTCGCAGCTGAGCACATGGCGAATATCATGCGCGGCCGCTTGCGCGTTGGTGCTGTTGATATAAGCCGCCGGAAATGCGGTGGCGAAGCTTTGGAAAATCGCCGGGCCTTTGGCGTCGCCAAACAGGCTGTTGATGGCGTCGCGCAGCGCATCGGTGAAAATGCTGGCACGGCTGGAGATTTGATATTCAAGTTCGCCTTCATCCACGTTCGGAATTTTGCCCGGCGTGGTTTCGATCAGCACATGCAGGCGCGCGAGTGGCGACTCGGTGATTTGTGTGTAGAACGTACTCGAGCGCCCGGCATAAGCGCGCTCCAGAATGCGGATGATTTCTTCGCGGAGGCTGGAGGAGAAACGTTCACGCGGCACATAGACCATCGCGCTGACGAAGCGGCCGAATTGATCCGGGCGGACGAAGAGTTTCACCTGCGGTTTTTCATCCAGCGACACGATGCCCATCACGGTCTGGAAGAGGCGGTCTTCGTCGAGCTGGAACAGTTCGTCGCGCGGCAGGAATTCGAGAATGGCTTTGAGCGATTTGCCCGAGTGGCTGGATGGGTTGAAGCCCGCACGCTTCATGATGCTCGCCGATTTGCGGCGCAGGAACGGAATGTTCTGCGTTTCGCGGTAGTACACGGTCGAGGTAAACAGGCCGAGCATGCGCAGCTCGCCCGCGAATTTTCCCTTCGCATCGAAACGGCGCACCACGATCAGATCCATCGGCGTGTGGCGATGCACGAGTGAGAAGGCCGAGGCTTTGAGCACATTGATAATATCATGCGCGATAGGGTGCGCTGCGTCTTCCACGCCCGTCACGTCACTGTCCGGTGGCAGTTTATAGATGCCAAGTGCGGAAGATTTATCCAGCGCGAGCTTCTCGCCCTTCGCCACAAAATTCGCCATGCCGAGGAAGACGAAATGGTTGCTCGCCAGCCAGTTGAGCAGGTCGCGCATCTCGGCGAGGTCTTCGGCCGCGACGCCGGGGAGTGTGCGTTTATATTCTTCGGCGAGGGCAGGCACGCGGTCGCGCATCACCCGCCAGTCGGCCACCGCAGCGGCGACGTGATCGAGCACATGTTCCATTTTCGCGGTGAGCTGCTTGGGCGACAGCGTGGTCGGCAGCGGCGAGAGCTCAACATAAATCAGCGATTCGGCGTTGCCGTTTTTCCCCGCTACGGCGTTGCCTTTGGCGTCGCGCGCGGTGGTGAGAATGGGGTGGCAGATGAGGTGGATGGAGAGGCCGAGTGAGGTGAACAGCCCCGTCAGCGAATCCACCAGAAACGGCATGTCGGTGTTCAGCGCCATCACCTGCGTGCGGGTGAGGCTGCGCGCGCCGTCTTTCACCGTGATCGGCAGCACGCTGATTTTGGGGGCCGCTTTGCCCGGGCGGGTGGCGTAGAATTTCTCCGCGGCGAGCGCAATATCCGCCGCGCGCGCGGGCGTCTGGCTGTCGAGGTTGAGCAGCGTCGAATGCGCGTAGAAATTTTCGATAAACTGTTTGCGCGCCGGGCTGGTGCCCTTCGGCGCTGCCGCCACAATCGCCGCGATGCGCTGCTGGTGGAGCGAGCTGTAATTGCCCTCGCGTGCGCTTTTACGTTGGGTTGCAAGCGATGCAGAAACAGCCATGGTAACACTCCTGATATTTCAGTTTAAATCCCTACGCCTCCTTACGCCGACTTGGGCAAAAAGTGAAAGGAAAAAACGCAAAAAATAGAGGGAGTGAAATAGGCTGTTTACCAGCTCAGTCCGCGGCGGCTGTTGTGCTGACGGTTGAGGCGAATCAGCACTTCGAGGTTGGCGGTGCGGCTTTCGTCTTTGAAGAGTGCGAGGCCGCGATGTGGTTCGCAGCGCCATTGATGCGCACCCGCCAACATTTCCGGCAAAGTGCGGTTATCAAACAGATAGGCGAGCACTTCCTGAAATTCCGGGCTGTCTTCGTTCCGTTCGAGGCGCAACACAAGCGTGTCGCGGATATGGCGGCGGGCAAAACGTGCATCCTCGGGCGTGTAGGGCGCGATTTGCGCGGCGATGGCCGACCAGCTGCCCGGCGTTTGCTCGATCAGGGCACGAAAATGCCGATCCGCGCGGCTGCTCCCCGCCGCATCTTCCGTGAGCAGCTGCGCCATGCGAATGACGGCGAGCGCCGCTGCAGTCGCAGCATTATCTGCAAGGGAAGGCAAAGGCTTAGCGCTGTCGCAGAGATGCGGATTGGCATAGGAAAGCAAGGCAACCGCATCGCCCGCGGTAGGGGCGGCAAGGGCATGTGCGGCGATATCGACATGATGCATCACAGTGGATGGTGGCGGCTCGCATTGCTGCGCCGCGGCGGGGAGGACGGGGACTATTGCCGGGGGAATATGCACCCCCACGGCAGAGAATTGCTCGACCATGGGTTGAGTATAGCGGGAATTGGTTAAGAAAGAGTTAAGATTCCGCTGACGTGTTAACTAGATTCCAGATTCCCTACGCGCCCACCCCATCCCAAAACGTCGCGGCGAGGTTTTTGCCGTAGAGGCGCTCGGCGGCGCGTAGTCCCGTGGGCGAGGTGACGTTGATCTCCGTCAGCCAGTCGCCGATGACGTCGATACCCGCAAGCGCCAACCCTTCGGCAATGAGGAAGGGCGCGAGCGCGGCGCAGATTTCTTCCTGCTTCGGAGTGAGGGTGGCGGCGACGGGCACACCGCCCACGCGCATATTGGCGCGGATGGAACCCTCCGCGGGCACGCGGCCAAACACGGCTTCGACCTTGCCGTGAACGAACAGAATCCGTTTATCCTCGCGCGCGACTTCGGGCAGGAATTGCTGCCACATCAGCGGCTCGCGCGACTGCTCCGACCATTGCTCAAGCAACGTGTCGATGTTGCTGTCCTCGGCCGAGAGCTTGAACACGCCGCGCCCGCCATAGCCGTAAAGCGGCTTGGCAACGACGTGGCCGCAGGCTTTGATGAAAGCGTGGATTTCCACAGCGTCGCGGCTGATGAGCGTCGGCGGCATGAAGCGCGCGAAGGCGAGGCTCGATAATTTCTCCGGGGCATTCCTAACACCCTTCGGGTGATTTAAAACTAGAACTTCTGGCGGAAGCTGCTCTAGCAAATGCGTGGCGGTGATGTAGCCCATGTCAAACGGCGGGTCTTGCCGCATCAGCACGATGTTCATTTCAGCGAGGGGGCGGCTCACGGCCTCGCCCAGCTGCCAGCACGGGGTTTGGCTGAAGTCGAGCGTGATGGGCGCGAGCGGTGCGGTGAGGGCGCTCTCGCGCCAGCTTAACATCGGCGCTTCGTAGAAATAGACTGTGTGGCCACGCCGCGCCGCTTCTTCAATCAGCATGAAGCTGGTATCGCCCACGGGGTTGAGCCGCGCGGGGTGGTCCATCTGCACGGCGATATGCATTAGTAGCCGCCGCTGGCCGGGCTGTTCGGGCTGACCTCGATCTGGTCGAGCGGGGTGAGGGTGCCGCTGGTATTGCCGCCCGCGCTGCTGGTGGAGGATGTGCTGCTACCCGCTGGGTGCGGCGACGGGGTGCTCGACGTTCCCGCCGGGGCAAGATTTTCATCCGTATTGATTTGCAGATGGCTGACCACGCGCTTCACGCCCTTGGTGGTGCGGCACACGCCCAGCACACGGTCGAGCTCGCCCTGATCTTTCACGCGGCCGATGAGGTAGGCCACGCCGTTTTGCACGTCGATGGAATAGTTGATGACCCAGACATCTTTGGTGATGAGCAGTCGCGCCTCGACATTGCGTTTGACGAGCGAGTCGCCCGCGGTAGTGAGTAGGTTGGCGTTGGGATCGACCACCAGTTCGTTGATGACTTCTTCGACACCCTTGGCTTTCCAGGCTAGCGCCACGGCGGTGTCGGCGGTTTGCTGATTATCAACCGTGCCAGTGAGCATGACGCGCGCAAAGCGGGTGTTGATGTTGACGTCGCCGATCAGGTTGGTTTTGTCTGCCTCGGCAAACTGGCGCATGACATCGGCATAGAGCAGTTTGTCATCGACCTTGCGGCCAGCGCTGCGGTTCTCGGCCGCGGAAACCGCCACCTCCGTGCCCGCGCTGATGACAGCGCCCGCGCAGGCATTGAGCAGGAAAGGTAGCGTAGCAAGCAGCAGAAAACGGCGCATAATAGACTCCTCAGGAAAACGCATTCGGTAGATGCTTCGGCCACTGATACCACGCGATGAGGCAAACGTCGAACCGAACTTCGTGCTGGGCGTATCGCGGGTGACTGGCGAGGTAGTGCTGTGCTGCGCGCACCACACGCGACTGGTTTTTGGCGTGGACGGCATGGGCGGCATCGTCTGCATCCGCGCGGGCCTTCACCTCGACGAAGATGAGCCGCCGCCCGCGTTTTAGAATCAGGTCAATCTCTCCCACCGGGGTTTTGTAGCGCCACGCCACCAGCCAGTAGCCTTTGAGGGTGAAATAGGCGAGCGCCAGCCACTCCGCGAGCAAGCCACTACGGTGGGAGCGGCGGTGTTTTTGGCTCGTCATGCCCCGTCCTTAAGCGCCAGTGCCCGCGCGTAGACGTCGCTTTTGGCGCGGCCGGAGTTTTTGGCGACTTCTGCCACGGCGTCTTTCAGGCGCTGGGTTTTCATGGCCTCGGTGAGGGCGGCATCAATTGCATCGTCGTCCATCGCGGCGGCGGGGGCGGCACCGGCCACCACAATCACGCATTCCCCCCTTGCAGGGGTGGCGGTGTAATGGGCGAGGAGTACGCTAAGCGGCGCGCGGCGGCATTCTTCGTAGAGCTTGGTCAGCTCGCGCGCGACGGCGGCGGGGCGATCACCGAACGCGGCCTCTAGGTCGGCCAGCGTGTCGGTGAGGCGGTGGGGCGCTTCGTAAAACACCAGCGTGGTGGGAATGGTGGCAAGCGCGGTGAGCGCCGCCCGTCGCGCAGTGGACTTACTCGGCAGAAATCCGGCATAGAAAAATTGCTCGGCCGGTAGCCCGGCGATGGTGACGGCGGAAAGCAGCGCACTCGCGCCCGGAATGGGGGTGACACGAATGCCCGCAGCGATGGTAGCGGCAACAAGCCGCGCGCCGGGGTCCGACAGCAGCGGCGTGCCTGCGTCGGAAATCAGCGCCACACGGTCGCCCGCCATCAGCGCGGCGAGGAGGGTTTCCGTCGCCTCCGCTTCGTTATGCGCGTGGTAGGACATGAGCGGCATTTTGATGCCGTAATGATGCAGCAGCCCGCCGCTCACCCGCGTATCCTCGCAGGCGATGCGGTCGGCGGATTTGAGGGTTTCGAGCGCGCGCAGCGTGATATCGCCCAGATTGCCGATGGGCGTTGCGACCAGAAACAGTTCGCCTTTGCGTGAAGAAATATCGTTCATGCCGTTTTCTAGCACGGGTGAGGTGGTGGGTGAAAGTGTTGTTTGGCATCGGCGTGCAACATGGTATGGAATATGCAACAACGGAGGACGTGGGAGACGGAATGAAAAAAATCTATGTCATTGCGATTGGCGCCTTGTTGCTGATTGCCCTGATTGCTGCGGGCGCGATGGCGCAGGTGGCGGAGCCACAGCGCGCGCCGGTGAGCGGGCGTTCGCTGACACCGGACCAGCCGCAATATAGTATCCGTGGCATGACCAGCGCGGCACCGGTAGCCTCTGCAATGGGCAGCGGTGCGGTGGTGGTGCCCACGCGCAAAACGGTGAAAGTGGCGCTGCTTCTGCCGCTGACCGGGCGCAATGGGGAAATTGGCCGCGCCCTGCAAAACGCCGCAAGCGTGGCCTTGTTCGATAAATACGCGCAGCTTTCGCGCAAGCTTCAGGAAGTGAAAGTGGAGCTGATTTCAAAAGATACGGGCGATTCGCCAGAGCTGGCGCGCAAGGCTGCGGAAGAAGCGGTCGCCGCCGGGGCGGAGCTGTTTATCGGCCCGGTGTTTGGTGAAACGACAGAAGTGATCGCGCCCATTGCGGCAGCAAAAAATATTCCGGTGCTGAGCTTCTCGAACAACCGCGACCGCGCGGCACCGGGGCGCTATATGCTCGGGTTCTCGCCGCAAGAACAAACCTTTCGGGTGGTGAATTACGCCCTCGCCCACGGCAAAAAACGGATTGTCGTGCTCGCACCAAAATCGGTGCTGGGCGACGAAGTCTTCACTGCTGCGCGCACCGCCGCTGCTAATGTAGGGGTGAAGCTCGTCGCAGAAATACAGTATCCACCACAAGCGGTGGGGCTAGATAAAATTCTTGGCCCCCTGCCGAGTGAAAATGGCCGTCCGGCATTCGACGCAATTCTCATTGCCGAGGGTGGGGCGCCGCTTGAGACTATTCTCCGCGCACTTGGCTCGCGCGGCGTGACACCTACGAGCGTGCAATTTCTTGGCACGGGCTTGTGGGACGATGTGCAACTGCGGCGCAAAGTGAATCTCGACGGGGCGTGGTTTGCCTCGAGCCCGCCGGAGTTGACCGCAAAATTCGAAAGCCGTTATCAGGCGACGTATAGCAGTGCGCCGCCACGCATCGCCAGCCTCGCTTACGATGCGGTAGCGCTGGCTGTCGCGCTCGCGGTGACCGGGCGGCCTTATGCGGGCGATGCGCTCACCAACCCCACCGGTTTCATGGGGCCGGCCAACGGGCTGTTTCGGATGCTTCCCACCGGCATGGCAGAGCGTGGCCTCGCCATTATTCGCATCGAGGGGAGTGCGGTGAAAGCCATAGAGCCGGCGCCGACCGCGTTTTAGAGAGTGCCTTGGCACTTATTTTGCCGCGCCTTTTTTCGCTGCCGCATAATCCGGATTGAGTGCGCGTTTCCAGCGTTCGATATCGGTCGCTTTGCGTAGCGCCGGGTATTTCTCGGCCGTGGTGAGCGGCGCTTCGGCCTCGGTGGTGAGCGGCACCATGGGCGCAGGTGACTGTACGGCGCTTGCCGCGTAATAAAGCAGCGCCGCAAGGAAAAGCCAGGAGAGTAGGCGTTTGAGCATGGTCAAATGGTGAGGGATGCGTGGTGAGTCGTGAGCAGTATCGCACAGATGGCGAACGACGCACAACGGTTTATTCGTGCGTAGCCTTGCATGGCGAGCCGCGTAGCGGCTGAGGTCAGCAACGAAGTTGCGAAGGGGGCAAAGAGCCCCCTTCAAGAATCGATTACACATTAAACCTGAAATGGAATACGTCGCCGTCCTGCACGAGGTAGTCTTTGCCCTCGAGGCGGAGTTTGCCCGCTTCCTTCGCGCCCTGCTCACCGCCAAGGGCGATATAGTCGGCGGCCGCAATGGTTTCGGCGCGGATGAAGCCTTTTTCGAAATCGGTATGGATGACCCCGGCCGCCTCCGGCGCGGTGGCGCCGCGACGCACCGTCCACGCCCGCGCCTCTTTCGGCCCGATGGTGAAGAAGGTGAGAATATCGAGCAGTTTGAAGCCAGTGCGGACGATGCTCGTCAGGCCGGTTTCTTTGAGGCCGAGATCGGCGAGGAATTCGTTCTTCTCCGCGTCGGTCAGCCCCGCCATTTCGGATTCGATTTTGGCGGAGATGATGACCGCATCCGCGCCTTTTTCCTTGGCCATTTTCATCGCGGTTTCGGAAAGCGCATTGCCGGTGGCGGCGCTGCCTTCATCGACGTTTAAAATATACATGACGGGCTTGCTGGTGAGCAGCTGAAGCGCGCGCACGCGCTTGGCTTCCTCGCGATCCGCAGGCTTATAGAGGCGCGCCGGTTTGCCCTCACGCAGCAGCGCCAGAATCGGCTCGGCCAGCGTCACCAGTGCTTGTGCTTCCTTGTCGCCACCCTTGGCTTTTTTCGCGTTATTGTCGACGCGTTTTTCGAGGCTTTCAAGATCGGCAATCGTGAGTTCGAGCTCGATGATTTCCGCGTCGCGCAGCGGGTCAACGGAGCCTTCGACATGGGTGATGTCGTCGTCGATAAAGCAGCGCAGCACATACATCACTGCATCCACCTCGCGGATATGGGCGAGGAATTTGTTGCCGAGCCCCTCGCCTTTGCTCGCGCCGCGCACGAGGCCGGCGATGTCGACAAATTCGAGCTGGTTGGGGATGATGGTCGCGGATTTAGCGATTTCGGCGAGCTTCAGCTGGCGATCGTCCGGCACGGCGATGCGGCCTACGTTCGGCTCAATCGTGCAGAACGGGTAGTTCGCCGCTTCCGCCGCCTGCTGGCTCAGCAGCGCGTTGAACAGGGTGGATTTGCCGACATTCGGCAGACCAACAATTCCGCAATTAAATCCCATGGGGAGGCTCTTTCATTTGTCGTCTGGCGAGGCCTACTGGCCTCGCAGTGAATGTTATTCCGATTTCTCGGTGGATTCAGGTGTGGGTTCTTTTTTCACCTTAACTGGGGGTGGGTTTAGCGTGGCGGCGACCTTGCTGGCAAGCGTTTCCGGCGAGTGCTGCCAGAAAAGCGGCAGATGCTCGGCCAGCGCGGCGAGGGTTTTGGTGAGCAGCGGCTCTTCGTCTTTGGCAAAGCGCGCGAGCACATAGTCGGCCGCGGGGCGTTGGTCGGTTGGTCTGCCTACGCCGAGGCGGATGCGCCAGTAATCCTGCCCCACCATGGCGTCGATATCCTTGAGGCCGTTATGGCCGTTCGCGCCACCAGCTTTTTTGATGCGCAGTTTCCCCAGTGGCAGATCGATCTCGTCATGGATGACAATTAGTTGCGAGGGCGGCAGTTTATAAAACGCCATCGCCGCCTGCACGGATTTGCCGGAGAGGTTCATGAAGGTCTGCGGCTTGAGCAGCAGCAGCGATTCACCGCCGAGGGTCATCTGCGCGCATTCGCCGTGGAATTTCTTGGTGAAGCTGACGCCTGCGGGCGCGACGCAATCAACCGCCATGAAGCCGATATTATGGCGCGTCGCGGCGTATTCAGCCCCGGGATTCCCTAGACCGACAATGAGCCACATAAAGGCCTCATGAAAAGCGAGGGTGGCGCGAAGCGCTTATTTCTTCGCGGCGGGTTTTGCGGCGGCTTTACCGTCTTTGCCCGCTGCCGGAGCCGCTGCTGCGGCGGCATCCGCCGCGGCTGCTTTGGTCGACGGCACGGCACCAGCCACCGGTGCTGCGGTCGGCACTTCCGCTTCCTCTTTCGCACGACCGGCGATGGAGGCGAGGGTGATGTCGCGGCTTTTTACGGCCGAGGCAATGCCCTTGGGCAGAGTGACGCCGCTGAGCTGGATCGAGCTACCGATATCGAGCGTGGCTACGTCGATTTCGAGCGATGCCGGGATGCTGGCCACGGGGCAAAGCAGTTCCACCTTGTGCGCCACGATGTTGAGCACGCCGCCGCGCTTGATGCCGACGGATTTATCGGTGTTGGTGTAGTGCACGGGCACGAATACTTTTACGACCGACTTGTCGTCCACCGCGAGGAAATCCGCGTGTTCGATCTTGTCCGAGACCGGGTTGAGCTGGATGTCGCGCGGGATGGCGAAAATTTCTTTGCCATCCAAGCTGAGCGACACGATTTTATTCATGAAGCCGCCGCGGAAATATTCGTTGCTGAGCACGCGCGCTTCGACGTTCGCGCTGACGTTGCTTTTGCCTTTGCCGTAGACGTTAACGGGCACAAAACCGCTGCGGCGCGCGGCGCGGGCGGCGCCTTTACCTGCTGCGGGGCGTGGTTCTGCCTTGAATTGAATCGCCGCTTTCATGGGGTATCTCCTTGATTTCTTGTAATAATTATTTTCTGTTGCTGCCAAAAGGTGGGGACTTATAGCGATAGCCGTATGGGCTGTCAAGCGTGGGATTCGGCTAAGTTAGTGCGGTTTGGTCATGAAATCTTAACGATTCTTTGGTAGGATGGACAGATTGAGTGTGAGGGAACATGTCAGAACCATTTAATTGGCGTGCTTATCTTGTGGTTTCTGATGCGCTTGGTGTGGACAAGCTGCTTGTTGAGCAGGCGCTTGATCGGATCGCGGCGACGGGCGAAGACGGAGAATCGCTGATCAAGGCGGCGCACGCAAAGTGCGGAGAAGCAAAGATGACCATTTATTCCTCGCATGAGTTTCGTGATCCAGAATCCGATGAAGACACACAGAAGGAGCCGGGGTCGCAGTTGCGTACCTTGATGTATGAGACTTCTGAAGGGCGGCGGCACTCCTCTTCTGTCATTGTGAATCATCGTGAGCTCAGAACACTCTATGTAGATACGCCCAGCGGTTCAAAACAGGTTTCTGCGATTGGTATTGTGGTACATGAATTATTCCATGGTGCAGACCCAAGCGAATTGAATGATGCGCGAAAAGTGAAGGCCCCCACACTTGGGCTGGAGCAGAAATATGCGATTTACCAAACCTATCGCGCTGTATTGGCCGAGTGGATGCAGGCGCTTTGGGAGAACCCGGCGTTTAGAGTACTTACTGAAGAAGAGCAATTAGGGTTCCTCTATCAGGAGGAAAAAAAGAACCATAACGCTTTTTTGGCAGAGGTCTCGGAGCGGATTGGTATACCGGCAGATCAGTTTGATGTGCGGCTCGGAGGATTTAAGAGCACGATGCGAAAGAAGGGTGTGCCCCTAACAGAGTATGATGCAACCAACTACACAGATGTCTTCATGCGCAAACATTTTCCGGATGAGCCCTGGCGCGGAGATTATAAGAATGCACAAACCGTATACCATATCGACCCGCATTGCGTGATGCCTAAACCCGGCAAGGGCGAGTACGTGCCTAACATTTATGAGCCGGCTCATTTTTGTGCCGGAGATTTGGGTGAATTATCTCAACCCGTCATTTCCAAAACGCCAGAGAGTAAAGAGCAGGCTCCCGTGCCTGCGCGCAAATAACCCCTAATCAAACAAACTGCTGACGGAGCTTTCTTCCGAGATGCGGCGGATGCCTTCGGCGAGGAGGGGGGCGATGCTGAGGATGCGGATGTTTTTGCACGCCTTCGTGGCCTCGGTAGGGATGATGGAATCCGTGACAACGAGGGATTTGAGCTTCGAGGCGGCGACGCGCTCGATGGCGGGGCCGGAAAGCACGCCGTGGGTGACGTAGGCCGAGACGGACTTGGCGCCCTTGGCGAGCAGCGCGTCGCCCGCGTTGCAGAGCGTGCCCGCGGTATCCACGATGTCGTCGAACAGAATGCAGTCGCGCCCTTCCACCTCGCCGATGATGTTCATGACTTCCGACACGCCCGCGCGCTCGCGCCGCTTATCGACAATCGCAAGGTCGGCACCGATTTTCCCGGCCAGCGACCGCGCGCGCACCACGCCGCCCACGTCCGGCGAGACGACCATGACATTGGCAATATCAGCCGCGAATTGCTGCTTGATGTCAGCCACGATGACCGGGCGCGCGTATAAATGGTCCAGCGGAATATCGAAAAAGCCCTGGATTTGCCCGGCATGCAGGTCGACCGTCAGCACCCGGTTGGCACCCGCGGTGGTGATGAGGTTGGCGACCAGCTTGGCGGTGATCGGCGTGCGCGGGCCGGGTTTACGGTCTTGCCGGGCATAGCCGAAATAGGGGATGACGACGGTGACGCGCCGCGCACTCGCGCGCTTGAGCGCATCAAGCGTGATCATCATCTCCATCAGGTTTTCATTCGCAGGGGCGGAGGTGGACTGGATGAGGAATACATCCTCCCCACGCACGTTTTCTTTCACCTCGACGAAAATTTCCTGATCCGAGAAACGGCGGATGCTGGCGGAGGTGAGCGGCACACCAAGATGCTGCGCCACGGCGGCGGCGAGGGGGGCGTTGCTATTTCCGGCGATGAGTTTCATGGCATGTGTTTATAAGGCCTCATGCGCCCGGAGTCCAGCGGGGAGTGATGATTTTTGCATTAAATCATGGCTATTTGATCCATTTTTAGTACCATCGTCGTCTGGCGCCGATCAAGGAAACATCTTTCTATGGTTATAAAAAAGACCCAAGGCTTTACGTTGGTGGAGCTGGCCATTGTGCTGGTGATTATCGGCCTCATCGTGGGCGGCGTGCTGGTCGGGCAGACGATGATTCGCTCGTCGCAGCTGAATGCGATTTTGAAAGAGCGCGATTCCTACATCGCGGCGATGTATGCGTTCCAGTCTAAATACAATGCCTTGCCCGGAGATATGGCAAGAGCGCATGATTTTTTCGGTGATGCATGCGGTACCAATACGACAGATCAGATTCTCGGTTGTAATGGGGATGGCGATACGCGGTTATTTACTGCCCTCGGTGAGAATGTAAAATTCTGGGAGCATTTGGCGGCGGCGGGAATGATCTCAAACAAGAACTACGGCGCTGTGGGTGTTGATGATGGCTTCGGCCGCATCGGCATGACGCCAGATAACTCACCCTCTTCCAAATTCCCAGAAGGATATTGGATGGCCGTAAGTGATCTGACTGATGTGGCGGTTAATGGCTCACCCGTTCCGGACACGGGGATCTATTTCCAAATGGGCGCGCTTCCTTCGCCCGCAAATGGTGGGCGTCTTAATTCTCTTTCTACCTTGTCGGTCGGTGAAGCACTGGTTCTGGATCAAAAAACCGATGATGGGAAGGCCAATACAGGAAATATGCGCGGCGACGCTGCCGCAGATTGTAATGATAATGGAACGGATTATTATAACGCTGTCAGCCTTGGCGCCGATTTCACCGGATATTGTACGCTTTATTTTATCATTCAGCGCTGACGCGCAGATTTTATCTAGGGCAGACTCTCCGGCAGCGATAGCCTAGAGCCTAGAAATCCCGCTTTCGCTTCCGGCGCGCATGGGATATTGAGGACTCATGCTGCGCGATTACGTATGGTGGTGCCAGAAAAATATTGGTAGTTTGAGGCGACTAGTAAAATCAAGGGGGCGAGGATGCGTTCTAGGCAGCAAGGGTTTACGCTGGTGGAAGTGTCGATTGTATTGGTCGTCATCGGCTTGTTAGTGGGCGGGGTGCTGGTGGGAAAAGACCTCGTTCGCGCCAGCCAATTGAATGCACTCGGCATAGAGAAAAATAAGCTTGAGAGCGCGATTGGCACGTTCAAGGAAAAATACCTGGCCCTTCCGGGCGATATACCGAATGCATTTTCCTTTTGGACTGCAAGCTGCGGGACAGATACAACAACCATAGCTACAGGCTGTAATGGCGATGGGAATGGCAGCATTGATAGACTTGATTTGGGTGAGAACGTAAAGGCATGGGAACATCTCGTACGGTCGGAACTGATTGTGGGTGGTTATGACGGAAGCGGGACGGTCTTGACCATATTGGGCCATAATGTGGTTGCGCTCAGCGCTACTAATAGCTTCAAATCACGATTCCCATCTGCCTATTGGGATATTTCTGCAGATGGGCAGGATGCTGATTTTACAGCTGTCGAAGGTGTTCCACCCAATGGGCTTTGGTTGGTGATGGGGTCGCTGCCTTCAACATCCAATCAGTTTTTGATAGAACATCCCAACTTAACTGCTCGTGAAGCGTTCCTTTTGGATACAAAACTAGATGATGGAAAAGCTGCAACAGGGGCGATGCGTGGAGATACAAAAGCAGATTGCGATGATCTTCCGGGCACCACAGATTATTATCACCTTGCTGCCATAGGGCCAGAACATGGCGGATGCATGCTTTATTTTCAAATTCAATAGGCAGTGCAACACATGAAAAAACCCACCACATTGATTACCGGCGCCGGGGTACGCATCGGGGCGGAGATCGCGCGGCATCTCGCGGCGCACGGCCATGATTTGGTGCTGCACTATCACAATTCGAAGGCGGAGGCTGAGGCGCTCGCCGCCGATTTGCGCGCGGCGCATGGGGCGACGGTGACGCTGGTGATGGCCGACCTGGAGGACACCGATACGCTCGCGCATTTTTGGCAGGGGCTGCCAGAAGTGACGACGCTGATTCATAATGCCGCGCGGTTTATGCGCGACGATATTGCGAGCGCGACGGCACGGGGTTTGCGCAGCCATCTCGCGGTCAACCTCGAAGCGCCGCTGCTGCTGGCGCAGGGCTTCCTCGCGCAGCTGCCGGCGGGAGTGGCGGGGGATATTATTGTGCTGGGGGATGGCAGCAAAGGCTGGAGCATCGCGCCAGAATTTTTCACCTACGCGGTGAGTAAACTGGCGTGGGAATCCGTCATCGACCTGCTCGCCGCCGCCGTGGCGCCGCGCGCCCGCGCGAACGTGATTGCCCTCGCGCCGACGTTGCCGAATGCACGTGAAA
This sequence comes from uncultured Azospirillum sp., assembly GCA_964530085.1. Classification (GTDB taxonomy): domain Bacteria; phylum Pseudomonadota; class Alphaproteobacteria; order Rickettsiales; family UBA3002; genus QFOX01. The sequence goes on from CAZGXX010000001.1 coordinate 158,953, forward strand.
CGGAGGCGATGTATGCGCGGCTTGCGAGCCAAGCGCCGCTCAAACGCAACAGCTCTACACACGAAGTCTGCGCGGCGATTGATTTCCTGCGCGCCAGCCCGGGCGTGACCGGGCAAACCATTTCCCTCGCGGCGGGTTTCGGTCTTGCCACCAAGCGGCCTGCGGTATGAATACGCCGATCCTCGGCGCGGACGCTATCCGCGCGGCGCTCCTCGACATGCCGCGTGCGCCGGGCGTCTACCGCATGATCGGGGCGGATGGGCGTGTGCTCTATATCGGCAAGGCGAAGGATCTGCGCGCGCGCGTCACCAGCTACGCCACCGCGCGCGACCTCACCACCCGCATACTGCGTATGATTGCACAGGTGCATTCGGTGGAGCATGTGGTGACGCAAAGCGAGGCCGAGGCGCTGCTGGTCGAGGCCAACTTCATCCGCCGTTATCGCCCGCATTACAATATTCTGCTGAAGGACGATAAGTCCTTCCCCTATCTGCGCATCACGGGCGACCATGATTTCCCGCGCATCGAGAAGCACCGCGGCGCGCAGAACAAGGCGGGCGAATATTTCGGCCCCTTTGCGAGCGTCGGCGCGCTGAACGATACGCTGGCGCTGCTGCAGAAAATTTTTCTGCTGCGCCCCTGCTCGGACAGTTATTTCAAGAACCGCACGCGCCCGTGTTTGCAATACCAGATCAAGCGTTGCTCCGCACCCTGCGTGGGGAAAATTGATGCGGCGGCGTATGGCGAGCAGCTCGCCCGCGCGCGGGATTTTCTTCGTGGCCGTGGCCGCGACGTGCAGGACATGCTGACCGCCGAAATGGACGCGGCGAGCGCGGCGATGGAGTATGAGCGCGCGGCGCAACTGCGCGACCGCATCCGCGCGCTGACGCAGGTGCAGCAGGAGCAAGGACTGCGCACGGCGGGGCTTACGGATGCCGATGCGATTGCCCTCGCGCGCCGTGGCGACCGCAGCGTGGTGCTGGTGTCGTTCTACCGCAATGGCGGGCATTTCGGGCAGCAACGCTTCACCCCGCGCCACGAGGCCGAGGCGACCGACGCCGAAGTGATGGCCGCCTTCCTTGCGCAGTTTTACCAGACGCACACTCCGCCGCCGGAGATTCTGGTGAGCCACGCGCCCGACGAAGCCGCTCTGCTCGCCGAAGCGTTGCAGCTCCATACCCGCTACGCCGTCGACATCCGCCACCCCGAGCGCGGCGACAAGCGCCGCTTGATGGAGCAATTAAGCGCGAGTGCCGAAACACTGCTCGCGCAGGTGATGATGGAGCGCGCCAGCGTGGCGAGCCATCTTTCGCGGCTCACGGAAATATTCGGGTTGAGGGCGCAGCCCTCACGCATCGAGGTCTACGACAACAGCCACACCATGGGCACCAACGCCATCGGCGCGTTTATTGTGGCGACGCCGGACGGGTTCGACAAACGCAGCTATCGCAGTTTTACCATCAAAGACGCAGCGGGTGATGATGACTATGGCATGATGCGCGAGGTGATGAGAAGAAGATTTAGGGGAGAGGCGAGAGGCCAGAGGTCAGAGGCCAGTAAGGCAGACTCTTCCCTGACCTCTGACCTCTGGCCTCTGGACTCTTCCTTCCCCGATCTCCTCCTCATCGATGGCGGGCTTGGGCAGCTCCACGCGGTGGAGGAGGAGCTGAAAAATTTAGGGGTCGAGCGCCCCGCGCTCGTGGCGATTGCGAAGGGGGTTGATCGCAATGCCGGGCGCGAGTGGTTCTTCATGCCGGGGCGCGAGCCGTTTCAGTTGCCGGTGAATGACCCGCTGCTGCATTACCTCGAACGGCTGCGCGACGAGGCGCATCGGTTCGCCATTGGCAAGCATCGCAACAAGCGCTCGGCGGCGATGACGGTCTCCGCGCTCGATGATATTCCCGGCATCGGCGCCAGCCGCAAACGGGCGCTGCTACTGCATTTTGGCGCGCGCGATGCGATTGAAACCGCGAGCCTCGTGGAGCTCGCGAACGTCGCGGGTATCTCGAAAAAAACCGCCCACGCGATTTACGATTATTTTCATGGGTAGTTTCGTTGCGTGAAGGGGTATCCCTACCCCGCCTTTTGCCAGACGAGGGTGACCCAGTCACCCAGCGTGAGTCGCGAAGTGAGCTCGAGGTTAAGCGATTGATATGCTGCATGGATTTGCGGTTCCTGCCAGAGGAAAATGCCCGAGAGAATGAGCACCCCGCCCGGCGCGAGATGGTGCTCCGCCTCCGCTGCCAGCGTCAGCAGCGGCGCGGCGAGGATGTTCATGGTGATGAGATCAAACGGTGCAGCCGCGGCGATGGCCGGGTGGGCGAAGCCCTCGGCATGCAGTGGCAGGAAGGCCCCGTGGCGCGGGGGGTTTTCAGCCCCGTTTTTAATGAAATAGGCAAAATTTTCTTGTTTATAATTTATTATTTCTACACCGTTTTTTTTAGCATTCTCTAGCGAGGTTTCAATGGACTTACGCTGATTATCCACGCCTATCACAGATATGTTAAACAGCCGTATTATGGAAAATGCCAGAATGCCCGAACCACAGCCGATATCGCAGGCGAGGCGGGGGGAAAAGAGGGTGGGGTCGATGGATTCGAGCGCGGCGAGCACCCCCGCCGTGGTGGGGTGCGATCCATCGCCGAAACCATCCGCCCCGGCGGAAAGGGTGAGGGTGTTGTGGGTGTCCATCCGCCCCTCATAGCAGAGGATGCGCGTGCGCTGGAAATTTTCTGTGTAGTTTTGATATGTGCGGGGGCAGCGGCTTTTATGAATGCGTGGGGTTCCACCCCGAGCCGCCGCGCAGCGTCCGGGGGTATGGGGGTGATACCCCCATACAATATTTTCCTGTGGATAGTAATCTTCGCTTAACCTTTGCGGCGCATACTGAACTTACGCGCAACCATAAGGGAGGATGTTATGCAACCACAAGCCACACCACACAATGCCGCCATTCAGGGCGAGCTGTTCGCCAAAGCCCTGCTGCCGCGCCGCCTGCCAGTGCTTAAGGCCACGCCGGAGGATGAAGCAACAGCCACCCGCGCCGCAGCGCCGGGACGGCTGCTGCCGCATTAGACCGCCAAGCTACCGCTTAAGGAATGACTAAGCCGCTTCTTCGCTCGTTTCGTGGGAGACGAAGGCGTCGTCCCATGTTCCCTGCGTGGCGGCTTTGGCATATTCGGTCACGCGGTTTTCGAAGAAGTTGGTGTGCTCCACGCCATTCAACATATCATCGAGCCATGGCAGCGGGTTTTTCTCGATCTGGTACATCGGCTGCAGGCCAAGCTGGCCGAGGCGGCGATCCGCGATGTAGCGGATATAGCTTTTCACCTCGTTCGGCGTCAGCCCCTGCACCAGCCCCACGCCAAAGGCGAGGTCGATGAAGGCGTCTTCATGCGTGACGATGGTGTTGCAGGCGACGTAGAGTTTGCTGCGCAGTTCGTCTGTCCATACTTCCGGGTTTTCGTCGCAGAAGGTTTTGAACAGGCGGATGATCGACTGGCAGTGCAGCGTTTCGTCGCGCGCGCTCCAAGTGACGATTTGCCCCATGCCCTTCATTTTGCCGAAGCGCGGGAAGTTGAGCAGAATCGCGAACGAGGCGAAGAGCTGTAGCCCTTCCGTAAACGCGCCGAACACCGCCATGGTCATCGCGATGTCTTCCTTCGTGCTGATGCCGAACTGCTGCATGTAGTCGTATTTGTCCTTCATTTCTTTGTATTTCATGAAGGCCTGATATTCGTTTTCGGGCATGCCGATCGTGTCGAGCAGGTGGCTGTACGCCGCGATGTGGATGGTCTCCATGTTGGAGAATGCGCTGAGCATCATCTGCACTTCGGTCGGTTTGAACACCTGCGAATAGTGCTTCATGTAGCAGTTGTTCACCTCGATATCCGCCTGCGTGAAGAAGCGGAAAATCTGCGTCAGCAGGTTTTTCTCGGCGGGCTCGAGATTCTTTTTCCAGTCGCGCACATCGTCGGCCAGCGGCACTTCCTCGGGCAGCCAGTGAATGCGCTGCTGCATCAGCCACGCGTCATAGGCCCATGGGTAGGCAAACGGTTTGTAGATCGGTTTAGCGTCGAGAAGGGACATGATGCGCTCCACAGGCAAGGTGTTTGGGGGAGAAATCTAGTGTAGTTTGGTCGTTGATCAAAGCAGGAAACACGGGTCTTGCACAGCTATCTGTGTGGCGCCATTTATTGCGGCGGGGTCGACCACGCATCTCTTTTACGGTTTTTGTTTTTAGGCTCGGTTGCTGCATCCGCCGCACGCATTTTCTCGATGTCACGATAGGGACGTTCAAGCTTGCGATGGCGGCATTTGATGTCTTTGAGCGCGGTGGCGCGCGCGAGCACGCTCTGCTGCTCGGTGGCGATATATTGCGCGTAATAATTTACAATCTTTTGCGGCGGTGGCGCACCCACTTTGGCAAGATAGGCGTTGTAGTACGAATCAGCATATTCCTTAGCAACGTGCGCGAGTTTCTCTGTGTGATAGGTTTGCTGCTCAGGCGTTACCTGATATTCTGCGGTGCACTGGTTATAAATAACGACGCCCGTGACCAGCAGGATAAATTTTTCCTCCAGCGCGGCAACGGTGGGGTCCGCACGCAGATCCTCGATCGAGCGCACGGCAACGGCGGCGTGTGCGGCCGTTACTGCGAGCACCAACGCAGCGCAAGCAAGGCTACGTGCGGCTACTGACAGGCGAGACATTCTTCGTACGTCGTCGACTGCTTGGCTTTGAGCGACATTTCGAGCTGGATCTCAGGCACTTTGTTGCTCACCTTATCCGAACGCTGCAACGATGCCGAACGGCAGTAATAGAGCGACTTCACGCCCTTTTTCCACGCCATATAATGCAGCATATGCAGGTCGCGCTTATGGATGTTCGCCGGTAGGAAGAGGTTGATGGAGCTTGCCTGACAGATGAACGGAGCACGGTCGCCCGAATGCTCGATCACCCAGCGCTGATCCATTTCATACGCGGTTTTGAAGACGAGCTTTTCGTTCTCGTCGAGGAAGTCAAGATGCTGCACCGAACCCTCAAGCGTGGTGATGGACGACCAGACTTCCGGCGTGTCCTGACCCTTCTCGGCCAGCAGCGCCTTGAGGTATTTGTTGCGCACCGGAAAGGAGCCGGAGAGCGTTTTCTGCGTGAACACGTTCGCCGCATAGGGCTCAATTCCCGGCGACGCATTGCCGGTGATGATGGAGATGCTGGCTGTCGGTGCGATCGCCATTTTGTTGGAGAAACGCTCCATCACGCCGACCTCTGCTGCATCCGGACAAGCGCCGCGCTCATGGGCGAGTTTCACCGATGCCGCATCCGCCTGCTCGCGGATATGGGCGAACATTTTCTTGTTCCAGACCTTCGCCATCACCGATTCAAACGGGATCATTTTCGATTGCAGGTAGGAGTGGAAACCCATCACGCCGAGGCCGACGGAACGCTCCCGCATCGCGGAATATTTCGCACGCTCCATGCTGTCCGGCGCGGTGTCGATGAAGTCCTGCAGCACGTTGTCGAGGAAGCGCATGATGTCCTCGATTAGCGTCGGGTGGTTCTTCCACTCGTCGTAATATTCGAGGTTGAGCGAGGAAAGGCAGCACACCGCGGTGCGGCTTTTGTTCAGGTGGTCATAGCCGGTCGGCAGCGTGATCTCGGAGCAGAGATTGCTCATTTTTACGGTGAGGCCGAGCTGCTTGTGATGCTCCGGAATCGCCTTGTTCACCGTGTCGATGAAGAGGATATACGGCTCGCCGGTTTCAATGCGGGTGGTGAGCAGCTTCGCCCACAGGTCACGCGCGCTGACGGTCTCAACCACGTGCTTATCCTTCGGCGAGAGCAGGTTCCATTTCTCGTTTTTCTCGACTGCTTGCATGAACGCATCCGTCACCGCCACGCCGTGATGGAGGTTGAGCGCTTTGCGGTTGGTGTCGCCACCGGTCGGGCGGCGCATGTCGATGAATTCTTCGATCTCGGGGTGCGAAATATCGAGGTAGCATGCGGATGACCCACGACGCAGTGAACCTTGCGAGATCGCGAGCGTCAGCGAATCCTGCACGCGGATGAAGGGGATCACGCCCGAGGTTTTACCGTTGCGGCCGACTTTTTCGCCCAGTGCGCGCAGGTTGCCCCAGTAGGAGCCGATTCCGCCGCCGCGCGAAGCGAGCCAGACGTTCTCGTTCCAGAGATCGACAATGCCTTGCAGCGAATCTTCGGTCTCGTTGAGGAAGCAGGAGATCGGCAAGCCGCGCTTGGTGCCGCCGTTGGATAGAATCGGCGTGGCGGGCATGAACCACATCTGGCTGATATATTCGTAGATGCGCTTGGCGTGCGCTTCGTCGTCGCCATAGAAGCTCGCAACGCGTGCGAACAGATCCTGGTATTTTTCCTCCGGCAGGAGGTAGCGATCATCGAGCGTCGCCTTCCCGAAATCGGTGAGGTATTTATCGCGGCTGTAGTCGACGGTAATGGGTCTGGTCGTCATGTCTCACACCTTAAACGTTTTTTGTTTCCTCAGCCCGATTATGCAATGCTTCTTCAGTTTCGCATCAGGTTCAATCGATTACTACATCTTGTGGTCAAACTGTCTAGAGAGAAAATTTTTCCACAGGTTAGATTTTTTCGTTGCTTATTATTTTATCCTTGTATTTCAAATAATTCATTTTCTGTTCCGCTGTGGTATTTCCGCCAATGGGGCGAAAAACCCCCTGTGGGCATACACACAACATCTAGTAGGTAAAAATACATCAGGTGATGCATTTTTTTACCACGCCCCACTAACCTCATGAGCTTGCGGGAGGAACAGCCTAGCGACCTGCCGCGTGGGGTCAATCGGGAAATCTCGGGGGATAACAACCTTTCTATAAGCGCCGAAAATCAAGAGACTGGAAGCATTATCCCACCATCCACACGCCATGCACAGACTTATCCACCCCCGCCGCCGCCCCGCCCGCAATTGTCATGCAATTGTCACACAAATTCAGGCGGTTTCGGGGTAATATGGGAGCATGCAAGATTTTTATGGGATAGAGCCACCGCCGAAAGAAACGCCGCCCACGCGCGCGCATAAGGTGGTGAAGCACCTCATTGGCAACAAGGCCGATGCGCTCTGGGCATGGCTTACCAAAACCCGCGCGCCAAAGGCGCTGGCACCGCTGCTGGTGAACAAAGAATATTACGACGACATCGACGCCAAAATGGCGCGCACATGGCGGCCGACGGTGAAAGATGCGGTCGCCTACATGCGGCAGATGGGTAATAAGACCTATTACGAGCACTGGAAATATCTGGGTGAAGAAGGGCGGCGAGAAAAGTTCGACGATACTCACATCGGCCATGAAATTTCGCACCTCGCCGGCCGTTTCGCACATACGATTCAAGGCGAACATTTCGGCGTCGCCTTTGAAGCGGGGCTCACTTACGGCATTTCACGCAGCATACAAGAAAATGCCAGCACGCAGGCACGTAGAGATATTGACGTCAATGTCTCGCGCTGTTTCCGTATTGCTGAGCAGTGGCAGAAGGGGCCCGCCGAGCGCGCTGTGAAGCGAGATGAGGCGGTTTACTTCGCAGCCGGACTTTATCTGCGTGAGAAAATGGAAATGTTCTTGCAGACCGGGATGCTTGACCGCCCCTATCGGGAACAGAAAAAATTCTGCACTGACTATGCGCATCGCAACCATGTGCCGCTAAGGCTTACAAACGGCAAGAATGGTGGCGAAGTGATGGATATGCTTGCATCCGCCCCCTACGACCTCATCAAGCTCAGCCGCGAGGAGTGGCGGGCGATTACGGCGGTGGCGACCGGGCTCGCGGAGCCTCGTGATACACCCTACCCTGATCGCCTCAGCGCCATCAAGCAAGCGCTGGTGCATGTGGGGCTGTTCCACGACATGAAGCCGGTGTTTGAAAAAGCTGCGGAGAATCACGAAACCAATATCCGCAGCTATAATGCGAAGCTGGAAGAAAAAAACCGCACCACCCATGGCGAGTCGCCGCAGAAACTTGCCACCATACGTGGGGTGGATAGGGAAATGCACCATGCAGCACGCGCCCGCCGTGGTGCGCCCGCATCCGGCACGCGAGCTCTGTAATTTAACGAAAGCGCATAGTTTCTTTTATTTGTTTATCATTGGTTGAATTTTGAGCTAAAAAGCTTTTGCCTAGAAAAGGCATCAAACAATCAACAAAAGGAACAATGCGATGAAAAAGATACTGGTACTTTCCGTGATGATGAGTGCATTCGGGTTTTCCGCTATGGCGGCAGATGAGATTGGTATTCCGGCATGCGATGCCTATCTGAAGAATTATGATGCCTGCATTTCGGCAAAAATGCCTAAAGAAGCACAGGAGCAGTCGAAGGCATCAATGAAGCAGATGCACGATGCCTGGAAAGGGATGGCTGGCAATGCCAATACCAAACCAGCGCTGCAACAGGCATGCGAGCAAGCTACCGCCGCCGCTAAACAAAGCATGGGCGCAATGGGCTGCACGTTCTAGTTTGCGTTAGCCATGTTTAAAGAAAAGGCTCGGACGATATTTCGTCCGAGCCTTTTCGTAAGTACTTCCTACCTACTGGCGGGAAGTGGTGGCTAGAGGCGCGCCAGCGTGCCATCCGCGTAGCGAACGGTGCTCCAGCTATTGTAGCCAACGGGGGTGTAGTGAACCAACAGGCCATTACCCTCGATCGCCGCCTGATAGTTGCCCGAGCAATCGCCCACTGCGGCTGGCGTGCTGTGGGTGCCGTCGCTGCGGACGCTCATCATGTAGTTCTTGTAGCTGCAGCCACCGGTGCCATCATACGATGTGAAGATCACCACATCTTCGCCCGGCATGCGGTAGGTGTTGCTCACGCGGATCGGTGCAGGTTGGTTGTTGGCCACCAGCACCGGTGCGCCGTTCAGCGTTACGGTATAGTTACCAACACCGCCTACGCGGTTTTCGTTCACCGCGAGGTTACCGAAACGTACTGGCACTGCACTCACGCGGCTGGTTTGCACGGGAGCGTAGCCGTAACGGTAGCCGTTATATGCATAGCCCGGCGCCCAAGCACGCGTACCGTAATAGCCATCACGCCATGCCACGGCGTTGGTGTCTTTCAGGATGCGATACGTATCTGAATCCAGGCTGCCAGTCGCAGGCAGACCTGCATGGGCTTGGAAATCGGCGATTGCGTTCGCGGTTTGTACGCCGATCACGCCATCGCGTGGGCCGACATCATAGCCGAGGTTGGCAAGGCGGGTTTGTGAGAGACGCACCGCCGATGAATCCGCCGCGTTTGCCGCGCCGAACGAAAGGGTGAGTGCCAGGGTAGCAAGTGCAGTGGTGCGAAGAAGTGCATTCATGGTAGGCTCCTATAAAGTTGATTTTCTGGTTTGTTTGCCGAGCCGGTGATTCGGCCCATAAGAGCGAATATACGCCTAAAAGGTTAACGAACCGTTTACAGAAGCTTGCATTTTCGTTAATCCGGCCAAGTATTTTTGAGAATGGTTGTTTTTCAGCAGCTTGAGCGACGAAAAAAGTTACGCTGCGGCCAAAAACCGCCCTTGCGGTTGCGTTGGCACGGAAGTAGCGTGTCCCTCATATAAACAGGAGATAGCCATGACAACGCGTAACGCTACCAGACGATGGCCCTGCTTTTCTGCCGTGTTTTGCGCGTTGCTGCTTACTGCGCCAATGGCCAGTTATGGCGGTGAAAATGTGGCCTGCAGCGCGCCCCAAACCAAGAGGCAGCTATCCAGCATGACATGCCGTGATGCACGCAAAGAGGCGGCGAATCGCACATTCGTACTATCCGGAAAGCCGGATCAGGATGGCAAAGTGGAATCACTGACGATTCAGGTTTTTGAAGGCACGGCGCTCAAACAAACCATTACAGAGAAAGACGGGCCGTATTCTTTATCCGAAGACGGCGTCCGCCTTGCGGATTATAATTTTGATGGGCATGTCGATCTTTCACTTGCTCTGGGTCAGGAAGATATACAGGGGAATGCCGGATCAGAGTTTTGGCTTTATAATTCTGAAACGAAACAGTTCGAGGTCAGCAAAGAAATGAATGACAAGCTGTGGATCGATCCCACCATCGATGCAAAAGCAAAAACCCTTGAGGTTGGCGGTCGCTCTAGTTGCTGTAGTTCAGAAACGGGCACCTATCATTGGGTAGGCAAGCATTTGCGTACCATGGAACGCACTGTAAGTGGAAGCACACAGGTGGGGCGTTACCTCAGCGATGTGCTCAGCCTGAAAAAATTCGCGAACAGCAAAGAGAATAACGGCTCTTTTTGTGGCGACACCACCTATCATTATAATGACGAAGAGAAAGTAACGTCCCTGACCATCAGTACCGATGGTGGGGGGCCGTGCAGTGGCAGTGATCTCTACCTTGAGCAAGCTCGCGGGCGCGAGAAATCGTCCAAAGGCACATTGCTGGATGGCGCCCTCACCCACGGCAATGTTACGGATATCTACAAAAAAGGATTGCTGCTTTCACGGACAGTCACGTTTAATCCGCCGAAAACAGAAGATGAAGTGTTTGATGGCGACAAAGAGAATTAGAAGTTACGCCACTTCTAAAAACCGCCCTTGCGGTTGTTGGCGGTAGGAAAGTGCCTCGGCGAGGTGGGTCCGGGTGACGGCGGCGCTGCCCTCGAGGTCGGCAATCGTCCGCGCGACGCGCAGCACGCGGGTGAGCCCACGCATGGAGAGGTTGAGGCGCGCGGTGGCGTCTTCCACCAGCGCGCGGCAATCGGCATTGAGCGGCACCGCGTCGTGCAGTGCCTCGCCGCTGACCTCGGCATTGGTGCGGGCGGGCGAACCCATCGCGGCGAAACGCGTGGTTTGGCGCTGGCGGGCAGCGGCGACGCGCGCGGCGACGGCGGCGGAGGATTCGGCGGCGGCGGGAGTGAGCATGGAGAGCGTATCCACCGCAGGCACATCCACATGCAGATCAATCCGGTCGAGCAGCGGGCCGCTGATGCGCGACTGATAATCGCCCCCACAGCGCGGGGCTTTGTTGCAGGCGCGCCCTGCGTCATCGAGGTAACCACAGCGGCACGGGTTCATCGCCGCGATGAGTTGGAACCGCGCGGGGTAGGTCACATGCGCCTCCACCCGGGCGATGGAGATCTGCCCGGTTTCGAGCGGCTGACGGAGCGATTCAAGCACGCCGCGCGGATATTCCGGCAGTTCATCCATGAACAACACGCCGTGATGCGCGAGGGAAATTTCACCCGGCACCGCGCGGCGACCACCGCCGACCATGCTCGCCATCGAGCTTGAATGATGTGGGTCGCGGAAGGGGCGCGTGCTCGTGAACTCGCCCTTCACCAGCTTGCCCGCCACACTCGCGATGAGGTTGGTCTCGAGCATTTCCTCCGGCGTCATCGGCGGCAGAATGCCCGGCAGGCACGAGGCGAGCATGGATTTGCCGGAGCCCGGCGGCCCGATCATCAGCAGATTATGGCCGCCCGCCGCCGCGATTTCGAGCGCGCGCCGCGCCATAGCCTGCCCGCGCACCTCGGAAAGGTCATGCGTTTTTTTCGGTGCAGCAAAAATTTTGGCTTCGGGGCGCGCGAGCACCTGCTGCCCCTTGGCGTGGTTGATGAGTGCCAGCAGCGACGGCGCGGCGAGAATATCGACATCACCGGCAAAAGCTGCTTCCGCGCCATTCTCCAGCGGGCAGATGAGCCCTTTATTTTGCGCGGCCGCCGCGAGCGCCGCAGGCAGCACCCCAGCCACCGGCTGCATTGCGCCATCCAGCGCCAGTTCGCCGAGTGCCACGAACCGCTCCACCGCATCCGCCGGTAGCATGTTAAGCACCACCAGCAGCGCGAGGGCAATCGGCACATCGAAATGCGAGCCTTCCTTCGCGACATCCGCCGGGGCAAGGTTGATGATGACGCGCTTGGCGGGAATGGCGACGCCCATGGAAGCCAGCGCCGAACGCACCCGCTCGCGCGATTCGGCGACGGCCTTATCCGGCAGGCCGACAATCGAAAATGCAGGCAGCCCCGGCGCAATATGCGCCTGCACCTCAACCGGCAAGGTCTCGATACCTTGGAAGGCGACTGTCTGTACGCGTGCGACCATGTGTGTTGTGTTCCTTCGTTTGGCTTTACCACGTACTTACTCCACGCGTCATTGCGAGCGCGAGCGAAGCAATCCAGGTGTCACCTGCGCTGCAGACGCAGCGCGCTGGATTGCTTCGGCTAAAGCCTCGCAATGACGGAGTATTCATGGATAGCCCATCGCAGATATTCCTACCAACCAAATGGCGCAAAACCTAGTGGTTTTTGCCGTGGCACGCCTGTGGATGGCTGTCGCAACCCATTAAAATCGAAGAATTTGCAGAAAAATGACCCTGCTAACGCAATTGCAAGGATTTCTTAGCGTTTTCTTAACTTGTGATAGGCATAGTGGGGAACGATGGAGAAGATCGACACAGAAGATATGGCGATTGCGCCCGAGGCGTTGCCCGGTGTGCGCGGGCGCTTGCCCAAAGCAAAAACGCTGATCGCGTTCTCGGCGCTTATCATGCTGCTGTTCTGCGTTTTCGTGGCCTATCAGGCGAGCAAGGCCTATACCCGCGCGGTGGATGACGGCAAGGAAAGCGCAACACGCCTCACGCAGATTCTCTCGGATCAGGTGGAGCTGTCGCTGCTCGCAGTGGATCTTACTCTGCGCCGCGCAGTGGAGCGCGAATATTTCAACACCATGTTCGGCGGCAACCTGTCGCATGACATCGAAAATAATTTTCGACTTTGGGTGGAGCAAACGCCGCAAGTCGTTGCGCTGATGCTGGTCAACGAGCAGGGCGTGATTGAGGTGGCGGCCAACAAACCCGGCTATGATCGTTGGTATAATTACAGCGAAAGCGCCGCGAACGACCCGGCGCTAACCAGCATGGCCGATGAGGCCACCGCGCCGGATTCCTATGTAGGGATGAAGCGCACACCAATCGCCGAACATCCGAAACTGCTCGTCATGAGCCGCCGTATCAGCAAACTCGACGGCAGCTTCGGCGGGGTGGTGATTGCCGCCGTTGACCCCCGCATTTTCATTGATTTCTTCACCTCGATCTATGTTGAGACCCACCGCTATATGGCGCTGATGTTCACCAGCGGCGATCTGCTTTATAGCGGCCCGGATGATGCCATCAATCGTGAAGCGGTTCTTGATTTTATCAGCATGAATACAGGAAATGCCAAAGAAGACCATGTGACGGCCGATAACAAGAATTTCGGTGGAGTGGCGTCGATTTATGCCTATACCAAGCTTACCAGCCTGCCACTCATTGCAACGGTTATCATGGATGAGAAGGACTATCTCGGCGGCTGGCGCAAGGCGCGCGTGAAGGATATTTCCTTCCTCGCCATCTTCACCATTTTCGGTTCGGTGCTTTCCTATTTCGCGCTCAACATGGCCAAGCAAATTGCGCGGGTGGAAAATTCCGAAGCGGCGGCGATACTGGCATCTCAAGCAAAATCAGAATTCCTCGCCAATATGAGTCACGAGCTGCGTACGCCGCTCAACGCAGTGATCGGCTTCTCTGAGATGCTCGGTGCGGGCTATTTCGGCGGGCTGAATGACAAGCAGAAAGAGCGGATTCAGGATATTAATTTATGCGGCACACATTTGCTGCAACTGATTTCCGACATCCTCGAATTCAGTAAAGGGGAGGCGGGGAAACTCGAACTGCATGATGAGCCGCTTGAGGTGGCACAGTCGATTGAGGAGTCATTACGCATTGTGGGCGAGCGTGCCCGGGCGAAACATATATCGCTGGATAGCGAGATCGCGCCGAACTTGCCGTTGCTCAGGGCTGATAAGCGCAAGCTGCGGCAGATTTTGCTCAACCTGCTTTCTAACGCGATTAAATTTACGCCGGTGCATGGCAAAGTGATGGTGAGCGCACGGCTTGACCATCATGGCCAGATGGTGATTGCAGTCGCCGATACCGGCATCGGCATCGCCGAGGCGGATATTCCCAAAGCGCTCGCGGTATTTGGGCAAGTGCACCGTAACCATAGCCACGAAGGCACCGGCCTCGGCTTACCCTTATGCAAAATGTTCACCGAACTCCATGGCGGTAAGCTGCAGCTTAGCAGCGAAGTTGGCGTGGGCACCACCGTGCGGATTATTTTCCCCGATAGCCGCGTGGTGCGGTAGCTATGAGTTTCTGCGAGATATTTGAAAGACCCGCGCCGCTTGATGAAGAGAAAATTAAGAATCTGCTTATTGAGGGTCTGCCTGGAGCTGAGGTGGTCTTTGATGATGATCAAAAATCAGGTGGAAGAATCTGCAAGTTGAACATCATCAAAGGTCCTATATGTGCTGCTTCTGCTGAGTTTATTCTTTGTCGAAATCATGTCATTCATATCAGCCTTCTATTTGTACAGAATCAGACCCTGCTACAGAAGCAGGGAGTAGGAAAAAAGATACTCTCGAATCTTGCTGAAGTGGCACAAGAAATCGGCACAAGAAAAATGACAGTTGAGGCGCGCGAGATAGGTAGCTACCTTTGGGCGCGCATAGGATTTATGCCTATAGACTATGATCATAATTTGCTTGAAGCGGGTTCCAAGCGTGTGCATCGGTTAAATGCTCCCGATGATGAAAAAGAAGCACTTCAGGCGATTATATTCAGCGGTAATCCTCAATGGATATACGATATTGCAAGGTCGGCACACGGGGCTGAGATTCTCTGTTATATTCATAGCCACTCAGCGCAGATAGATGAAATGGTTAATGGCTATTCCGCAGAGCTAGACTGGACTGATAACGAGGTGAAAACTCAATTCCTGAAGTATGTGACACTCAGCAAAGAACAGGAGAAAGCCGTGGCCACGTTGCTAGAAAAAGTAGGGGTGCGCACACCATGAAACAACCGTATAATATGATCTCTATAGAAGAAATTCTACTGAAAGAAGTGCAGCATCGTGAGGCGCTCAATCCTGATCATTATGCCGATGTAAAACAAGGATCTATTGGCCGTGCGTTGGCGCTTGGCATTGCACCCGAAGTGGTGGCGCGGCTTTACGGGAAAGTGTAATAGCCCTAAGCCACCGCGGGTTTCGGCAGCGCTTTGGCGGCAGCGTGCTTGGCGGCTTCCATGACGAAATGGGTCATTTTCTCGAGCGCGCGGGCTTCGATCTGCCGCACGCGTTCGCGGCTGATGTTGAATTGGGTGGAGAGGTCCTCGAGCGTCATCGGTTCTTCGGCCAAGCGGCGCGCCTCGATGATCTCGCGCTCGCGCGGGTTGAGGCTGGCCAGCGCCTTCACCATCAGCGAGCGCTTCTGCATGAAGTCCTGATGCTCGCCGAGTTTTTCTTCATGGCTTGCTTCCGGGTCGGCCAAAAAGTCGCCGAATTCTGCGCCGCCGTCTTCGCTGCCGATGGGGGCGCTCAGATGCTGGTCATGCGCGCCCATGCGCATATCCATGTCGATCACGTCCTGCTCGTTTACGTTCAGCTCAGCCGCGATGGTGCGGATTTCGTCCGGCGAGAGCGCCTTGCCCGAATCCACATCACGCAGGCGCTTTTTCATTTTGGTGAGGTTGAAGAACAGGCGCTTCTGCGCGCCGCTGGTGCCCATTTTGACCAGCGACCAGGAGCGCAACACGAATTCCTGAATCGCCGCGCGAATCCACCACATGGCGTAGGTCGACAGGCGGAAGCCACGCTCCGGCTCGAACTTTTTCACCGCCTGCATGAGACCGAGATTGCCCTCGGCGATCAGCTCCGTCATCGGCAGGCCGTAGCCGCGATAGCCGGAGGCGATTTTAGCGACCAGGCGCAGATGGCTGGTGACGAGCTGATGCGCAGCCTCGTAATCGGCATATTCCGTCCAACGCTTGGCGAGCATGTATTCCTCGTCGGCGTCGAGCATCGGGAATTTCTGGATTTCCTGCAAATAAGCGCGCAGCCCCGCGTCGGGCGAAATGCTGGGCAGGGAAAAGCTGCGTGCGGTTGCCATGGGGTTACCTTGCCGGAAGTTTTTGTTTTTTACGTAGGGAAAACCTAACCCAAAACCCTTAATTTGTCAAGGCGGCCAGCGCGTTTTCCAGCGCGATGAGGTCATCCGGCAGGGGGCAGGTGAACTCCATGAATTCGCCCGTTTTGGGGTGGGTGAGCACCAGCTCCTTCGCATGCAGTGCCTGACGGTTAAGTGCTTGAAGTGCTGCAGCAACCGCGTCCGGCACCACCGTGCCGCCGGACTTTAAACGGTTGAGGCGCGTTTGCGTGGAGGCGCCATAGACCGGGTCGCCGAGGATGGGGCATTTGGCATGGAGCAGATGCACACGGATCTGGTGCGTGCGCCCGGTATCGAGGTCGCAGATGATTTTCGTGGCCAGCGGGGTGATGGAGCCGGGGCAGCGAAACAGCGTTTCGGTGCTGTAATGCGTGACGGACTCGCGCCCGCCTTCCACAATCGCCATTTGCTGACGATGGCGGCGATGCCGTGCAATCGGCGCGTTGATCGTGCCCTCGCGCGGGTTGAGCACGCCCCAGGCGAACGCCACGTAGCGCCGCTTCATTTCTCGCGACTTTAGTTGGGCGGATAAATGTTGGTGGGCTGCGTCGTGCTTCGCAATCGCGAGCAGGCCGGACGTGTCTTTGTCGATGCGGTGAACGATGCCCGGGCGCGCCACGCCGCCAATGCCGGAAAGCGAGGCGCCGCAATGGGCGAGCAGCGCGTGTACCAGCGTGTCGCCATGCGTGCCCGCGGCCGGGTGCACCGTCATCCCCGCCGGTTTGTTGAGCACGATAATGTCGTCGTCCTCATAGACAATATCGAGCGCGATGGCGGAAGGGGTGAGGTCGAGTTGTTTGATTTCCGGAATGGTGAGGAGGAAGGTTTCCCCCGCGCGGACTTTATGGGTCGATTTCGGTGCCTGATGTTTCGCGCCCGGCGCTTGGCTGGTGATGAGCACCGCGCCCTCTTCGATCATCGCCTGAAGGCGGGCGCGGGAAATCTCCGGCAGCATGGCCGCCAGAAATTTATCCAGCCGGATGCCGGCATGGTCTTCCGTTGCGGTGAGTGTGTGGGTCATGCCACCAACCGTTCGGAAAGCCCGGCGGTGCGGACGCTGCCTTGGGGGCCGAGGGCGGCGATGACGGGGGTTTTGGTGCTGAGCACCAGCTCGGCCATGCGTATCATGTCGGCGTGGGTGATGGCGTCGATCAGTGGCAGAATTTCCTCCGCCGTGCGGTAGCGGCCATAGACCAGCAAGTGCGTCGCGATGCGCTCGACGACGGTGGCTGTGCTCTCCAGCCCCATCAGCACGTTGGCTTTGATCTGGTTTTTGGCGCGGGTCAGCTCGGCATCGCTCACGCCCGCGCGCATGCTTTCGACCACCTCGCGCAGCGCGACGGTCAGCTCCGGCAGATGCTCCACCGTGGTGCCCGAATACATGCCGATGATGCCAACATCGTTATAACCCGCGGCAAAGGCGGACACGGAATAAGCGAGGCCGCGCGCTTCGCGGATCTCCTGAAACAGGCGGCTCGACATGCCACCGCCGAGGATGGTCGCGAAGACCTGGCTCGCGAAATAATCATCACTCAATGAGGTGACGCCGTTGAAACCGATGACGAGATGGACTTGCTCGAGGTCTTTCTCCAGCGTCTCCTCGCCGCCCTTATAGGCAGCGGTGACGGGCAGTTTTTCGATTTCGTTGTTTTTGCGCGCGCCCAAAAATTCCTGCGCGATGGCGAGCGTGGCGGCGTGATCGACCGCGCCTGCGGCGGCGAGCACCATGCGGCGCGGCTCGTAATGCGTGGCGGTGAAGGCGACGAGATCATCGCGCGAGAATGTCGCGATGCGTGCCGGGTCGCCGAGAATGCTGCGGCCAAGTGGGCTGTCGCCAAAGGCCTGACGCTGGAACAAATCGAACACCAGATCGTCCGGCGAGTCATGATGCATGGCGATTTCCTGCAGGATCACCTCGCGCTCGCGCTCAAGCTCGGCGGGGTCGAACACCGAATCGGCCACGATCTCGCAGAGCAGGCGCGCGGCGTCGCCCGCATACTCCTTCAGCACCCGCGCGTAGTAGACCGTGTGCTCGTGGCTGGTATAGGCATTCACGTTGCCGCCCATCATGTCGAACGTCTCGGCGATCTGCTTGGCGCTCATGCGCGCGGTGCCCTTGAAGGCCATATGCTCGAGCATGTGCGACAGCCCGCCCTGTTCCAGCGCCTCGTGCCGCGCACCGACATCCACCGCAATCGCAAACGCTGCCGTGTGCGCGGATGCATCCGCCTCGCTCGCCATGCGCAGGCCGTTAGGGAGGGTGGTGATTGTGTAGGTCATGCATGCCGCCAGTTTGTATTAGAGAGCGGCTATATAGTCCCTCAATGCGCCGATGTCATTAGGAAGTGAAGATATTTTTTCGGCGCGGGTCATCAGGTCGGCGAGATGGGCGGGTAGCGGCGGGGTGACGCCGGTGGCTTGGCGCACCGCATCCGGGAATTTGGCCGGGTGGGCGGTGGCGAGGGTGATCGTCGGGTGCGTGGTGCGTGGTGCGTGGTGAGTAGAAGCGGCGATGCCGGTCGCGGTGTGGGGGTCAAGCAGGATGCCACTTGCGGTGTAGGTATCGCGGATGGTGGCGAGGGTCAGCGCATCGTCGCTGGCGCATGCGCTGAAGATGCGCGTGAAATCCGCATGTTGCGCGGGGCTTAGGCGCAGCGACTTTGTGGCGCGGAAGGCAGTCATCGCGGCGGCGAGGGCGGTGCCGTCGCGGCCATAGAGGTCGAACAGCAGCCGCTCGAAATTGCTGGAGATCTCGATATCCATGCTGGGGCTGAGGGTGGGTTTCACACCGTTCATGCGATATTCACCCGTCGCTACGCAGCGCGCCAAAATGTCATTCTCGTTGGTGGCGATGGTGAGTCTGCCAATCGGCAGCCCCATCGCGCGGGCAACATAACCGGCATAGATATCGCCGAAATTGCCCGTCGGCACCGTGAAGTTGACGCGGCGGGCAGGCGCACCGAGGGCGAGCGCGGCATAAAAATAATACACGATTTGCGCCATCACCCGCGCCCAGTTGATGGAGTTGACGGCCAACACGCTGCGCGTGAGGCGAAATTCTTTATCGGAGAACAATGTTTTCACCATGTCCTGACAATCATCGAACGTGCCATCCACCGCGAGGGCGTGGATGTTGGGGGCGTTAAGCGTGGTCATTTGCCGACGCTGTACGTCCGACGGACGCCCGTTGGGATAGAGGATGACGATGTCGAGATTATCGCGCCCCGCGCAGCCCGCCATGGCGGCGGAACCGGTATCGCCTGAAGTGGCGCCGAGCACCAGCGCCCGCTCGCCGGTGGGGAGGGCAGCAGAAAGCATCTGGCCGACGAGTTGCAGCGCGAAGTCTTTGAAGGCCAGCGTGGGGCCGTGAAATAGCTCCAGCAAAAAATGGTTGTGCGATAGCTGCGTGAGTGGCGCGACGGCTTCGTGGCGGAAGCTGCCGTAGGCTTTCTGTATCATAGTGCGCAGCTGGTCTTGCGAAAAACAATCGCCCACGAAGGGGGTGATGATTCTGAGCGCAAGCTCGGGGTAGGACAGCCCGGCCAGCGCGGAAATTTCAGCGGACGTGAGGGTGGGTACGGATTCGGGGACATAGAGCCCACCGTCGCCCGCGAGGCCGTTTAGCAGGGCGCCTTTAAAGTCAGTCGGCGCAACGAAGCCGCGTGTGGAGATATAGTGCATGGACGATCGTTAGCCTAATGGCGATGAAATGTCACCCACCCGCTAGCGGCGTGGTTTTTTCTTCTTCTTCTTCGGGCGACGCAGATGGTAGCTGACGAAAATCACAAAAATGCCCGCCGCAATGCCGTACCAGGTGAGGATATAGCCCATATGGTCGTTGCGCACGCGGATGGTACCGTCTGACGGGATAGGCAGCGGCTGTGTTGCTGTGGGAGTGGCGGCTGCGCTGGCAGGTTGAGGCTGAGCGGCGGATTTCTTGCTTTTACCCTCGGGCTTCGCTGGTAGCGCGCTGGCGGTGGCGTCGATCATCACCGGCACCACGTTTTCGAGCTTGGCAAAGGCGGCCATGTCGGAGATGTCGCGGCCGAACCAGATATTTTTATCCGGCTGGCTGACGGGGGTGAAGAAGCTGCGCTCCGCGCCCACGCGCACCAGACCTTCGACGGTGGCTTTGCCCTTCACAAGCGTTTCTGGACGGGTTTTGCGGTCTTTTTTCGCCGCCGGAATCCACCCGCGGTTGATGAGCACCGTTCGCCCATCCACCAGTGTGAGCGGGGTGATGAGCGCGTAGCCGAACTGGTCATTCAGGTAGCGCGGTGCGAGGTGAAACTCTACCTCACCACGCCAGGTGCCCTTCACGCGTACCGGTACAAACTGCATGGAAGAAAGCGCGGCTTCGTCCTTGGGTAGCGAGTCTTTTGGCATGTTTTTCTTCGCCTCGGAAATTTGGGCGATGAGGTTTTTTTTCCATTCCATGCGTTGCACCTGCCAAGTACCCAGCGCCATGGTGACACCAAAGCAAAGCAGGAAGAAAAACCACGCAATCGGGCTAGGAGGATTGAAACGTTCAAAGAATTTAGCCATGAGGATCTTTCGTTCGTAATTGGTTGAGCCGGTGCTCGATGGTGATGAGAATCGTTTTGAACATACGCAGCGTGACGATGCAACTGAGAAACGTCAGCGGAATCCACAGCGCGGCATGAACCCAGAGCGGCGGCATATAGCGTAGCTCTACCACGCTCGCGCCCAGCACGATAAGAAACCCGACAATGAAAATGGCGAAGAACACCGGGCCATCGCCAGCGTCATGATGTTTGAGGGCGAGGCCGCATTCCGTACAGGAATCGACAATGCCGAGCATGTCTTTGAACAGCTTTCCTTTGCCGCAGGCGGGACAACGTGGTGCCAGTGCCTGGCGAAACAAAGAATGCATCAGGCGCAGCCTGCTAGTTCGAGGTGTACCAGTAGATGCCCACGAAGAGGAACAGCCACACGACATCGACAAAGTGCCAGTACCAGGCGGCGAACTCGAAGCCGAGATGCTGCTTGGGATTCAGCGTGCCACGCTTCGCGCGCACCAGCATGACGGCTAGAAACGCGGTGCCGATCATCACGTGCAGGCCGTGGAAACCGGTAGCGAGGAAGAAGGTCGCGGCGTATTTGCCATCCGTGAGCCCGAAGGCGGCGTGCGAATATTCATAGGCCTGACAGAGGGTGAACAACAGCCCCAGTGCCACGGTGATGCTGAGGGCGCGCACAACATCGCGCTGGTTGTTGTGCAGCAGCGCGTGGTGCGCCCAGGTGACCGTGGTGCCCGAGAGCAGCAGGATCAGCGTATTGATGAAGGGCAGGTCGAATGCATCAAACGGAATGATGTTTTTCGGCGGCCAGATGCCCGGTGCAATCGCCCACACATCTTCCAGCGGGAGTTTGGGGAAGAAGGCCGCACCAAAATACGCCCAGAAGAAGGCGACGAAGAACATGACTTCCGAGGCGATGAACAGCGCCATGCCCGCACGCAACCCGCGCGATACGGCAGCGGTGTGGGATTTGTCGTGGATGCCTTCGTTGATCACGTCGCGCCACCAGAAGAAAACGCAGGCAATGATAGCGGCGAGACCCGCAAATACGAGCGGCAGACCCAGCGGGTCTTTATGCAGCGCAAACGCACCGCCCACCACGAAGGTGAGGATGGCAAACGCCGTTAAAACCGGCCATTTGCTGGGGTTGACTAGGTGGTAAGGATGCGTGACATGTCCACTCATAAAGACCTCATCGTTTGCTGCTGGCGGCGGGCTACGTTGTCGTGTCCGGTGCTCAGTCGGTCATGTAGCGCTGCTACACTCCCTCCCTGCGCTCGGTCACTCCTAGTATCCCATCCACCATCAGCAAACTCACGCCGCGATAGTGGTGCCTATTGGAACTTCGATTTGTTAGCACTTTCATAGCTAAAAAACGTGTAAGATAAAGTAATATTTGTGACATTGCGCAGAATTGGATCGTCGAGAATTGCCGGGTCGATGAAAAATGACACAGGTAGCGTCGCCGACTGGCCGGGCGCGAGGTGTTGCTCCTTGAAGCAGAAACACTGCACCTTGTTGAAATATTTTCCGGCGGCAGTGGGGCTGACATTATAGGTCGCCGTGGCGCGTGTTGGGCTTCTCGAAAGATTCGTGGCGCGGAAGGCAACCAGACGGTTTTCGCCGATATGCACCTTCACGTTTTTTTCTACGGGCACGAACTTCCACGGTAGATTTGGGTCGGTATCGCTATTGAAGCTGACGGTAACCATGCGTTCGCTCGGCGTGCCCTGATAGGCCTCGACCTTTTTGGCAACGCCACCAAAGCCCGTAACCTGACAAAATACGCGGTAGAGTGGCGCGGAGGCAAAGGCTAGCATGACCATACCCGCCACCACGGCCACCAGTTGCAAGGCAAGCGTGCGGTTCGATTTCATGGGTGCGCTACGCCCCACCCATCTTCAGCATGGTGAGGTAATAGAGCCCGGCAACGAGCAGCACGAGTACGCTAAGGGCGAACCAGTTTTTGCTGCGTTGACGGTCATGTGCGGGGCCTTTGGGCATGGCGGGTTCCTTTGGTTGTGCGTCATTCCCCGAATTTTGCTTCAGCAAAATTATAGGGGAATCCATCTTCCTTTTTTTGAGAAGATGGATCGCCCTATAGTTTGCTAAGGGCAAACTCGGGCGATGACGCTATTGCCTAGCCTATCGCTACAGATTTGCATAGCCCTGAGTGAGATGATCCGCGAGCAGCGCGCCGAAGAGCAGGAAAAGATACAGAATCGAATAGCCGAACATGCGCATGGCGAGTTTGGGTTCATCCGAACGCATCACGATGATGGCGTGGCGAAGGAAATTTGTGCCGAGCAGTGCTGCGGCGATGCCATAGGCGATACCCGCGCCCGCGAGCATGAGGCTAAGCGATGCCGCGACGAGGAGGATGGAGTAGGCGAGGATATGGCGCTTGGTGGATGTTACGCCGGCGACGACCGGGAGCATCGGCACATTCGCGGTGGCATAGTCGCTGCTGCGATAGAGCGCGAGCGCCCAGAAATGCGGCGGTGTCCACAGGAATACCAGCGCGACCATCAGCCACGGCATCAGCGCCGGTTCGGGCGAGGCCGCAACCCAGCCGATGAGCGCCGGAAGGGCACCCGCCAAGCCACCGATGACGATGTTCTGCGCAGTGCGCCGCTTGAGCAGCATGGTGTAAATCACGGCGTAAAAGAAAATGGCGAAGGCAAGCCACGCCGCCGCGACAACGCTGACAGCGAGGCCGAGCAGGCTGACCGAGGCGAGCGACAGCATGATGCCGAGCGCCAGCGCGTCATCCGCCGCGATGCGCCCGGCGGGAATGGGGCGTTTGGCCGTGCGCGCCATCAGCGCGTCGATATCGCGGTCGTACCACATATTGAGCGCCGCACCGGCACCGGAACCAAGGGCGATGCAGAGAATGGTGATGAGCTGGTAGAACGGGTGGATATGCGCCGGTGCCATCCACAGCCCTGCCGCGCCGGTGAAGACGACCAGCGACATCACGCCGGGTTTCAGCAGGGTGAGGTAGTCCTTCAGCGAGGACTCGGTAACGGTAGCATTGATCGTGGTGCTGTTCATGGCAATGGTCTAGCGCGCGATTGTGGGGAGCGCAAGTAAAGTGAAGGGGGCAGAAGCCCCCTTCATCATTTTAATGCTGGCTCGGATACGCGCCGGAAACTTTGCTGTAATCCGGCTGCGATTCGAACGTGTGGAATGGCGGCGGCGAGCTGAGCGTCCACTCGAGCGTCGTGGCGCCTTCACCCCATGGGTTAGCTTTCGCCGGGCGTTTTTTGATGAACATTTCCGCTACCACGACGAGGAACCAGAGGGCGCCAGCGAAGGCGATGTAGGAACCGATCGACGACCAGTAGTTCCAGCCGGCATACGCATCCGGATAGTCCGGAATACGGCGAGGCATGCCGGCGAGGCCGAGGAAATGTTGCGGGAAGAAGGTGAGGTTGGTGCCGATGAAGAACAGCCAGAAATGCAGCTTGCCCATCCACTCGCTATACATGTAGCCCGACATTTTCGGGATCCAGTAATAAAACGCGGTGAACACGCCGAACAGCGCGCCGAGGCTCATCGCGTAGTGGAAATGCGCGACCACGTAGTAGGTGTTGTTGAAGGTGATGTCGATGGCCGAGTTGGCGAGCATGACGCCCGTGACACCGCCCATGGTGAAGAGGAAGATGAAGCCAATGGCAAAAATCATCGGCGTTTCGAAGGTGATGGAGCCACCCCACATCGTCGCGATCCACGAGAAGATTTTAATACCGGTCGGCACCGCAATCACCATCGTCGCGATCATGAAATAGGCTTCCGTGTTGGGGCTGAGGCCGAGGATGAACATGTGGTGCGCCCAGACGACGAAACCAAGGAGACCGATCGACGTCATTGCCGCGACCATGCCGAGATAACCGAAGATTGGCTTGCGCGAGAAGGTCGCCACGACTTCCGAGATAATCCCGAACGCAGGCAGAATCAGCACGTATACTTCCGGGTGACCGAAGAACCAGAAGAGGTGGTCGAACAAAATCGGGTCACCACCACCGGCTGGGTTGAAGAAGTTGGTGCCGAGGTTACGATCCGTCAGCAGCATGGTGATGGCACCGCCAAGCACGGGCAGGGACAGCAGCAGCAAGAATGCGGTGAGCAGGATCGCCCACGGAAAGAGCGGCATTTTGAACAACGTCATGCCCGGTGCGCGCATGTTGAAAATGGTGACGATGAAGTTGATCGCCCCGAGAATGGAGGAAATACCGGCGAGGTGGAGCGAGAAGATCGCCATATCCACCGCCATGCCTTTATGCAGACCGTCGATCACCGAAAGCGGTGCTTGCACCGTCCACCCTAGCCCAACGCCGCGCGCTTCGCCCGAACCCACGAGGGAAGAAGCGATCAGCAGGCCGATGGATGGAATGAGCAGCCAGAAAGAAATATTGTTCATGCGTGGGAAGGCCATGTCCGGCGCGCCAATCATCAGTGGCACGAAATAGTTGCCGAAGCCACCAATCAGCGCGGGCATGATGAGGAAGAACACCATGAGGAAGGCATGCGCGGTGAGCACCACGTTATAAAGTTGGTAGTTATCGCCGAAATATTGCATGCCGGGCGCGGCAAGCTCCATCCGCATCCACACCGAGGCGGCGGCGCCAGCAAGACCTGCGAATACCGCAAAATACAGGTACAGGATACCGATATCCTTGTGGTTGGTCGAGTAGACCCAACGGCGCCAGCCCTTCGGCGCGCCATGGTCGTGGTGATCCGCAGTGTGTGTTCCGTGATGTGTCATAGTCAGTCCTGTACCGTTAAATATGCTGTTTTTAGTTGAATTTCAGCTTCGCGCCTTTAACCCAAGCCGCGAATTGTTCGTCTGAAACCACGTGAATCTCGATCGGCATGAAGCCATGCGCCTTACCGCAGAGCACCGAACACTGGCCGTAATAAATGCCTTCTTTCTCGGCCTTGAACCAGGTTTCGTTTAGGCGCCCCGGAACCGCACCTTGCTTGACGCCGAATGCGGGTACGGCCCATGCGTGGATCACATCCGCACCCGTGACTTGAATGCGCACGGTTTTATTCACCGGCACCACGATCGGGTTGTCGACCGCAAGCAGGCGCGGCTCACCTTCGAGCAGGTCCTTGTCTGCCTTGATGTTCGAATCAAACGCGATGCCATAGTCGGGATATTCGTAGCTCCAGTACCATTGGCGGCCAACGACCTTCACGGTGAGGTCGGGGTTGTCGATAACCGTCTGGTTGTTGGTATATTGGTAATGCACGCGAAGCGACGGGATTGCGATGCCGACGAGGATGAGGATCGGGATCACCGTCCAGATCACCTCAACCAGTTTGTTGTGCGTGAAGCTTGCGGGCTTGGGGTTCGCACGCTTGCTGAAGCGCACGCAGATATAGCCGAGCAACACCGTGACAAAAATGGTGATGAGGGTGATGATGATCATCACCGCGTCGTGCAGGCCTTCGAGCTTTTCCATGACGGGCGAGCTGGCAGGCTGGTAGTAGATCTGCCAGTCTTTTGCGGCGCCGATGACGGCGTCTTTGTGGAATGCGGCGATCGCATCCGCCTCGGCGATGAGGGCTTTTTTCTCGGCATCCGTGAGGGCTTTTTCAGCAGGCGCGGCTTCTGCTTTCGTCGCATCTGCGACGGGCGCTTTCACTGCCTCGACCACCGCTTTGGCGGCGTCTTTTGCAGCGGCATCCACCGCCGGGGCGGGGTTCGCCAGCGCCATGGAAGCGCCAAACAGGCTGAGCACAACAAGTTGACTGAAAACAGAAAGAATACGCGTCATCGCCGACCACACATAAGAGGTTACGTTCACCTCCGCGTAGCCGATGAAGTCGGGCGATGCAAGTTGAAAGAGGGGGTGGCCAGTTGTCAGTCGTCAGTCGTTAGTAAAGTGAAGAAGATAGGTGACAGTTTAATTCTTTACTCGTGACGGCCAAGTGGCTACTGCTCGTGCATGGACAGCAACCGATTTTTTACCTCCGGCGCGTTCGACCGCAGCGCAACGGTGAGCACGTTGGAAGACGCGCTGCATGCGGCGGATGACGGCGAGCTTTACCTTGAGCACCGCGCGAGCGAGGCGTATGTCTTCGATGACGGGCGGCTGAAACAAGCCAGCGGTGATGTGAGCCAAGGCTTCGGCCTGCGCGCGGTGAAGGGCGAAACGACGGCCTATGCGCATAGCGCGGAACTCTCCGACGCGGCACTGAAACGTGCGGCGGAAACGGTGCGTACGGTGGATGCCGGACAGCAAAGCGTGCACACGGCGATTGAGCCAGCGTTCGGCGCGAACCATCGCTTATATACGGGGGAGAATCCGCTCGCCGCCGTGTCGTTCGAGGCGAAGCTCGGCGTGCTGCAAGAGATCGACGCCTATTGCCGCGCGCGCGACCCGCGGGTGGTGCAGGTGAGCGCGACGCTCGCCGCCAACCAGCAGGAAATTTTTATTCTGCGTGCCGATGGCCGCGCGGCGAGCGACACGCGGCCGCTGGTGCGCCTCAGCATTCAAGTGGTCGTCGGCGCGAATGGTAAAATGGAATCTGGCTCCAGCGGTGCGGGTGGCAGATATTTATATGACACGCTGATCTCCCCCTCCGGCTGGCAGCCCGTGGCGGATGAGGCGCTGCGTCAGGCGCTGGTGAATTTGGAGGCGAAGCCTGCGCCTGCGGGTGAGCTGCCCGTAGTGCTCGGCGGCGGCTGGTGCGGTGTGCTGCTGCATGAGGCGGTGGGACATGGGCTCGAAGGCGATTTCAACCGCAAGGGTAGCAGCACCTTCTCTGGCCGCATTGGCGAGCAGGTGGCGGCGCGCGGCGTGACGGTGGTGGATGACGGCACGTTTGAACATCGCCGCGGCTCGCTGACGATTGATGACGAAGGCACGCCGACCCAGCGCAATGTGCTGATCGAGGATGGGATTTTAAAAGGCTATATTCAAGACCGCATGAACGCGCGGCTGATGGGCGTGGCAGCCACCGGCAATGGCCGCCGCGAAAGCTATGCCCACACGCCGCTGCCACGCATGACCAACACGTTTATGCTCGGCGGTAATGCGACGAAAGACGAAATGATCGCGAGCGTGAAACGCGGGGTGTATGCGGCTTATCTCGGCGGCGGGCAGGTGGATATCACCAGCGGCAAATTCGTGTTCAATGCGACGGAAGCCTATTTGATTGAGGACGGGAAAATCACCGCGCCGATTAAAGGGGCGACGCTGATTGGCTCCGGCCCGGAGATCATGGGGCGCATTGCGGCGATAGGTAACGACATGGCGCTCGACCCCGGCATCGGCACCTGCGGCAAAGGCGGGCAGAGCGTGCCGGTCGGCGTTGGCCAGCCCTCGATGCTGATTTCGGCGATGACGGTGGGTGGCACCGAGCTCTCTTAATCTCATTCGGGCGGCGAACTTTTCAGTCTGTCATCCCGGCTTCATGCCGGGATCCGCGCATCTAACTTTCAACGTCGGTGGAATCTGCGCAGGCCCCGGCATGAAGCCGGGGTGACAGACCGGGGTGACAGAGTATATTATTTGGCCGCGGAAGGCGCCGCAGGAGCAGCAGGTTTCGCGACCTCTGGCGCAGCGGGTCTTGCAGGCGCAGCGGTGGCAACGGGCGCGCTGGCGGCGGTAGGTTTACTGAAGCGCGCACGGTCGCTACGCATGGTGGTTCCACTATCGCGACGCAATTTTTGTGACTCTTTGCGGGCGATGAGGTCTTTGCGCGGCGTGCCGATGAGGTTGCCGTAGGGATCGCGTTTGGCTTTGGGGTCGTAGCCAACTTCGACTTTTTCCTCTTTTGGTGCGGCTTCGGTGGGTTTTTCGACGGCGGTCTCTGCAGGCTTTGCAGCAGCGGTCGCAGCAACAGGCACGGGTTGCGGTGCAGGCTGAGAGGTAGCCGCGGGTGCCTGCGCCTGTGCAGAAAAGGCGGCGGCAGCGAATAAAACCAGTGCAAGCGTGCGGCTAAACATATGATAACCCCCTGAATTTGATAGAAGGAACCCTATCATAAGCCGGCAGGTTTAGCAACCAGAGTTTAACTCCAAATTCACCTTAAATCCGGCGAGTCAAGTGGAGAATTGTGACAGTTATGTGAAGATTGCATTGGATTTGCGTGTTTTTCTTGCACGTCACCCCCGTTTTCCATAAAGTTAAGGTATGAAGGCGCTTTGGGAGTGAAATTAATCTTTTTGTCACAAAACTGTCATTAAAAAAGTTAACGATGTTAACCTTTCTTTAGGAAAGTTATGTTACTTTAAAGATAAGAATACAGCCCAACCGGCGCAAACATAGGAGCAGACGATGAACCTAGATATGATGAAAGGCGGCACGGGATTCTTCGGAGCCGTTGGTGGTGCAAATCCCATCGCTCGCGCTATTGCACAGGGCATCTGTCAGGAAATGGGCATGCCGATGCAAGTTTCGAATAATGTGAATACGGGCATCGCATTGGGTGGGAATATGGTTCGCGATAGCGGTCTTCACAAATAAACCCTTCACTCTTCTGCTGAGATTAAAAAAACCGCGCATCCTAGATGGGCGGTTTTTTTATGGCAGTGATTCCTGAAATGGTGACTAGTGCCCGTCCATGTGGTTTGGGTCGACCAGCCAGTCCATAAAGCGGTTGCGGATGCCAGCATTTCCTGCGGATCCTAATTCACCCGGACGCGTCTCTGGCCTATTGTTATAGTCGCCTCTTCCGGTTACCATGCGCGACATGCCTTCCTTGAAGCCTTTGGTGAAGGCACCGACAGAGTTATTGCTTTCCCGTGCGCCGCGCGTGAGGCCGGCCTCGAAATCATCATAAAGACCGATGCCCGGCACATCCACGGAGGCGCGGCCAGTATTCGCGCCCGCACTGCCGGCACCACCCAGTTGTGGTGCATAGGTGGCACCCCCAAAGCCGCCGGCAACGGCTTGTGCCAGACCGGAGATGGAGCCGAGCAACGCTTCGATAATATACGCGAGAACCATGAGCGAGATCAGCCCGCTGCCGGCAAAGCGCAGCACGGTAGATTGTTGCGACGTGTTTGGTGCACCGCCATTTTGCGAGGGTGTCATGGTGCTGAGCACGCCGATGGGTTTGGGGTTCGTTTGATCTTTACAGACCAGTTTACCCTTGCTGAGGAATTCGCCCGTCTTGTTGTCGGGGATGTCCTGACCATTGGCATCCACCACCTTGAAGTCGCACAGGGTGCAGTAGTCCCATGGCGCGCGGAAAGCGGTGGTTTCTTTCACCTCGGTATTTTTGATGATGATGCTGGTGAAACTATTGCTGACATTGCTAACATCGATCGAGAGAATGAACGACAGAAACGCGAACAGAATGACAATCTGTAGTGCAAACGACACCATGTAGCCGATCCATTTATCGAAGAAGGAACGCGTTTGCTTGAAGAGGAAGAAGGAGAGGAAAATCGGCGCGAGGGTGAGCAGGAAGGTGATGCCCACCAGCGCGTAGATATACCCAAACACCGCACGCACAAAGGTGATGGCGAGCTTCATGACAAGCGCGAGGGCCAGCAGGAAAATCGGCGGGAAGGCGATCGCCATGATGGCCATGACGGCGAACACCGCGTTTTTGCAGTCCTGATTAGTGGTGTTTGTGGTGCCGTTGCTGCCGATATAGTCGGTGGCGAATTTGATCATTCTACCGAGGAACCCGTCGAGCATGCTATACACGGCGGAGCCGGAGCTCGCATTACCGGAATTATTATAACCGCCGAGGGCTATAGCCACACTGTCGCGGATGCCGTTGACGAAGAATTCGTAGCCATAGCGGATGACCATGTCGCTTTGTGTCGCGAAAACCCAGATGAAAGAAACTTTCAGCAGGAACACCTGGAAGTCGCGTGCGGTGGCGGGGATGACGCCAATGGTAAAGCCCGCACCGAAAAACACTACGGCCAGCGTGATGACGCTGCCAACCATGGGGGCAAGGTTATGGGTCATGCCGCAGAACATTTTTCCCATCAGGTTGCTGGTTAAATGTTCGATATTGCAGACGAGGAACGAAAAAATATTACCCCATCCCAGCACGGTGGGGCAGCTTGAACCAGAATCATAGAGCGTGCCGTTCGTGCCGCCGCTGCTGGTACAAGAAAAGCCGCTCGACCCACCAGATGCTTGCGCAAAGGCAGGGTGTGCAGCCAGAAATAGAACGAGGGCACTCAGAAAGAAGAAGCCAAACAGATGCCATGGGTTTCCCACAAACAACTGTGCAGCAGCAGACTGAGGTCTCTTTCGTGAAAGGCTCATGTGACTGGCGTCCCCATCAATGCGGCGAGTTCATCCGCCGCGCTACGTTTTGGTGCGGCCATGCGCCCGCTCAGCGTTTGGCGGGTGACATCATTTAGGCGAGCGAAACTCATTTTCAGTACGGTGGATTCACTGCCACGCTTTTGTAGCACGTGATGATCGGCGCCGTGGTTATAGTTGAGAATGGCCATGTCTTCATTGCTAAGGCCAAAGCCCATAGCGTATTCGGCATCCGGCGTGAAATCGGGGAGTGCAAAAATGGTTGCTGCTTTTTGGGAAAGGCTGCTGGTGAAGGCATAGCTGCCGCTTTCCGCAATATGCTCGGTACTCAGAATGGCCACGGCATTTTGGCTGGTGAGGTAGTCGAGCCAACCTGCTGCACGCGGTGCAAACAGAGGTGTGTCGAGAATGCGGAAGCCTTCATCGAGTACGATGAGCATCGGCTTTCCATTGACGCTTTCCGTGATGCGTTGGAGTAGATAGGCTGTGAGTGGAATACGGGTGAGCGGGTTCGCCATGAATTGGCTGAGATTAACCCCCGTGACGCCGCTTAATTTCAGCGTGTCCTGCGGCATGTCGAATAATTCACCGAACTCACCCCCTTGACAGAAACGCGCAAGATTTTTAGCCAGCAGTGGGTCGGCATCGCGCATGGTCGGAATGAGGGTAGAAAGGCGGCGATGGGATTTATCGACGGCCATTAGCTGCCCCACTAGCGATTGGAAGAAGGAAAGCGTACTGCGGTTGAGAGCGTTGCCATGCGGATCAATCAGCGTGGAGAGCCAGAGGGCGAAGAACTCACGATTTTCGGGGGTATTAGGCATTTGGAAGGGGTTTAGCGTGAGCGATGGCGTCCCCGGGGTAGCGTAGCTACCGCCGATCGCATTCAGGAAGGGTTCGGCGCGCCCATGGCAATCAAGATAGATGATTGGTACGGAAAGTTTGCGCGCCTGTGCCAGCAAGAAATGGGTGAGGCTGGTGCGACCCGTGCCGGCCTTGCCAAGAATGATGGTGTGGCCAGATTTTTCCCGGTGGAAATTGAAATAATAAGGCGCGTCCTGTACGGTGGTGAGCAGGCTGACAGGTGGTCCCCATGTTGAACCGGAGGCAACGCCCATCGGGGCTGATTGTAGGCTTGCAAATCCCGCCAGATGCTCGGTATCCGTAGGTTTATGGCGCACGATAAAGGGGAAATTCGCCGGCAATTGCGCCCAGTAGCATTCCTCGAAACGCAAATCTTCGCGTACCGCTACCATGCCCAGTTTGCCCAGCGATTTTTGTACCATTTTGACATTGACTTCAAGTTGCTTGATCGAAGGGGCAATGAGAAAAATACTGGTCTGTTGCTGGCCATATTCGCGGTTGCCATCGCGACTTGTAAACTGTATCAGCCGGTCGATCTCAATCCATTTAGCAAGTTCTTTATCGCCACTCATATGAAGATAGCGCGCCTGCTTCGCATAGGATTCCTGAGCTTCTTCGGCACCAGTGAAACTGAAACATTGGCTGATAATCACTTCGCAGGGAATTTCGAGGAAAGAATCAATCCCCGCCAAGTTTGATTCCTTATATTCTTTCAGGCTGAGGATGGTGGCGAAACGGCGCAAACCATCCGCTGTACGCACTTCCATCGCGTTATAACCAAAGGTGATTTCACCCGAAGTAAGCACCTGCGCGAGGTCGCGCTCGGGCACGGGCATCGGGCGCTCTTCAAGGTTGATCAACTTCTCAAGAAACTCAAGCTGCTCACTGTAATATTCACCATCGCGATTGACGACAGTCAGGCGCCGTGCGCCAAACGGCTTTAATATATCAAGCATTCGTCCGGTGGTGTGGCTCAGTTCCTCCGACAACTCAGTAAGCGCATGCATGCGTCGCGACTGGTCGGTGATGGGGTTGATGGTTTGCAGCAGATTGCGGAGATTACGCAGGCGCACCATAGGGCCGCCAGCTTTGACAATCGTGATATAGAATTCATTGTTAAAGAACGCAGAAGCGGGGTGACCCGCCTGCCAGGCCTCGTCGAGTTGGTTGGTAAAGGGATCTGGGAATTTTTCGCGTCCCCCCTTGTTTTGTCGACGTCGCAGCGTGTGAAGCCAAATCGCATAACTCTCGTCCGGTAGCGCCCGCTTGATTGAAGCGCGAATATTTTGACGTAAATCGCTCGCGCCCGTTGCGCTGAAGCCCATACTGGTGATTTTGATGGTTTGGAGAAGCTCCCCGTCTTTGGTGGCGAGCGTGTCACGGTCATATAAACAGGCGTAGGGGACGAAATCCGATTCGATGACATCTTCGGCAATGTCTCGGAATTCCTCGAGGTTGCGCTCTTTGAGGTCCGCATGAAACTCGGTTAGCTTTTTACGCTCAGACGTTTTTTTCTTCGATGCCATAGCTCGGTGCCATCATTTCATTCGTCAGGCGTTCATGGCCGCGCGCGTCAATCAAAGTGCGGCGCTTCTGAAGTGGGAAAGTAAAACGCGTGCCCATCCGAAGACGGGCACGCGTGTATTTACTGGACGTTAGTCGCAACCGCCGCCAAGACCGGCGCCGCTGGAGGCGGCAAGTTGATCTACGATGGCAGGTGCGCCGAAGATAACCGCTACGCCGATACCGACGATGATGGCCATACCCCAGGATACTTTCCCCATCAGCGCGCCGACACCGATCACGATGATGGCGAGTGTGGCAACACCCTGACCGACTGTGCCGGTGAACCAGTCTACCACACCACACAGAACACTACCGATGGTGGTGGTTGCGTGTGCGTCGGTTGGCATCAGCATCACGCCGTAGGCCACGAATAGGCACAGCGCCAAAGACATTAATTTGTCTGTAGTGAGAGTGGATTTCATAGTTGCTCCGTTTTAGGTTGTTGTCCGTCGTCGTTTTTAATCGTTCAGGCCCGATTAAGAGAACCTTGCGTGTACGTTATTAACTATTAGCACAGTTTTGCGAGAATTTTAAGACAAATGTTGCAATTTCTTTACTATTTTTTGTGCGGGCGTTGGCAAATTTAGCACAAAGAAGCAGGGTTTAGAGTTCAGAGTTCAGAGTTCAGGGCTAAAAATACAGAGGCTTAAAGAGCGTAGTGGGCAAACCAGCCCTTGCCTCGCCCGCGCAAGTGATTTAGAAGGCTACCAGCATTCATTATCACCCTTTAGGAGCCAACCATGACCAACGTTGCCAAGAAACTCGAAGAAATGGGCATCACCCTGCCGGAAGTAAGCCTGCCCGCCGCGAACTATGTGCCGTGCATGATCTCGGGCAACACGCTCTATGTTTCCGGCCAGCTGCCGATGAAAGATGGCAAGCCGCAATTCGTGGGCAAAGTCGGCCGCGAGTTCACGATGGAAGAAGGCCAGGAATGTGCGCGTCTTTGCGCCATCAACATCCTCGCTCATGTGCGCACAGCGCTCGGCGGCGACCTCTCCCGCGTTTCCAAACTCATCCGCATGGGCATTTTTGTCAACGCGCCGGACGATTACATGGACCACCCGAAAGTTGCTAACGGCGCCTCGGATTTCATGGTGAACCTGTTCGGCGAAAACGGCAAGCACGCGCGCTTTGCGGTCGGCGTTTCCGGTCTGCCGTTCGGCGTGGCGGTGGAAGTGGATGCCACGTTCGAACTGAAAGCATAAGCCATGACGGTTGCCGCCGCGCTGGAGCAGGTGCACGCCTCGCTCAACGATAATAATGCCGGGCTGGATGCCAGCATTGCCACGTTGAAAGCGGCGCTTGCCGCTAAAGGTGAGAAGCAGGTTGAGATGGATAAAACCCGCCTGCCGCAGAATAACCGGCAGGGGCGCAAAATGCTGCAGACCTATTTCAAAAAGCGCGGCGTGGTCGTCGTGTTCGCGGAGTAGTCGCTTAAATCCGAACCCTTCGCTCCCGCTGAGGTCACCATGACAACACGGCCGTTCACCAGCTATGACGTGCTGAAGCTGTTGGCGCTGGTAGCGATGACGGCCGATCATGTCGGGGCGTTTTTATTTCCGGATGCTATGTGGCTGCGCGTCGTTGGCCGACTCGCCGCGCCGCTATTTTGTTTTCTCGTCGGCTGGAACGGCAGCTACCGCTTCCGCCGCGAATTGCTGGGTGCAGCGCTGCTGGTGACGGTGCTCGACCTTGCCTATCGCTCACTTTTTCCGCTGAATATTTTATGGGTCATCCTGCTCGGCCGCGCGCTGATGGAGTGGATGGATCGGCGTGCAAAACCGGAATCACCCACAATGATTATCACTGTGTTGCTGGTGTGGATTCTTAGTTTCGCGCTGGTCGAATATGGCGCGCTCGCCCTGCTGTGGATGCTGTGGGGACGTGCCGCGCATAAGCAGCCCGGCAGCCACGAAAGCTGGGTCTATGCGGGTGCGAGCTTTGTCATCGGTCTCGGGTTCACCTGCGTGCTGATGCAATATACCAGTGCGGCGCAGTACACCGTCACCGCCCTGCTGTTTGGGTTGATGCTGTTCGGGTTGCAGCGGTTTCAGTTGCGCGAATATCCCGGAATGCGTTTGCCCGGCGCGCGGTTTCTCGCGCGCCATGCGCTTGAATATTATGTGCTGCACCGCGCGGCAATTTTTGTGCTTGGCACCGTCTATGGCACTGTGGTGCCTGCACTGCGCTGGTTTTAGGAGGGGTGATAATGCGTACCTGGCTATTTAAATCCGAACCCTCGGCGTGGTCGTGGCAACAACAGACCGCCACCGGCGCAGCCGGCACCGGTTGGACGGGCGTGCGCAACCATCTTGCCAAGCAGCAGATGATGGCCATGCGCGTGGGCGACTTTGGATTCTTTTATCACTCGAATGAGGGCAAGGAGATCGTCGGCATCGTTGAAGTTATCCGCGCGTTCTACCCTGACTCGACCGACGACACGGGCAAGTTCGGCATGGTGGATGTGCGGGCGGTGAGGGCTCTGGAGAAACCTGTGACGCTGGCGCAGATTAAGGCGACCCCGGCGCTGGCGAAGATGTCGCTTGTCACCAGCGCGCGGCTTTCGGTGCAGCCGGTGACTGAGGCGGAGTGGAAGATTATTTGTAAGATGGGTGAGACAGCCGCGCATTAATGCGCCACAGCAGTGCGACCAGCAGCGCGGAAACATACGTGTCGATCAGGTAATGCCAGCCGAGCGCGAGCGAGCCGAGGATGATGATGATCGCGAAGGGAATGGTGATGAACAAAAGCCGTCGCGCGTGGTGATAGCTGTCTAGCGCAATGAGCATCGACACCGCCGTGTGCAGGCTCGGCATGGCGGAGATGCCGTTCCAGTCGACGAGTGTATCGTTGGTCACAAAGCGCAGTAATTCCTCCCGCATATTGAGGATGGGCGTTGCGGAAGCAATGGCGCGCGTATCATAGAACGGGTCGATCAGTGCGGCGTTCATGACGCTATAGGCGTCGTGGTAAAAGACACTGTAAAACACCGGGCCGACGGAGGAGAAAACTGTCGCCAGCACCACGCCGCCGATGATCCACAGCATGACAAACGTGCTTAAGAAGCGGGTGCGGCTCGCGCTTGCGGGCAGCGCCATTTGCCACAGCACATAGAGGATCATCACGAAGCTCCACAGCCCGACATAATACAGGTTGAGCGTGTTGACGAGCGATGGGGTGAGCCACCCCGCGAACCAGGCGAATGGGGCGGTGCCACCATGCAGTGCGAGGTCGATTTTTTGCAAAACGGGGTCGAGATAATAGGGCTGAAAGGCCGAGATGAGTGACTTGCTGTAACCGAAATTATTGAAGAAATTGCAGTAGAGCGCAGCAATGCAAAGCAGCGCACCAAGCCCGCGCCAGAAGCAGCGGTCGCCAAGGCGCACTGCGCCTTCGCGCCGCTCTACAATGCCTGCGTAAAGAATGATGAGATAGACATAGGTTGGCAGCGTGGCGAGGCTGATGACGCTGGCGTGAATCACCGTTTGCCCTGCGGGCAGAAACTGCTGCAGTGTCAGGAAAAATACATAATAGCCGACAAGCGTCAGCGCCGCGAGCTTGGTGAGGCCGATGCGGTGGAGCAGTGCGCGCAACTACGCCGCTTTCTGCACGAGGGAGACGTTGAAATTTGCCTCGGTTTTCGACGTGATTTCCTCGACCGTGACGCCATCCGCCAGCTCGATGAGATGCATCTGCCCCTCGATAATCTCGAACACGCCGAGATCGGTGATGATGAGATCGACCACGCCCACACCCGTCATCGGCAGGGTGCATTCACGCATCAGCTTCGCCGCGCCGTCCTTCGCGTTATGCTCCATCAGCACCACCACGCGCTTCACGCCGGCGACGAGATCCATCGCCCCGCCCATGCCTTTGATCATTTTGCCCGGTACCATCCAGTTGGCGAGATCGCCGCGCTCATTCACCTGCAACGCGCCGAGGATGGTGAGGTCGATATGCCCGCCGCGGATCATGCCGAAGCTATCCGCGCTTGAGAAATAGACGCTTTCGGGCAGCTCGGAAATGGTTTGCTTTCCGGCGTTGATGAGGTCGGGGTCGACGTCGGTATCCAGCGGGAAGGGCCCCATGCCGAGCATGCCGTTTTCTGACTGCAGCGTCACATGCATGCCTGCGGGGATGTGGTTCGCCACCAGCGTCGGGATGCCGATGCCGAGATTCACATAAAACCCATCCCGCAGCTCCCGCGCCGCGCGTTTACACATATCGTCACGATTCCATGGCATTGGGGGTCTCCTTCGTTATTTATAGTCGGTGGGTATTTGGATTCCGGCAGCAATCGCACCGAGTATTGCGGCAATAATAAGCCCGGTAATGGTGGGCCTTACCAGCTTTTTCCATAGGTCGGGATAGGGCACGAAGTCTTTATGAAGCAGCATGGCGAGCACCGCGAACAGGGGGATGCTGAGCATGAGAAAGGAAAGCGCGCCGGGCTTTTCCATGAAGAAGGTGAGCAAAATTCCAGCGATGCCGACAACCGGCAGCAGGGTAATATATTTGGCCCGCGTGGGCAGTGCGCACACGCCTTTGAAATGCGAGATGAGCGCCAGCACATAGCGAATGGCTGTTACGGCCGCAGCGAGCGCAAGCAATAAAAGTATCAGTCCTGCGCCTGCCATATCCCCACTCATTACGCCGCCCGCACCGTGCGATTCTCAATCCGCTTCTCGTAGGTTTTGCCGTGGAAGATGCGTTGGACGAAAATGCCGGGGGTGTGGATGTCGTTGGGGTTGAGCTCCCCGACTTCGACCAGTTCCTCGACCTCGGCGACGGTGACTTTACCGGCGGTGGCCATCATCGGGTTGAAGTTGCGCGCGGTTTTGCGGAAGACGAGGTTTCCGGCTTTGTCACCTTTCCAGGCTTTCACAATGGCGAGGTCGGCGGTGAGGCCGGTTTCCATGACATAGGTTTCGCCGTGGAACTCGCGTAATTCTTTGCCTTCGGCGACAATGGTGCCGACGCCGGTTTTGGTAAAAAAGGCCGGAATGCCCGCCCCACCGGCGCGGATGCGCTCGGCCAGCGTGCCTTGCGGGTTGAACTCGATCTCGAGTTCGTTGTTCAGATACTGCGTTTCGAAGGTTTTATTCTCGCCCACATAGCTCGACACCATCTTTTTAATCTGGCGGTCTTTCAGCAGGACGCCGAGGCCAAACTCATCCACCCCGCAATTATTGCTGATGATGGTGAGGCCCTTGATGCCGGATTTTTTGAGCTCGGCAATGGAATGCTCGGGAATGCCGCAAAGGCCGAAACCGCCGGACATGATGGTCATGTTGTCGCGCAGAAGCCCGGCGAGCGCCGATTCTGCGTCGGGATATACCTTGTTTGTCATAGCCATTCCCTGTGTTTGACTGTTGCTTCAGTGCCGTATCTTTACCAGAATCGCATAGTACTAGGGCGCAAATGAAGGTCAAGCGTTGCAAATGGTCCGGGAGTGTGGCTGACTTACGCTGCCGCTTATTTTGTAAGGATGGCCTTGCATTTTTGCGGTTTTTGAGTAAAGTGAAACTATGCAAGGTATGCATTCAATGAGTGGAAGAATACTATGGAAACGGCAACCGCGCCGCGCCGAAGGACGTATCCGTCCAATATGAACATCACGCGCGAAGATATCGACATGCTCATCAAGGAACCTTCCGTTTCCATGCGGATGGGCATCGCGGATAAAATCGGTAACGGCTATAATTCCGGCCTGTTTACGGAAGGTGAGAACAAACTCGCCAACGAAATTTTCCGCCTGCTGCTGAAAGATACCCAGGTCAAGATTCGTCAGTTGATTGCAAACCACCTCAAGCAAAGCATGCAGGTGCCGCACGATATTGTTTTCGCACTCGCCAATGATGTGAGCGATGTGGCCGTGCCGATTCTTGAGTTCTCGAATGTGCTGACGGAGGAGGACCTCATTCTCATCGTGCGGGCAACGCGGGAACATCCGAAGCTGAAAGCCGTCGCGCGGCGCGAGTCGATGTCGAAAGAATTATCGCATGCCATTGTTGAGAAACGCGAAGCCGAAGTGACCAAGGTATTGCTCGCCAACCCCGGCGCGTCGATCGCGGAGACCAGCCTTGAGATTGTGCTCGATGAGTTTGAGCGCGACAATACCGTCCTGCAGGAATTGGTGCTCCGTGGTGGCTTGCCGTACACGTTTGCCGAGAAACTCTTCGCCCGTGTGTCGGAAGACCTTAAAAAAGACCTCTCGCGCAAATATGGCCTGCGGCAGAAAGTGGCGGAGGACGCCACGACCAGTGCGCGCGAAACCGCGGTGTTACAATTTATTTCACCATGGATGAGCCAGCATGACATCAACCTGTTGGTTGAGGAAATGCACCGCAATAAGCGCCTCACCGACTCGGTGATTATTCGCTCGCTCTGTATTGGCGACTTGCGGTTTTTTGAAACGGCGATTGCCAAGCGTGTGGGCATTCCTCCCTCTAACGCACGTATCCTGATTATGGATCCGGGCCCGCTGGGATTCAGAGCGCTCTACGCTTCGAGCGGCTTGCCGGAATCCTTCCAAGAAGCACTGCAGCTGATGGTGCGGCTTGCTTATGAGGAAACCGAATATGGCAGCTATCGCACGACGGATTTCTGCGCACGCATGGTGGGACGGATCATTGGCGGTGATTATCACAAGACCGTCGAAAATATGAACTCGCTTCTCACCATGATCGGCAGCGCTATCCATGACGACCCCACCATCCACTAAGCCCACGTCACCTGCCGACGCTGGTGGCATGCCGCTTTCGCAGGAAGATGTCGAGCGCCTGCTGCGGGATGACTCGCCGGATTCGCGTAGTCATGTGCTGAAAAAAGTGGCTTCGCAATATAACCACCAGCAGCTAACTACCAGTGAAGCCGGTATAGCCGAGCATATTTTTCGTCTGCTGATGCGCGATCTTTCGGTGCGCGTGCGTGAGACGCTTGCAATAGAATTGAAAGACAATGAAACCGCCCCGCGCGACGTAGTGCTACATCTGGCCAGCGACGTGGAAACCGTGGCAACGCCTGTGCTGAAATCGAGCCGCGTGCTCAGTGATTCGGATCTCGTGAAAATTGTCGAGGCCAGCCACGATATGGGTAAGCTGGTAGCGATCAGCCAGCGTGAGGAGGTTTCACCGCGCGTGAGCGGCGCGCTGGTGGATACGCGTTATGCGCAGGTGGTGACTTCGCTGCTTGGCAATGAAGGGGCACATATTGCGACGCCCGACCTGACCAAAATCGCTACTGAGTTTGCCGATCAAGGCAGTGTGATGGAAGCGCTTGCGCAACATCCAAATTTGCCGGTGGTAGTGGTGGAGCGCATTATCAGCAAAGCCAGCGCGGCGGTAGCCGATCAGCTTAAGGAAAAGTACAATCTCAGCGATAAAGAGATCGGTGCCAGCACCACGAAAGTGCGCGAGGAATATGTCCTGCGCCTGCTCGATGGTGAGCTGCAGCATCATGAAATCGAACCGCTGGTAATGCAGATGGCAGCGGAAGGAAGCCTCACCCCATCGATTCTGATGACGGCGCTGTGCCGTGGCCAGCTTGCTTTTTTTACGGCGGCAATGGCGGCGATTGCTAAACTGCCGCTGGCCAATACCGAGCAGCTGCTGGCTGACCGAGGTGCACACGGGTTTGTCGGTATTTATCAGAAATCGGAACTGCCGGAATCGATGATGGAGGCCATTCGCCTCGTGCTCCATGCCGTGCAGGATCTCGAGGGTGATGCCGCCGCACCGGGCACCGCGCTTTACGCGAATCGCTTGGTGGAGCGCATTTTAAATGCCGCCGACGACCGCGATGTTGATTACTTGCCCTATTTCATCGCCCTCGTGCGGCAGAATATTCGGAAGTAGTTCTTACTTGAAGGGGGCAAAGTATTTATATTTTGCCGTCTCGGCCTTCGGCCTCACCGGCGGCGCTCAAGGCTGCCCCCTACGCGGCTTTGCCGCTGACCCCCTCTCGCCAAGCGGCTCGCCATGGGAGGCTACGCACGCCACGAAATTCTGTTTTTATTTCCCCCAATTCTCCATTTCCTCTACACTCCACCCATGCGCCCCATTCTGAAGCCCCTTTCCATTCTACCCGCCGCGCTGGCGCTGGGGTTGCTGGCGCTGTTTATGGCGCCACTTTCCTTCGGCGGCATTCCGCTTGCACCGAATGTCGTCTGGCTCGTCACACTGGTGATGGCCACGCGTGCGCCGGAAACATGGGGGCGCGGCCTCGCGTTCGGCCTCGGCCTGCTGCAAGACGTGCTGTTTGGTACGCCGCTCGGCAGTCAGGCACTGGTGACGTTACTGCTCACGGTGCTGGTGGGCCTGCGCGCGCAGCATCGCGTTATGCCGCATTTTACGTCGCGCTGGCTGGAGGCCACCGTTGCGCTTACCCTTGCGCATGCGCTGCTATGGTGCATCCTCGCACTGGTGTTGCCTGAGACCCCGCCGCTGTCGATGCTGGTGTATGGTACGCTGGCGGGCGCGCTGTGGTTCACCCTGTTCGATGGGCTGTTTGGGCGGTTCGCGCGCTAACCTTATTCTTCAAACGTTGGTGTTGGTTTGCGGGTGGCGATATAGAGCGCGCTGCCGATGATAATCGCCGCGCCAATCCAGCTGGTGAGGTCACTGGTCTCGCCAAAAAAGAGATAGGCAAGGATCGACGTAAACACGAGCCGCATGAAATCAATCGGCATCAGCGTGACCACCGGCGCCAGCATATAGGCCTTCACCAGCGTGAAATGCATGAGAATGGAGCACACCGAAACGCCGAGCAGCACCAGCCAGGTAGTCGCCTCTGGCCAGTGCCAGTCGCCCGCGGCAAAGGGCAGCGCAATCAGGAACATGAACAGGTTCATATAGAACACCATGGCAATCGGCGGCTCGGTTTTGGTGAGCGATTTTATGAACATGCTGGTCGTCGCCCAGGATGCGGTGGCAAGCAGTACCCAGAGCGAGTTGAGGTCGAATCCCTCCGCCGCCGGACGCAGGATGATGAGCGTGCCGAGAAAGCCCACTAAGAGCGCCAGCAGATGCCGTGCGTCGGCTTTTTCCTTGAGCAGCAATATGGCGAGAAGCGTCACCAGCAGCGGCGTGGTGAAGCTGAGCGCGGTGGCGTGCGTCAGCGGCATCAGGGTGAGCGAGTAGGTCCAGGCAAGCATGCCCACGGCACCCACCATGCTGCGGCCAATATGGCCTTTGAGCCGTGCCGTACGAATAGCAGCAAAGCGCCGCGGTGCCACAAAGGGCAGTAGCAGCGTGAGAGTCAGCAGGTTACGCAGCGTGACCAGCCCGGTTGGCGAAAGCGACTCCGCTGCCATACGCACAAACACATTCATCAGCGAAAAACCCATCGTCGAGATGAGCATATAGATCGCCGCAGCGCGCTGCGGGCGCTGCTCAAGCCGCGCGGCCCAGTGATGGAAAATCGGTAGGGTCATGCGCGAGCTATACGGTGGGCACGCGTAGAGTGCAATGGCGCTATTTCGGTTCGTGGATCCCGTGTTTTGTCACCAGCCGCATCTGCGCGAGGGCGAAGGCGATGGTGCAGGTGAACATGCCGAAGACCTTAAAATTGACCCAGAAATCGGTGCTGTAGCTACGCCAGATATATTCGTTGAGTGCGGCGAGGAACAAAAAGAAAAACCCCCAGCGGCGCGAGAGAATCCACCAGCCTTCATCGCTCAGGTGAAAGGCCACGTCGAGCACATGCTTTAGCAACCCGCGCTTGAACCCATAGACCCCGCCGAGCAGCACCGCTGCAAACAGGCAGTTCACCAGCGTCGGCTTCATTTTGATGAACTGGTCGTCGTTGAGGGCAATCGAGAGCCCGCCGAGCACCGTCACCAGTACGCCAGAAATGAGGGGAGCGAGGGAGATTTTACGTTCCGCTGCATAGAGCACCGCCATGCTGATAAGCGTCGCCACGATGAGCGCCGCCGTGGCCGCCATCACCCCCGCCGCCCGGTAGGCAACGAAGAACAGTAGCAGCGGTGCAAGGTC
Source organism: uncultured Azospirillum sp. (assembly GCA_964530085.1). GTDB lineage: Bacteria > Pseudomonadota > Alphaproteobacteria > Rickettsiales > UBA3002 > QFOX01. Next base: position 202,207 of record CAZGXX010000001.1, read on the forward strand.
GAGCACCAGTTTGGCTTTGGCAGGCAGTGGTTTCATAGGGTTCGCACTCGCAATGACGCAGATTCGCAGGTCGATACAGGATTTGTCCATATAATAAAACCACAAACCATGCAATAGTTTGTGGCGCATTAACCATATATTTATCTTTTTGCTTTATAACGAACATCATGGCGTAGAAAAATTTGACCTGCAAGGCAAAGCTGCGTTTGAATGTAACGATAAACTGCAAGGAGTACGCTATGTCGTCCGCTGCTGGTAAAGAACAAAAAACCAAAGTCATGATCGTCGAAGACGAAGCCGCGATTGTCACCCTCCTGCGTTACAACCTCGAGAAAGAGGGTTTCGCGGTAGTCGCTACCGGCAATGGCGACGAGGCAGTAAATCTCGCCAAGGAACAACGGCCAGATATCATCGTGCTCGACTGGATGCTGCCGGGGATGACCGGGGTCGAGATCTGCAAAAATATCCGCTGGCAGAACGACATTAAAAACACGCCGATCATCATGCTCTCCGCACGTGGGGAAGAGGGTGACCGCATCCGCGGGCTCGATTCCGGCGCGGATGATTACATGGTGAAGCCGTTCTCGCCGCCGGAACTCATTTCGCGCATTCGTGCGGTGTTCCGCCGCATTCGCCCGAGCCTCACGGAAAAAACCATGGAGTTCGCGGGCATCGTGCTCGACCTCACCGGGCACAAAGCCATTCGCGACGGCAACGATGTGCATCTCTCGCCCACCGAGTTCTCGCTGCTGAAATATATGATGGAGCATCCCGGCCGCGTGTTCGCGCGCGAGCAGCTGCTCGATTCCGTGTGGGGGCATGATATTTATGTCGAGCTGCGCACGGTGGATGTGCATGTGCGCCGCCTGCGCAAAGCGCTCAACTACGATGGCAAACAGCCCGACCTTATCCGCACCGTCCGCTCCGCGGGTTACGCGCTCGAAGAAAACCCCGGCGGTGCGAACTACGTGAACCCGGATCAGGACGAGGCCGAATCCATCGAGTAGGGGCGCGTCTAAGCCATTGTTTTTGGCTGCATTGATAGCTGATTTGTCATCAAATCTTCATATTTCTGAGGGTGGTTGTAGTCTATACTGCTCTCATGAGTCAGCCATCTAAGATTACATTTCGTGATGCCATCACCCACGCTTTGCCGAATGATGCAAAGCGTGTGCATATTCTGGCACTTGGTGAAATGCATAATGTTAAAAATCATCATGCACTTCTCAGGGAAGCGCTTTCGGATCTTATAAAGCAGCACAATCTTGGCACGATAGGCTTTGAAGCGCCTTATTACTTTAATCTATTCTTTAATCGCTATGCCAAAATCTGCTCAGAGCACCCACTTGATTCAGAGATAGTCAAGAAAGAGCGTGACTATCTACGCGACCTCATTGTTTACGACTGTGACGACAAAAATACTGCGGCGAGAGCGGAAGCAGCAAAATGGATTACGGATGCTATTGAAAAAGGCCTTCGCGTAGTGGCTTTTGACACAAGAGATTTCATACATAAAAATAAGCTTGGTTGGCTAATCGAGCCACTAAAAGAAGAGGCTCAACAAGGGGGCATTTCGCTGGAAGCGCTGCAAGAAGAAATAAGATACAACAGAACTGAACGCGAAGCAGTTCTTAAAAGAGCCGTTTCATATCAAAAAAATGCACATGCGGAACTATTTAAAACGCGTCCGGAGTTGGAAGCTGGGTTTGAAAAAGCTATATTCACTCTGTGGGCCTCTAATGAAGCAGAGAATGTTATAGAAGCTGATCACGATAACACACTATTCACAACAACAGAAAGGTTAATAGAAGAAGGAAAAAAGCGAGGGATTTGTCATGATGCACTGAGTGCGGGCTTGCTGCGTGCAAGCGCAGTTCCGGCTAAAAACATCATTACAATTAGCGGCGCTGCGCATCTTTGGGGGGATGATGATCGTAAAAGTGTGAATGGTACCTTTCATCATCACTTGGCAGCCATTCGCTGGAACAATCATCCAAAACCTTTCGTTACACCACTGATTGTAGTCAATCGTGAGAGTCGTGGCTTAATTTCCCAAGAGTGGAAAAAATCGACGATTGAGTCTCCGAATAAGCTTATCATCAACACCGGCATTCCTGCGATGCTGGATGTAGAGTCAAACGAAATGGTGATGCCGCGATTACCCAAGCAATCGATTTGGCAGCAAATGGCAGACGTACCCAAATATGTGCCGTTTGATTTTAGGTATCAACGAGAGTTTGCCAATCCTGCGCTTGTGCCACAAATTCATAAAGCGATGGAGAGCATTGCGCAGGCTTGGTCAGCAAACAAGGCACAGAGCCCAATACGCTAATCTATCCCCGCCAGTAGGGCATCCTTGCTGAGCGTGTAGTCACTCTCCTCCCATACATTTTCCAGCAGGCGGAGCCTGTCGCCCAGCGCTTTGCCTTCCGCCATGCCACGGGCGAGTAGGTCTTCCGCCGTGATGGGAAACGCGGGCGGGGTGAAATGCTGCGCGAGGTCAACAAACGGCGCGACGGCAATGCCGGGGGTGCGCGCCGCCTGCGTCAGCAACCAATCAAGATAAGCCGGTGCGCCATGCAGCCGCAGCAGGCGCGTGTGCGCGTGGCGCGGCGCGCTGGCATCGAACGCGGGCAGCGCCGCGAGCTGCGCGAGCGTCTGGCTCTCATGCCGCGAAAGTTTCCAGCGGCTCGCGAGCCACTCGGCATCCGCCGCCGCTGCATTCGGCAGCAGCGCCACCATCCTCGCCCAAACGGAGCATTGATACTCCGCCTGATGCTCGAACATATGCAAACGGATCATCGCCGCGGGCGTAATGCTGCGGCCAAACACCAGCGGTGCCACGCCCGTTTCTTCCATCAGCCGCAGTACATAGGCCGGGTTCTCCGCCGCGAGCAGCTTCTTCATTTCCGCCGCAATCCGCTCGCCGGAGAGCTGCGCGATCATCGCCTTCTTTTCTTTGATCGCGGCGAGCGCCTCGGCATTTGCAGGTGGTTTTCCGTGCGTGGCGAGGAAGCGGAAATAGCGCAAAATGCGTAAGCCATCCTCAGCAATGCGCATTGCAGCATCCCCAATAAAACACACGGCATGTGCGGCGAGATGTTCTTTCCCACCGAAATAATCATGGAGCGTGCCCGCCTCATCTATAGACAGCGCGTTGATGGTGAAATCGCGCCGCGCGGCGTCTTCCTCGAAACTATCCGTATAGGCCACCGTGGCGCGGCGACCATCGGTCGTCACGTCACGGCGCAGCGTCGTCACCTCCACAATCCGCGTCGGCAGCACCAGCGTCACCGTGCCATGGGCGATGCCGGTGGGGATGGCTTTCCAGCCCTCCGCTTTGGCAATCTCCATCGTCTGTTCCGGCGTCAGGCTGCTCGCGATATCGACATCCCAGCCCTCCACACCCATCAGGAAATCGCGCACCGCACCGCCGACCACGCGCGCCTCGCCGCCCGCGTCGTGCGTTGCTGCGAGCAGGCGTTGAATGGGGGCTTCGGCGAGCCATGGCGGAGTGTGGGGCATTATTTTGCGCTCGCGACCTTGGCTGCGATATCACGGCGGCAGAAACCATCTGGCCAGTCGATCAGATCAATCGCTTCATAGGCTCGGTAGCGCGCCTGACGAATGCTGCCACCGCGCGCCACCACGTTCAGCACGCGTCCGCCGCGCGAAAGCAGCTGGTCACCCGCTTTCGCCGTGCCCGCATGGTAAATGGCGACGCTGCCAATGCTCACAGAATCACCAAGGTTGATGGGCGTATTTTTTACATACTCACCCGGGTAGCCGCGGGAGGCCATGACGACACAGACTACCGCATCGTTGTTGAAGCGCAGTTGTTTGAGGTCGACAGCGCCGCGCGCGCAGCTCATCATCAGCGCGGCGAGGTCGCCATCGAATCGGGCGAGGATGGATTGGGTTTCTGGGTCACCAAAGCGGCAGTTATACTCGATGAGCTTGGGGCCGTCTTTCGTCAGCATCAGCCCTGCGAACAGCACGCCGACATAGCGGATGCATTCTTTTTTTAACCCCACCATCGTTGGCGTGATGATGGTGCGCATGATGGTTTCTTCCATCTCGGCGGTGACGAGTGGGCTGGGCGAGAAGCTGCCCATGCCGCCCGTGTTGGGGCCCATATCGTTATCGAAGGCACGTTTATGGTCTTGCGCACTGGCGAAGCTGACGGCGGTTTCACCGTCGCAGAGTGCGAAGAAGCTCACCTCCTCGCCTTCCATGCATTCCTCGATCACGACGCGCGCACCCGCTTTGCCGAAGGCGCCGCCGAAACAGTCTTCGAGCGCGTTGATGGCCTGCGCGACACTGGTAGCGACGGTGACGCCTTTGCCCGCGGCGAGGCCATCGGCCTTGATGACAATCGGCGCGCCGTGCTGGTTGACATACGCCTTGGCGGCGTCGAGCGTGTCGAACGTGGCGTAGCGCGCGGTAGGGATGCCATAGGTATCGCAGAGCTTTTTGGTGAAATCTTTCGAAGCTTCAAGCTGCGCACCAGCTTCCGACGGGCCGAACACAGCGATGTTCTCATCACGCAGACGGTCGGCCAGACCCATGACGAGCGGTTCTTCGGGGCCCACGACGACGAGGTCGATTTCGTTCTTTTTGCAGTAGTTCACGATGTCCGTATGCGCGAAGATATCCACGCACTCGACAATCTCGGCGATGCCCGCATTGCCCGGCGCGCACACCACCGACTCGCAACTTGGGCTAGTGAGCAGCTTGCTCACCATCGCGTGCTCGCGCCCGCCGGAACCAATGACCAGAATTTTCATAGACTCTCCATGTCTTGTCATTCCTGCGAAAGCAGGAAGCGACTATAAAAGCATCTCATAGTGCAACCGAGATAATGTGCATAGGGAAAATGGATTCTAGCTTTCGCTGGAATGACAGAAAAAGGCAGGATAAAGATGGCCGCATGAGCTTCATCCAGAATCAAGCCGAATATAGTGTGAGCGAGATTGCCGGCCATGTCAAACGCATGGTCGAGGATACGTTCGGCTTCGTGCGCGTGCGCGGGGAAATCTCGAAGGCGAGTGTGAACAGCGCTTCGGGGCATTGCTACCTGACGATGAAGGACGACAAGGCGATTCTCGACGCGGTGGTGTGGAAGGGCACGATGGCGCGCCTCGCCCACAAACCGCAGGCGGGCATGGAAATGATTGCAACGGGTAAGCTCACCACCTATCCCGGTGCGTCGAAATATCAGCTGGTGATTGATTCGCTCGAACCTGCGGGCATTGGTGCGTTGATGGCGATGCTTGAAGCACGCAAGAAAGCGCTCGCGACGGAAGGATTGTTTGCGCCAGAACGCAAAAAGCCGCTGCCGTTTTTGCCGCAGACGATTGGGATTATTACCTCGCCTACCGGTGCGGTAATTCGCGATATTCTGCATCGCCTCGCCGACCGCTTTCCACGCCATGTGCTGCTGTGGCCGGTGCCGGTGCAGGGCGTAGGTGCGGCGGAAAAAATCGCGGAGGCGATTGCGGGGTTTAATGCATTACCTGCCGGCACTGCCTGCCCGGATGTGATTATCGTTGCGCGGGGAGGCGGGTCGATTGAGGATCTCTGGGCGTTTAACGAGGAAGTGGTGGTGCGCGCCGCGGCCGCCTCGCGCATTCCGCTCATCTCCGCCGTGGGGCACGAGACAGATACGACGCTGATTGATTACGCCGCCGACCGCCGCGCACCGACGCCGACCGCAGCCGCCGAAATGGCCGTGCCTGTGCGCGATGAATTGCTGGCGCAACTGGAGCAGCTAACGGGTGCGAACAACCACGCCATCCGAAGTTTGTTGAATCGCCATCAGGAGCGCGTCACTGGCCTCGCACGCGGGTTGCCGCGCCCGCAGCAACTGGTGGCAAGCATGGCGCAGGCGCTCGATATGCTCGGCGAACGCTTGCAGCATGCGCTGCCGCGCAGCTTACAACTCAGGCATGAAAAATTGCAGCGATTGATGGCGAGCCTGAGCCCGCGTTTCCTAGGCGAGCGGCTGCTGCGCGAGGAACAACGGGTGAATCATCTCGCGGCGATGCTTGAATCGCTCAACGTGCTCTCCGTGCTGAAACGTGGCTTCGCGCTGGTGAAGGATGCGGGTGGGCAGGTGATGAAATCCGCCGCTGCGATGCCGGAGGCGGGCGCCTTCACCGTGCAGTTCCATGACGGCGAGCGTGTGCTGCATGCGGGTGGGGCTGCGCCCACAAAACGCAGCGCGAAGGCACCTGCGAAGCAGCCGGGATTATTTGATTAGTTCGCTGAGACGGACATGTGAAACACGTCGCTGAGCTTGCGCACGAGTTTGCGCCCCAGCCAGAAGGCGACAATAAACCCAGCGAGTGGCAACAGCAGCAGCGGTGCAGTGTAGGTGAAGAGGCTCACCGCGGATTTATTCGCCAGCCAGTAGGTGAATAGCTGGTGATAGACATCGATCACGTAAAACACATCCGTGAGTTTGGCGACAAGCGGCGCGGCGTCGCCACTCGCGCTGTAAATGAGGTAGGACGCGCCCGCGATGCCAGCATAAGCGGGCAGCAGCAATGTTGCGCCTAGCGCGAATGGCGTAAAAATCGCGAGGAGTAAAAGTAACATCGGGTGCATTCGGGTTATGTAGGACTTCTACAGAAAAATGCAAGGGGTCAGGCGAGCTTCTGCCGTAGGAATTCGGCGAAGGCGGGTGTGTTCTCAAACCGCAGCGCAACGGGCAGCGTGGTGATGCGCGCACGGTCGGCAGGGGCGAATTTTACCGCGTCTTTCGCGGTGGTGATGAGCTTCGCATCGAGGCGTTCAGCTTCGGCCGTGAGGGCGGCAAGATCCGCCATGCGATAGGGATGATGGTCGGGGAAGGCGCGGGTGGCCGCAAGAGTCGCGCCTGCGCGGCGGAGGCTGTCGAAGAATTTTCCCGGTCGGCCGATGCCCGCGAAGGCCAGCCATTTTCCTTCGCGTAGCCATGCGAGATCGCCCTCCGGCACCAGCTGCGCGCGGAAGACAGGAAGAGTAATATGTGCGGCGAGGTTGTGCGCATCTTCGCCGATCAGCACTACGCCGTGACAGCGGGCAAGCGCTGCATCAAGGGATTCACGCAGCGGCCCGGCGGGTAGCAGATGCCCGTTGCCGATGCCATAAGGCCCATCGATCACGAGGAGCGATAGGTCTTTCGCGAGGGCGTGATGCTGGAGCGCGTCGTCGCAGATCGCAATTGTCGCGCCGGATTTTTCGGCGGCAAGGGCGGAGGCAAAACGGTCACGCCCAACCCAGGTGGGCGCCCGGGAAGCGAGCAACAATGCTTCGTCGCCGACCTGCTGCCAGCCATCCGCCGCGGTGACGCGGTGGGCGACCTGCGCGCTGTCGCTGCCGTAGCCACGCGTTAGGTAATGCGGCACGGCGCCAATTTCTTCGAGCAGTGGGGCAAGCGCGAGGGCGGTCGGCGTTTTGCCCGCGCCCCCGGCGGTGACATTGCCGATGCTGATGACCGGCAGTGGTGCGCGCTGGGCGGTGGTGAGGCTGCGGTCAAGCGCAGCACCGAGCGCATAGAGCCACGAAAACGGCGTGAGCAGTGCACTCGCAAGGCTGTTATGTTGCCAGAAGGCGGGGGTTTTCATGACGCCTCTACTGAAAGTAACGTCCCAATATGCTGCGCAATATGGTCGCTCGCGCCGCGAGAGGCGGCAACGATTGCTGCAGCATTTTCAGCCATTTTTTTGCGCGCTGCATCATCCGTCAGCAACGTGCGCAGTGCGGCGATGAGATCGGATTTTTGCTGCACCACGCGTAGCGCCTCATGCTGCAGCAAATGCTGCATGATCGCCGCAAAATTATGGATATGTGCGCCGGTGAGAATCGCGGCACCAAAGCGCGCTGGCTCCAGCGGATTATGGCCGCCGACGGCGACCAGCGAGCCGCCGAGGAACACGAGGTCGCTCAAGGAATAGAAACTGCCGAGCTCGCCCATCGTGTCGGCGAGGTAGATGTCGGTCGCAGCGAGAATGGGCTCGCCTTTACTGCGCTGCGCGGCGGTGATGCGGTTGGCCGTAAGGTCTGCAGCGATGGCGTCGCCGCGCGTGGCGTGGCGCGGAATGAGAATGCAGAGCAGGTTGGGGAATTCCTCGCGCAGGCGTTGCTGCACTTCGCCGATCATCAGCTCTTCGTTGGCATGCGTGCTGGCGGCGACCCAGATGCGGCGGCCCGCGGTGGCGCGCTTCAGCTCGGCAAGCAACGCGTCATCCACCGGCAGCGGCGCAGCGTCGTATTTCAAATTACCCACTTCGCGTACATCTGCTGCGCCGAGGGCGCTGAGGCGTGCGGCGTCTTCTGGCGCGCCTGCATAAGCGGTGGTGAAGCAGGAAAGCAGGCCGCGGATGAGGCGCGAGAAACGCTGCCAACCGTCAAACGAACGCTGCGACATGCGTGCGTTGATGAGCAGTATCGGCACACCACGCGCGCGCGTTTGCCAGAGCAGCTGCGGCCAGAATTCAGATTCCACCCAGAGCGCGAGGCTTGGCTGCCAGTGCGCGAGAAAGCGGCGCACGGCGTGATAGCTATCGACCGGGATGAACTGGTGGATGACGCGCGGGATGTTTTGCTGCGCAACAAGTGCGGCAGAAGTGACAGTGCCGGTGGTGATGAGAATGGTAAGTGCTGGATGTTGCGCCAGCAGGCTGCGCACCAGCGTGAGCACGGATTGCGTTTCGCCCACACTCGCGGCGTGGAGCCAGATGAGAGTGCCGACGGGGCGCGCGGCGGAGGCATAGCCAAAGCGCTCGTTCATGCGCGCGGGCACTTCTTTGCCACGCGCGGCGCGGCGCGTGAGCCAGAGACGAATGAAAGGGGTGAGCGCGATGCCGGCGAGGCTGTAGAGCGCGCGCATCACGAGGCGACTCCGCAGATTTCATCCGCCTCGGCGGTGATGGTGGCGAGTGCGTCTTCGAGCGCGTCGGTGGCGGCGGTGATGGTTGCATCGTCGTCGCCCGTCACGGTGAGCAGTGTTTCGGCAACGAAGGTGATGTGGCCGAAGGGCTTGGGTACCATGAAACGATCCCAGCTGTTAAAACGCCAGTGGCGGCTGGCCGAGAAGGTCACAGGTAATAGTGGATAGCCGGTTTTTGCCGCGACATAGGCCGCGCCCTCGGCCGCTTTCTGAAAGGGGCCGCGTGGCCCATCCGGTGTGATGGCGATGTTGCCACCCGCCTCGGTGACGCCGAGCATATCGCGCAGCGCTTTGGTGCTGCCGAGCTTTTTTGAGCCGCGCACCGAGCCGATGCCAAACCATTTCATGACGGCGGTGATGAGCGCGCCGTCGTTATGGTGCGAGATGAGCACCGACATGCTGCGCCCACGCGGTTTCACAAACGGGTGCATAATCATCCGCCCGTGCCAGAAGCAGAAAACCGCGGGCTTCTCGCCGCTCACATAAGGAAGGGTTTCGGCGGCGAATTCGAAGCTCACGCGGTTGGTGGCATAGATCGCGCGCATCAGCATGCTGGCTAGGAACGACAGCACAAAATGCACGCCGCGCGAGTGAAGAAGACGTTTTTTGAGTGGCGGTTTTTTCATTACGCACTCATGGGCTCGGCGTGCGGATGCTGCAACGCTTGGTAGATGGGGCTTTTGGCGACTAGCTCGGCATGGGTGCCGCTCGCTGCGATGCGGCCATGGTCGAGCACGAGGATGGTATCGGCATCCTGAATGGTGCTCAGGCGGTGGGCGATGACGAGTGTGGTGCGCCCGGCGGCAAGCGCGGCAAGCGCATCCTGCACCGCCCGTTCGGAGGCGTTATCGAGCGCGCTGGTCGCTTCATCGAGCAGCAGGATCGGTGCGTTTTTGAGGATGGCGCGGGCGATGGAAAGCCGCTGCCGCTGGCCGCCGGAGAGCTTCACGCCGAGCGGGCCGATTTGCGTGTCATAGCCCTGCGGCATGGCCATGATGAATTCATGCGCGTGGGCTTTTTGCGCGGCGGCGATGATTTCTTCTTCCGTTGCTTCGAGCTTGCCATACGCGATGTTGGCGCGCACGGAATCGTTGAAGAGTACAATGTCCTGACTGACGAGGCCAAGTGCGTCGCGCAGGCTGGTGAGGGTGACATTGCGCACATCCACGCCGTCGATGGTGATGCTGCCGGATTGCGGCTCGTAAAAGCGCAGCAACAGATTCATGATGGTGCTTTTGCCGGAGCCGGACGAGCCGACCAGCGCGACGGTTTTGCCCGCGGGCACAGTGAAGGAAAGCCCCTCCACCCCGCCGCTGCCGGGATGGTAATGGAACGATACATCTGTGAGAGTGATTTCGCCGCGTGCCACGGTGAGTGCGGGTGCGCCGGGTTTGTCTTTGATGGTGGCGGAAGTGTCGATAATTGCGAAGAAGCGCCCCGCCGCTGCCATGCCTTCCTGCAATTGCGTGTTGAGGCTGGCCAGAATTTTGACTGGGCGATAGGCCATCAGCATGGCGGTGATGAAGGAGAAGAACGCCCCCGTGGTGGTCTCGCCATGAATGACTTTGAAGCCACCATACCAGATGATCGACGCGATGGCGACGCCGCCCAGCATGGCAAGCATTGGCGCTGCGCCGGATTGAATGCGCGACGCTTTATAATAAAGACGGAACAGCTTGCGCACGGTTTCGCGCACGCGGGTGATTTCAAATTCCTCGCGGCGATAGGCCTTCACCACCCGCACGCCCTGAAAAATATCGTCGAGCTGCGCGGAGAAATCTGCCATCTGCTGCTGTGTTGCATCTGCCACCTTGCGCATGCGGTTGCCGAGTTTGGCGATCGGCAGAATCGCGAACACGAGAATACCCACCGCCATCGCCGACATCGCGAGGCTTTGGTAGAGCATGACACTGACCAGCGCGACGGCGGTGAAACTTTCTTTGATCGCGCCGGTGATGACCTGGCTCACCGACTGGCGCATGAGCATGATGTCGTTGGTGAGGCGCGAGATGAGGCGACCCGATGACTGGTCGTGAAACAGGCTGAGATCCGCGTGCATGAGATGGGAAAACAGGTCACCCTGCATATCCGACACTACGCGCTGGCCAACATATTTGAGGCAGAGCGACTGGCCGTAGTCCCCTATCGCATTCACCAGCGCTGTCAGCATGAGGAGAATGGGAATCCAGAACAAGAACGATTCGTTTTTATTGACGAAGATATCGTCGAGCACCGGCTTCATGAGATAGGCCTGAAGAGCGGCAGAACCGGCGACCAGAATCATCGCGAACGCGCCGAGAAACAGCACGCGGCGGTAACGCCAGACATAGGTGCGAAGGAGGCGTTTATAGAGAGCAAAGGAAGCAGTGGGCTCGGTCATTAATTTCCTGCGATGGTCATGTGGGGAATGGCAAGGGTGGGCACGTTGGTGCCGTAGCGAAATTCCAAATCATTCGCGGCGACGAGGTTTGCAAACATGTCACGCAGATTGCCGGCGATGGTGACTTCGCTGACGGGATAGGCGCGCACGCCGCCTTCAAGCCAGAAGCCGGACGCGCCGACGGAGTAGTCCCCCGTAATCAGGTTCACGCCGTGGCCGATGGTTTCGGTGACGTAGAACCCGTCGCCGAGATTGTCGAACAGTGCGGCGGGCGTATCACTGCCGCCATGCAAATAGAGATTGGTGGTGGAAGGATGCGGCGCGCCGGAGAGGCCGCGCGAGGCATGGCCGGTGGTGACAAGGCCGAGCTGGTTGGCCGAGCGTGTATCGAGCACCCAGGAGGTGAGCGTGCCGCGCGCGACGAAATCACGCGGGGTGGCGGCGATACCCTCGGCATCGAACGGGTGGGAGCCGAGGCCGAAATCGCGCAGCGGGTCATCCGTGATGGTGATGTTCTCGGCGAAGATTTTTGTGTTGAGGGCGTCCTTCAGGAAGCTGGTGCCGCGCGTGATGGCGCTGCCGGAGATGGCGCTGGCGAAGGCGGAAAGCAACTGCCGCCCGCAGCGCGGCTCAAAGTAAACGACCGCGGTTTGCGACGGAATTTTGCGTGGGTTGAGCTTGGCGACGGCGCGCGCGGCCGCTTCGTGCCCGATGCTTTCCGGTGAGGGCAGGGCGCGCTGATGCGTGGTCATGGCGTAGTCGTAATCGCGCTGCATGGCGTCGCCCGAACCGGCGATGAGCGAGGTGGAAATGCTGTAACGCGAGGTGGTGTAGTGGCCGGAAAACCCATGGCTGGTGACGAGCGCGAGGTGATGCTGGCTGGCGCTCGCATCCGCCCCGCTGCTGTTGGTGATGCCGGCGACGGAACGCCCGGCATCCTCCGCCGCGCGGGCGATGGTTTGCAGGTAATTCATTTCGGGAATGGTGCTGTCGGCAATGTCCGGCGACGGCCAGTTTTTGGCGATAAGCGATGCATCCGCCAGCCCGGCGAAGGGATCGGCAGGCGCAACGCGCGCGATCGCCACCGCGTTCTCCGCCATGCTGCGCATGGAGGCGGCGGTTAAGTCGGAGCTTGATAAGGTTGCCGAAGACTGACCAACAAACACGCGTAAGCCCACGCCGACCGATTCCGAACGTTCGATGGTTTCCGGCGCGCCGTGGCGAATGCTTGCGTTCACATCCGTCGCGGCGATGGCGAGGGCGTCGCACGTGGTGGCACCGGCGGCACGCGCCGCTTCCACCGCTTGTGCGGCGAGGGTGAGCAGCGCGTCGCTATGCATTGCGTTTCCCCGCGAGATAGACGTGGTAAAGCGCAATCGCCGCGGCGTTGCTGACATTGAGGCTCTCCATGCGCGAACCCATCGGCAGGCGCACGCGTTCGTCGCATAAATCGGCGGTGAGGCGGCGCATGCCCTTGCCCTCCGCCCCCAGCACCAGCACGGTTTTGCCGCTGAATTTGAGGTCGGTGAGTTCTTGTTTCGCTTCGCCTTCGAGGCCGATAATCCACCAGCCCGCGTCTTTCAGTTCGCGCATCGCGGTCGCGAGATTGGTCACCACCACACGCGGCACAATGTCGAGCCCGCCGCTCGCCGCCTTCGCCATCGCGGGCGTTTCCGGCGCGGAATGGTCTTTCGGCGTCACCACCGCAATCGCGTCATACGCCGCCGCGGAGCGCATGATCGCGCCCACATTATGCGGGTCGCTCACTTGATCCAAGATCACCAATGTGCCGCTTTTGGCGTGAATCACATCCTCGAGCGTAAATGGCTCGAGCGGCCTTACCTCCGCCGCGATGCCCTGATGCACGGATTCGGCACCGAGAATGCGGTCGAGCTCGCGCCCATCCAGCACCTGCGGTGCAGGCAATTTTCGTGGAAGCTTTAAGCGTGTTGCGTTGCTCTCGTTGGCGAGGATGCGCAGCACCACCCGCTCCGGATTGGCGAGCGCGGCGTTCACCGCATGCCAGCCATAGACCCAGTGCCCACCACCTTGCGAGGGCGCGCGGTCGTTCTTTGCGTTATAATTGACGCGCGCGTCCGGGCGTGGGCGACCGGGGTTGGTGTGGTGCGCGGCGCCCTTTGCCGGGGGCAGCGAGGTGCGTTTGGATTCGTTATATTTCTTTGCCATACGCGTGGTTTACCTCAGCCGGGGATGGGTTTCCAGTGAAACCTGATATTATTTCGGTGCTTGCATTGACGCTGGCAGTGGGCTGGGCTAGCATGGCGCAACAGGAGAACGCCATGACCGAACGCCGCGCGAAGGTAGAACGCACCACGAAGGAAACCCGCATTGCGGTTGAGGTCAATCTCGACGGCACGGGGCAGTATAACATCGCCACCGGCATCGGGTTTTTCGACCATATGCTCGAGCAGCTCTCGCGCCACAGCCTGATTGACATGATGGTGGAAGTGAAGGGCGACCTGCATATCGACGGCCACCACACCACGGAAGATACTGCGCTCGCGCTCGGCCGTGCGGTGTCGGACGCGCTGGGCGAACGCATCGGCATCACCCGCTATGGCAGCGCCTATGCGCCAATGGATGAAACGCTGAGCCGTGTCGCGCTCGACCTTTCCGGCCGCCCTTACCTCGTGTGGAACGTGGCGTTCACGCAGCCGAAGCTCGGCGAGTGGGACAGCGAACTGGTGCGCGAATGGTTCCTTGCGTTTGCCAACCAGCTCGGCGCGAATCTGCATGTCGAGAATCTCTATGGCGTGAACAACCACCATATTGTGGAGAGCTGCTTCAAGGCGCTCGCCCGCTCGCTGCGTGACGCGATTACGATTGATGCGCGCAAGGCCGGCGCGGTGCCATCCACCAAAGGCGTGCTGACGCAGGGGTAAACAATGCGGACGAAAATTTTTACCGTGCATGAGAATGCAGCGATTGCGGAACCTGCGGATCGGGCGATGTTGGTGCGTGAGGGGTTCAGTGTGTGGGCGTTCACGTTCACCGTGATCTGGCTGGTGATGCACCGGCTGTGGGTCGAGGCGCTCGCGTTCATGCTGCTGCTCGGCATGGCGGTCTATGCCGCAAAAACCTATGGCATCGGCGAGGCGGGGCAAGGAATCGTGCAGCTGTTCCTCACCGTCATGCTCGGCTTTCTGGCGCATGATCTTGAGCGCGCGGCACTCGCGCGCCGTGGCTACCGCATGACTGGTGTGGTGGCGGCGGAGAGCGAACTCGCTGCCGAGCGCCGCTTCTACGACATGGTCGCGGCGTGACACGCATTGCTATCATCGATTGCGGTGCAGGGAATTTACACTCCGTGCGCAAAGCCTTCGCGAGCCAACTTCCTGAGGGCGCAACGCTCGCAGTGGTGACGGATGCGGCGGCACTCGCCAGTGCGACGCATATTGTGCTGCCCGGTGTCGGTGCGTTTGCGGATTGTATGGCGGGGCTTAACGCCTTGCCCGGCATGCGCACGGCGCTGGAAGACGCCGTGCTCACCCGAAAAACACCGTTTTTTGGAATTTGTGTGGGCATGCAGATGCTGTTTCAGCGCGGGCATGAACATGTCATACATGAGGGTCTCGGCTGGTTTCAGGGTGAAGTGAAAAAAATCGCTCCTGCGGAGGACTCCCTCAAAATCCCCCATATGGGTTGGAACCGCTTGCAGCGGCGGCAAAAAAATCATCCCCTGCTACGCAATATAATGGATGACGATTTCGTCTATTTCGTGCATTCTTATAGTGCCACCGGCTGCAACGCGGAGGAGGTGCTCGCCAGCGTTGACTATGGGGGCGAAATAGTGGCAATAGTCGGGCGCGAGAATATTCTCGCCACGCAATTTCACCCGGAGAAAAGCCAGGCCGTGGGGCTTCGGTTGATTCGGAATTTTCTAGAACAGTAGGTCGCCTATGGCACTCGCAGAAGAAAAAGCAAAACACAGCCTCGTGGTGGAACGCAAAACCGCGCTGACGGATTCGGAGCTCGACCAGCTGGTGGGTGCGACGGAAGACGCCATCCGCGACGGTATTGGTTTTAATTGGCTGACCCCGCCAATGCGCGAAACGCTCGAGGGCTATTATAAAGGCGTGGTGATTGTGCCGAGCCGCAGCCTGTTTGTCTGCCGACTGGATGGCGTGGTGGCCGGCGCGATCCAACTCGTGCGCCCGAGCAAAACCAAAGAAAGCTCGGCCTTCGCCGCCACGATCGAGGCGCATTTTGTGGCGCCCTGGGCGCGCGGCCACGGCCTTGCGGGCATGTTGCTTGATGCCGCCGAGCGCGAAGCCGCGAAGGACGGATTCTCCGTCATCAACCTCTCGGTGCGCGAAACGCAAACCCGCGCGCTCGAAATTTATCGCGGCCATGGCTACAGCGAATGGGGCACGATGCCGTACTATGAATACGTGAACGCCAGTATGGTGAGCGGGCATTTCTTTTACAAGAAGCTCGAACCCATCTCTAACCTGATTTAACCGTGCGTCTCTACCCCGCCATTGACCTGAAGGACGGCAACTGCGTGCGGCTCTATAAGGGCGATATGAACGCGGCGACGGTCTATAGCGACGATGCCGCAGCCCAAGCGCGCCGCTTCGAGGCGGTGGGGTTTGATTACTTGCATGTGGTGGATTTGAACGGCGCGGTGAGCGGCGCTTCCATCAACCATGCGGTGGTTGAAAAAATTCTCGCCAGCGTGCGTATTCCGGTGCAGCTCGGCGGCGGCATTCGCGACATGGCGGCGATCGAGCGCTGGCTCGCACTCGGCATTTCGCGGGTGATCCTCGGCACCGCCGCGCTGCGTGACCCGGTACTTGTCTGCGACGCGGCAAAAAAATATCCTGAAAAAATCATTGTGGGGATTGACGCGAAGAACGGCATGGTTGCAGTGGAAGGCTGGGTAGAAGAATCCACCATGAAAGCGGTTGATCTCGCACGGCGCTTCGAGGATGCAGGCGTCGCCGCGATTATCTATACCGACATCGCGCGCGACGGCACGCTCGCCGGCCCGAACCTCGACGAAACCGCCGCCCTCGCCGCCGCGATTTCCATTCCCGTTATTCTCTCGGGCGGCATCGGCTCGCTCGACGATATCCGCGCGGTAAAGGCGCGGGGCGCCCGCGGCATCGACGGCATCATCCTCGGCCGCGCGCTGTATGAGAACAAGGTGGAGCCGGGCGCCGCGCTGATGCTGGTGAGTGGGGAGTAGGCTAGAAACGGATATCAGCGCCCAACCTGTTCACGACCCGGCATAGAACTACTGCCATCGCCAATCTTACCCGCTTCCACATTTCTTAGGTGGTTTTCGCGCGCAACTTCTAGAGTGTTTCTTTTCTTCTCTCTAGATTTTTTCTCTTTTGGCGCCCTTTTTTCTTTGTGCTGCGCTTGTTCGTTCTTCAACGCCACAGTAGTCACGACCGGAGTTGGTTTCTGTACGGGCTCTGCTTTCTCGAGGCCGGGTGCAGAAATTTCTGATTCTTTAATCTCTTCCTTTTGTACCGCTTCTTCCTTTTCTATTCCCGCATCGAGCATAATCTCTGCTTTATTGAAGTAGTAGGATACTTGGTGCGCTCGCTTGGCTTCATCTTGGTCCCAGTGAATAGGTCTGGAGACGGTTCTGAACGCATCGTATCGGCCAACGCTTTTTTCTTCTGTGCCCATGATTTTTTGATAATCCGCCAGCGTTACTTCAATATTTCCATCACGGTGAAGGTCGTCATAGCAGTTATACGGCTTCGCAGCGGCGAGCAACGCCTGCGCCTGTTCTTTGGTAAAGCGTCGGTCGGGATTGAGTGGCACCGGTTCTTCCGGCAGCGAACGATCGATGAGAAGACCTTCCTTCAGTTTCTCAGTACTCAGAACCACTTGATCGTTTGGTTTTTTCCATATGTCACGGCCATACAATCCTAGGAATGCCGAGTGATTTTTTGCATTCTCCGGTGAGATGCCCGTAATTTTTTCAAAGTCGGCAAACGGAACGTATACTTTGTCGAAACTCTGTCTTGCTGCGAGGAAAAGTGCACTTGCCTCGCTGAGCGGCTGTTCTTTTCCCAGCATGTGTTTTAGTTTTCCGGTATCGAGATCGCGCGCGCCATCCCCCCAGTAACTTGCAATTGCCGGATGTTTATCTGCATCGTCGATATCAAGGCCGGTGATTCTCATAAACGCATTTTTCGGGATTTTAAGATGGGTGTCCCCGGGTCCATAGGCTGCGTCGCATAGCCGCTCTATTTCCTCTGGCACCGAGTATTTCCCGGTATATGTGGTCTCTAATGTCACGGTAGGCGCGTCAGATTCCTGCATTTGCGTTTTTTTCTTAAAAAAGTTGAGCATTTCCATCCCCATTTTTATTAAATCACGTTCACCCTACCACACGCCCATGCCGAGAAATGTGACAGTTTCGTGAAGTTTTTATGACAATTGCGATTTGTTATAAAATTCAACGAGGTCACTTTAGTTTTAGGTTGTCACCCCGGCATCCGCCGGGATGACATCTGAGATTGTGTTGCTGTTTGTGCAAATGCGTATAACCTGACACCACTCACCATTCACGACTCACTATGCACATGACCTTCCCCATCCGCATTATTCCCTGTCTTGACGTTGCTGGTGGGCGCGTGGTGAAGGGCGTCAACTTTGTTGATCTGGTGGATGCGGGCGACCCCGTTTCGCAGGCCGCGCTCTACGACACGCAGGGGGCGGATGAGCTGTGCTTCCTCGATATCACCGCGACCTCAGACAATCGGGGCATTCTCTATGACATGGTCGACCGCGTGGCAGCGCAATGTTTCATGCCGTTCACCGTCGGCGGCGGCATCCGGTCGGTGGAGGATATTCGTGCGTTGTTGCTCGCGGGGGCGGATAAGGTCTCCATCAACTCCGCCGCTGTGAAACGCCCGGAATTCGTGGCCGAGGCGGCGAATAAATTCGGCGCGCAATGTATTGTGGTCGCGATCGACGCCAAGCGTGTGAGCGAGGATCGCTGGGAGATTTTCACCCATGGCGGAAGAAACGCCACGGGGCTGGATGCAATCGAATGGGCAGTGCAGATGGAGAATTTGGGAGCGGGCGAATTGCTCGTCACCTCGATGGATCGTGATGGCACGAAGGATGGTTACGATGTGGCGTTAATTGAACGTATTGCTGCCGTCACACGGCTGCCGGTGATTGCCTCCGGCGGGGTGGGTGCGGCGGAGGATTTTGTGGCGGGGGCGCGTGCCGGTGCCACCGGCCTGCTCGCGGCGAGTGTGTTCCATTTCGGGCAATTGACCGTGGGTAACGTGAAAGAGGCATTGTCGCAGGCGGGAATTGCCGTTAGAAAAATCGCATGAGCGCATTTTCGTATCTCGACACACTCCTCACTACCATTGCCGCGCGCGAAGGGGGCGACCCGAATACGTCCTACGTCGCCAAGCTGCTGAAGAAGGGCACGCGCCGCATCGCCAAAAAAGTGGGCGAGGAAGCGGTGGAGGTGGCGCTTGCCGCCGTGGTGCAGCCGAAGGCAAAAATCGTGTCGGAAAGCGCGGATCTACTGTTTCACCTGATGCTGCTGTGGCACGCGACTGGTGTGGCGCCAGCGGAGGTGATGGATGAACTAAAACGCCGCGAAGGCACCAGCGGCATTGCTGAGAAACAATCACGTACGGAGAATTAAATGCTCGACCAAAACGCACTCGACACGCTGTTCACCAAGGCGCGCACACATAATGAGTGGCAGGATAAAAAGGTCGATGAGGCGCTGCTCCGCCGCGTCTATGACCTCACCAAAATGGCGCCGACCTCGGCCAATTGCCAGCCGCTGCGCGTGGTGTTCGTGACGAGCGACGCGGGCAAAGAAAAACTGAAACCAGCCCTCGCGCCAGGCAATGTGGCGAAGGTGATGAGCGCGCCGGTGACGGCGATTCTGGCCATGGATATGGAGTTTTATAACCATCTGCCGACCCTGTTTCCGCATGCGGATGCGCGTAGTTGGTTCGCGGGCAATGATGCGTTGATTGAAGCGACGGCGTTTCGTAATAGCTCGATGCAGGGTGGCTATTTCATCCTCGCCGCGCGGGCGCTGGGGCTTGATACCGGCGCGATTTCCGGCTTCGATAATGCCGCGGTGGATGCAGCATTTTTTGCAGGTACCAAAGTGAAATCAAACTTCATCTGCAATCTCGGTTATGGCGATCACAGCAAGCTGTTTCCGGCATCGCCACGGCCAGAGTTTAGTGAGTTTTGTAAGATTGTATAACTGTCACCCCGGCTTCATGCCGGGGTCTGCGCCTAAAAGAAAAAAGTGCGCGGATCCCGACATTCGCCCGGATGACATCTCGGGAGTGCTGCACCATGTCCTACGATACCAACAACGTATTCGCAAAAATTATGCGTGGTGAAATGCCCTGCCGCAAAGTCTATGAGGACGATTTCGCCTTCGCCATTCACGATATTTCGCCCGCCGCGCCGACGCATATTCTGGTGATGCCCAAGGGCGCCTATGTCTCGTTCGCGGATTTTATGGCGCGCGCGACGCCCGCAGAGATTCAGGGATTTTTCGCCGCCGTCGCCAAGGTCGCCGCGCAGCTGGAAGGCGTGCCGGATTTCCGCCTCATCAGCAATAACGGTGCGACCGCGGGGCAAACGGTACATCATTTCCATGTGCATATTCTTGCTGGAACGGTAATGCACGCGCTGCTGGGGGATTAGTTTTGGATGCTTCGGGTTGGTTTGCTGACCAACCCTGCGCGCCGCTTTGCGGGCTGATGGCTCGCTCGCCCAGCTCGCTACCGATGAAAGAACAACCCCGCCGTTTCGAATAGCGGCAGGCCGACGACATTGCTGTAGGAACCGCTGATAAACGGAATGAACGAAGCCGCTGCGCCCTGAATACCGTAGCCGCCCGCTTTGCCCCGCCACTCACCGCTCGCGATATAGGCGTCGACCATGCGCGGGGTGAGCACGGAGAATTTGACGATGGTGGTGACGGTTTTGTGGCGCAGCACGCCCGCACCATCCACCACGTACACGGCGGTCATTACCCGGTGGCGGCGGCCAGAGAGCAGCGCGAGGCAGGCGCGTGCGGTGGCTTCGTCTTCCGCCTTAGGCAGAATGCGACGGCCTAGCGCGACCACCGTATCCGCCGCGAGCACCCACTGCGTGGGATGTGATTTTGCGATGGCTTCGGCTTTGCTGCGGGCGACACGCAGCACATAATCCGCAGGCATTTCGCGCGGCAGCGGCGTTTCGTCGATATCGGCGGGAATAATCGCGGCGGGGGTGATGCCGATCTGCGCAAGCAGCTGCACGCGGCGTGGGGATGCGGAGGCGAGGATGAGCGAGGATTGCGTCATGAGCGGTAGCCAAACAGTTCAGCGTTAGTTCGTGCCGTGCGTGGGGCTGTATGGCGCGAAGCGCGCAAGACTATTTCTCGCGGAACTTAATGCGACCCTTGGTCAGGTCATAGGGGGTCATCTCGACCTTTACCTTGTCGCCCGCGAGGACGCGGATGCGGTTTTTGCGCATCGACCCCGAGGCGTGGGCGAGCATTTCGTGGCCGTTCTCGAGCTTCACCCGGAACATGGTGTTCGGGAGGACTTCGATAACAACGCCATTGAATTCTAAGAGTTCTTCTTTCGTCATGGCGGGGCTTATAGCACGGCGGACGGGGGATGCAAGGGTTTGGTTTGCACAAGATGGGCGGTTTAGAATTGACCCGTGATGGCTAGGGAGCAGTTGGGGGTGGTATTGGTGAGGATATTATAGTCGGTTGCTGTTGAGCAATCCGATGAGGTCTGCCCATTAAGACGAGGATATGAGCTATATCCGTAGACGCTGCGAACGAGGCCAGTAAGTGGCCTGCCATCATCATATTTTGCGTCATACATCGCCGCCCACTCGCTGGTAAAGGTGCTTCCGAGGCCGGCACCAAGGGAGCCATCTGCCATTGGAGTATCCTGATACCCAATAATATAGACAGGCTTGAGTCCTGAACATAGAGAGCCTAACAACAACCCGCCCCCAGATTCTGCCTTTGGTAAGTGCTGATTGATCGTTACAACCCCACCCGTGATGACCGATAAGGCTCGGTCTCCGTACAATCCCGCATCTCGCAAATGAATGAAGAAATGCTGCGGTTCGCCCTTCATGGTGTTGGATATCGTAATGCCGTGATCGGGATGGCAGGCGGTAGCGGTGGCATCATAATCCGGATAGTCAAACTTTCCATTACCACGTGCCTCATACAGCACAGTGAGAGGCGTAAACCCGAATGCAGTCACTTTGGCTGCGGGCATATCTCCGGGCAGATCGGCATATTTATTTTTAAATACCAAGGCAGCCGTGTCTATCTGTATGAATTGTTTGGATTGTGCGCGCAGACCTGCAACTGTTATTAATGTTTGCCCAACCAATACACCGCCAATAATTAGGCCAATAATGACCAGAACGATGGCCAACTCAACCAAAGTGAACGCGTTAGGTTGTGGGCGCTCATTGGTCGACAAGTCATTGCCATTATTTGTTAATTCTGTTTTTTCCATCACTTCTGAACACATTGTTCGATGCTTATCAGGTTATGGCAGGGGATCAAACACATAAATCTTCATAAAACTGTCATATTTCTGGGGTGTGTGTGTGTTAGAGTGGAGGCAATCGAGGAGTTCTTGCAGTGAGTAGTGTGCCATCGCATATGGATATCGTGACCGCGCTGAATGTGCTGACAGGCCTCGGCTTCGTGCGCGAAGCATCCACACAGGATATCTATTGCACGGGCGGAGAAGACATTAAGAAGAATCCGGTGCTTTTTGAGCTCGCCAAATCGGAAGAAGTGGAACTTAGTTCCAATACGACAGCCGAACGCTATACGCTGAAATGCACGCCCGAGGGGGATAAAGACATTGTTGCGTTGGCGCGCATGATCAGCGCCCTGTCTATCCTCGAACCAGATGTAAAATGGCGTTTTCGCTCCTTTGCGTCCAAGATTCGGGGTAGTTCGCAGAAGAGCGGCTCGGACGCTTTTGCTGTCACGCAGTTGCTGACGCCGCTTACCGTAAAGATGGAAGGCACGGAAAATACCACATTCAAAATCGATGCGTTCACGGCGAGTGATTTGCAGGCACTAGAGGCGAAGGCAGCAGATAAAACGAAGTCTGCTATCTGCGGTGGATGTGGTGGCTGCAACAGCTGTAAGCCAACGCATGCGGCGGTGCCGGTGGTTGACACAGAACAGAAAAAATTGATTGGTAAGGTCGTTTCGTCGCTGCAGCAGCGCGCTCAGTCTACTTAATATGAAGCACGGAAATCAGCGTGAACAGCCGCCGTGCGGTGGCGAAATCCATCGTGAGTTTTTCGGCAAGCTGGGTTTGCAGCATTTCGGAGCCTTCGTTATGCACGGCGCGGCGCGCCATATCGAGCGTCTGCAAGCGGTCGCCCGGCGCATGCTTGATCGCTTCGTAATAATTTTCGCACATCAGGAAATAATCTTTGATCACACCGCGATAGGGCGTGAGCGGCAGGGTGATGGTGTGGGTCGCCTGCGCGCTATCCGTGAAGCGTAAGGTCAGCCGCCCCTCGCGCACGCTGATGAAGAGCGAAAGCGGCGGCACCAAATGTGGCGCGGCGAGCAGCGTCACCTCGTTACTGTGGATGAGGTCGACCAGCGCTACGCGGCGCTCATGCTCCACCTCCGCACTGCGGCGGATGATGCTCGCATCGTCGAGTGTCACCTCGGTGATGACGGGTGGGTTGAAACTCATAACCGGCACCGTAGTGAGAGGGCGTGGGCGGGCAACCCCTCCGCATCCGCTAGCGTCGCCGCAGGTGCGGCGAGCGGTGCTACGGATGCAGCATCGCCACCCATGAGGCTACTGCGCACAAGGAAATCGAACACCGAGAGGCCGGAGGAAAAACGCGCGGCGCGGCTGGTCGGCAGCACATGCGAGGGGCCACAGATATAGTCGCCCATCGCCTCCGCAATATGGCGGCCAAGGAAAATCGCGCCAGCAAAACGGATGCGCGCAGCGAGTGCGTCGGGCGCATCGACCGCGAGTTCGACATGCTCCGGCGCGATGCAATCGACAATGGCGGGGGCGTCGGCGAGGTCGTCGACCAGAATGATGATGCCGTGATTTTGCCACGACGCGCGGGCGATGTCGGCCTTGGCGAGATGGGTGAGTGCGGTTTCGATTTCCGCTTCCACACGCGCGGCGAAGGCGGCATCGTTGGTGATGAGTACGGACTGCGAGGATTCGTCGTGCTCCGCTTGGCTGAGCAGATCCGCCGCGATCCATGCCGGGTTGTTTTTCGCATCCGCGACCACGCAAATTTCGGAAGGACCTGCGATGGTGTCGATGCCGACATGGCCGAACACCTGACGTTTCGCCTCGGCGACATATTGGTTGCCGGGGCCGACGATTTTATCAACCGCGGCGATGGTGGCGGTGCCGTATGCAAGCGCGGCCACGGCCTGTGCGCCGCCGATGCGGTAGATTTCATCCACCCCCGCGATTTCGGCGGCAGCAAAGACAGCGGCGTTGATTTCGCCGCGCGGGGTGGGCACCACCATGGCGATGCGGCGCACCCCGGCGACGCGCGCGGGGATGGCGTTCATCAGCACGCTCGACGGGTAGCTCGCTTTTCCGCCGGGAACATACAGCCCCACCGCGTCGATGGCGGCATATTTCCAGCCCAGCGTGATGCCTGCGTCATCGACATAGCGATGGTCGGCGGGTCGCTGGATGTCGTGGTAACGGCGGATGCGTTCGGCGGCGAGAGTGAGTGCAGCGCGCACGTTTTCGTCGCAGGCGCTTGCAGCGCTGGCGATTTCTTCGCGGGTCATGCGCAGGGTTGCCGGAGTAGCGTCCCAGCCGTCGAATTTCGTGGTGTAGTCGGCGAGTGCCGCATCGCCCTCGGTACGCACGCGGCGAATGATGTCGCGTACGGTGCTTGATACATCTGCTCCCTCGCCATAGCGCAGGGCAAGTGTGCGGCGGAGCGTGGCGAGGAAGTCTGGGGTGTTGGCGGAAAGCTTATGCGGCATGGCAGGCCTCACGCAGGGCGTCGATGAGTGGCGTGAGGTCGGCGGAGCGGGTTTTATAAGCGCTGCGGTTGACGATGAGGCGCGCGGAGACATCCATCACTTTCTCGATTTCGACAAGGCCGTTGGCGCGCAACGTATCGCCCGTGCTCACGAGATCGACAATGCGTTGTGCGAGGCCGGTCGCGGGGGCGAGTTCCATCGCGCCACTCAGCGCGATGCATTCAGCAACCACGCCGCGCTGCGCAAAATACCGCTCGGTGATGTTGGGGTATTTGGTCGCCACACGCAAATGCGTGTGTATTTTAGTTGCTCCGGGTTGGTCTACTGACCAACCCTGCGCGCAGCTCCGCTGGCTCATGGCTGGCTCGCCCGGCTCGCCGACAGTAACAGCGGGCTCGGCGACGGAGAGGCGGCATTTGCCGATACCGAGGTCGAGCGGGGCGTAAAGTTCGGCGTAGCTGAATTCCTGGATGACATCGCTGCCGACCACGCCGAGTTCCGCTGCGCCATGGGCGACGAAGGTGGCGACATCGAACGCGCGGACGCGGATGATAGAAAGCCCCGCGATGTTGGTGGCGAATTTGAGCGCGCGGTCGCCATCGTCGAAAAACGCCGCGTCTGGCGTGATGCCCACGCGTCCGAGCAGCGGCGCGAGTTCCTTATAAATCCGCCCCTTGGGGATGGCGAGCGTGAGTGGCGATGTGAGGGCAATGGTCATGTGCGGTGCAGCATAACCGGGTTCCAATGGGTTTTCCAGCGGAAAGGCGGTTACCGCACCCGGCGAATATCTGCGCCGCAGAGGGCGAGCTTTTCTTCGAGGCGTTCGTAGCCGCGGTCGAGATGGTAGATGCGGCCGACGGTGGTGGTGCCCTCCGCCGCGAGTGCGGCGATGACGAGGGAAACGCTGGCGCGCAGGTCGGTCGCCATGACGGGGGCGCCTTTGAGCGGCGTGGCGCCGTGGACGGTGGCGCTGTGGCCGTCGATGCTGATGTTCGCCCCCATGCGCGCGAGTTCGGGCACATGCATGAAACGGTTTTCGAAAATGGTTTCGCTGAGATGCGAATCGCCGCTGGCGTGGGTGAGCAGTGTCATGAATTGCGCCTGCATATCCGTCGGGAATTCAGGGAAGGGCGCGGTGGTGATATCCAGCGGCGTGAGCGGCTTGCTGAGGTCGCGCCGCACGACGATGCTGTCTTCGCGCTCTTCAATCTCCACGCCGATCTGTTTCAAATAGTCCAAAACCACCCGAAGGGTGGCGGGGCGGGTGTCGAGCAGTTCGACTTCGCCGCCGGCCATGCCGACCGCGCAGAGGAAGGTGCCGGTTTCGATGCGGTCGGGGATGACACGATAGCTGGTGCCAGAGAGCGCGGTGACGCCGCGCACAACGAGGGTTGGCGTGCCGAGCCCGGAAATATCCGCACCCATGGAGATGAGCATCTGCGCGAGGTCGGTGATCTCCGGCTCACACGCAGCGTTATGGATGGTGGTGGTGCCCCGCGCAAGGGAGGCAGCCATTAAGATATTCTCTGTGGCACCTACCGAGACTTTCTCGAAATACACATCGCCGCCGACGAGGCCGCCTTCGGGCGCTTCGGCGAGGACGTAGCCTTCCTGCAGCGTGATTTTGGCGCCGAGCGCTTCCATGGCCTTGAGATGCAGATCAACCGGGCGGGCGCCGATGGCACAGCCGCCGGGCAGCGAGACTTTGGCGCGGCCTTCGCGCGCGAGGATGGGGCCGAGTACGAGGATCGAGGCGCGCATGGTGCGCACCAGATCATACGGCGCGGTGATGTTGTTGATGGTCGCGCAGGTGAGGGATAATTCACGACTATAATGGCCGGGCATATCCGCACCGAGCGCGGTGCCGGTCGAGGTATCGCGCAGGCTGAGCGCGGCGCCGTGCTGCACCAGCAGCTTGGCCATGGTGGTGATGTCGGCCAGATAGGGCACGTTGTCGAGCGTCACCTTCTCGGGCGTGAGCAGCGCGGCGCACATGAGCGGCAGCGCGGCGTTTTTCGCCCCGCCGATGATGATTTTGCCGTAAAGCGGTCGCCCGCCGGTGATCGTTAGTTTGTCCATCCCCCCGCTATATCAGGCGCTTGGCCGGAGTAAAGCAGGGATTTGCAGCAAATTCATGGTTTTTTAACCAATTGGTGGTAGGGTGGAGACTGAAACCCGAGTGAAGGACTATGTCAGAGAAAAAGAACAATCCGCCTCAGCCGTTAGCGCCTTATGCGTTTTTAGACGGTAAAGCGCTGGAAGCATTTGTGACAAAGCTCGCCAATCAGAAGCCGAATGTGTCTGAAGAGAATACGGGAGAACGCGGTCCCCCAACGCTACTGCTTGAATACAAGGAGGCAGTAGCTGAACGCCTGCGTAACGAATTGACAACTGAGGAAATGAGCGAATCGACAACTTCGACAACTAAAAAAACGCGACTTTACGGACAGGCGCTTGGCGGTGTTCTGGAAGATGAGTTGATAAAAAAGGAGGAGTACTTGCTCGGGTGTTCTAACGCTAAAAGCGTTGAGCAGCTGAAAGATCGTGTGTTCGATTCGGAGTATTTTCACTACTTAAAGCGCAATGGGTATATCACCGACGACAATGATATCGATGCCAAGTACTACACAGACAAAAAAGACCTCGATGATGATTTTTTCTTAGAGGACCTCAACTCTGCTCCGGAGCCACAAATTGCGGATTTTGAGGCGTTCCTGACGATAAAGGAGATATTTGAATTCAAGCAATATATTGTCGATACATTCCAAAAGAAGGTAAACCACGCGCCGCTGAACGATGCGGCTGCCGAGGCTCTCTCGGATAGTATTCTGACTTCAAAAGGCATGGCAAGCTATGCGGATGCGTTGAGCAAAATGCTACAAGAAACTCCACAGGACCCGCTGACCGAAGGAAGCCGCCAGCTTCTTCAAACTATGTTAGAACAGCTTCAACAAGAGCGCTCGCAGAACAAGATATTACGTTCGTCTACGTTGGAAAAGATTTTAGGGCAGGCTGAGAAAGAAGAATATAATAGCTTCATGCCGCCAGTAAACGATCTGTCCGGTCTCTACGAAGGGCTCCAAAAATCAAGAGTAGCATGGGCAAAGGATAGTTACGGCCAGCATCTGATTCAAAATGGCGTTATGTCAGAAGAGGGCGTTGTCGATATTGATAAATACATAAGGAACCAAAAGGCGCTAGAGGGGGAGTATAAGCTTAAAGCTCTCATGAAGAGAATACGTGGCACAGATGAAACCATACAAGACTTTGAACGCCACCTGAAAGCGGTGAATATTGCGACGACTTCGGGGGAGATTGATGCGCTGTTTCGTCAGCAGGCAGAAGCGGTTGGCATAAACCCTGACCACCAAGTTGAAGACGCGCTCACGCTGCCCGATGAGTCGCGCCACTGGGTGAAGCTGGCCACGAAGCCCATGCTGCGCAAACTCGATGCGCTTTATTATACTATGGGCGAGTGTGATGGCTTCGAACGCACGCTGAAAATGATTCGAAATGATTATATTGAAAAGGTAACAGCGTTGTTTGATGCTCCGCGGGTAGTACGACAGAAACCGCTGCTCGGCGCATGCCAAGAGATTTACTACAAGAAGCTGGGCAATATATTTTGGGACCTCAAGGCCGCTCCAGAGGATCTGGATCAGTATATTGATGAGAACAAGGAATTTTGTGAGAAGTCGACCTACTTTAGCCACTTAAAGCAGAAGGGTATTATCGATGACGAGGGCGAGGTGGATCTCGGCGCCTATTTTGATAAGAAATCATCGATCGATAGTTGGTTTTTGCAAAGCGAAGTAAAGGCTGGGCGGGAGCTAAAGGATCTCCAAAAAGATATCCGGTCGTTCGAGCGCAGGTTAAAGGTAGACGAGCTAAAAGCGACGCACGAAGACGCGCAGGCCTATGTGAAGCACTATTTTGAGCGCACGAAAGAAATGGCCCGCCGCCCTTAACACACCGCCTAAACAGGTTATGCAGTTCAATAAAATAACGATGAGATATAACGGATACACCCATGTTCTTTGAGAAAGTCGCAATTCGGGAATTAGCGCGCTGGATGCGTTTGCATAGAACGAAGAACATGCAGATTTTTGCGCTCATGGAAGACCAGAAAAAAATCGGCGATGGTCTTATGGAGGGCATTGCGGCCACCCTTGAGAGTAAGCCTGCACTGACCTCGGAGCAGGTGGTGGCGATTATTAATACGGCGTTTGATAAAGAATTGCGCGCACAGTTTCACTGCGAGGGCGTGAGCGATGCGGCGATTGAGGCAGCGCAGGAAAACTACAATCAGAGAGTGCTAGACTCTCCCTATGTGGCGTTTCTAGAGGAGTGTGGATTCTTTGATGATACCGGTGCATTGCACATGGAACGCTATGTGGCCGAACGGGAAGAGCTGCATGCTGGGTTCAAGAGTGCCATGGCGCTCGATAGCCCGAAAATAGCGACAGAAGCATTGACGGAAGAGATTAATCTGTTCGAAAAGATAGCGTTAAGTGTTTCGAATCTCGACGCACATACAACAGGCGCGAAAGTGATTCTGGGAGCGTATGAAGCAGAGTTGCAGACACGCCTGCAGGGCAACACCCCGAACTGACGCTAACCCGCCTTCTTATTCTCTACCTTCGGCAGGGTGACGCCGGTCTGCCCCATATATTTTCCTTTGCGGTCGGCGTAGCTGGTTTCGCACAGCGATTCACCCTTCAAGAACAGGAACTGACACGCGCCCTCGTTCGCGTAGATTTTGGCGGGCAGGGGCGTGGTGTTTGAAAACTCCAGCGTCACATGGCCTTCCCACTCCGGCTCGAGCGGGGTGACGTTGACGATAATACCGCAGCGCGCATAGGTGCTTTTGCCGAGGCAGATGACCAGCGTGTCGCGCGGGATGCGGAAAAACTCCACCGTGCGCGCCAGCACAAACGAGTTGGGCGGAATGATGCAGACGTCTGTTTTGCGATCGACAAAACTTTTCGGCGAGAAATCTTTCGGGTCGACCACCGCCGAATCGACATTGGTGAAAATCTTGAACTCATCCGCCACCCGCGCGTCGTAGCCATAGCTGCTGAGGCCATAGGAGATGACCCCCTCGCGCGTCAGGTTTTCGACGAACGGTTCGATCATGCGGTCTTTCAGTGCGCGTTCGCGGATCCAATGGTCGGGCTGTATGGGCATGGGTAGGTTACCAGTGAATGATGAATAGTGAATGGTGAATAGTGGAAGAGAAGGGGCGGCTCAAGTGTTTCTGTGACACCACTCACAATTCACTATTCACCATTCACTGCTACAATCCTCGCCCGCCGCCGCCTTCGGTGCCGGCGAAGCGGTTCCAGCGCTCCGTCGCCATGCGATGCCGCCCGGTGTTTTTGTCGCGGATTTCCTGCATTTTCGCGCTCCAGACGGTGTTGCCCGGCTTCCCCTCGGCCTTGCGGGATGAGGAGGCTGCGGCCTCGCGTATGTCTTCCTCGCGCTCGCGGTCGAGCTCGCGGTTGCGCTCGTGCACTTCCGCCTGCTGGTTGATATGCTGCGTGTGGCGGTTCTTAAAGAGCTGCGCGAGTTTTTTGAGCTTTTTGTGATGCTTATGATCAGTCATGGGCGGGAACCGTTGGCCGTTGACCGTTGACCGGGAGGGAGGAGGATGTTTCGCTTTCCTGACGGTCAGCGGGTAACGGGAGACGGCTCACCGCCTTGCGCCGCGCCATATTGCGCTTGAGGGCAGCGGCCAGCTTGCCTTTGCGGGCGCTCGCAGTGGGGGAAGATTTCAACATCCATTATGCATACCACAAAACATTCCTTGCAGGCAATCATGAGTTGTGGCAGAAGACCCCCGCTTGTTTCAGCGCGCTGCTATAGCTCAGTGGTAGAGCACGTCATTGGTAATGACGGGGTCGGAAGTTCGATTCTTCTTAGCAGCACCATCCTTCGCTCCTTCGGCGTTTCGGATGGCAGGCCATCCCTGTCACCTGTCTCTCTACCGCGCGGTGCAGAAAAATGTTTAGGCGGACATGGCGCGCCCTCGAAGCTTTCTTCTTCGCCTTGTTTAACAGAATCATATTTCTTGTAGCGCGTCGCGCGGAATCCTCATATGACTTGGCGGATATAGGTTTTTTACCCCCGCAGAGATTTCCGATGAGCTTGCTTGCTACTATTAAAAATGTTGTGCTGGTGCCGATCCACCCTAAGGGGCGGCCGTTTATTGCCATCGCAGCGGTGATCGCGGCGGTGCTGTTTTCTTATTCGGATTTCGCGGGCTGGGTGGGCGTGGTGCTGCTCTGCTTCTGCACCTATTTTTTCCGTAACCCGAACCGTATGGTGCCGCAGGGCGAAGGCTTTGTGCTGGCAAGCGGCGACGGGGTCATCAGCCACATCACCCGCGCACCGCTGCCGAAAGAGCTGAATTCGGATGGCGCACTCTATCAGAAAGTCTCGATTTTCCTGAACGTCTTTAACGTGCATGTGAACCGTTTGCCGGCGAGCGGGCGTATTGCGCAGCACCATTATATTCCCGGGAAGTTTTTGAACGCCGCGCTTGATAAGGCGAGCGACGATAACGAGCGCACGGTGACCGCGATGGAAACTGCGCAAGGGCATATCATCGGCTTCGCGCAGATCGCCGGCTTCGTGGCCCGCCGCATCATTTGCGAGATCGTCGCGCCACAGCAGGTGGTGCAGGGCGAGCGCTACGGCATCATCCGCTTCGGCAGCCGCTGCGATATTTACATTCCGCTGCATTACACGCTGCTTGTCGATGTTGGCAGCATCGCTGTCGGCGGTGAAACCATGCTGGCGATTGACCCCGCGACCTTCCAGCCCGCCACCCTTACCTGGAAGAAAATATGAGCTTGAAACGTTTCTATCCGTGGATCCCCAATGCCGTCACCCTGACGGCAATGTGCCTTGGGCTCACGGCGCTGCGCCTCAGCTATGTGCGTGAGGATATTTACACCTCGCTCGTGCTGCTACTGCTTGCGGCGGTGCTTGACGGGATCGACGGCAAAATCGCACGGCGACTGAAGGTGGAAAGCCCGGTCGGTGCGCAGCTCGATTCGTTGGCGGATTTCCTCAATTTCTGCGTCACGCCGACCCTGATTATCTATGAATGGCACCTCAAGGAACTGCATTTTTTCGGCTGGGCGGCGACGCTGATTTTCCTCGTCGGCGGGGCCTATCGTCTGGCGCGCTTTAACGTGATGTACTCGAAGGGTGTGGAGAATATTTCCTCCAACTATTTTGTGGGTGTGCCCACCCCTGCAGGCGCAATTTTACTGTTCTTGCCTATGGTGCTCGATCTTAAAGGTTATATGCCGGCCTCGCCGATTTTTACGGCCATGTACTCGACCTTCCTTGCCTTCCTCATGATCAGCCATATTAAAACACCATCGAACCGGTTGTTGTCGTTTGGGAAAAAATACGTGCCGCTTGCCCTTGCGGTGGTTGGAGCGATCGTCGCCGGGTTTGTCTACACGCCGCTGGATACCTATCTGGTGCTGATCGGATTCTATGGCTCGGCAACGTTGTTCTTGTTCTTCAACGACGCCGCCTATCGCCGTGCGGCCAATAGACACTAGGCGCCCAAAGACATCTAAAAGACTTTATGTTTCAAGGTTATAAGGTATTTTCTATGCCTTTGACAGGCCGTTTCTTGTCGATAAAAATGCAAAAATTAACCATTTTTAAACACAATCTTAACAAAACTGTCACACTTCTCTGCTATGAGTTGAGGTATAAGAATACTCAATAACGCAAGCAACTCGCAAAAAAACACGACTTTAAGGAGAATACATCATGGGCACCCCGACGCAAAATGAGACCAATTTTCTCACCCAACTGCGCACGATATTAACGTCGGACGATGCGACGCAGCAGACCATTTATGATCTGATGTACGACGCTGCGGAAGCGAAGGTTGCTGAAACAGACGGCGAGAGCACTGCAGCAGAAATCGCTGAGGCGCTGCAAGCGGGTATTGATCAGTATAAAGAGCAAATGCGTAAAGTGGTTGATCTTAACCGCGCGGAAGCAAACCGGCAGAATGCGCTGCTGAAGAAAGCAGAGGGCAATGAGGCGAAGAGCAGAACCGTGCCGATTAGCGGACGGGAAGAGCTGGAAGGCATGGGCAATGCGCTCACGTCTGCGGTGACCGCTGAGAAGTTGCAAGCGGTGCTCAACGCGACCACGCAAGCAGGCTTGCCAGTGGGCGATGCGGCTACATTCTCGCTGGATGTGAAGTTTGATGCTCAGATTATCGAAAAGGTGGGCGCCGAGCAAACGGTGCGTGACCGCAAAATCATGAGTGGCAAAATCGCCGAATCGCGCACAATCGATGCACAGGTTCCTTTCAAAAAAGGCGGTCGCATCAAAGGCGAATTTGATAAATTCGTGGTGCGTGGCGATATCGATGCGGATGATGCGATTAAGACCTACGATACGCTCGATGGTTGGGTAGACGAGGTCTATGCAAAAAATGGCCGCTCGTTGCCGGCATTGACGATCGGGGGCAAAACCTATCCGGCGATTGAGGATGCAAGCCGTTCGGACATTAAGCGCTGGATTATCCGCGCGAATGACCTCAAGCCGATGACGGGGAAAGATTGTAATGGCAAGCGCTTTACGGCGATTCTGTTCCCGGAAGGGCATGAGCTCGCGATTCCGCCGGTGGAGGGTTTTGCGCCGCCACAGAACTATTTCCACTGTAAGACCTGTGAGGTCAATGTTCAGCCGCTGGATTTCAAACCTGTATCCCTCGGCGATGTGGTAATTGCGGGCAAGCCGCAGGCCATTATTGCGCCTGTTGCGGATGAATTTCTTGCTGCGTCTGCACCCGCGCCCAAGACGCGCGAACATCAGGAGCGATTCCACCACGCCTCGCAATCGACGGATGGTGAGACCTACCGCGTGGGTTCGCATGACCATGCGCTGATGGCGCTGGCGCGTTCGGGCCTCGATCCGCGCTTCACGGAAGAATATTACGCGATCCATAACATTGTCGCGCGTAAGCGGATCAAACGTCAAAAGGATGAAGGCCAGATTGGCGAGAATTCCTTCGGTGATGAAGGCAAAGGCTTCGCAGAAAACCGCGAAAGCACAAAAAACAATAAGCACGCCAAGCGCGATGCCGATACGGGCGATAAAGGCTTCATCGGTGAATCCATCACTGGTGGTGCCACGGTTGTGTACTTCCCCGGCGATGCCGAAGTCATCACCAGCGGTGCGGATATTGGTGGATTTAAGCGTTATGACGGGCTTCGCTCGAACTTCGCTTTTAGTAAAGAATTTGCTATGGAGATCGCGGGTCGGCAAATCGTGATGCCGCTCGGCGGCTCAGATTTGCCGGCGGGCTATTCTATCGGCAACCCGTCGCATCAGGAAAAATTCTACTCCATGACTACCCGTTGGGGTCTTGGCCAGGTGAAGACGGCGCTGGCCGCGGTGAATTTCGATGGCTATGATAACCTGTTCCGTAACCAGAACGCGCGCGAGACGGGCCCGCAGGAGACGGAAGACCGCATCTATGACTATATGCATGTGCTCAACGCGCAGAAGAACCTGGTGGAAGGGTTAGCTGAGGTTGATAACGCCAAAACGCTGGAAGGCAAACAGGCGGCGGCCGAGCGTGCACTGATTGCGTATCGCGACTTCAAAGAAAACACATTCATCGTTCGCGTCGACTCGCTGAAAGAGCCGCTTAAACAAAGTGAGGCGGGCATGCGTGCCTACCTCGCCAGCCAAGGGGTGGATGTGGCAGCGATTGATACAAAGCTGTCGACGGCGCCGAGGACGGCTGTGGTGGACATGCCGCAGGAGCAGCTGGAGAAGCTGCAAGCCTACCACCGTCAGGAAGACAAACGTTTCCATGATATCAAGCCGGGGCAGACCAACATTGCCTACACAATGACGGAGCAATACGCGTATCATAACCAAAGCTACTTCGAACATGAAGTGGCGGAAGAGCGTGCAGTAGAGCGTTCGGAAGCGGAAGTGTCCGCCCAGACCTGGGGCGCGTGGAAAACGATCCTCGGTAACGATGAGGCGCTTGCTGCATCGCAGAAATTCATTGCGCAAAACCATGATGCGCAGGTGGAAATCAGCAACCTGCTGCATGATATTCACCGCAATCCGCATCTGTATGGCTTTAAAAATGCCAAGGAAGCCAAAGAGCAATTACTCGACAAAATCGTGCCGCGTGACAATGAGGCCGCGCGCGACGAAATGCTGAAGAAAGGCCGCACTTCGCCGATTCTGGCGTTCGGTGACGAGCGGTTCCATAACCAGAACCCCCAAATTCTGGCGGAGCTGGTGGCGAATGCTGATCCGGAGGTGTTCCGCGATCTGATTACCCGTGGGGTAAGTACGGATCTCGGTTTTGACCGCAAAGGCCGCACGGATGGTCGTCCGTTTGGGCGTGCGTTGCTGCATGCGTATGGCGCTGAGATGGATGCGCCGGTACAGAACGCATTCGGAACGCATTACAACGCGCTTGCCGAAGCACTGGGTAAAGATGGTGCCGATGAGATCCGCGTGCGTGAAGCGGTGCGTGATGCCTCGGCCTATGTTGAAGCAGGTGCTACCGGCCGTTCGGTGAACGCGGTGCAGTATCTCGATAACCGCCTTCAGGACGAGCAAATCAAGGCGAATGAGACGGGAGTGGTGGACGCCAACAAAACCTACAGCACGCTCTTTGTTTCGGAAGCAGCGCGCAAGGCAGGTGCAGACAAAATCGCTGTGCTTGGCCTCAGCGCCCATGCGCCGCTGGCGCGGGATGCAATTCTGGCGACGATTCTGAACAATCCGGAAGCGCTCAAAAGGCTCAACGATCCAAAAGTTCGCCAAGTGATCGACGATGAGATTGAGAAGATTGAGAAGGCGGAGCTGTCACTCAAAGACGTGAAACATACTAGCAGCAAGAATGAGTATGGTGATCTCAAGCGTACCCTCAACCGCACGGCACGTTTGGCCGCGAAATATCAGCGCAGCGGCGATGCGGATGATCTTGAAAAGACAGCGCGCAAGTTCGGGATGTTCTTCACCGAGGCGGAAGCGCATGCTGAAGGCAATACTGGCGCCCTCCACATGAACGCTTGGAACGTGATGATCAAAGCGATCGGCAGCGATGCGGCGATGAGTGCCGCGGTGGTGGAAACCATCGGCAACGATGCCGAACTGCGCGATGCGTTCATTAAGACGACCCGAGATGGCCTCATTGCCACCGACGGTACGCGTGTGACCAACCAAGGTAAGCGTGGCACCGGCCGCCAGTTTGCGGACACCAGTGCGGATGAGGCTTATAGCTCGCGCTTCTTCACCCTGCCTACCAACAGCAAGGGCAAGGTAAAAGTGGGCGGCCTCTTTGGCATCGGCCGTAATCAGGTGGATGTAAACATCGACGCGGTGACCTCGGCAATTGGCCATGTGAACCCGCTCGGCGAAGGCGTGACCTCGAACCGCAGTGCGCGTGATCAGTCGATGGATGATTACGTGAATGGTGCGGGCGATGGTTCCAAAGCGCCGGGCAAGAATAAGGCGGGTAATGCAAAAACACCGCTTGCCATCGCACTTGCGGATTTGAACAACGTGTTGAAAGCGAATGCAGACAATACGGCGCTTGATGCGGATACTAGAACCACGCTTTCCGCCGCGATCAATGCGGCGAGTGATGCACTCGATAACCCCAATGGGGGCGGTGAGAAACTAGCACCCGAAACGCTGAGCAAGTTGTCTGGCTTGGTCAAGCGCGCGCAAGATGCTTTGGCAATAGATCTCCAGACGGTTCCGCGGGCGGATCGTAACAACCTCATGGCTTCGGTGAATAGCGCGCAGGCAGAACTGAAAGCGAACGGGGTTACTGCAAACCTCAGCAATGGGAATGCGGTGTCCTTAGACAACGGTGTGAAAGGGCCAGTGAAGATGGCGCAAACCACCGCGCAGCTTAATGCGAATGTGGGCTTGCCACCAGAGATCATTGCGCAACTGCAAAAGGCAGGCATGACCGATCTTGGTTGGACGAAGAACAACATGCTTGGCACCAACCCGGTGGCCTATATTGGCAACGTGCTGCTTAATCCGAAACTCGGTGCGGATGCAAAACAGCAGATCGTCAACAACCTCGCTGTACCGGTGGTGACAAAAATGTTGACGGATAACCACGTCACACCACCAGACGGTTTGACGCAGGCGCAATTTGCCCATCAACTGATTGCCGGTGGCTATATCACGGCACATGGCGATCCGAAGCAGCTCACGCTCAGCACGAGCAACCAACTGCCAATCAGCCAAACGCTTGATGGGGCGCTGCATGTGGGCAGCAATCTCGGTGCGGTCGGTGGGTTTGATACGCGTTGGCTTGCAGTATTGCCGTTGTTCATTCCGGTGACCAAAACGGTGACCTGGACTACTTATATAGATGTTTGTCCGGATTGTGGCCCGGTCGGCGGGCAAATGAGAGCCTCGACCGACGTCATAAAGGAAGGCGGTATACAGGTGGGTGAGTCGCTACTTGGCAAGTTTGCACCTAGTGCAGTCAATACCATCAAACCTGCGGTTGAGATCGGAAGCAAAGTGGGTAAATAGTTTTTCCCACATTATACAATCAGGGCGGGGGAGAAATCCCCCGCCTTTTTTGTTGGCTGTGGGTGAGGGGCGGGCGGTGCTTGTGTGGGCGGGAGCTGCGTGCTATCGCTTGAGAGAAATTCACCCAGCCCCGAGGTTCGCATGATTCGCCTTTCTTTCACTACTGCCCGCACCACCAACAGCGCTGCCACCCACGCCAACGCGATTTTCGTCGGCGAGGATGTTTCGTTGCCGAAAGAAGCGCTCGGTAGCGGCTACGCGTTTGTGAAGCAAGCGGTGGAAAGCGCCGCCTTCAAAGGCAAAGCGGGGGATGTGCTAACGCTGGTCACCGCGGTGAAATCACCGTCGCATATTCTCGTCATCGGCCTTGGCGCTGCCAAATCCCTCACCCAGCTCGCGCTGGAGGAAGCGGGCGCTCGCGCTGTTGCCGCCGCGCTGGGTGCGAAAGTCACCAGCCTCGACCTCATGGCCACCCTGCCCAAAGGCAGCAAGATCGATGCGGCGGATGGCGCGGCCTACCTTGCTTCCGGCGCGCAACTGCGGGCGTATTGCTTCGATAAATACCGCACCAAAATCAAGCCGGAAGATAAACCGAAACTCAAAACCGTAAATGTCGTCACCGCCTCGGCGGAGAAGGCAAAAAAAGCCTACGCCCCCCTCGCCGCGATTGCGGATGCGGTGACCTTCACCCGCAACATCGTCAGCGAACCGGCGAACGTGATCTATCCTGAAACACTTGCGGCGGAATGTAAGCAGCTCACCAAGCTCGGCGTCACCGTCGAGGTGCTGGGCGAAGCGCAAATGAAGAAGCTCGGCATGGGCGCGCTGCTCGGCGTTGGCCAGGGTTCGGTGCGTGAATCGAAGCTGGTAGTCATGCAATGGCATGGCGGTAAAAAAGGCGCAAAACCCGTCGCGCTCATCGGCAAAGGCGTGACGTTCGACACGGGCGGCATCAGCATCAAACCATCGAACGGCATGGAAGAAATGAAATGGGACATGGCGGGCTCCGCCGCCGTCATCGGCACCATGCGTGCACTCGCCGCGCGTAAGGCGAAGGCCAACGTGGTCGGCATCGTCGGCCTTGTCGAGAATATGCCAGACGGCAACGCGCAACGCCCGGGGGATGTGGTGAAATCCATGTCCGGTCAGACGATCGAAGTCATCAACACCGACGCCGAAGGCCGCCTCGTGCTGGCCGATGCGCTGTGGTACTGCCAGGACCGGTTCAAGCCGCAGGTGATGGTCGACCTCGCGACGCTGACCGGCGCGATCATCGTCTGCCTCGGCTCGCTGAAAGCGGGCTTGTTCAGCAACAACGATAAAGTCGCCGCAAGCCTCGCCGCCGCGGCGGATCGCACCGGCGAAAAAGTCTGGCGCATGCCGCTTGGCGCGGAATACGACGCGATGATCAACTGCGACATCGCCGACATGCAGAACGTGGGCGAAGGGCGCGAGGCTGGTTCCACCACCGCCGCGCAATTCCTCCAGCGCTTCACCAACGATGTGCCGTGGGCGCATCTCGATATCGCGGGCGTGGCGTGGCAGAATAAAATCCGCTTCCCCGTCGCCCCGAAAGGCGCGGTAGGCTGGGGTGTGCGCCTGCTGAACGACTGGATCAGCGAGAATTACGAAGGCTAATGGCCACGACTGTTCAGTTCTATCATCTGCTCTCCACATCCCGCGAACGCGCGGTGCCGAAGCTGATGGAGAAGGCACTGCGTGCCGGCAATCGTGTCGTCATGATTCTCGACTCTGAGGCCGCGCTCAAAACCATGAGCGACGCGCTGTGGAGCGCCGACCCGAATGGTTTCCTTCCCCACGGGTCACAGCGCGACGGGCACGAGAAAGAGCAGCCGATTTATTTGTCGCTCACGGATGTGAACCCCAACAACGCGGATTTGCTCTGCGTGCTGGATGGTTCATCGCCCGCATCGCTGGCAAATTACGGCAAGGTGCTCGACGTGTTCGACGGCAATAACGAGGCAGCCACCGCCGCCGCGCGCACGCGTTGGGCGCAATATAAAACCGCTGGCCACGCGCTGCAGTACATTAAACAACAACCCGGCGGCAGCTGGAAGCTGGAGACGGAAGTCTCTGCAGCTTAGTGCACCTTCACCATTAGCTTGCTGCGTCGGCGCTTTTCCATTTCTTTCGCGTTCTGCTCCGCGGTCATATCGCGCGGCGGTTTCGCAGCGGGTGGTGCTGCGGGCACCAGCGGTGGAAGCGCCACTCTCTCATGCGGCGGCTTCGGCGCGTTCATCCGCTGATACAGCACCACCAGCCATGCGAGCAGCCCGATCATCCCAACAATTATCAACACACGTTTCATAGACGCTCCTTTACTCTCTTAACCGTGCAACGGTTAGCCCTTCCGGTGTCGGCAGCAAAATGCTTTCAAAGCGTGATGCATCGGCGAGGGTTTCATTAAAGCGCGTCATCGCGGCGATGGCGGCGGGTTTCGCGGCATCGGGCTGTTCCCCCGTCAGCGCCCCAAACAACAGCGTGTTGTCGCCGATGATGCATCCGCGCGGCTTCATACGCGGCAAAACGGCATCGAGATAATTCGCGTACCCGGTTTTCTCCGCGTCGATGAACACGAGGTCATAGGTCGGTGCGAGTGGCTGCGCGGCAAGCCACGCATGCGCATCCGTATGAATAATTTCCACCCGATTTTTGTGCGGGGATGCTGCAACATGATTCTGCGCTGCTGCAGCATAATCCGCAGCAAATTCGAGCGCGGTGACATGGCCACCGTCGCCCACCCCATCCGCCAGCCACAAGGTGGATGTGCCCATGAACGTGCCGATCTCAAGCACGCGTTTTACACCCATCATGCGTGTGAGCCAGCTCAGCAGATACCCTTCGTAGGATGAGACTTGCATGCCCGGCCTACGCCGCTCCCCCTCTGCACGCGCAGCTTCCACCCACACCGGCTCACGCACGAAGGTGCGGGTGATGTAGTCAAGCGTCGGTGTCGCAGCGCGGGTTTGCATGGGGCGAGGTTACAGGTTTTAGGTTTCAGCTTCCAGCAAAAGCGTTATACTCGCCCCCATGAAACAACCCGCGTTCCTCCAAAAACCGATCGAGAGAATGACCGACGCCGAGTGGGAATCGCTCTGCGACGGCTGCGGCCTCTGCTGCCAGATCCGCGTGGAGGACGAAGATACGGGCGCGATTGCACTGAGCAATGTGGCGTGCCGGTATTTATGCTTGAACAGTCACCAATGCACCGACTACGCCAACCGGCAGAAGAACGTGCCGGACTGCATCAAGGTGACGCCAGAAAACGTGCATGAGCTGACATGGCTGCCTGCGACCTGCGGCTATCGGCTGGTGGCGCGGGGCGAGAAATTACCGCGCTGGCATCACCTCATTTCGGGGGACAAAACCCGCGTGCATCGTTATGGCCCCTCGATGAAGGGCAGCATCATTTCTGAAGACGACGCGGACTGGCAGTAGCGCGGTTAGTTATGCCCCTCGGAGGATTCCACCGGTGGTGGGGCGCTGCGCTTACTCTCGCTCGAGGGCTTTTGGCCGTTCACATATGGCTCGCCATGAAATTTTTTGCTCTCCCAGTCTACCGGTGCCTCGTTTCTATTGTTCTCGGCGCGTTCGTGACGTCTCTTTTTATGAATGAAGGCACTTGTTGAACTGCCATCTTCGTGGGTGAATGCGCTGCGTGGCTTGCCATTTTTGTCACTGAACGCGCTTCTTTTCTTATCAATGGCACTACGGGGATTTCCCTCTTTATCGATAAAGGCGCTTTTTTTCTTATCAAACGCGCTCCGCTGCTTACCATCTTTATTGGTGAAGGCGCTGATGGGAACATCTTTGGCAGGAGATTCTTGAGGTGTCTCTGGCAATGTTGGGGCGGCCGATGCAGCGAGGCTGAAGAATGTTACCACGAAAAAAATCTGAACGCGCATCATAAAGGCTCCCTTTTTGCTAGACTCACTATACACCAAAAGAAAGGGCGATGAAAGCCTGACTTCCACCGCCCTTGCGCTTACATTAGGCTAGAAACTAGCGCTTCTCTACCGCGCGGGTGCTTGTGGTGCCCGGGTAGGTGTAGCGGTCGTTTTTATTGTGGTTGCAGGATTTTTTCATCGCAGCTTTTTTCTTCGCTTTCTTTGCCGGTGCGGCAGGATGGTCGCTTGCAGCGTCTTTTGCTTTCTCAGTCGATTTTTCAGCCTTTTTCTCAGTAACAACAGCCTCTTTTTTGACTTCAGCCGCGGCTTCTTCTGGCTTTTTCGACGAACGTGCGAACGAGGCATCCGCTGCAACAACGAGCGAGAGCGCAACGAGGCAGGATAGGAAACGATTCATTGAGTAACTCCATGGGGTAAGGTGAATGTAACAGCCCGCTTATACCAGAAGATGCGCGGGTGACAAGCCCAACAAATCGGGTAGAGTGTGTGCATGAGCAACCTCTACCATATTCTCGGCTTTATTCCGGCGACGGAAGCGTGGGAAATGCTGCCCGCGCGCGAGGCGCTGGCACGGCGGCTGGTGGAATCCGGCAAGCTGCGGGTGAATGCGGATACCGAGCGCAACTTCGTGCGCCTCGGCGCCACGGCGAGCGACAAAACCCTCACCGCGCGCGAGCTGACGGACCCCAAACTCGCCGCCGCCACCCGCGCCGAACTCGCGCGCCATGTCGCCCCGGCGGAGGGTGAGGACGGTTTTGCGCGGCTCTATGCGCGGCTGATGGAGGACCTCAAAAAAGCGCGCGGCGTGGCGGCGGAAAAAGAAATGAAGGTCGCGCGCGTGCTGGTGCAATCCGCCGAACCGGAAGTGATTGAGCTCTTGCTCGCCAGCGGCACGGAAGTGTTTGTGTCCTATTCCCACAATGTGAGCGATTTGATGGCGGTGCATGAATGGCAAACGAACGGCATGGCCAGCGGCATGCAGGCCACCGGCAGCGAGGGCACCGCAGTGTTTGTTTCCGCCGGGGGCGACCCGTTTTTCGAGGGCGAGCAAAAGCACTACGTGACGGATGGCTTCCCCGCACTCGCGCGCATGGTCGTTATCGCCGGGCAGGAGTTGGGGCATTTTGCGGATTTACGCCGCACGAAGCGCGGCATCATGGGGCGCCATTCCACAGACCCGCATCACAGTGCGCTGCGCGCCACACCCGCCGCGCGCGATGGGCGGTTGGCCGATATGCGCAATGTGGCGGCACTGGCCGAGAGCTATCACCGCGCCGGGCTGGCGGGATTGCGCCGAGCAGAAACCGGCGTCGCGTTTTATGTGCAACGGAAGATGCGCTTCAGCCCGCCCTGGATCTTTTACCAACTCTGGAGGCTTGCCGCCTGGACGGGCTTTGTGCTGCAGAGTCGTTCGACTGGTAACCATCTGAAATTAAAAATTTATCCCTATCATCGGCTGGGCAATGCGACGACGCTGTTTCTGGCCGATATGGCCTTCAACCTCGCGCCGGACGCGGATGTGTATCGCCACCCCGACCCGCTGGTCGAGGAGGCGATCGCCGTTATCGAGGCCGTCGCCCGCGTGCCGCAGCAGGTGCATAAATGGGGGCATGCGGCAGTGGCGCTGGCCTGGCCGAACCTTTATCGCTTTTATTACGAAACAGTTATGCCTGCCAACCGCGCCACGCTGGGCGCTGCGCTCAAATATACAGAAAAAACATCAATATTACAAAAGCTTATGATTTTTCTCCGCCGCGCGCGCAGCAACAAGCCCGGCTGGTATCCGTAACCCACGTCATTCCCCGAATCGCGCAGCGATTATAGGGAATCCACAGAAAAGATGGATCGCCCTATAGTTTGCAAGGGCAAACTCGGGCGATGACGGGTGGGGAGTCCATCCATCGCAGAATGTTAAAAATGTGACAAAAATACAAAATAAATGGCCGATTGTCACAAAACCGTCACATAGTTTTGCTAGGATGTAAGGTGAAAGAGAGTCATTTGTGGCGAAGACACAAGCAGAGCTAGAGGAAGAAGAGCGCAATAAAGGCATTATGGGCTTTTTGCGCGGCCTCAACCCGTTCAGCGGCGACGGCGGCGGGTTTGGCCTCGGCTCGATTTTCATGATGCTGCTAGTGGTGACGGGTGTGTATTTCCTCGCCCGCAATGACGGTGTACAAGATTTTATCGGCAAGTGGCTTGACGACGACGGCAAGCCCGGAAGCGGCAAAGAGAAGGTCGCCGATTTCATGGAAACCATCAACGCAGGCATTGCAAGCAAGATGCCATGGCTTGCCAAGCTGCTGCATATTGAAG
This sequence comes from uncultured Azospirillum sp., assembly GCA_964530085.1. Lineage (GTDB taxonomy): Bacteria > Pseudomonadota > Alphaproteobacteria > Rickettsiales > UBA3002 > QFOX01. Next base: position 245,367 of record CAZGXX010000001.1, read on the forward strand.
GTGCCGATTTAGATTTGTATGACCACAGCACGCCCGAGAAAAAGAAAGAATTGCTCGTGAAGAACGAGATGCCGGAAGCAGCGGCGACGCTGATCGCCAACGAAGCGGATTTTGTGCAGCTGGCCAAAGACGCCAATGGTGGCGCGGTGAGTGCGGATAATCTGCTCAACGATAAAACCATGATGGCGCTGCTGACAAAAAAACCAGACTTCGTGAAGAAGCTGGTGCCGCTGCTGATGCCAGTAAAGGGAGGCGCCGCGCCGACGGATAAACAAAAAGAACAGCAGGCGAAAATTATTGCGTCGCTACAAACAATGATGACAGAAGAAAACATCGCCACGTTGTTTAATGCAACAAACCGCAAAAACACGATTGCGATTCTGGCGGCAATGACCCCGGGCAAAACGCCAGAGCAGATGGACAAAGAGATCACCGCGCTGTGCGACAAGAATGGTGCGCCCACCGCTGCTCTCACCACCATGCTGAGCACGATGCTGACGCCGGGTGAGGAAGGTGCAGTAGCGCCCGATGCAACGGCGACCGCAAAAAAAATCCTCAACGATCCGAATGCTTCAGTAGAAGTGAAAAAACAACTCGCCAATGCCGCGCTCGCCGACCCTGAGAAACTGGTGGGCGCTGCGAACGTCGTGCCTTTTAATGTGTTGATGGGTGGGCTCGGCGAACAAAAAGCACAGGAATTCGTTCTGATCGCGGCAAACGAGGATAAAACAGCACGCGATACCGCCATTAAGGCTTTCGTGATGCAAAAAGACACGCTGCCGCTGTTTAAAGTATTCGCCGATACGGCCAATATCGCGGCATTGCCGCCCGAAATGCAACAACCGATTAGCAAACTAAAAGAGGTCGATCCCAAGGCAATCGACAAACTGAGCGAGATCGCCGGAAACGGTGTTGACCCGCTGAAGCTGAACGCCATTTTCAGCCAACCCACCTCTATGGGCGTGCTGATGCAGTTGATGAATGCGGACAACCGCGCGCTGTTGCGCCAAGCCGGTACGGACAAGGTGATTGCGCTTCTTCCGAGCACGCTCACCCCTGAGACAAAAGCCCTGCTCACGAAGCACAACCTCGATGTGCTGCTTTCGGCGGCAGATGTTATCGGCGCGCGCGCCAAGGCGCTGGATACGCAGGGAAGTACGAACGGATCGATTGTCGCGATCCCTGTGCTTAAGGCATTTATGGAACTGATGCAGAAGAAGCCGGATTCGTTCCAAACGCTTTCTGCCTCTACGATTTCGACGTTCTTTGCCGATGACCAATATGATAAAGGAATGCGCATTCTGGTGAAAGGGCTCGCGCTTCCGAAAGGATCAAGCGATGCGGCGCTGCTCTCTTCGTTGCAATTCAGCTGGGGCACGTCCACACCAGACGATAAGCGTGCAAAGCCTTCAGCGCGCGATGGCGAAGGCCTCGCCGAAGTGCTTGCCGATGAGAAGAGCATGCAGGTGCTGCTTGAGTATATGAAGACGGATACAGTGAAGGAACGTAATTCCAATATCGCATATGGTTGGGCTAATAAAATACATGGCGAAAGCTTGTTGCATTATTATCTGTATAAAGATTCGCACGCGCCTGCGGAAATCAGAGAGAATGCGGTATACATAGAAAAAGCGATTGCGGCTTTCTCGGCTGCGGGTGTGAGCCTGACGGGCAGCGCCTCTATCCCTGCCAAGCAGCAATCCTCGTATAACGCCGTTGGCGTCGGCGACAAGTAAGATGCTGCCAATTCACTAAATTCTCCTGAATAACTAACGCGTTTGCTTGCGCCCCGCGCGCGCGCGGAGTATTACTCGCGCGTATGCGCCAGTATGAACGCTATTTATTTTCGCATTTGCTATGGCCCACGGTGCTCATCACCGTCAGCCTGACGGGCATCGTGTGGCTGACGCAGGTGCTGCGCTTTCTCGATTTTATTCTCAATCGCGGCCTGTCGCTGGCGGATTTTCTCTACCTCACCGGCCTGATGCTGCCGTCGTTGCTGCTGATTCTCATGCCGATCACGCTCACCATTGCGGTGATTTATACTTACAACAAGCTGACGGTGGAGAGTGAGCTGGTCGTGCTCGGCGCGGTTGGCGTGAGCAAAGGGCAGCTGGCTAAACCCGCGCTGATGCTGGCGGGCATGTGTGTGGTGCTTTGCTATGCGCTGGCGCTTTACATCACACCGATGGCGAACCAGCGCTTCCGCGATATTCGCGCGTTATTCCGCGATAAATACGCCTCGGTGCTGCTGGAGGAGGAAGTGTTCAACAACCCGGTCGATGGGGTGACGGTGTTCGTGCGTGCGCGTGATGCCAAGAATAATCTTGGCGGCATTATTCTGCACGATAACCGAAATCCGGCAGAGACAACTACCCTGATCGCCGAGCGTGGACGCCTAGAGCAAACCGAGGCGGGCCCGCGCTTCTATTTGCAGCAGGGCATGCGCCAGCAGCGCAAGGACGGTATCATCAGTTGGCTCAAGTTTGATGACTACGCGGTCGATATTGCCTTCTACGGCGTCGCCGGAGAACGTAAGCGCAGTATCGAGGAGCTTGGTACCGGCGCGCTGTTTGCTGCGCGCGAGGGTCTAAGCGAGAAGGAGATCGGCGCCTACCGGGCGGAGGCGACACAGCGCCTGACATGGCCGCTGCTCGCACTGGCGTTGCCGCTGTTCGCGCTCGCCGTGATGTTCAGCAGTGAGTTCAATCGCCGTGGTCAGGCGAAGCGAATGATAGCCATCGCGGTGAGTATTACGCTGATGGTGGTGACGTATTTTGCGTTGCGGAACCTGACGGTGAAACACGCGATGCTCACACCGCTTACCTATCTGCTAGTGCTCGGCGTGGCAGCAGCAAGCGCGCAGGTGATTCTGCGCGGACGCGCGCCGCGCGTGCCGCCGATGATCGCCACATTCCGGGGGGCGAATTGATGCGGATTCCGCTGACACTCTCGCGCTATATCGGCAGACAGTTCCTGGTGGCCGTGGCGGTAACGCTTGTGCTGATGCTGGTGCTGATTGGCATGATCGAGTTGCTGGAGCTGGTGCGCATCGCGGCAAAAAGCACGCGTGCAGTGCCCTTCGCGGTGGTGATGGAGATGATGCTGCTCAAGGTGCCGACTAGTGCTGAGAAGATTTATCCGTTCACGTTTCTCATCGGCAGCATGATCGCACTTTCTCGGCTGACACGCCATAGCGAGCTGGTAGTGACGCGTGCGGCGGGTGTTTCTGTCTGGCAGTTTTTGATGCCTGGGTTCGCCGTAGCGCTCGGGCTGGGCATGCTGTTTGTTGCCGTGCTCAACCCCATCGGTGCTTACACCATTGGCAAATATGACCGCATGGAAACGAAATATATTTCTGGTATATCGAGCCTACTTTCGGTGCTGCCTTCCGGCTTGTGGCTGAGGCAGGTGGGCGAGGAAGGCATTCGCCTGCACGGAACAGCTATTGCGGAATATATCGTGCATGCTGACCGTATCGATCAGGCGACACTCGGTTTTGAGAACGCAACTATGTTTTTATTCAATGCGCAGCATCGTTTTGTTGGGCGCATCGATGCGCCGCGCGCGCAGCTCACGCCTGGCCAGTGGCGGATGGACAATGCAACCCTTGCGACGCCCGACGGGCGCCCGCAAAAAGTCGCCCTATATACTCTGCCGACACAACTCACGATCACACAAATTCAGGATAGCTTTGCGGCACCGGAGACGTTTTCATTCTGGCAATTGCCTGGGTTTATCGCGGTGTTGGAGAAAGCGGGCTTCTCGGCGCTACAGCACCGGCTGCATTTTCATAGCCTGATGGCACTGCCAGCGCTGCTGGCTGGCATGGTGATGATCGCGGCCGTGTTTTCCTTACGCCAGCCCCGCCGTGGTCGCACGGGCATGATGGTGATGTTTGGTATGGTGACGGGGTTTGTGATTTATTTTATTACGCAAGTGATCTACGAGTTCGGCGCTTCGGGCGGGCTGCCGGTGGCATTGGCCGCTTGGGCGCCCTCATTGATTGTACTGATGGCAGGTTCTGCCGCACTCCTGCATCTGGAGGATGGTTAGTGACGCGCGGGCGCCTCTTTTTGCTAGTGATGATCTGTGCGGTGCCGCTTTCCGCCTCGGCATTTGGCCGCCTAAGCCAAGGCATTTTTTTGCAAAACAAAGCCCCGCGCCCTGCCCCGACACTCCACGCAAAGCCCGAGACAAACAGCAAAGAGCAACCTGCGGTATTTACCGCGGAGCAGCTCGATTATGATCAGAAAGAGGCGGTTGTCGTCGCGCATGGAAAGGTGGAAGTCGCGCAAGGCGACACGGTGATATTCGCTGATAAAATTACCTACTATCAGAATCGCGATGTGGTGATTGCCGAAGGCAATGTCAGTATGCTGCAACCGTCGGGTGATGTGTTTTTCTCTGACCGCGCAGAAATGAAAAGCGCTATGAAGACCGGTATTATTGATGCATTCAAAGCGCGGATGGCGGATGATTCAGTGTTCGTGGCGAGCCGCGCAGTGAAAGAGAGCGCGGCAGTGACGAAACTTACGGATGCGTCTTACACGCCCTGTACGATTTGTGAAACGGTGGCGCCTTTCTGGCAGCTCAACGCCAACGACGTGACAGTGGATGAAAAAGCCGAGCGCGTTGTTTATCATGATGCGACGGTGGCGTTTGGGGGGGTTCCGGTGCTGTATACGCCGTATCTCTCGCACCCGACGCCGGATGCCGAGGCGAAGAGCGGTTTCCGTCTGCCGCAATATAGTTCGAGCGAAAATCTTGGCAACCTTGTGCGTGTGCCGTATTACTGGCGTATTAGCCATGATCGCGACATGTTGATTACGCCGTGGCTCTCGAGTCAGGAAGGATTGCTGCTGCAAAGTGGCTATCGGCAATTAACGGATAATGGCTCTTACGCGGTTGACAGCACGGCAAGTTTGCCGGAGAGACGGGATACGAACGGCAACAACATTGGCGGTCAGGAATTCCGCGGCCATGTGTTTGCGCATGGCGCGGAGCAAGTGAGCGATATCGCGCATGTTGGGTTTGATGTGGAGCGTGCGAGCGACGACACGTTTCTTCGCCGTTATAGTCTCGATGATAAACCAACATTGTTCTCACGCCTTTATTATGAAGCGGCAGAAGGTCGCAACTATGCGCTCGCGCAGGGTCTTGCGATTCAGGGGATGCGTGCCACTGATGACAGTAAAACCACGCCCTATGTGCTGCCTGCATTGATGGGGTATTACGAATCGCAGCCCGATGCGCGCGGACTTCGCTACCATGTGGCGGGTGATCTACAGGCGCTGGGTCGCCGCGACGGGGTCAATCAGCAACGCGTTTCGTTTACCACGGGGGCATCGCTTCCTTATGTGAGCGATGGCGGTCATGTATTCACCGGGACGCTTGATCTGCGGCAGGATTTTTATCGCACCTCGAACATGCCTATTGGCGGTATTCCCTCGACCGACACACAGAACCATTACCGCGCGATGCCACAAATTGCCCTTGAATGGCGCTACCCACTGATTGAACAAACGGCGCATGGAAGCTGGACAATTGAACCGCTGGCGCTCGGCGTGTTGCAAGGTGGCGGTGGTAACCCGGCGGGTATTTCGAACGAAGATAGCCATCTGCTGGAGCTCACAGATACGAACTTGTTTAGCCGCAATCGTATGCCTGGGCTCGATGTCGTGGATAGCGGGCCGCGTCTGGCCTATGGCGGTCGTAGTCAATATTTGTTTAACGATGGCACGTCGTTCGAGGGGTTGATTGGCCAGAGCTTTAACCCCAATGCCGATACGCCATTTCCAAACTCTACCAAACCGAATGAGGATTTTTCTGATTATATTGGGCGCGTGGCGTATAATATCGCGCCCTATAATTTTGCCTATCGTTTCGCGCTCGATAATAAAACACTCAAGACCAATCGCAATGAAGTCGAGTTTTCCTATAGCCGCCCATGGCTCAATTTCTCAACATCGTATCGCTCCATCGATAACAACCAATTCCTAACCAGCAGCGAAGAGGGACAAGTGCATGCGCAATTGCCCCTTACGGATCGGTGGAGCATTTTTGGTGATGCTCGGCGCAATTTTACCATTGATCAATTTGTGTCTATCGGTGGCGGCATCGGTTATAAGAACGAATGTTTTGCGACGACGCTCGACATGCAACGCAGCTACTCGCGCGATCGTGATGTGGAGCCTGGCACCGCCTATATGTTGCATTTCGCATTAAAAAATTTGGGGGAGTTCGGTTATGGGGGATCAGTCAGTGGCGCGCAGTAAATATGTTCACAATCTTCGGATGATACTACCAGTGCTATTTCTTGCTATCGCTCCGGCAGTACAGGCAGAAGAAATCAAAATTGTTGCCACGGTGAACGACGAGGCCATTACCACCAGCGATGTTGCCGCGCGCCGTGCGCTGATGATGGCAGGCGCAGGGGCGCCTATGACGCCTGAAAATGAAGCGCGCATTACCCCGCAGATTGTGGAGTCGCTCATCAACGAGCGGCTTCAGATTCAGGAAGCAAAGCGCCAATCTATCAGCATCTCAGATGCGGAGATTGCAAAAGCAATCGACGTTATTGGGGCGCGACAAAATTTGCCGCCGGGAGAGCTTCCAAAGATGCTCGCAAGCAAAGGATTGTCTGTGCGCTCACTCGAAGAGCAGACTCGGGCGGAACTCGCCTGGGTCAAAGTGGTGCAGCGAAAATTGCGCCGCAACGTGACCGTGACGCAAGATGAATTGCGGCGTGCAGCCCAGGCTGAGGCATTAGCGCCTGGCGTGGCGGAGATGCAGATCGCGGCGCTGGTGGTGCCAATCACGCCCAAGAGCAAAGAGAAAGACGTGAAGGCGCGGGTGAACAGCCTAGCGAAGGCGCTCGCGAGCGGCAAGAGCATGAACGAGGCTGCCGCGCCGTTCGCCGAGAAAAAAGAAGTGCTGTTCAGCCCGCCTATGTGGGTGGCTGAAACGAAGTTGCCACCCGCGCTTTTGAAGGAACTGAGCAGCCGTAAAGACGGAGAGATTGCAGGCCCAATGAAGCTTGGGAACTCGGTGCAGTTTCTTCAGATTCTCGGACGCCGCACGATGAAAAAGCAGAATAGCGCGACGGAGTTGACGCTTAAACAACTCACTCTGGATTTGCCCGCGAAGCCAGATAAAGCAATGCAGGAAAAACTGACACGCAGCGTGGCGACATTGCGTGCGGATGCAGGAAGTTGTGAGGATGTAACCATTCCCGCGACACCCGTTCCGGTGAAGGTCGAGTTCACACGTAGCACGCTGGCGAAACTCGTACCATCGGTGGGTGAGGCAATGGCAAGAATTGAAGTTGGCGCGGTATCGGAGCCGATTATCGATGGTACAACGCTCACACTGATGCTGCTGTGCGAACGGCGTGAACCGGTGGCAGCAGCGGGAGTTGACCCAGCACTTGAGCAGCAGCTTATTGGTGAGAAATTGACGCTCGAAGCCGAGAAGCATTTGCGCGATTTGCGTCGCGAGGCAACTATCGACGTGCGTGGCGCACAATGACGGCGCCCGCACTGCTTCCCCTGTCGCAGGTGATCGACCAGCATGGGCTCAGGGCGAAGAAATCGCTCGGCCAGCATTTCTTGCTTGATACGAATCTGCTCGCGAAAATTGTGCGCGCGGCGGGGGATATTTCCGGCACGCAGGTGGTGGAAGTGGGGCCCGGCCCCGGCGGCCTGACACGCGCGATTCTTGCTGCCAATCCGCCGCAGTTGATTGCGATTGAGAAGGACGCACGCTGCCTTGCCGCGCTCGCCCCACTCAAGGAAATCTATGGCGAGAAATTCACGCTGATCGAAGCGGATGCGATGGAAGTGGATGTCACCACGCTCTGCCCCGCGCCGCGCGCAGTGATTGCGAACCTGCCGTATAATGTGGGCACGGCGCTGATGATCGACTGGATCAAAGCCGCGGCGCGCGAGGGGCGGGGGGCGCTCACCAGCTTCACCGTGATGCTGCAGAAAGAAGTGGCCGAGCGCATGGTCGCGAGCGTGGGTGATAAGGAATATGGACGGCTGGCGGTGATTACGCAGCAATATTGCGACGCGACGATTATGTTTGAGGTGCCGGCGGGCGCGTTCAGCCCGCCGCCGAAAGTAACATCCGCCGTGCTGCATGCGCGCATCCGCGAAACCCCGCGCGAGGATATGCCGCTCGCCGCGCTCGAGAAAGTGACCGCTGCCGCGTTTGGCAATCGCCGCAAAATGCTGCGCCAGTCGCTGAAGTCGCTTGGGGTGGATGCGATTGCGCTTTGTGCCAAAGCGGGGATTGAAGAAACACTCCGCGCCGAACAATGTGATCTCGCGATGTTCGCGAGGCTTGCACGGGCGCTTAGCAGCTAGCGCTCGGCGCTGTTGCCATTGTAACGTTTATCCAGATCGTTGACATAGTTGGTGAGTGTTTCACCAATGAGCTTCTGTAGATGGTTTTTCTGCTCTTTTGTATGGTGACTTCCTGCCTCAAGATATATGGGTGCTGCCGCCTCCATTTGTTTTGGGGTATTAAAATTTGTCTTCCAAGTGACGGATGTTTTTTTCTCCACCACAGCGCCTGCTTTGATTAGATCTCCTAGCAGGTAAACAAGACCTTCATGCGTGGTGTGGCTAATGACTTTAGAAGGAATAATATAGCGCTGCGCTTCGGTGTCGTACTCAATGCCGCAGCCAATGTCTTTCATGCGCGGCTCTATTTTTTTAATACTACACCCGCGCACTTTCGGCCCATCGATCGTGCGTGTGAAACGAATCCTGGTGTTGCTACCGATATCTTCATCAATGCAAACACTCTTTGCCGAATGAATGACACTTTCTTGGCCCACGTTGCGCAAGGTGATATCGCCGTCGGTAGAAGTAAAATGCCCTTTCTCACCAACATCAAACCCCTCGATGTTTGCAGCGGTGAAGCGGCAGGAATCTCTGGCAGAATTGAAAGATAGTTCGCCAATGGCATATGCTTCAACATTGTTTTGCGCCGTTTTGAAGTCTAAGATGCTGGCGGAGTTTAGCTGTGCGTCGGCTCCGATATGCTGCAAATCCATGCCACCTTTGGTGGAGGTGACATTCGTCTTTTCGCCGACATTTCTGGCGTAGACTGTGTCGGCGGTAACAGAGGCTTTTGTGCCCATATTATGGGCATGCAATGTGCCAGCACTGCAAATTCTTGCCCTATCGCCAATATCACCTGCGAGGTTTATATCTTTATCTACCGTGAGATGCGCATCTTGACCAACAGCATGGGCATGTAATGCGCCATCGGCACGAATTGTTGCCCTGTCGCCGATCTTCCCCAATATGGTTATATTGCCATGTACGAAGATATTCGCATCTGCAGGTAAATCTCCAGCAATAACGATATCGCCCTCATACACGACCTGTTGGCCGGTGGGGATGGCGGAGATCATTATTTCGCGCGCTGTCATAAAAGCCTTGTGATTTCGGCTTTTAGATTAGCAGGAAAGGGCAGCAGGAAGTGTGACAGTTTTGTGAAATCTGCTGCGAAGAACGCGCTAAGCGCTTGATTTGCAGAGATTGCGGACGAACTCGCCGATATCGAGCTGGCGCCAGCGCTTGAAACGCTCCGCATGGAGGATGCGCTGGATATGCGCCATTGCGGAGTCGAGATTCTCGTTCACCACCACATAGTCGTATTCTTCCCAGTGCGAGATTTCCTCGACCGCTTTGGCCATGCGCTTTTGCACGACTTCTTCGCTGTCCTGTGCGCGGGCACGCAGACGACGCTCCAGCTCCCCCAGCGTCGGCGGCAGAATAAACACGCTGACGAGATCGGCACGGGAGTTTTGGGCGAGCTGGCGCGTGCCCTGCCAGTCGATATCGAACAATACATCATGCCCGGATTCAAGTGCTTGCATGACATGCGCGCGCGGGGTGCCGTATTTGTTTTCGAACACAGTGGCGTGCTCGAGGAACTCGCCGTTTTTTACCATCGCGTCATAGGTGGCGTTATCGACAAAATGATAGTCACGGCCATCGACCTCGCCCGGGCGCATGGGGCGCGTGGTGGCGGAAACGGACATCGACACGCCTTCTTCCTGTTCGAGCAGGCGGCGCGACAGCGTGGTTTTCCCCGCGCCGGATGGCGAGGAAAGCACGAACATCAGTCCGCGGCGTTTGGCGATGGGAGGGTATTGCTTCATTAATGCTGATGCTTAGGCGAGTCTTTGCTTTCTTGCAAGCGCGGCGCACCGACAGTGAAATTCACCTTCTGCTCGCCCACATGGCCAAAGCGCAGGCTGACGGGCACGACATCGCCCGCCTTGAGTGGCTTCTTGAGGCCGATGAACATGAGATGCAGCCCGCCGGATTGGAAGAGGGTGGGGACCTTCGCCTTGAGTGGCACGGCATCGACCTTACGCATTTTCATCACATCGCCATCCATTTCGTGCGTGTGCAGTTCTACCGCTTTGCAGCAGGGTGAGCTGGCGCCAAGCAATACATCGTCGATGGGGCTGGTGATGCTGGGATAGGATACGGCGACCTCGCCCGGTGCTACGGGGATGGTGGCGTTGGTGACCGCAACCGGCTCGTGGCAGGCAAAGGCCAACGCTGGGAAAATGAGTGCGAGTGCGGCAATAGCCGCGAGGATGGGATGTCTAGCGAACATATTTGCGCAGTCCTTCTTCAAGCTCCCGCTCCGACACGTTATGCGGGAAATGGGTGAGATACGAGGCGTCCGGCCCCATGAGGTAGATGAAGCCGGAATGGTCCATCATGTAGCCGAGCGCGGAGTCTTTCGCCTCGACCTTACTGTAGTAGATCTTGAAATTCTCCGCCACTGCTTTGATTTGCTCAGGCGTGCCGCTAAGGCCGATCATGTCGGGGCCAAAATGGCTGGCGTAGTCGCTCGCGACTTTCGGCGTGTCGCGCTCGGGGTCAATCGAGATAAAAATCGGCTGGATGTCGCGGCTGCGCGGCTGCATATGGCTGATGACATTCTGCATGAGCAGCAGAGTGGTGGGGCAAATATCCGGGCAGTGAGTGTAGCCAAAATAGACCAGTATATATTTGCCGCGAAAATCATGCTCGGTGACGGGCTGGTCGTTTGCACCGGTGAGGCTGAAAGCGCCGTTAATGAGGGCGGTGCCGCTACCGATCTCGCCCGGCTTCTCAGGAAACAGGTCGCGCCCTACCCAGGCCAGCAGCACCACCGCAGCAAGCACGCAACTAATCCAGACAAAGACAATTTTTCTCATGCCCTCGTCTCTAATAGGCGGCGAAGTATAAGTAAAATGAAGCTTTTGTGACAAAAAGGTTAAAGTCATTTAACGAAGCTTATTGCTGGCAGATTGCCTTGATTTATGGTAACATAAGGCAAAATAAAATAATAAAATGAGCTAGACGTTCGATGGTGTTTATCAGCAGTATTGCGCCCGCGGGGATTACCAGTGGGCCGTTGCCCAATGTGCAGCCGCAGGCGCTGCTGCAAGCTGCTGCTGCTGCAAGCGCGAGCCCGACGGCGCAGCAATTGTTGCCAAGCGCGGTAGTGGCGACGACGCTGGTGCCACAGTATGTAACGGATACGCCGAAACCGCCCAAGCCTGTGTTGCGGCAGGGGGTGACGCCACCTTCGAGTGCCCTCGCCGCGCAGTTTATCGCCCAGACGCCCGAAGTGAGTGACGAGCATCTGGCCATTTTCTCGCCGCGCTTAAGTGCGGCGACGCAAAAGGCACCGCATGAGGAGCCTGAGTTTCTGACGCAGTTGCGCCTCGCGCATGGGGATGTTCCGTCAGCGGAGACGAGCATCACTACTGCGCAGACGGTGGCGGCAAAGGCCGTTGTCGCTGCGCCTGCCGCGCCGGTGATAACCAATATTGCCGTGCTCAGCACCGCTGTTTCCACTGCGCCTGTGGCGAAGCAGGCCGCGCCATCGGAGCGAGGGAACGTGCTCACACCGCAAGCGGTTGGCGGCAAAAAATCAGGGCTGACACTGAGCCGTGGCGCCGCGGCCTATGCGCTCACAGAGTTACGAAATGTGGAAGGCTTTACGCCTGCGAGTGTTGAGGCGGTCGGTTAGCGCCTCGCGCGCTATCTCATTTTCGGCCAAACAAACTCACCGCTGACAATCGCATGGCTATCGATTGCGGCGAGTGCGTCGCGCATCGCATAGATATAATCCGCCATGCCGACGAGATGTGCCACCGATCCTTCGGCCACCGTGCCATAAAGGTTGCGGGCGAGTGCACCGCGCAGCATGTCTTCGTCGGCAATGCTGGTGGTGTAGGCCTGTAAGCGGCCATGATAGGCCTTCGCCATGGCCTTGATGCGGTAGCGCACACCGGTGTCGGCAACGCCTAGTTCGCGCACGCTACGATCCATATCGGCAAAGAACAGCTCGCTCAACTCGCGTCCGAACTCTTCGAGCGCCGCCTCGCCGAGGAGGCGATGTTGCAGCAGGAACAAATGCAAAAGCACCATCTCGAACCGGCCATCCAGTGTATCCGGCACGCCGAGCGATTCATAGAAAAAGGGATTCCGCGCGCGCGCAACCAGTGCTATATAGCTTGCGTGGGCTCCCGCATGGGGCTCGTGAACAAACGCGCGGCGAAGGAATGCAAGCATCATGAAACCTGTTCGGACAATGGTGGCGGTGATGGGTGTTAGCCTGCTGATAACAGGCTGCGAGCCGATTGTCGATGCCCGCGGCTATAACGCGAATGAAAGCGATTTCAAACAGATTGTGATTGGCCAGAGCCGCAAGGAGGATGTCGCGGCCATCCTCGGCAGCCCTAGTGCGCGCTCGACCTTTGGCGATGAAACCTGGTATTATATTCAAGCGCGCAAAGAAACGCGCGGCCTGTTAGCGCCGGAAATTGCCGAGCAGAATGTGGCGGCCATCCATTTCGATGCGAATCAGGTGGTCGCGTCGGTAGATACGCATACGAAGGCGGATTCCGTGCCGGTGGTGATGGTCGATAAAACCACGCCTACACAAGGCCGCGAGCTTGGGGCGCTCGAACAGCTGCTCGGCAATGTAGGCCGTTTCAGCGCGCCCGGCCGAGGGATTTCCGATCGCAATATGGGGCGGTAGCAGCGCGGTTCTAGCTGTTAGTTCTTACTGGTGCTCCCAGCCAGTGCTTGTGATGGCGATGGGCGCACCTGTTTCATCCACCAGTGTAACGGATGTTTCCGCGGTGATTTCGCCGATGCGGGTGAGCGGGAGGCTGAGTTTGTGCGCGAGGGCGGCGATGGCACCGCGCGCGCTGCGGGGGGCGGTGAAGCATAGCTCGTAATCATCCCCACCGCCGAGGATGCAATCCCATATTTTTTCATCGGCGCGCAGCTGCTGCTGCAATTCGGGCGAGCGCGGAATGGCGTCACGCGTGACGCGCGCGCCGACATTGCTGGCGCGGCAAAGCTGGGTGATGTCGGCGATGAGCCCATCCGAAATATCGAGCGCGGCGGTGGCGATGCCACCGAGTGCGGCACCGAGCGCGAGGCGCGGCGTGGGGGCGTGGTAGCGGGTGGTGAGGAAGTCGTGATTCATCATTCGTGATTCGTCATTCGAAAGGACTAATTTCAACCCCAGTGCTGCATCGCCGATGCTGCCGCTGACATAGAGGTCGTCGCCCGCCTGTGCGCCGCTGCGGCGTAGTGGCGCGGTGCCGACGAGGCCGAAGCAGGTGAGGGTGGTATGGATGGGTGCACCATGCGCGCCGCTGGTCGAATCTCCGCCCACGAGCGTGAGGCCGAACTTTTTTTGCTCCGCGGCGAGGGTGGCGGCGAAGGCGGCGAACCAGTCATCCGCAAGCCCGCGGGGTGTGTGGAGGTTGAGCGTGTAACACCACGGCGTTGCCCCCATCGCCGCGAGGTCGGAGAGGTTGCGACGCATGAGCTTTTGCGCGAATTGTTCGGGCGTGGCGGCAGGCAACACGTGGATACCCTCGATCACGCTATCGGTCGTGATGATGAGCTGCGCTCCAGTGGGCGGGGTGAGTAGTGCTGCATCGTCTGTCAGTGCAAAACTACCCGGCTCACCCGCTGCAAGCGGTGCGAAGTAACGGGCGATGCGGGAATGTTCAGCCATGCGCCGGGCGCAGCGCGCCGAGCAGCAGGTTGAAGGCTTTGTGCGCGTATTGCAGCTCTTCGTCGGTGACGAGCTGCGCGGCGACTTCGGTATATTCGTCGACCAGCATGGCGGCGGCGCGGTCGGGGTAGGCGATCACCTCCGCCGCGAAGGCACGTAAGCAAGCGAGCAACGGCAGGCTGGTGCGCGCTTTGCTCCAGTTCGGCAGAATTAGCGCGTCGATCGCCGCTTCGATGGCATCGGCATTTTTCTGCGATGACTCGACCAACGTGTTGAGCAGTGCGGCTTCCGGCTGCGTGGCGTGCGGTAGGTCATCCGCATCGTTCGCTTTGCTGTCGACCCAGGATTCCAGAATCCGCGCGACCATGAGGGCAGGTAGGCTTTTCTTTTCGATCAGTGCTTCGGAATAGAGCGCTTGCGCGGCAGCAAGGCGCGAAGCGCGCTTACGCATCAGGGATTTGCGGGGTGCGTTCATGCGGACTCTAGCCCGAACATCTGACGAATTTGCGTCATGCGGATGGCGGCGTTTGCGGCTTCGCCGCCTTTGTTGCCTTGCGACGGGTCGGCACGCAGCACGGCTTGCGCCATGTTCTCGCAGGTGAGGATGCCGTTGCCGATGGCCGCATGGGTGGCGAGCGCGAGCTGCTGCAAGCCGCGCGCAGATTCGTTGATGACAATGTCGTAATGCGAGGTGTCGCCGCGCACTACGCATCCGAGTGCCACAAAGCCCGCATAGCGGTTGCTGGCGATGGCGATGTTGATGGCCGCCGGAATTTCGAGCGCGCCGGGCACGGTAATCATTTCGCTGGTGAAACCGGCATTGGCGAGGGTTGCCGTTGCGCCCGCCGCAAGCATTTCGCTCACCTCTTCATAGTAAGGGGCGATGACGATCAGAAACGGTTTCGAAGCGAGAGAGAAGGTTTGCATAAGGCTTACATAGAGCGGTAGCCGGAAATCTGCAACCCGTAACCTTCGAGGCCGACAATCATTTTTGGGGTGTTGGTAATCAGCGTCATTTCACGGACGCCAAGATCGACGAGGATTTGCGCGCCAATGCCGTAATCGCGCAGGATCGGTGTCGCCGGTTCCTCGCCACGTTTGCGGCGCAGGCCGTCCGACGCGGCGGTGCGACGCGGCTCGCGCAGCAGCACCAGCACGCCGGCGCCTGCTTCGTGGATCATCGTCATCGCGCGGTGGAGGCCGCCCGCGCGGCCATGCGCCGTGTCGCCCAGCACATCGCCCAGCACATCGAGCGTATGCATGCGCACGAGCGCCGCGCCTTGAGGCGGAATTTTATTTTTTACCAGCGCGATATGCTCGGCGTAGCTGGGTGATTGCGCGTAGGCGATGCAGGTGAAATCGCCTGCGAATGAGGTGCTGATCGTGCTTTCGACGAGGCGGTTGACGAGCTTTTCGGCGCGGCGGCGATAAGCGATGAGATCGGCTATCGTGCCGATTTTAAGGCGGTGTTCGGCGGCGAATTTCAGCAAGTCCGGCAAGCGCGCCATGGTGCCGTCGTCGTTCATGATTTCGCAGATGACGCCCGCGCTGTTCAGCCCCGCGAGGCGGGAGATATCGACCGCGGCCTCGGTGTGCCCAGCGCGCACCAGCACGCCACCTTCGCGCGCTTCAAGTGGGAAGATATGGCCGGGAGAGGCGATGTCGGCAGGCACGGCGGCGGGGTTGATCGCGGCCTCGATGGTGCGGGCGCGGTCGGCGGCGGAGATGCCGGTGGTGACGCCCTCGCGCGCCTCGATCGAGACGGTAAACGCAGTGGAGTGACGCGAGGAATTATGCCGCGCCATCGGCGGCAGGCCGAGTTTTTCGACCTGCGCTTTCTCCAGCGCGAGGCAGATGAGGCCACGCCCATGCTTGGCCATGAAGTTGACCGCCGCCGCATCCGCAAACTGCGCGGGGATGACGAGATCGCCCTCGTTCTCGCGGTTTTCGTCATCGACCAGAATGACCATGCGCCCTGCGCGTGCATCCGCGATGATGTCTTCGATGGGGGAGATGGTGGTCATACGCATTCCTTTAGTCGGGCGGCATAGCGCGCCAGCATGTCGATTTCAATATTTACCTGCTGCCCCACGGAGAGTGTTTTGAAGCAGGTGACCTCGGCCGTGTGGGGGATGATGTTGACGGTGAAGAGCGCGGGTTTTGCATCCGTCGCGATATCCTTCACGCTGTTCACCGTTAGCGATACACCATCAATCGTGATGGAGCCTTTGGGCGCGATGAATTTTGCCAGTGCGTGCGGCACCTCGAATTCCCAGATGGTGGAGTCACCGGATTTCTCGCTGCGGGTCACTTTTGCAACGCCGTCTACGTGACCGGACACAAAATGCCCGCCCATCGCATCACCGACGCGAAGCGAGGGTTCAAGGTTGACGCGTGTGCCGACCGCCCATTGCGCCGCCGTGGTGCAGGCCAGTGTCTCAGCGGACATGCTGGCTTTGAAAACATTACCATCGAGATGCGTGACGGTGAGGCAGATGCCGTTGACGGCAATGGAATCGCCGAGCGCCGCGGCGAAGGGTTCGTGCATCACCACCGCGATGACGCGGTCGCCACGTTGATCGACGCGGCGGATTTCGCCCGTGGTTTTTATGAGGCCTGTGAACATGCGTGTATCTCGTAACAATCGTAGCGGTCGGTGCTGAGCGCGCGGGATTCACGGTGGGTGAAGCGCGCGGCATCGGCGAGGGATGTATCTAGCCCAGCAATTGCGGATGTGCCAGCATTTCCGAGCAGCAGCGGCGCGCGATACCAATGGAGCGTATCGACCGCATCGGCCGCGAGGAAGGCGGTGGTGAGTGTAGGCCCGGCTTCCACCAACAGGCGGGTGATGCCTGCCTGCCCAAGGGTGTGAAGGATGGTGGCGGGCGCGAGGGTGTTGTCTTCCACGATGTGCAACACCACGCCGCGTTCGCGCAGGTCGGTGGCGTGGCTTGCGGCCTGTTCTACTGCTTCGGCGCTGGTGACAACCCAGACGGGTTGTGCTTCGGCGGATTTGACGAGCTTACTTGTCAAAGGCAGGCGAAGTCTGCGGTCGGCGATGATGCGCGGCTGGTGGCGGCAATCGATGCCGGGCAGGCGCACGGTAAGCTCGGGGTCGTCGGCGAGCGCGGTGCCGATGCCGGTGAGTATCGCGTCGAACTGCGCGCGGAGGCGATGGGCATGGCTGCGCGCCGCGCCGCTGGTGATCCATTGGCTCTGGCCGGTGGCGTCGGCGATCTGCCCGTCGAGCGAACTCGCGATTTTCGCTGCGACATAGGGGATGCCGTTTTGCACGCGAGAGAAAAAGCCGTCATGTGCCATGACAGGCATATTTTTTTGCTCAACGATAATTCCCGCTGCTTCCAACATCGCGATGCCTTTGCCGCTGACGCGCGGGTCGGGGTCGGTTTGCCCGATGACGACACGGGTGATGCCCGCGGCGATGAGCGCCTCGGCGCAGGGTGGGGTTTGGCCGTGATGGGCGCAAGGCTCCAGCGTCACATAAGCCGTGGCGCCACGTGCGGCGGCAGTGCCTGCCGACGCGAGAGCAATAGCTTCAGCATGTGGCCTGCCACCATCGCCTGTGCGCGCAGCGGCGATAACTTCGTTATTTTTAACAAGAACACACCCGACAGAAGGATTGGGCGCCGTGCGCCCCAGGCCGCGTGCGGCCATGCGGGCGGCGTGGGCGAGGAACTGCGCGTCGTGCTGCATGCTAGAGTTTTTCGACGAAGGTCTCGAAATCCTCGGCGTCGGAGAAATCGCGGTAGACGCTGGCGTAGCGGATATAGGCGACGGCATCGAGTTTCTTGAGCTCGCTCATCACCAGCGAACCGATATGTTTGGTCGCGATGTCGGACTCGCCTTCGGATTCGAGCTTCTGCACGATACGGTTGATCGCCATCTCGACCTGCTCGGCCTCCACCGGGCGTTTGCGCAGGGCGATCGCCATCGACTTCGCGATTTTCTCGCGGTCGAACACGCGCTTCTCGCCGTTGCTTTTCAGCACTGTCAGCTCGCGTAGTTGCACGCGCTCGAAGGTGGTGAAACGCGATTCGCACGAGGGGCAATAGCGCCGCCGACGGATCGACGAACCATCCTCTGACGGGCGGCTGTCTTTGACTTGGGTGTCTTCGTGGTTACAGAAGGGGCAGCGCATGGTTAGTTCTCCGTAGCGGAAACAGGGGGTGATTTTTTGGCGAATTGCAGGGCGAAGGGGGTGTTCTTCAGCCAGCGTTCGGTGATGACGAGGAAGAGCGCGCTGAGGAGAACGGTTGCAGTCATTGAGAGAACCGCGACGTTGCAGTATCCGGCTATGAATCCGTATATGCTTTTGAAGCGGTCATGGTGGATGAGTTGACCAATAGCGATGAGCAGAGCCACGAGCGTTGGAACTGCATACCCGCTGCGCAGCGCCCATAGGTAATATGTTTTGCGTGACACGGGCTTTTTACTGGTAGCGCAACGGGCTATGTAGAGCCCAGGCATCCATGGGCAGAGTGCGACTAGCGCAATCAAGTGACAGACGAAATAACCAAGGATTTTTCGGCCAGTTCCATCGGAAGGGTCAAGGAACCATAAGGTGAGAGGCAGCGCTGCGATCGCAGGAATACCAAGTATGTAAAGCAGCATGATGTTGGAGAAAATCGAAGGCTGGCTCTGCTTCTCGGGTGCAATATGCGCGTAGGGATTGTCCACGGGCGTGATACGCACGCCGAGCATTTTATAGGCGAGGAAGAGACTTCCGGCAACGCCGAATAGAGCATCTATCGGCTCTGCGGGTGATTGGACGTCTGTAATTATTTGTAGAATGCGCAAGTTAAAAAGAGCAGTCAGCGCGTAATATGTGAGTGGTCGGAAGCTACGCTGGTTTAGGCTACAGAAGCCCCGGTAAAGCGCACAGACAAAAGCGGAGCTAAGGGTGATAACATACGAAGCGATTACTCCCATTATCAGCATTCCAAGAAGCGCAGCTGGATATTGTGATGGCGAAATCGAAGTGGTTTCGTGTGCTGTTAAGTTTGCATCAATTATCAAACCCAAACCAATAATCGGCGCTGCAAACAGCGGTCCCACCAGCAGGTAGCGCCAGACGGTGTAGATGAATAGTTTAGATTCTGGTTTCATTTATATACCCACTGCTACGGCGTTTATCGGCTTTTAGATTCCTCTAACGGGTTTCCTTGCCCCATGCTTGACAAGCCATCGGTGGGAAGGTTGCCGTATTTATCGGTGAAAGCATCGGCGCGGGTGTTGATGACCGCTTGTTTGAGGCGCCCCTGAATATAGGCCTCAACAATGGCTTTATGATCCGGCGGAAGATTGGATAGAATCTTGCCGAAGTCTTGTTCTAGTTCTTCAAAATTTTCTTGAGGATTATCCACTTTCTACTCCTAATAAATCGGAAACTGTTGGGTGAGGGCATCGACCTTTGTGCGGGCGGTGCGTTCGGCGGTGCTATTATCGTCGGGGTTTGTGCTTAAGCCATCCAGCACATCGCCGATGAGGTTGCCGATTTCTTCGAACTCACGCGCACCGAAACCTCTTGTTGTACCCGCTGGGGTACCCAGCCGGATGCCGCTGGTGATGAATGGCGAGGCCGGGTCGAATGGAATCGAGTTTTTATTGCAGGTGAGACCAGCGCGTTCGAGCGACGCCTCGGCTGCTTTGCCGGTGACGTTTTTCGGGCGGAGGTCGACGAGCACGAGATGGTTATCCGTGCCGCCGGAAACGATGGAGAGGCCACGCGCGGTGAGGGTGGCGGCGAGGGTTTTGGCATTGGCGGCGACCGCGTTGATGTAGGCGGTGAATTCCGGCGTCAGCGCCTCGCCAAAGGCCACCGCTTTTGCGGCCATGACATGCACCAGCGGCCCGCCCTGAATGCCGGGGAAGATGGCACTGTTCAGCGCCATCTCGAGCGTTTGGTCTTTGCCCGCCGCGGTTTTGCCGATGACCAGCTCGCCCATCGCGGAGAGGATCATCCCCCCACGTGGCCCGCGCAGGGTTTTATGGGTGGTGGTGGTGGCAACATGCGCGTGCGGCAGTGGCGAAGGGTATGCCCCCGTGGCGATGAGGCCGGAGACATGCGCCATATCCGCCATGAAATAAGCACCGACCGAATCGGCGATCGCACGGAAACGCGCCCAGTCGATCACGCGGCTATAGGCCGAGAAACCGGCGATGATGAGTTTGGGTTTATGCTCCTTCGCGAGCTGCTCGACCTGGTCGTAATCGATGAGGTGGGTGTCTTCGCGCACGCCGTATTGCACGGCGTTGAACCATTTGCCGGACTGGTTGACGGAGGCACCGTGGGTGAGGTGACCGCCCGCGGCGAGCGAGTGGCCGAGGATGGTATCACCCGGTTTGAGCAGCGCGTTGAACACGCCCTGGTTGGCTTGTGAGCCGCTGTTGGGCTGCACGTTGGCGTAGTTGCACTTGAAGAGCTGCTTCGCGCGGTCGATGGCGAGCTGCTCGGCGACATCGGCGAATTCGCAGCCGCCGTAATAGCGTTTGCCGGGATAGCCTTCGGCGTATTTGTTGGTGAAGACGGAGCCTTGCGCCTCGAGCACGGCGCGGCTGACGATGTTCTCCGACGCGATCAGCTCGATGCCGTTCTGCTGGCGCGCGAGTTCGTGGCTGATGGCAGCGGCGATGGCGGGGTCGCTTTGTTTTAGCGATGCGGTGAAGTGCGTGTTGGTCATGGCTTCCTCGAGTTTACGTGCGGTGTTGGTCATGCTGTGTCTCGTTGTTGTGAGGGTGAATGGTTATCCTAATTTCTCCACGCGCGCCGTGTGGCGGCCGCCTTCGAAATCGGTGGTGAGAAAACGGCGGACGCATTCGGCGGCGTCGGTGTCGGAAATGAAGCGCGCGCCGAGGGCAAGGATGTTGGCGTCGTTATGCTGGCGGGCGAGGCTGGCCATTTCCGGCGTGTGGCAGAGTGCGGCGCGGATGTCGGGCACGCGGTTGGCAGCGATGGAGATGCCGATGCCCGAACCGCAGATGATGATGGCGTAGCGCGCCTTACCTTGCGCGACTGAATCGGCAGCGCGGCGGCCATAGTCTGGGTAATCGACGGAATCAGTATTATCCGTACCGAGATTGAGGAGGGTGAAGCCACACGCCGCAACAACCGGCGCAAGCGCTGCTTTCAGCGCCACGCCCGCGTGGTCATTCGCGATGGCTACTACGTTATCCAAAATACTTTATCCGATGCGTTTGTTTTTTATTGGTCTGTCATCTTAGCGATGGCATGACGCCACTACATATAGTATGTGGTGACCGATCAATGCCACGAAGCTGTGGATAACGCAACCGTTGAAATGGGGTTAAATGGCGCTTTCTGTCCTCATCATGGCCGCGATCCTCGGCGCCTCGGTCGGCTCGTTTCTCACGCTCATCACCTATCGCCTGCCGCGCGACGAGAAAATCGGCATGACGCGCTCGCGCTGCCCCGCCTGCCAAAACACACTCCGTGTGCGGGATTTATTCCCGATACTCTCGTGGGTTATGACGCGTGGACGGTGCGGTCAGTGTGGCACAAAGGTGAGTGCGCGCTACCCGCTGACGGAGCTGGCATGCGCGGGTGCGGCGCTGGCGGCGGTGATGGGTTATGGCCTGAGTTGGCAGGCGCTCGCGCTCGCCGGGCTGCTGTGGTCGATCGTGGCGATTATTGTGACGGATCTGGAGCACACCATCATCCTCGACGAAGTGCAGATTGCGATCGGCCTGTTCGGTGCGCTGTTTGGCTGGGCGAACGGCGTGGAATGGGCGGATATGCTGGCGGGCGCGGTGACGGGGGCGGCGATTGGCCTCAGCCTCAAATACGGATTTCTGTATTTCCGCAACAAAGACGGGCTCGGCATGGGCGATGTGAAATTCCTCGCTGTCGCCGGAATTTGGCTCGCCGATGCGGCGAATTTTGTGCCGTTTTTGTTCTTCTCCGGCCTGCTTGGCATCGCCTCCGGCCTCATTTGGAAGGCACTAGGGTTGGGGGAGCGGTTTCCGTTTGGCCCGGCACTCGCACTGGCACTACTGTTATGCATTGTGAAGCCCGACGCGGCCAATGGTTTCTGGCAGCTTTACGGCCTGCTGCGCTAGGCTATTTCCGCCCGCCGAGGCAAAAACATCCTGTGGGTAACTCGACAAACATGTTGTGACTGCACCCCCCCCTTGCTACTACATATGGGGTAGAAAGACCTATAAGGGTACGCGATGTCATTGCCGTTTAATCAAGAATTGCGCCGTCGGAAATGGGCGTTTTTGATGCTGGTTTCGGCAGCAATTCTGCCCCTTTCTGGTTGCAGCTTTCTTGAAACATTGACCCCCAAGCCCGGCGACAAAACCGACATTATAGACCGTCAGCAGAAGCTGAGCGTTGATGATTTTCGTGATTTAAACAAAATTGAAAAACTCAAAAAATCAGCGGAAGAGCCCGTTGCCACGGCCGCGCTTGGGGTGCCGCCATTGCCCGATCTGGCGCAGGTGCTGGCGATGCCGAAAGCACCGAAAATGGCAAATTCTAAGTTGGTAACACTTTCGGTGACGGAGGATGTGCCGCTGCGTGATGTGTTGTTTGAGCTGGGGCGCCTTGCCAATGTTGATATCGAAATAGGTGGCGGCATGGACGGTTCGGGCATCAACCTTCGCGCGACGGATCGCCCGTTTAACGAGGTGATCGAGCGCATCGCGCATCTTGCGCATCTGCGTTACAGCGTGTCGGGCAACTCGATTCGTGTAGAGCGCGATACGCCTTATATCAAAAACTACTCCATCGATTTTCTGAATACGGTGCGTTCCAGCACCTCGACCTATAACCTCAGCACAAATATTCTATCATCTGGTGGGGGTAGTGGTGGTAGCAGCAGCGGTGGTGGTGGATCGGGCTTTGGCTCGACGGGATCGACCAACAACATCACCAGCGCGGGCGAGAGCGATTTGTTCTCCTCGCTTGAGGCATCGGTTTCCGAGATTCTGAACTATAAAGCCGATGGTGGGTTAGCGGCGGCGGCGAGCGCGGCGGCAACAGTTGCCTCCGGCGCGGCGGCGAGCGGTGGTGCAGCGGCAGATGGCCCCACCAGTTATGTGGTAAACCGCCAATCCAACGTGCTCACGGTGAATGCTACCGAAGCGCAACATGAGATGATCCAGCGCTTTTTAACGCTGATGTCGCGCAACTCCTCGGCGCAGGTGATGATTGAGGCAAAGATTGTGGAAGTGTCGCTTGCGGACGAGTTTCTTTCGGGCGTGGATTGGTCGAAAGTGCTGGGCGGGGTGAATAATGGAGTGACCGCAGGCTTTGGTACATTTATTCCTGGGGCAACGCCAAACAGCACATCGCTAACAGGTGGTGGCGCATTCAAGCTTGGGGTGAAAGATGGCGATCTTGATTTTGCCATCTCTCTCACCGAAAGATTTGGTACGACGCGGACGCTTTCAAGCCCGCGCCTTTCAGCGATTAATAACCAGCAGGCAGTGCTGACCTTTGCCCGTAACGAAATTTATTTCACTTGTGAAGCGCAGGCTGGCCAAGTGATCGCTAATACCGGCACATCCGGTTCAAGCGCAACACAGCCCACCGTGACCTGTAAGCAGAATATTGTGCCGATAGGGATTATCATGAGCATTCTGCCATCGATCAATCTCAATACACAGGAAGTGACGCTCAATGTGCGCCCTACGCTGACCCGCAAAGTGGGCGATGCCGAGAACCCCAGTACGCTGTTGGCGTCAAAGGTGGTGAGTGGAAGCGGTACTCCAGTAGAGTTATCCGCAACAGTGCCAATTATCGAAGTGCGTGAGCTTGACTCGATTATGAAGGTTAAAAGTGGCGGGGTTATGGTGATTGGTGGCTTGATGGAAGATTCTACCCGCAACGAGGTAAGGGGTATTCCGGGTGCACAGGAAGTTCCGTTCCTCGGCAATCTGTTCAAAGGTCGCAGCGAAGACTCTCTCAAGCGCGAATTGATTATTTTTATTAAGGCCACGATTGTGAATTCGGACGGCAGTGCGCATGTGGTCGATAAATTGATCTATGACAAATATACGACCGATCCGCGACCGCTGTTTGAAGAGTAGGGGCGCCGATGCTCAGTAATATCCGCTATGTGCTTCTTACCGCCATTCGTGACCGCCTGTTCTTTGGACTGCTTATCGGCGTGCTTGCGGCGGCCTATGTGTCGAGCGTGCTCGGCTCGACCGCGATGCTCGAGGCAGAGCAGATGACGCTTAGCTTCACTGCTGCCAGCGCGCGGGTGATTGTCATGGTCGGGCTGATTGTATTTGTCGGCTTCCATATAAAAAACGCGTTCGATGCGCGGGAGATCGACGTGCTGCTATCGCGACCGATTTCGCGCACCTCGCTGGTGATGTCGTATTGGTTTGGGTTTGCGGTGGTGGCGACGCTGCTCGTCGTGCCCACGCTGGTACTGGTGGCGCTCATCGGCACCATCAACCAAACAGGCTATCTGCTATGGGGCGCGAGCCTATATCTTGAGGCATTGCTGGTGGTATCCATTGCCCTTTTTGCGGCGTTGACCATTCGTAGCGGGGTGGGCACGGTGCTTGTTTCTCTCGCGATGTACACGCTTTCACGGATGATGGGATTTTTTCTGGCGACAACAGGATCCGCCGCGCTGTTTGGTAGTGCTGAGGTCAGTATCGGTGCAAAATGGTTGATGTCAATTATCTCAATGGTCATTCCGCGCCTCGACTTTTTTGCTAAAAGCCAATGGCTGATTTACGGCGCGAAATCGTACGACGACCTGACGCTGTTTCTAACGCAAGCGGCGGTGTTTATTCCGTTGCTTATCGCCGCTTCAGTGATCGATTTTAAACGAAAGCAATTCTAGTATATGCGGCTACGTCTGCGCAAATCCCGCTCCGATGCCGACCGCGCCGTGATGCGCAGCCCTGCCATGCGTACCGCAATGCTGGTATTTACAGTATTTCTTGGGCTTCAGACCATGTTTTGGCACAACACGCGTGATATTCGCCCGGAAATGGAAGTGGTACCCGACGTGCCGGGTGAACGCACCGTGCGTGCCCTTTCCTTCGGCGATGAGGAGGCATTTTTCCGCCTCTATGCGCTCTCGCTGCAAAATGCAGGCGATACGTTCGGTCGCTTCACCGCGCTGTATAAATACGACTTCCATAAGCTGAGTGCGTGGTTTCATCTGCTCGACACACTCAATAACCAGTCGAACTATCTGCCAGCCCTTGGCAGCTATTACTATAGCCAATCGCAGAACCCGTCGGATGTGGTGTATATTGTCGACTACCTTGATAATTATACGCGCGGTCGTGAGAAGGAAAAATGGTGGTGGGTGGTGCAGGCATCCTATCTTGCGCAGCATAAGCTCGGCGATCTCGATCGTGCGCTGGCCATTGCCAGCCGGCTAGTGGGCATTCGTGGCATTCCGATCTGGGCACAGCAGCTTCCGGCATTTATTCACGAGGCGCGTGGTGAGTTTGGGGATGCCTTGACCATCATCGATGGGGTGCTCAAACACCCGGAAGATTTCAGTGAAGGTGAGTTGAATTTTATGCGCTATTTTGTCGATGAGCGCATTGGCCGTCTCGACGCGGTGAAGAAAGAGCTCGATGAAATTAAAAAGTTCAAAGAAGAGCAAAAAGCCAAGGGCGTGCCGGACGTAAAGCCCATGGGGCCACCACCGGATGTGGGGGCTATCAGCGCCTCAGGGGAGTGATGCGGGTACGCTACTTCTTCTTCAATTTTCCTGTGCTCGGTACGATGCCATAGCAATGCGCGTCGCTGGGGAATTTTCCGTCGCGCACCTCGGCGGCGTAGTCCGCGGCGGCATCGAGAATGGTGGTGCGCAGGTCGGCGTATTTTTTCACGAAGCGCGGTGCGTGGGTGAACATGCCCAGCATGTCGTCGACCACCAGCACCTGACCGTCGCACGCGGGCGATGCGCCGATGCCGATGGTGGGGACGGTGAGCTTGCGGGTGATTTCGGCAGCGAGGGGTTCGATGACGCCTTCGACCACCACGCAGAACGCGCCGGCCTCGGCCACCGCGCGTGCGGCGGCGAGAATAGCGACGTAGCTGGCGTCATCTTTCCCCTGCGTTTTGAAACCGCCCATCTGGTTCATATGCTGCGGCATGAGGCCGATATGCGCCATGACGGGCACGCCGCGATCCGACAGGAAGCGGATGGTTGCGGCCATCTCGGCGCCGCCTTCGAGTTTGACGGCAGCGCAGCCGGTTTCCTGCATCACCCGTGCGGCGTTCATGAAGGCTTGCTCGGGTGAGGCCTGATAGCTGCCAAAGGGTAGATCGACAATGACGGGCGTGCTGCCGGCACCGCGCACCACGGCGGCACCGTGCGCGATCATCATCTCCAGCGTGACGGGCAGGGTGGAGGGCAGGCCATAGACCACCATGCCGAGCGAATCACCCACCAGCAGCATGTCGCAATGCGGGGCGATGAGTTCGGCCATCGGTGCGGTGTAGGCGGTGAGGACAACCAATTTTGACTCGCCCTTGCTGGCGCGGATGGCGGGGATGGTGGTGTTACGCGGCGGTGTTGGTGGATGCTTGGACATCGGATTCCTCCTGCGTGGTGTACGGATGCGCCTCGCCACGCCAGCCGGGCGGCGCATGCGGGATAGTGAGGGTTATGGTGGTGCCGACATTCAGCTCGCTTTGAATCGCGAACTCGCCCCCCATCGATTCGACAAATTTTTTCGATAGCGGCAAGCCCAGCCCGGTGCCCTCGTAACGGCGCGAGAGCGCAGATTCGACCTGACCGAATGGCGTCATCACCTTCGAAATATCCTTCGGCGCAATGCCGATGCCGGTGTCGTTGACGGTAATGATAAGATTCTTGGTGGCGACATCCACCCAGGCCTGACAGCGCACTTCGCCGCCCGCCGGCGTGAACTTAACCGCGTTGCTAAGCAGATTGAGCAGCACCTGCTTCAATTTTTTGGGGTCGGTGACGATCACCAGATGATGGCTCGGTATGGATTCGATGAGGGTGACCTGTGCGGTTTCGGCGCGTGGCAGCACCATACGCAGCGAGTTGCGGATGATTTTGGTGGCATCCGTTTCAGCCCACTCGACCTGCAGCTTACCTGCCTCGGCCTTCGAGAAATCCAGAATGTCGTTAATGAGGCTGAGCAGATGTTTGCCCGAGGCATAGATGTCGTCGATATGTTCCTGATAGGTTTTATCGAGCGTTACCCTGACTTCATTGCGCAGAATCTCCGAAAAGCCGATGATGGCGTTGAGCGGCGTGCGCAGCTCGTGGCTGACACTGGCAAGGAACTGAGACTTGTCTTGGCTCTGCGCCTCGGCCTGACTCGCGGCGGCGGTGAGTTCGAGGTTGACCTCATGTTGCTTGTTGATAATGGCTTCCGCACGGCCGGCCATAAAGAGTAGCAGTCCGACCATAAGCAGAGACGCCCCCGCCATCGTGCCAATGAGCAGATATTGCAGGCGTTGCAATGCGTGTGAAGGCGTTTCTACATCGATGTAAAGTTCGGCCAGCGCCTCGGGCGTGGTTGTGCCGGTGCGAGAAATCGGCACAATCAGTTGTGCCAACAGGCGAGGGGTGCTGGCATTTGCGCCATCACGGAAATAGGAATCCGGCTGAAGACGGCTGACGGTCTTCCCTGCCTGTGCTTGGGGCAGATCAAACAAGGTAATGCGCGCGTTATTCCCATCCTCAGCGTTGACGCTGGTAGAATTAAAATAGAGCCGCTGCATATCCGCCGAGAAAATAGTCACCTTGAGATAAGGCTGATGTGCAAAAAAAGCTTGTGTTTCAGCCTGTAAATTGACGGCAGCCTGCGGATTTGTCGTTAGTTCAGCTGCATAACGCTGCCAGATGCTGCTGTTGTAGCTACCCATCGCCGCCTTGGCCGCTTCCGTTTCCGTTTGCAGCAGAAATTCATTTTTTGTACTTGAAAAATAGAAGCTTAGTCCTGCGCCGCCGATCAGCACAATCAGCAGGCAAAGCAGCGCAACATAGCGTAAATGGGAAAACATAGGCTGATTGTAGCCGATATTCCTGCAAAAACAACTACGAAGGCGTGTGGTATAAGCTGCTTGACAGGGGTGGTCGCCGCCTTTATAAGCCGCCACTCACTTAAAAAATACATTTACGCAACTCGGAGCGGATCATGAAACGTACTTACCAACCCAGCAAACTTGTTCGCGCACGCCGTCATGGCTTCCGCGCCCGTATGGCAACCGTGGGTGGCCGCCGCGTGATCGCTGCGCGCCGCGCTAAAGGCCGCAAAGTTCTTTCCGCTTAACCGGGGAATTCTGCTGGGTGATTTGGGCGTCACGTCCGGTGCTCAGTCGGTCACGTAGCGCTGCTACGCTCCCTCCCTGCGCTCGGCCGCTTCTACAAATCCCCTCAGCATAATCTCCCTCCTGTCGGAGCTGGCGAGTGTTATGGCTAAGGTTTCCACTCTTAAAAAACGTGCTGACTTCGTGCGCCTTAACCGTGCGCGGAAGTTTATGACGGACTATTTCATCCTGCGCTATGGCGCAGCGGGGGACGCTGCTGCGGTTGAAGTTGGCTATACCGTCACCACCAAATGCGGCAACGCGGTGGCGCGCAACCGCATTAAGCGCCGTTTGCGCGCGCTGGTGCGTGAGTTGGCGCCCGAGATGGCGCGCGCAGGCGTGGCCTATAACTTCATCGCGCGGGCAGATGTGAAGCCGGGCGCAGGTGAGGTGGCGTATGCGCAGCTGCGCGCAGCTGTGGCCAAAGCCTTCACGGCGGCCGCGAAATGAGGCTCGCTTCCCTTCCCAAACGTCTGCTGATCGCGTTGGTGAGGCTTTACCAGATTGCTCTTTCGCCATGGCTGGGCATGAACTGCCGCTTCACCCCGAGCTGTTCGGCCTATGCCCATGAGGCGCTGGCGCGACATGGTGCTTGCAGAGGGGCATGGCTTGCCCTAAAACGCATCGTCCGTTGTCACCCGTGGGGTGGCTCGGGCTATGACCCCGTTCCGTAAGCACCCGAAATGCGGCGGAAAAACTCGGGGTCGAGGCCGTATAATTTTTACTGTGAAATGATGTTTTTGTATGACCGCTCCCGCCCACGCTGCTCCTGATACCCGCAACCTTATTCTGGCGATTGTGCTCGCGACGGGCGTGATGCTCGGCTGGCAGTATTTCTATGAGCGCCCGCGCATGGAAGCCCTGCGCGCTACCCAGCAGGCCGAACAGGCAGCAAAGGCAAAAGAAGCCAAACCGATGGTGGGCGGTAATGTTACGGCAAGCGTTACCGCGAGCGAGGCCAAAAATGCGCCCCGCACTGCAAGTGCGCGGGTGAAGATTAATACGGCGTCGCTGCATGGCTCGATTGCACTGACGGGGGCGCGGTTCGATGATTTGACGCTCGCCAATTATCACGAGACGGAAGACCCGACCTCGCCGGAAGTGAAGCTGCTTGCGAACGCGGAAGGGCAAGATGCGTATTTTGTGGAAACCGGCATGCTTGCCGAGGGCGTGCGCGTGCCGGATGCGACCACGCCGTGGCAAGCGAGCGGCAAGGAGCTGACGGAAAAAACACCGATCACGCTGAGCTGGAACAACGGCGCAGGGCTGACCTTCGAGAAGAAAATCTCGGTCGATGAGAAGTTCATGTTCACAATCGAGACTACGGTGAAAAACGCCGGCGCGGCGGTGACGCTGTACCCGTATGGGCTCATCAGCCGCAACTATCCGGATACGGCGAAGCATTTTTCGATCATGCATGAGGGGCCGCTCGGCGTGATGAATCAGGTGCTCGAAGACGTGACCTATAAGAAGCTGCGCGAAGACGGCGCGGTGAAATATGAACAGTCGAAAGGCTGGGTAGGCATCACCGATAAATACTGGCTGACGGCACTGGTGCCGGATGCAGCGGAGAGCTTCGACGGCGAGTTTAAACATTTCAAACGCGGCGAGGTGGATGCATATCAAAGCCATTTCCGTGGCGCAGCGCTGACGATTCCGGCTGCAGGTAGCGCGAGCGTGACGACGCATCTGTTCGCGGGCGCGAAGGTGGTGGATCAACTCGATGCCTATGGCGCGCAATACAACATTCCGCTGTTCGACCGCGCGGTGGATTTTGGTGCGCTTTATTTCCTCACCAAGCCGATTTTTGGCATGCTGACTTGGTTCCATAGCATTGTTGGCAATTTTGGCGTGGCGATTCTGTTGCTCACGGTGTGCATCAAAGCGCTGCTGTTTCCGCTCGCCAGCAAGTCGATGACGGCGATGGCGCGCATGAAGCAGCTCACGCCCAAAATGCAGGAACTCCGCGAGCGTTACGCCAACGACAAAATGCGGATGAATCAGGAAATCATGGCGATGTATAAGCGCGAGAAGGTGAATCCTGTGGCAGGCTGCCTGCCGATTCTGCTGCAAATTCCGGTGTTCTTTGCACTCTATAAAGTGCTGTTTGTCACCATCGAGATGCGCCACGCACCGTTCTTTGGCTGGATTCATGACCTCTCGGCGGTTGATCCTTCGAACCTCTTCACCCTGTTTGGATTGATTCCGTGGGACGCGCCCAGCTTCATGCATCTCGGCGTTTGGCCGATCATCATGTGCGCGACGATGGTGATCCAGCAACGCCTCAGCCCCAAACCGGCGGATGAAGTGCAGGCGATGGTGATGAACTATATGCCGTTCATGTTCCTCTTCCTGTTCGCAGGCTTCCCGGCGGGGTTGGTGATTTACTGGGCGTGGAACAATACGCTGACGATTCTGCAGATGCTGTATATCAACCATGGCCTTGCGAAGAAGGGGTTGAAGTAACCCGATGGAAGCTCAGGGTCTCACCCGCGCGCTGTTTGCCAAACCCATCCGCTTTGTGGCGGGGGTGGCGAGCCTTGAGCAGTTGCCGGAACTGATGCTGCCCGAGGTGGCGTTTGTCGGGCGCAGCAATGTCGGTAAGTCGAGCCTGCTCAACGCACTTATCGGCCAGAACCATCTCGCGCGCGTGTCGGGCACACCGGGGGCGACGCGGCAGCTTAACTTTTTCAACCTGCATGAAACCGTGCATCTTGTCGACGTGCCGGGCTATGGCTATGCCAAGGCCAGCAAGAAGGACATCAAGAAATGGCAGGGCGTGCTATTTGATTATCTGCGCGGGCGGCAGCAACTGGTGCGCGCCTTTGTGCTGATCGACGCGCGCCACGGCGTGAAAGTAGCCGATGAGGACATGTTAAAGCGCCTCGACGATGCGGCGGTGTCGTATCAATTTGTGCTGACGAAGGCGGATAAGGCCGACGATATCGCGCGGGTGCAGGAGCAGGTGCTGGCCGTGGCGCGCAAGCACCCCGCCGCACATCCGGCGATTGTCACCACCAGTGCCGCAGAAAAACTGGGTATTGACGCGCTGCAGGATGCTGTTATTGAGGCCCTTGCAGGGCATGCGTAGCATAAATAAAGGATTCCCTGGCACCGCCCTTTGCGTTAAATACTCTCCGGAAGGACTAGGAATCGATGCAGATTAAAACGCTCAAGACCAAAGAACTGCTGCTGCGCACCGCGAAAACGGTGAGCGAGGCGCTGCCTTATATCCAGCGTTTTTCGGGCCATACCTTCGTGATTAAATATGGCGGCCACGCGATGGGTGGCGAGCGCACGGCGGAGACGTTTGCGCGCGATATCGTGATCTTGAAAGCCATCGGCATCAACCCGGTGGTGGTGCATGGCGGCGGCCCGCAAATCGGCGCGATGCTGGAGCGCCTCAAAATTCAGTCGAGCTTTGTCGACGGCCTGCGCGTGACGGATGCGGCAACGGTCGAGATTGTGGAAATGGTGCTCTCCGGCACGATCAATAAACAGATCGTCAGCGCACTCAACCGCGCGGGCGGCACGGCGGTGGGTATTTCGGGTAAGGACGCGAATTTGATTCGTGCGGAGCAGCTGAAGCGCACCAAGAAAGACCCGGACAGCAATATCGAACGCGTGCTGGATCTCGGCTTCGTGGGCCAGCCGACGGAGATTAACCCGGAGGCGATTAACAATATTCTGGCCTCGGGCATGATTCCCGTCATCGCGCCGATTGGCGTGGGCCCGAATGGCGAGACCTATAACATCAACGCCGACACGGCTGCGGGCGCGATTGCGGCGGCGCTTAAGGCCACCAAGCTGATGATGCTGACCGACGTGCCCGGCATCCTGACGAAAGACAAACATCTCATCAGCGAGATCGACGCGGCGGAGATTGGCGATCTACTTGCCGACGGCACTATCACCGGCGGTATGATCCCGAAGGTCGAGACCTGCATCAACGCGCTGAACGCCGGTGTGAAAGCCGCGCACATCCTCGATGGCCGCATTCCGCATGTGTTGCTGATCGAGACGTTTACCGAGCATGGTGCCAGCACGATGATACGAGCTTAGCATCTGAGTTCTTGTAAAGGAATAAAAATGGATAATCAGACCGAGCTTATCCGGAAACTGCTCTCTAACCACTCGGGCTTCGCCATCGGTGAAGTGCACCACGAGCGGGCAGCACTCAAATTCATCATTGATAATCTGGCACTTCTAAAAGAATTGGGAGTAGGCACGATCGGTCTTGAGATTTTCAAATCTGAGTGGAGTGATGACACGCTTGCACGTTTTAACTCGACCGGGGAAATGGATATTCTGGATAACTCCGACTTTCACCTGACGCTTGATGACCGCATCACGTTTCTGGACTTTAAATATGCCGCGAAAGCACACCCTACCCTGAAAGAAAGTGACGTGCCGCTTACCTCATTGAGGGATGCCTATCTTTTCTGGAAAGCAAACCGCCAGAACGAAGCGCATCCTACCGTGCAGTTGGTTTCGGAATTGATCACCCATGAAAAAACCCAACCTTACAATTATCGCACGCTTTTTGAGAAAGCCCATGCGCTTGGAATCAATCTGGTAGCAGTGGATAGTGCGGCATTAGCCAGTGACGCTCTAGTAGAGCGCGTGGAAAAGATGGATATGTATGCTGCACAACAAATTAATAAACATGCAAAGGATGGAAAGTTTGTTACTTTGACAGGAGCGGCGCACACTAAAGGTATAGCGGCCCTTTTATCGGTGCCAGAGGTGCATGTACTCGACAAAACAGAAGAGAAAATCTATCCGAAGCGTGCCTATCTCTTTGGGGATCAAGAGCTCATTCCAGATTATCTCGTTACTACACGTAGCCGCGAAGCGAGCAACCGGTTTCAATTAAAAGCGTGAATTCACTAAATGTCTAAACTCCGCCACCAGCGCGGTGTAGAGGCCGCGTTTGAAGGGCACGATGAGATCGGGCAGCATGTCGATGGCGACCCATTTCCACTCGCAGAATTCGGGGTGTTCGGTCGCGATGTTGATCGCGGAATCATCCCCATTCAAACGCAGCGCGAACCATTTTTGTTCCTGCCCACGGTAGCGGCCTTTCCAGATTTTCGGCACGAGATCGGCGGGTAAATCGTAGCGGTACCAGTGGGCGGATTCGGCAAGAATGGTCGCGTTGTCTGTTCCAATCTCTTCTTTTAATTCTCTTAATGCCGCTGCCGTAGGCAGCTCGCCGTCATCGATGCCGCCTTGGGGCATTTGCCAGGCCTCGCTGATGGTGTCGATGCGTTTGGCGACGAAGACTTCACCACGCGCGTTAAACAGCATCATGCCGACGCCGCAGCGATAGGGCAGGTGGGCGTAGGGAAAGGCGGTCATTAATGGTGCTCACCTTCGGATTTTTTGGCTTCTTTTTTCTCGCCGCCGCCATGTCCGCCACCATGGCCACCGGATTCTTCGGCAGCGGGCAGCGGCGGTGCTTCTTTCGGCAGCCATTGCGCGCTTAGGGGCGCGAGCACAGCAGGTTCCGCCAGCGGATGCTCCGCAAGCCAGCGTTGCAGCAGCAACAGGCTTTGTGGCCGGGCACTGGTGACAACCACCATGCTCTCTTTGGTTTTGAGGTCCACCGCAAGC
The DNA here is from genome assembly GCA_964530085.1 of uncultured Azospirillum sp. Taxonomy (GTDB): domain Bacteria; phylum Pseudomonadota; class Alphaproteobacteria; order Rickettsiales; family UBA3002; genus QFOX01. Next base: position 279,367 of record CAZGXX010000001.1, read on the forward strand.
TTGCTGAGGGCGGTTTCCATCGCTGCAGGGTCGAATTCGTTATCGAGCACGAGATCGGCGCGGCGCATAAAGGCGGTTTGTTTTTTCTCCGCCGCGCGCTGCTCCGGCGCCGCTGTCGGGTTGGCGGCGAGGAGATAAAGCCCACGCGTTTCGATTTCATGTGTGAGCTGCAAATACGGCTCCGTCTTCGTGCTCAGCATTTCGCTGATGGGCAGCAGCATGCCCGCACTGCCAATCGTGTTGGCCATCACCACGCGCAGGCGGCGCATCAGCTCGTCTTTAGGCAAGGTGGCTACGAGGCCGAGCGGGCCCGGATCGTCCTGCGGATAGCGCGTGCTCATCGCTGGCAACATGCCCCATGCCTCGTAACCCGCATGGCGCAGTGTGGCGATGCGCCCCGCCGCGTCTTCCGTATAGGGCGAGAAGGCGATGGTGATATTTTTCGGAAGCGACATCATCAGCGGTAGGGATTGGGCGCTGATGCCTGCATCCAGAATGACGATGGACAGTAGATGTTGATCTGGCGTGCGCGTGAAGCGGCGTGCATAGAGCGTACCCGCGCCGGTTTTTTCGGCTGTACGTTTGGGCAGTGCCACGCCCTCGATCGTTTCGGTGATTTCAGGTGCAGGGGCAGGAACCAGGCTATCCGCCGCGCGGGCTCCGGAATCAGGCAGTTTTGCGGTCAGCGGTTCGGTGCGTAATTCGGGTAGGCCTTCGGGCAGCGCTTCGCCTTGTGATGGGGGCTCTGCCTGTTGTGCCGCATCTGTGGGCGTTGCAGGCTTCTCCTCCGGCTGGGCAACGTCGAATTTTTCTTCCGCTGGCTTGGTGCTAGCACCGCTGCCGGTGAGTGAGACTGTACCGGTTTTGGGGTCGATCACTGCGCGTTGGCCATGCGTATTTGCCCGTAGTGCTTCTGCCGTGCCGCCACCAAAAAAACCAATAGTGCTGGCGGTAAAGCCGACGAAAAGGATGGCCGAGAGCGTGCCCCACAGCACTAATCCGTTATTGATCGGTAGGCTTGGAAGTGCGGTGCGCGCCATGCGGGCCTCATTTTTTCTCAGGCGTTTTTTTGACAGTAGGGACAATGGCAACGCTTGGCGCTGGCGCGGCGGCAGGTGCAGCAGCATCCGCCCCCTGTGCGCCCTGATAGATCGACAGCGCGCGGATGAGGTCGAGCGCGCGGCTCAACTGATAGTCATCCTTCGTTTCGTCTTTCTTCGCGTCGTCCTTAACGTCTTTGTCCTTGCTGTCTTTGGTGTCCTTATCTTTGTCGCGGCTGAAGAAGCTCTTCTTCTCGTCTTTCTTCTCATCTTTCGTTGCGGCATCCGCGTCCTCGCCCTGATCGTTGGTCAGATGGCCGTTGAGCGATGCTTCCGAGAAGTTGATGTTGCTCTTCACGGTTTCGAGTTTGCCTTGTTCGACCGCAATATCCGGCACGATGCCTTTGGCCTGGATCGACACGCCCGACGGGGTATAGTAGCGCGCGGTGGTGAGGCGGATGGCGCCATGCCCCTCGATCGGGATCACGGTTTGCACCGAGCCTTTACCGAAGGATTTGATGCCGAGAATGACGGCGCGTTTATGGTCTTTCAGCGCACCCGCCACAATTTCGGACGCCGAGGCTGAGCCTTCGTTGATGAGCACCACCATTGGCAGGCCGTCGGCAATATCACCCGGAGTGGCGTTATAGCGGCGGGATTCCTCCGGCTTACGGGCGCGGGTGGAGACAATTTCCCCGTGGTCGAGGAAGGCGTCCGACACTGCGATGGCCTGGTCGAGCAAGCCGCCGGGGTTGTTACGCAGATCGAGCACCACGCCCTTCAGCTTCGTGCCGATGTTTTTCTTTTCTTTCTCGAACGCGGCTTTCATGCCGTCTGCCGTCGCTTCCGAGAAGGAAGTGATGCGCACATAGGCCACATCGTTTTCCGAGCGGCTGCGGATGGATTGGATTTTAATGAGGTCGCGCTTCAGGGTGAACGGCAGCGGTGCCTTCTGGCCTTCGCGCACCACCATCAGCTTCACGTTGGTGCCGATCGGCCCGCGCATTTTATCGACCGCATCGGAAAGGGTGAGGCCCATGACGGCGGTGCCATCAATCTCTGCGATTAAATCACCGGGCTTGATGCCGGCTTTGGCTGCGGGCGTGTCATCGATCGGTGAGACGACTTTGACCAGGCCGTTTTCCATCGTCACCTCGATGCCGAGGCCGCCGAATTCGCCCTTGGTTTGCACGCGCATGTCTGCAAAGCTTTTTTCGTTCATGTAGTTGCTGTGCGGGTCGAGCGAGGTGAGCATGCCGTTCAGCGCCGATTCGATGAGCTTGTCGTCCGTCGTCGGCTCGACATAATCGGTGCGCACGCGGTCGAACACTTCGCCAAACAGGTTGAGCAGCTCGTATGTCGAGGCATCGCCCGATTTATCGGCCGCTTTTTCGGCAGGCTTCGCTGCGAATGCCGCGCTGCTGCTGAGCACAAGGCAGGTGAGCATGGTGAAGGAAACGAGCTGGCGGGAAATGCGGCGCATGGAATGTCCTGACGAGAGAAGGGATTGTTAGTGGGCGAGCTTAGCGAACCAATCGCCCGGGTCAATAGGCTTGGCGTCGGAATCGCGTAGTTCGACGTAGATTTCGGGCGTGGTGCCGGTGGCGGTCAACGCCACGGGTTCGCCGCGGATGACCGTCTGGTTGAGATGTGCGTTGATTTTGCCTAGCCCAGCCACCAGCGAGATATAGCCGTTGCTGTGCTTGATGAGCAGCATGTTGCCATAATCGCGGAAGGGGCCGGTGAAGACGACCTCACCGTCATATGGTGCGACGACGGTGGCGCCAGAACGGGCGCGGATGACGGTGCCGCGATAGGTTTCGTTGGCCGATTTTTTCTCGCCGTAGCGATGCACCACGTCGCCTGAAACGGGTGGGCGCAGGGTGCCTTTGGCGCTATCGAAGCGTTTGGTGGATTTGCTTTTCGCCGGCTGCTTCGCACGCGCTTCCTCGGCCTTTTCCTCGACATCCAGTTTTTTGAGCAGCGTTTGCAGCGATTCGGATTCCTTCGAGAGCTTGGCGATTTTTGCCTCGGCCTCCTTGCGGTCGGCGGCGATGGAGGCTTGCAGTTTCTCGCGCTCGGCCAGTGCTTTGTCGAGCTTCGCCTGCTCGGCATTCAGCGCGGCGGTTTCAACCGCGGTGCGGGCGCGCTTCTCCTTCGCATCGGATTTGAGCTCCTTGAGCGCGATGAGATCTCGGCGCAAGGCCTTCGCTTTTTCGGCGACGGCTTTGTTTGTTTCCTCAAGCACGCTTCCGGTGCGCAGCAGTTGATGCACGTCCTCTGGCTGTGCGAACACGGTCGTCATCGGCAGATTGCGCAGGCGCAGCAGGGTGGCGACCGTGGCGGCATATTCGGCTTTGCGTGCCTCGAACTCGCGCCCCTTCGCGGAAAGTTTTCCGCTCGCGGTGGCGAGTGCGTTTTCCTCGTTGCTGACGCGGCGCTCGCTCACCTGCAGGCGCTCGGCGATCTCGGCAGAGCGGGTTTGAAGCCGCGCGAGTTCAGCCTCGACCTCGGCCTGGCGTTTGGCGAGTGCGGCTTGTTCGTCCTTCGTTTTCGATAGAGTGGCGAGGGTTTCGTTCAACTTTTTTTGTTGCGCGGCATCCGGTGCGGCATGCGCGCTGGTGGCAAGAAGCAGGAGGGGGATGAGCAGCGCTTTCCGCATCACGCCTTCCCTGCTAGCAGGTTGCGCCCGGTCATGGCGGCGGGCGTGGGGATGTGCATCAGCGCGCAGAGTGTTGGTGCGATATCGGCGAGGATGCCGCGCCCAAGGTCGCGCGGCGCATGCGCCAGCGCCTCGCTGACAATGAGGCACGGTACGGGGTTGAGTGTATGCGCGGTGTGCGGTTGGTTCTCGTCGGCATCATGCAGGCATTCGGCGTTGCCATGGTCGGCGGTGATGAGCAACGTGCCGCCCACTGCGTGGGTGGCTTCATGAATTCTGCCGAGGCAGATATCCACCGCCTCCACCGCTTTGATGGCGGCGGCGAGGTCGCCCGAATGGCCGACCATGTCCGTATTCGCGAAGTTGACGACGATGAAATCATACGCGCGCGTGGTGATGACTTCGACGAGTTTATCGGTCACTTCGAACGCCGACATCTCGGGCTGAAGGTCGTAGGTCGCGACCTTGGGCGAGGGGACGAGGATGCGCGATTCACCCGCGAATGGCTCCTCGCGCCCACCGTTGAAGAAGAAGGTGACATGCGCATATTTCTCTGTCTCCGCGATGCGCAGTTGCGTGCGCCCGGCGGCGGCGACCACTTCGCCGAGTGAATCGCGGATTTCCTGTGGTGGGAAAAGTGCGGGGATGATTGGGTTGAGTGCTTCGCTATATTCCACCATGCCGAGCGTGGCGGCGAACCGCACGGCGTGTGGGCGCGGGAATTTGTCGAAGGTGGAGTCGAGCAACGCATGCAGTAATTGCCGTGCGCGGTCGGCACGAAAATTGGCCATCAGTACGCCATCGCCGTCCTTCATGCCGTCGTAATGGCCGATGACGGTGGGGAGGATAAACTCGTCGGTTTTATCGGCGTCGTAAGAAAGCGCAACGGCGGCCTCTGCGCTTGGTGCTTTGTTGCCGTGCGCGCTGACCAGTGCAGCATAAGCGAGTGCCACACGTTCCCAGCGATTATCGCGATCCATGGCGTAATAGCGGCCGCTGACGGTGGCGAAGGCCACGTTTTTGTGCAGCGATTGCTGCAGCACCCGCAAAAATTGCTGCGCGGATTTTGGTGCCACATCGCGTCCATCCGTGAAGGCATGGATGGCGACGGGAACGCCCGCATCCGCCACGATATTGGCGAGTGCGGCGATATGCGCGAGGTGCGAATGCACGCCGCCATCGCTCAGCAAGCCCATCAGGTGACAGGTGCCACCACTCGTTTTCAACGAGTTGATAAAGTTTTTTAGTGCAGGATTTTGTGCGAGCGAACCATCCGCAATCGCGGCGTCAATACGCGGCAGATCCTGCATCACCACACGCCCGGCGCCAATATTCATATGGCCGACTTCGGAATTGCCCATCTGCCCCGACGGCAGGCCGACATGGGCTTCCGATGCATCGAGCAGCGCGCAGGGGTAGCTCGCGCGCATCGCGTCCCAGTGCGGTGTATGCGCCTGCGCGATGGCATTATGCTCGCGGGCGTCGCTTTCGCCCCAGCCGTCGAGAATGCAAAGAAGTGTGGTCATGTTTAGTGAGTGGTGAGTGGTGAGTGGTGAGTGCAGGATTAGCAGGCTCTTTCACAACTCACAACTCGCGACTCATTACTCACAGCACCTTAATGCCCCAGATGATAGGGGTGGCCGATGGTGATGGTGTAGGCGCGGTAGAGCTGCTCGGCTAGCATGGCGCGCAGAAGCTGATGCGGCCATGTGGCGGCACCGAACGCTATCGTGGCATGCGCCGATTTGAGCAGTTCTGGCGCCAACCCGTCTTGCCCGCCAATCGCAAATACGAGTTGCTTGATCGCATTTTTTTGTGCGTCTTGAATCAATGCAGCGAATTGTGGGCTGGTGAGATTTTTCCCTGTTGAATCCATGGCAATCAAACGCGTGCCGGGGGTGAGGAGCTTTTGGAAGGACACGGCCTCCCGCGCGCGGCGGGCATCCGCAGAGAGATTCTCCGGCGCGTCGGGGATTTCTTTGACCACGATATCCCAGCGCGTTTGCTTGAGGTAATGGGCGACGAGCTCGGCTTCGGCCTTGCGCTTGGCTTTGCCGACCGCGGCGAGGATGAGTTGCATCTACCGCGTGGCGGGCGGGATCGCCCACATTTTCTCGATGTTGTAGAACTGGCGGATTTCCGGGCGGAAGATGTGCACGACGATGTCGCCCGCATCGATCAGCACCCAGTCGCCGGTTTCTTTGCCTTCGATGGAGAGCGGCGGAATGCCTTGTTTTTTGAGCATGTCGCCGACATAATCCGCCAGCGCGACCACATGGCGCGGTGCGCGGCCACTGGCGACAATCATATAGTCCGCGAAGCTGCATTTATCGGCGAGGGCGAGGGTGATGATGTCTTCCGCCTTGTTGGTATCCAAGATGGTGGCGATTTGTTTGGCGAGGCCAGCGGAGCCGGTGAGTTTCTTCGGCGCAGCAGCAGGTTTCTTGGCGGGCGCCGCCTTTTTCGTTGCCGCGGGGGCCGCCTTTTTAGCGATCACGGCGGCGGCTTTTTTAGCAACGGGTTTCGGAGCCGGTTTGGCTTTGGCTTTTACGGCGGGCTTGGCCGCTTTCGCTGCGGGTTTTGCAGATGCTTTCACAGCAGGTTTGGTAGATTTTTTAGCAGGCGTGCGCGGTGGAATGGCGGCTCTCCTTTAACGTTAACTTGGTGTAGTATGGCGCAAAAAGGCATTCTTTCCAAGCGTTTTTCGTAAATCCGTGGCGCTGGCCGGGTGGCGCGGAATGGCGAGGTACACCCAGGCGGGGGCAGGGGCATCGGCCAGTTGTGGCGCATCCGCCGCTGCGATGCGCGACGCCGCAAAACGCAGCGCAAAGCGGCCATGAAGCGCGCGCAGGGCAAAGGGCGCGCGGTCGAGAATCGCAATCGGCACCAGCGCCGCAACGCTGCGCCACGAGCGCCAGCGATGGAATCCTGCGAGGTTATCTGCCCCCATCAACCACACGAAGTGCGTGCGCGCATGGCGCGATTTTAGGAAGTGAATGGTATCAATCGTGTAGCGCAATCCGTGACGCTGTTCGAGGTCGAGCACACGAATGCGCGGGTGGTTGGCGACATGCTGCGCGTGGGCGAAACGGAGATCATAGTCGTTCAATTCATCCGCGCGCTTCAAGGGATTCTGCGGTGAGACCAGCCACCAGATTTCATCGAGCCCGAGCCGCTTCATCGCCTCAAGCGAGATGTGAAGATGCCCGGCATGGGCAGGGTTGAAGGAGCCACCGAGCAAGCCGACTTTTCGGTGAGTCGTGAGTGGTGAGTCGTGAGTGGTGGGGCTATGCACGCACCGCTCCGTTTTTTTGTGCGGTCGTGACGACGTATTTATACGTCGTGAGTTCGTTGGCGGCGACGGGGCCGCGGGCGTGGAGGCGGCCGGTGGCGATGCCGATTTCGCCGCCGAAGCCGAACTCGCCGCCATCCGCAAACTGGGTGGAGGCGTTGACCATCACGATGGCGCTATCCACCTCGCGGCAAAATTGCTGCGCAGCATTTTCGTCGGTGGTGAGAATGGCATCCGTGTGGTGCGAGCCGTAGCGATTGATGTGCGCGATAGCCTCGTCGATTCCCGTCACCATTTTGGCGGAGAGGATGGGGGCGAGATATTCGGTCGACCAGTCGATTTCTGTTGCGGGGGTGATGCGTGGGTCGAGCGCAGCAATTTCCGCGTCGCCGCGAACTTCGCAGCCTGCATCGAGAAGGCTGGAGAGAAGATTTTTAATCACGCCTTGAGGCGCAGCCTCATCGAAGAGGAGGGATTCGGTAGCGCCGCAAATGCCGGTGCGGCGGAGTTTGGCGTTGGTGATGACGCGCAAGGCGGTGGCGGCGTCGGCGGCGTGGTGGAGGTAGGTGTGGCAGTTGCCGTCGAGATGCAGCAGGGTGGGCACGCGGGCTTCGCGCGCGACGCGTTCGGTGAGGGAGCGCCCACCGCGCGGGATGATAACGTCGATGATGCCGCTCGCGGTGAGCATCCAGGCCACGGCGTCACGGTCGGTGGTTGGTACGAGCTGCGCGGCATCGGTGGGAACGCCTGCACGCGCGAAGCCCGCATGGATGGCGGCGAGGATGGCGCGGCAGGAATGAAAACTCTCCGACCCGCCGCGCAGAATGACGGCGTTGCCCGCTTTGAAGGCGAGCGCCGTGGCATCCGCCGTGACGCCGGGGCGAGATTCATAGATCATGCCGATGACGCCGAGCGGCACGGAAATTTTTTGAAAATCGAGTCCGTTTTCAGCGTTGTGCCACGCGGCGAGTTCGCGCCCCAAAGGGTCAGGCAGTGTGGCAATTTTCTCCAGCCCCGCGGCCATAGATTCAATGCGCGTGGGGGTGAGCAGCAGGCGATCGCGTAGCGCTTCGGTGAGGGCATGCGCGGCATCCATATCGATTTTATTTGCGGCGAGGATGGAGTCTTCCTGCGCGCGGATTTCACGTGCCGCTTCCATCAGCGCGTGGTTTTTTTGCTCGGCGGAAAGTTGCGCGAGTGCGGCAGCGGCATTGCGCGCGGTGCGTCCGATTTCCGCCATCTGCGCAGAGAGGCTCATACTGCGATCCGCCCGTTGACGACGCGCATATTCGTCAGCCGGTCATGAAATCCGACGCGGGTGGTGAGCACCGGCATGAACCAGATGATGTGCAAAAATACAAAGAGACTTTGGGCGAATTGTGTGGACAAGAAACTCGTTTGAAGGGCAAGCGAAGGAATGACGAGCGCGAGGAAACGCTCCAGCCCGTCGCGCTGAGTGAGGGCGCGTCCGTCGAGACGGATGAGGTGAATATTCATCGCGCGCATGTCGGGTGTGGCCTGCCAGCTCCCCGCATAGAACGAGAGGAAATAAGCGAGTTGCATGAGGAATGCGATAAGGGTGAACACCGGCGCCACTGAGGGTTTCCCTTCGGCATCCACGCTGCCGGTGAGGCCGATCAGAATCATCGTTGGGATGAGCAGGATGAAGCTATCGATGAGATAGGCGATGAAGCGGTCATGCCAGATGGCGTAGGCGGATGCGTTCATAATATGGCCAGATCGTCGCGGTGAATGAGGGTGTCGCGGTGAGCGTAGCCTAAAATCGCCTCGATGGCATCCGTCTTTTTACCCATGATGGCAGCGACCTCCGCTGCGTCATAGCCCGCGATGCCCTTGGCCAGTGTGCCACTCGTCGCTTTTTTTATGCCGATGATGTCGCCGCGTTCGAACGCGCCTTCGACGGCGGTGACGCCGGCCGGAAGCAGGCTTTTGCCCTGCGTGAGCGCGTGCGCCGCGCCATCATCCACCACCACATGGCCGGGCAGATGGACGGCGGCAGCGATCCACTGTTTGCGTGCGAGTTGCGGCTTGATGCTGGTGGTGAACCAGGTCGCGCGCGCGCCTGTTGCGAGGGCGGCGAGCGGGTGGTTCTCGGTGCCGCGCGCGATGACCATCGCGCAGCCCGCGCGGGTCGCCATCGCGGCAGCGTCGAGCTTGGTTTTCATGCCGCCATTGCTGAGTGTGGTGGCGGCGCCACCGGCCATGGCAAGGATTTCCGGCGTGAGCGTGGCAACTTCAGGGATATGTTTCGCATCGGCATGCAAGGCCGGGTTTTTGTCATACAGCCCATCGACATCCGACAGCAGCACCAGCGCATCCGCCGCGAGCATGACGGCAACGCGCGCTGCGAGGCGGTCATTGTCGCCGAATTTCAGCTCGGCAGTGGCGACCGTGTCGTTCTCGTTGACGATGGGGACAAGCCCGCGCGCGAGCAGCGTGCCGAAGGTGGCGCGCGCGTTGAGGTAGCGGCGGCGCTCCTCCGAATCATCGAGCGTGAGGAGGAGTTGGGCAACGTGAATATCAAACGCCTCGAACGCCGTTTGCCATGCGTGCATCAGCAGCGGTTGCCCGGCAGCGGCGGCGGCTTGTTTTTCCTCCAAGCTGAGCGCCTCTGACCCGAGGCCGAGCAGGGGCCGACCGAGCGCCACCGCGCCGGAGGAGACGAGGATGATTTCTTTCCCCTGCTCGCGGAGTGCCGCAATATCCGCGGCGAGCGAGGTCAGCCATTCGCGCCGCAACGTGCCGGAGGCCACCAGCAGGCTGGAGCCGATTTTGACGACGATGCGTTTGGCGGTGGTGAGGGACATAGGGTTGTTATAGCAGTGAATGGTGAATAGTGAATGGTGAATCGTGGGAAATTGAACCTTGCCTATTTGACGCCATCCCGCGTGCGGGTGTATAGGTTTCCCTACACAACGAGGCACCCATGAAAAAATTCCTGCTCATCGGCATCCCGGCGCTTATCATCATCGCGCTGATGTTCACCAACGCGCCCTATCAGTGGCTGACGCAGCGCAGCATCGACAACGTGCTGGTGAAGGACAAGCAGATCACCACCGAATCGGCAAAGAAGGGTGATAAGGTGCAAAGCACCTACCTCATTTTCACCGACCACGGCGTGTTCCGTAACGACGATGCGGGCTGGTTCGTGAAATATAACAGCTCGGACGTGTACGGGAATCTCGATATCGGCAAGCGCTACCGCTTCAAGGTTTATGGCTGGCGCATTCCCATCTTCAGCATGTACCCCAACCTCGTGCGGGCGGAAGAGGTGAAGGCGGGCGAGGGTGAGAAGAAGTAGCTAGGCTTCGCCGTCGCCCTTGGTGATGAAGAACGGCAGGGGTGGTGGTTCTTTCTCGCCGCGGTAGCGCTCGATGGTTTGCAGCATCTCGACGAGCAGTGGTTCGAGGTCTTGTCGCGCGGCGGCGGAGATGGTGAAGACGCGCCCGCCGCTGGCCTTCTCCAGCGCTTTCTTCTTTTTCTTAATTTCGGCAGCGGTGAGTGCGTCGCATTTATTTAACGCGACGAGTTCAGGCTTTTCGGCGAGGTCGTCGTTGAACTGTTCGATCTCGTGGCGGATGGTTTCATAACTCGCGACGACATCCTCTGCCGTGCCATCCACCAGATGCAGCAGCACGCCGCAACGCTCCACATGGCCGAGGAAGCGGGTGCCAAGCCCCTTGCCCTCCGCCGCGCCCTCGATGAGGCCGGGGATATCGGCCAGCACGAACTCCGTATCGCCCACCGACACGACGCCGAGCTGCGGCGCGAGGGTGGTAAACGGGTAATCCGCAATTTTGGGTTTGGCCGCCGTGACGGCAGCAAGGAAGGTGGACTTGCCCGCGTTCGGCAGGCCGAGCAGGCCAGCGTCCGACAGCAATTTCAACTTGAGCCAGAGCGTGCGCTCCTCACCTTTGCCAGCGGGGACGGATTGCACCGGCGCTTGGTTGGTGGAGGATTTGAAATGCATGTTGCCCAGCCCGCCGCGGCCACCTTGGGCGATGACGATTTCCTGATCGCCATGGGTGAAATCGGCGAGCAGCGTCTCGCGGTCTTCGTCGTAAATCTGGGTGCCGACGGGGACGAGGAGGATCATGTCGTCCGCGCCTTTGCCATAGCGCTGCTTGCCCATGCCGTGGCCGCCCTTGGCGCCTTTGAAATGCTGCTGGAAGCGGTAATCGATGAGGGTGTTGAGGCCAGTGACGGCCTTCATGACGATGCTGGCGCCGCGCCCGCCATCGCCGCCATCCGGCCCGCCCTCGGGGATGAATTTCTCGCGCCGGAACGACACGCAGCCCTCGCCGCCGTCGCCGGCTTTGACGTAGATTTTGGTTTCATCGACGAAGTGCATGGTCAGGTTCCGGGTTTCAGGTGTTAGCGAAGATGTGATCGAGGCGTTTACACGGTATCCCGCGCGTTTGCACGCGGTTATTCTTTTTTTGTTGACCAGTCTTGCTCGTGGTGCGACGATTTTTATATGAAAATAAACCCGCATGTTGAGAAGTTGTTGCTCTGGACGTTTATTGTCCTGTTTCCATTATCTTACTTTCTACCTTTTTTTACTCCGTGGGAGTGGACTAAGACATATCCGTCCGTGTGGAGTTTTATCATGTTTTTTGGCCAGATGGCTCTGTTATTAGGGTTCATCGTTTCGCCGCTATTGCTAATATACCTATCTCGAAAAAAATCAGCCCTTAGAATCCATAGAGTGGCCAAATATTGCGCAGTAATCTATTTTATAATGACGTGCCGCCTTATGTACCTTATAGTACAGGGAGTAGGAGCATAACAAAAAAGGGAGCGAAAACGCTCCCTTTTCTTTGTGTCATGCCGCCGAGGCGGGATGACGAAACTATGCAGCGGCCTTTTTCTTTGGCGCTTTCGGGGCTTTTGCAGCTTCCACCGCAGCGGCAGCGGCGATAACCGACACCACGTTTTTGTTGCCCGCTTTTTTGCTGTATTTCACTGCGCCATCCACCGTTGCGAAGATGGTGTAGTCTTTACCGAGGCCGACGCCAACGCCTGGATGGTACGTGGTGCCGCGCTGGCGGATGATGATGTTACCGGCGAGCACTTCTTCGCCACCGAATTTTTTTACGCCAAGGCGCTGGCCTTGCGAATCGCGACCGTTGCGGGATGAACCACCGGCTTTCTTATGTGCCATTTTAGACTCCTTCAGTAGTAGCCAGTGGCCAGTAGCCAGTGGCCAGTGATTTATTTCGCTGCTTTTTTAGCGGCGGGTTTCTTGGCTGCTGCAGGCTTTTTTGCGGCAGGGGCTTTTTTCGCAGGGGCTGCTGCTTTCGCGGCGGCAGCCTTTACAGCGCTGGCTTTTTTCGGAGCCGGAGCGGTGCGCGGTGCTTTCAGCTTGCGCGGCTCGGCCTTCACAGCCACGGTGCCGCCCAGCGAGATTGCGGTGATGTGCAGCGCGGTGAAACGCTGACGGTGACCGTTCTTACGCTTATAGTTGTGACGGCGCTTCTTTTTGAAGATAAGCACCTTGTCGGCCTTACCTTGCTCGATGATTTGCGCTTCTACCACCGCGCCAGCCACGAAGGGCGCGCCGATGACGGTTTTATCGCCCGAGAGGCCAAGCACCTGGTCGAGCTTCACGGTATCGCCCGCGTTGCCTTCCAGCTTTTCAACTTCGATGATGCTGCCCGCGGTAACACGGTATTGTTTGCCGCCAGTGAGTACGATTGCGTACATATTCTTATCCTTTTTTGCCGTAGACGTAAGGTAGTGATTCAGTAAGTGCATTACTTTTAAGGAGGCGGGAATATACTCGCGTCCGCCACCATGTCAACCGTAAACATTCACCGCGCAAACTGGGGGCTAACCAGCGGTTTTCCTTGCTAAATGCGATGATTTGGGCTGTCATGGGGGGATGCGCAAACACTATGTCCCGTTCAATACCCTGCTGAAATCCGTGCTCGTGGTCTCGAGCCCGGCGCTGGTGGTGCTGGGGCTTTATGTGTTTTTCGAGGTGCTGAGCCTCTCGCAGATGATGTATGGGTTCGGCATTATCTTCGCGGCGACGGCAGCGCTGATCTACCCGTTTCTCTCGAACGTGTCGGCGCTGACGCATTACGTGAACGAGATCGCGCAGGATAAACGCGTCGCGCCGCCGGATCTTAGCTTCATCGGCTCGGTGACGGAGCTGAGTGATGCGCTCAACCGCCTGCAAGCCGGGTGGGACGTAAAGAAAAAACAGATGGAAACCATCATCACCGAGCGTGAAATTCTCGTGGATACGCTGCCGGATATTCTCATCATGGTGAATGACGAGAAGAAAGTGGTGCGCACCAACCGCGCGGCGCGGGCGATCTTCGGCCAGAACCTCGCAGGCAAAACGCTCAGCGATGTGATTCCGAACAGCTACCTCATCGATGCGATTTCGTCGGTGATTCAGGATTTGAAGGGGCGGGAGATTGAGTTTCGCATCGAGGACCCGCTGGTGCGCGATTTCCTCGCGATCATCGAGCGCTTTCCGGTGCCGACGGCGGGCGGCATCAGCACCGTCATCACCATGAACGATATTACGGAGCTGAAATCGGTCGAGCAAATGCGCGCGGACTTCGTGGCCAATGCAAGCCACGAGCTGCGCACGCCGCTCGCTTCCATCAAGGGCTTTGTCGAAACGCTGCTCGGCCCCGCGAAGGACGACGAGGTGGCGCGCGAAGAGTTTTTGAAAATCATGCTCGAACAATCCGACCGCATGCAGCAGCTCATCGGCGATCTGCTCTCGCTCAGCAAAATTGAGATGAACGTGCATTCCGTGCCGGTGGAGCCGGCGGACCTCGCCGCTGTCATCCGCAAGCAGGCCGAAAGCCTGAAACGCATGGCAGACGACAAAAATATCCGCCTGGTGACCAGCCTGCACGATAACCTGCCGCAGGTGAAGGGCGAGCCGAACGAGCTGGCGCAAGTGGTGCATAACCTCATCAGCAACGCGATTAAATATGGCTTTGCGGATTCGGATGTCACCATCACCGCGCGGGTGACGACGGAGCTGCCGCAGGACCTCAACATGCGCAACCTCACGCGCGTGGTGGCACTCAGTGTGCGCGACCGCGGGGAGGGCATCCCCAAGCAGCATCTGCCACGGCTGATGGAGCGCTTCTATCGTGTGGATTCCGCCCGCACACGGCAGGTCGGCGGCACGGGGCTTGGCCTCGCCATCGTCAAAGGCATCATCCAGCGCCATCGCGGCGCGATCACCATTGATTCGGTGGTGGGCGAGGGCACGAACTTCACGGTGTTCTTGCCGATTTGGGAGAGTTAGTGGATGGAAGAAGAAGATGTAGAATCAGCGCTTTGGAAAGCGGCCCAATTTTTGGGTGCAATTTTACTATCGCCGGTGCTCTTGATGGGCGCTCTAGAGCGAGTCCATATCCTACATCCATTTGACCATTTTTCCCAAGTGGCGGTAGTGACGGCGCCTATATGGGTGCTGTTAGGGCATTGGGTGGCGATCATTCAAAAACCTGAAGAAGGAGTAGTGTCACGGATCCCTTTTTCATGGCTTTACGCCTTTGCGTTAATAAATTCTTTCTTCCTTTGTATGGCGTTTGTTTTCTTTATCAATGGTAAGTATGATACCTCTCCAGCACAAACCTATACGCTGCCGATTGTGGGTAAGATATATCAGGTGGGACATATGGGCGGACGTTTTGGTGTAAGACGTTGTACAGAGTATCGTTATTTCAGAGCGATTGTGAAACCCAGTATGCTCAGTTCCAGACCAGCAGAATTTGATGAAGATATGGAGCTTATCATCGAGTCGGATGAGAAAGATTATAACTGCAATAAGAAGGATTCGTTTGTAGGCGAGCAATTTATCCCCGCAGAAAACAACGCGGAGATTGTGATTCGCGAGGGCTTTTTCGGCATCCCTTGGCGGGAGTCTTATCGCTTCGTAAAAAAAGCCGCTCCCTAGTCGCATTCCCCCTATGTGCCGTGCGCAACGATAAGCCGGTTTACTTCCCCCGCCGCGCCCGCTAAAACCGCGTGGCATGATGGTTGTGACCCAATGGCTGAAGCATGGCGCGCGCCGCCCCGGTGAAACGGTGGTGATGGCGCTAATGTGGCTGGCCGCCGCCGTGGCGGTGGTGATTACGGGGGCGATTATCTACTCGGTGGTGAGCGAATCGCTGCGGTTTTTTGCCCATGTGCCGTTTTTTGATTTCCTGTTCGGCGTGAACTGGAGCCCGCAAACCGCGATGCGCGCGGATCAGGCGGGGGCTTCGGGCAGCTTCGGCGCGATCCCGCTGCTTGCGGGCACGCTGATGATTACCGTCATCGCGCTGCTGGTTGCTGTGCCGGTGGGGCTGATGAGCGCGGTCTATCTCGCGGAGTATGCCAGCCCGAATTTTCGTAAGCTGGCGAAGCCCGTGCTGGAGCTGCTCGCGGGCATCCCCACCGTGGTCTATGGCTATTTCGCGGTGATTACGGTTGCGCCGTTCATGAACGCACTCGGTGCGTTTTTAGGTATCTCGATTGCATCAGAGAGCGCGCTGACGGCGGGCATCGTGATGGGGATTATGATTATCCCGTTCGTGTCGTCGCTCAGCGACGATATGATTACCGCCGTGCCGCGGGGGCTGCGGGATGCGTCCTACGGCCTCGGCGCGACGAAATCGGAAACGATTCAGCGCGTGGTGCTGCGCTCGGCACTGCCGGGCATTATGGGCGCGGTGCTGCTCGCCATCAGCCGCGCGGTGGGCGAAACGATGATTGTGGTGATGGCGGCGGGTTTGAGTGCGAACCTGACCGCCAACCCGCTGGAGGCGGTGACGACCGTGACGGTGCAGATGGTGACGCTGCTGACGGGTGATCAGGAATTCAACAGCCCGAAAACGCTGGCTGCCTTTGCGCTTGGCCTCACCTTGTTTTGTTTCACGCTGCTGCTGAATATTCTCGCGCAGGTGATCGTGAAGAAATATCGGGAGCAGTATGAGTAAGGCGGCACAGCATCTGGCCAAACGGCATCGGGCAGAGCGGCGCTTCAAGGCGCTGGGGCTGGCGGCGCTGGGCTTTGCGGGGGTGATGCTGCTGGTGCTGATGCTGTCGATCATCCGCCCCGGGATTAGCGGGTTTACGCAGCATAGCGTGCGGGTGACGGTCGATACGGCGAGCATTGCCGCGCAGCTCGCGCGTGACCCGGCATCCGTCGATTATTACGCGCTGACGAATGCGGCGCTGCTCAAAAGCGTCGGCGCGGAGAATGCGGATGCAGCGGCGCGGCACCAGCTGCTCGCGCTCGGCGGTACGTTTGCGGCGTTTGCGGTGAAAGAAGAAATTCTCGCCCACCCCGCGCAATGGGGCAAGCGGATGGAAGTGACTCTGCCACTCGCCAGCAATGCGGATTTGTTGCTGAAGGGCAGCATCGACCGCGATGCGCCGATGGCCGAGCGGCCGATCTCTGACCAGCAGATCGCCTGGCTCGACCGCTGGGAGAGCGAAGGGCGGATTACCTCGCGCTTTAACACAGAATTCTTCACCCGTGGCGATTCCCGCGCGCCGGAGGCGGCTGGGTTCGGCGGCAGTATTGTTGGCTCGCTGCTGACGCTCCTCGTGTGCATGCTGCTCGCGCTGCCGGTGGCGATTGCCGCGGCGATTACGCTTGAGGAATTCGCGCGCAAAACGCGATTCGCCGAGTGGCTCGAAATTCTCATTAACAACCTCGCGGCGGTGCCGTCGATTATCTATGGGTTACTCGGACTTTCTGTATTCCTGCAGGTACTGCACACGCCGCGCGGGTCGGCGCTTGCGGGGGGCCTCACCCTCGCGATGCTGATCCTGCCGGTGATGATTATCGCGGCGCGGGCGGCGATTCGTGCGGTGCCACCGAGCATGCGTCAGGCCGCGACAGCGCTCGGTGCGACGAAACTGCAAGTGGTGCGCGACCATGTGCTGCCCTATGCCCTGCCGGGGATTATGACGGGGACGATTCTCTCCATCGCCCGCGCGCTGGGCGAAACCGCGCCGCTGCTGATGATCGGCATGGTGGCGTTCGTGGCGGATGTGCCGCGCGGATTCACCGACCCGGCAACCGCGATGCCTGTCGAGGTTTACTTGTGGGCGAGCAGCCCGGAGGCCGGGTTTATCGAGAAGACTTCGGCCGGAATTATGGTGCTGCTGGTGCTGCTCTTGCTTCTTAACATGGCAGCGATTATGGTGCGCGCGCGTTCACAGAAATTGTGGAGTTAAGGTGACGGACACTCAACCAATGGGCACTATCGACGCACGCAATGTCAGCGTGTTCTACGGCGAGAAGCAGGCGCTTTATGACGTGTCGCTCGCCATTGCGCCGCGCAGCGTGACGGCGTTTATCGGCCCCTCCGGCTGCGGGAAATCGACGTTCCTGCGCTGCCTCAACCGCATGAACGACCTCATCCCCGGCTGCCGGGTGACGGGCGAGATTCTGCTCGACGGTGAAGACATCAACGCCCCCGCGCTCGACGTGGTGGCGCTGCGGGCGCGCGTGGGCATGGTGTTCCAGAAACCGAACCCGTTCCCGAAATCGATTTACGAAAATGTCGCCTATGGCGCGCGCATCAACGGCCTCGCGAGCAGCAAGGCGGCGATGGACGAGATTGTGGAAAATGCCCTGCGCGGCGCAGCCCTCTGGGACGAGGTGAAAGACCGCCTGAACCAGCCGGGCACCGGCCTTTCCGGCGGGCAGCAGCAGCGGCTTTGCATCGCGCGCACGATGGCGGTCAGCCCGGAAGTGATTCTGATGGATGAGCCATGCTCCGCGCTCGACCCCATTGCGACGGGGCGGGTGGAGGAGCTGATCGAGCAACTGCGCGCGCGCTATACGATTGTGATTGTCACGCACTCCATGGCGCAGGCGCGCCGCGTGGCGCAAACCACCGCGTTTTTCCATATGGGCAACGTGGTGGAAACGGGCACCACCGACCAGATGTTCGAAGCCCCGCAGCAAACGCAGACGCGGGATTATATTAGTGGAAGATATGGGTGAGTTTTTGCGGGTGCGGAGATAGTCTAGATTCATGTAAGGGGAGAATTATGTTAGACCATGAGAAACTGCAAATGGTCTTGGTATTGATTTTGCTGACCGGTAGCGGAATTTTTTGTATTATCGCGAGTGCGCGAGCATTATTTACTTCTCGCCCGATTATTCTTTCTCAAAGGATATTACTCTATTTCGTAGTGGCGATATTTTCGCTCATTGCTTTGTCCTTGCTTGCCACAAGTGATTTTGTTGGCACCGTATTTTTTCTAATAATCGGCGCTTGCACCCTCCTTATTTCGCCTCCCTATATTGTCGTTGGAGCAAGCCCAGACACACTACGTGAAGCGCTCATTGCTTCTCTTAGAAAACTATCCATAGCATTTGAAGAGAACAGTGCAGGCATCACCATTCCCGAGAAAGGCAGTAGGCTTGTTGTGGTGGAAAGCCCTATTTATGGTCTGAAAATGCGCCTAAAGCCGCTCGCCGGTCTATGGTTCAAGCGTTTTCTGATTAACAAGGCGCAAATTACTTTCCTTGAGAACTTAGTGGAAGAAACGAAGTCTTATTTCGTAGCAATGCCCGTAAAAATGTCTTTACCAAGACGATTGCCGTTTATTTTGATTACGTTCGTTTTTGGCCTCTCGTGCGTTGCCCCCTTTTTCATGACGTTGGCAAAGCAGCACAGCCTATAACCCTTTACGAAATCTACCACTCACTTATAATCCTGTGCCAGCTCGACATAATGGCGGGCGGAGATGGGGATGTAGGCGGCTTCTTCGGGGCTGACGGGGCGCAGGAGCTTGGCCGGGTTGCCTGCCCAGAGCTCGCCGGACTTCACCTGCTTGCGCGGGGTGATGAGTGCGCCTGCGGCGACAAACGCGCCGGATTCGACCACCGCAAAATCCATCACCTTCGCGCCCATGCCGACGAAGCAATCATCATGGAGTGTGCAGGCATGCAGCAGCGCCTGATGGCCAATGGTGATGCCCGAGCCGATGGTCGTCGGCCCCACCTCGCGCGTGACATGCACCACGGTGCCGTCTTGAATGTTGGTGCGCTCGCCAATGCGGATGGGCGCGACATCGCCGCGGATGACGCAGCCGAACCAGACATTGGTGAACGCGCCGATATGCACGTCGCCGATCACCACCGCGCCCGGCGCAATCCACGCATCGCGGTGGATGGTGGGCATGATGCCGTTATAGGGGAGGATGAGGGGGGCGTGGGTCATGGGAATACCGCTGTGAGTGCGAGGTTGGTGGTTTCCGGCAAGCCGAACATGAGGTTGGCGTTTTGCAGCGCCTGGCCGCTTGCGCCCTTCACCAGATTGTCGATGACGGACACGAGAATGAGTTCATTCGGTAGCCGCCCTTTATGTGCGGACATCACGCAGTGATTGGTGCCGCGCACGTGGTGGGTGGTGGGGGCGCCGCTTTCGAGCACGGTAACGAAGGCTTCGCCTTGATAACGTTTTTGTAGTGCGCTGCGTGCGTCTTCCACCGTTTTACCGGGGGTGAGTGTGGTGTGAATCGTCGCCAGCATGCCGCGTGTCATGGGGACGAGGTGCGGCGTGAAGGAGAGGGTGACAGGGTGTTTCGCCGCAGTGGCGAGCTGCTGCTCCATCTCGGCCATGTGGCGGTGATGGCCGATGCCATAGGCGGAGACGCCACCATCCAGCTCGGTAAACAGCAACTCCTGCTTCGCGCTGCGCCCCGCGCCGCTGATGCCGGAGAGGGCGTTAATGACGATGCCGGTGGGCGCAATAATTTGTTTTTCAACCAGTGGAATCAGCGGAAGCAGTGTGCACGTGGGGTAGCACCCCGGATTCGCCACAAGGCGTGCCGCCTTGACCGCATTTCTATCGAGTTCGGTGATGCCGTAGACGGCTTCTTTTTGGAGCGCGGGCGCGCGGTGTGCGTGGCCGTACCACTCTTCATAGGCGGCGACATCGTGCAGGCGGAAATCGGCGGAGAGGTCGACCACGCGCACATGCTGGGGCAGGCCGGCGATGATCTCTTGCGTGGTGCCATGCGGCAGGCAGCAGAAGACGAGGGTGACGCGCGTGAAATCCACCTCGGTATGTTTCACGAGCGCCGGAAGATTGCGCCCGCGCAGATGGGGGTAGACCTGTTCGATGGGCTTTCCTGCTTGCGAGTCACCGGTGAGGGCGACGATCTCGAACACGGGATGGCCGTGGAGCAGGCGCAGCAGCTCCGCGCCGGTATAGCCGGAGGCGCCGAGGATGGCGGTCTTGATGGTTTTTGTCATACGCCCTCACAAAGAAAAACCCCGGAATCGCGTTTGCCATTCCGGGGTTGGTATGCTTTCCGAAAAGGAAACGATTAACGTTTCGAGAATTGGAACGAACGGCGGGCTTTCGCCTTACCGTATTTCTTACGCTCGACCACGCGGCTGTCGCGGGTCATGAAGCCGCTCTTACGCAGCGTTGGGCGGAAAGAAGGATCGTATGCATCGAGCGCGCGGCTGATGCCGTGACGCACCGCGCCCGCTTGGCCGGACAGACCGCCGCCAACCACGGTGATCATCACGTCGAACTTGTTTTCGCTCGCCAGCACCACGAAGGGCTGGTTGATGATCATGCGCAGAACGGGACGTGCAAAATAGGTCTCCAGCGATTTGCCGTTGACGGTGATTTTGCCGCTGCCACGCTTGACCCATACGCGGGCGGTGGCGTCTTTACGACGACCGGTGCCATAGGCGCGACCGAGCTTGTCGATCTTTGGGGTGCGGGCTTCTTGGATTTCGATTTCTGCTGCCGTTGCCATGTTCTTACCTTATTATTAGCGTGCGTTTTTTTCGTTGAAGGAAGCGAAATCCACCACTTTCGGCGATTGTGCGCTGTGTGGGTGTTCGCCGCCGTTATAGACGTAGAGGTTTTTCATTTGCTGACGCGCAAGGGGGCTGTCTTTCGGCAGCATACGCTCGATGGCTTTCAGCATCACGCGCTCTGGGTGTTCACCCGAGAGGATATGCTCTGCCGAACGTTCCTTGATACCGCCCGCGTAACCGGTGTGGTAGTAGTACACTTTCTTCCCGCGCTTACGGCCAGTCAGCTTCACTTTGTCCGCATTGACGATGACGACATTGTCGCCACAATCCATGTTCGGGGTGTAGCTTGGCTTCGTTTTGCCGCGCAGGACTTTCGCGACATAGCTAGCGAGACGGCCCAGAACAACGCCCTCGGCGTTGATCATAACCCATTCTTTTTTAATATCTTTCGGCGTTGCCGAGAACGTTTTCATGACGTGCTCTTTTTATTGGAGTTTCTTAGATAAGGGTGGGCTTTCTAGTCGGCGCGGCCCCTAGTGTCAACAAGGAAATGCGATGGCTTCTTTTTAGGCTTTTTGGCTTCGGTAGCAGCGACTCCTCCGCGGTGATGCGGATAAGATCGCCCCGCCAATACGGGTCTTCTAGTCGATTGCTGGGGATGAAGACGCAGAGCCTCGGTGCTTTAAAACCTATTTTCTGCGCGTTATAAAAGGGAACCGAGGGATAGTAAATCGACCCGTGGGGATTACTCCCCTAGCACATCGGCGCGGGTGGAGCCAACGATGGCGAGCGCTTCAGCGATGAGATCAGCCGGGACGTTGAGCTCTTCCATCGCGGATTTGAGATGGGTGGCAACGCGGTCAAAATGTCGGCCAGAGAGGCCACTCGCGACCGCTCCCGCATGTGCAGTGCGCAGCGATTTGCCGGTATAATGGTTGGGCCCGCCAAACGCATAGGTGACGAAGGCCGACTGGCTGAGGCGTAAGGTCTCGACATTCACATTCTCGAAGAACGGCGCGAGCTCATCGTCGGTGAGAATTTTGTCGTACATTTTGATCACGGTCGCTTTGACCGCGCTTTCGCCGCCGATGCGCTCAAACAATGGTTTGCTCATAGCCACTCCTTCATATGTCGCAACTATAGCGCGAACAAATTACTCCGCATCCTTTATTTTGCGGTAGAAGGTTGATTTGGCGATACCAAGCACGTCCGCCGCCCGGGTGATGTTGTTATCGACATGCGCCAGCGCCATGCGCATCACTTCGCGCTCGATCTCGGCCATGGTTTTGAAGCTGCCATCGCCGTGGCGTAATGCCATGGAAAGTGCAGAGGGCGCACGGCGCTCTACAGGCGGCTTCTCGGCGCCTGATTCATGAATCTGTTCGAGGATGGCGCGGTCGATACTGTCGCTATCGGCGAGCACCAGCGCGCGGTGGATGAGTCCTTCCAGTTCGCGCACATTGCCCGGCCAAGCCTGATGTAGCAGATAATCTTTTGCGTCGGCCTCGAGTGATTTCAGCGGCAAACGATCCGACACCGCGATGCGGCTGATAAAATGCTCGGCGAGCGGCAGAATATCCTGCGCGCGGTCGCAGAGTCGCGGGATGGTGATGGGCAGCACGTTCAACCGGAAAAACAAATCCTCGCGGAAACGCCCTGCCTGCACCTCGCGCCGTAAATCACGATTGGTGGCGGTGATGATGCGCACATTCACCTTGATTGGGCGCCCGCCGCCAAGCGGTTCAATCTCTTTTTGTTGCAGCACGCGCAACAGTCGCACCTGCACATCGACAGGCAGCTCGGTGATATCATCGAGAAAAAGCGTGCCGCCTTCTGCTGCGCGGATTTTGCCCAGCGCACGCGGTGCATTTCCTGAAGTAGTTCCGCGCTCATCGCCGAAGAGAAGCTGCTCAATATGCTGCGATAACGCGCTGCAATGCACCGCGACAAACGGTGCGCTCACGCGGCGGCTCTCGCCGTGAATAGTGCGCGCAAAGAGCTCTTTCCCCACGCCGGTTTCGCCCATCAGCAACACAGGCACGTCGGATGCCGCCGCCTTGCGGCCATAGGCCACGGTCTCTGCGAGCCCGGCATTATGACCGATGATGTCGTGAAATGCGATGGCACCTTCTTTATCGCGCTTGAGTTTTGCCAACTCCTGCGACAGCGCCGAAAGGCGGATCGCATTTTTGATGGCGATATCAAGATGCGCTGCTTCCGGCGGCTTGACGATAAAATCGCTCGCGCCTTCCTTGATGGCTTTCACCGCACTATCCGTATCGTCCGTACCGGTCAGCATCAGCACCGGCAAATCAGGCCGGTACTTGCGGATGGCTTTGAGTGCTTCAAACCCACCCATCACGGGCATGTTGATGTCGAGCAGCACGGCGTTGATCTCGCCCACATTGCTTGACTGCACACGCGTCACAGCTTCCTGCCCGTTGGTGACCATGATCAGGTCGTAGCCTAGCTTCCTGCCGAGCAGCGCACTCAGCATTTTACGCTGCACGGGGTCGTCTTCGGCAATCAGAACGGTGCTGCTCATCTAGCCCTCACGAAGTATCATTTTAGGAATATAGCATAATTAATTCCCAAAATCGAACGTTATTTGAGAAATTCTTGCACCGCAAAAGCACACAACATGCTGATATTCAATGATTACGAATATCCACTTAATAATGCGATACTGATTTATAAGAAGGAGACCAACCCATGCTACTGATCGACGAAGGCGCAGATGTTAAGCTAGCCACCGCGCTTGAAGCGCTTAAGGAAGCGCCGGACGCCAGCCGATGCATCTACTTTAACTTGATGGGCATGCCTGCCATGACCGGACTCAAGGAGGCCATCATTGATGCGGCGCGGAAACATATCGGCATCAGCAATCCGCAACTCTATTTCTGCGACGATGGCGATATCTGCATTCTCGCGCCTACGCTTATCTCGAAAGACGCACGCAGTTTTATCCTCGACATCGTCACTTTCCTCAACCGCCCGGCGACGGATGATTGGGTGAGCTTTTATGATGTATCGCAGCATGTTCATAAGCTGCTGATTACGGTGGAGCAGAAACTGGAGATTCGCCGCGCACGTGAGGCGGCAGCCCAGAAATTGCTCGAACAGCAGCAGCAGGAGCGCAAACGTGAGGCCATTCTCAAAGGCGGCATCGCGGAATCGGCGGATGATATTAAAGGCCGCCGCGCAAACCGCGCCACGCCGGAGCTGATGATGATCGAGGACGATGCGTTCTCGCGCCGCCTGGTGGAGAACGTGCTGCAGAAGAAATATCCGCTGACGGCGCTGGCGGAGGCGACCCATGCGCTCAGTAGCTATGCGCGGCTGGCACCGGATCTGTTGTTTCTGGATATCAACCTGCCAGATGTCACCGGTCATGATCTGCTGGAACGCATTCTGCTCATTGATCCGGATGCGTATGTGATCATGTTGAGCGGTAACGCCGATCAGAACAATATCGTGCAGGCCATGAGCAAAGGCGCCAAGGGCTTCATCGCCAAGCCGTTCACCAAAGATAAGTTGCTTCAATATATCGACCGCTGCCCCGGCATTGCCAGTAAGCAGCAAACCCATAGTCACGCATAACCGGAGAACCTCATGCGTATTCACACTGACCATTCCGACGATATCATTGGCGCGCTAGCTGCGGCGATTGACAAGGACCCGTCGAGCCTCGAAAGCTGGCGTTGCCTGCATATTGCTTCATTGAAAAATAAATCCGAGACATGGGTTGGAGCAAAACTGGCTCATCTGGAGAAAACGCATGCTCAAGTGGAGTGCGAAGTTGTGCAAAGCGCCGATCAGGATTTGTTCTTCTTGAGCCGCCATTTGCCCATCGAGGACATGTATAAAATCTCTGACGACTTTATCCGCGCGACAGATCAGCAGGCGGATACGGAAAGTGAAGTGGCGCTTTACGATGTGTTTCACGACTGGCGCATTGTGCGCAGCTTGTTGCTGAGCAAATTCGGCAACGCCCCTGCCACGACGCACAGCAAGCCCGAGCATGCGTTTTCGGATATTGAGGCGCTGCAGGCATCGTTTGTTGACGCTGCAAAACGCCGCAGAATCCGTGTGAAGTTGCAGGTGCTGGTGGTCGAGGACGACCCGCTCACCCAGCGCCTTGTCAGCAATGCGTTCCAGGATGATTACGAGGTGATTACCGCCGCTACTGCGCAAGACGCAGTGACGCAGTATTTGCTACAGGCACCGGATATCGTGTTTCTCGATATTGGCTTGCCGGATGCGAGCGGCTTTGATGTGCTGCAGCAAATCATGGTAAGCGATCCGCACGCTTATGTGGTGATGCTGAGTGGCAATAGCTATCTCAAAAACGTCACCGCAGCACTCAGCAGCGGCGCATCAGGCTTTGTTGCCAAGCCTTTCAAGAAAGACAAAATGCGCCACTATATTCAAGATAGCGCAATGCATCATCTTAAGCCATACACGTAGGTGGGCGTAATACGAGGCGTGATGAAAAAAGAAGAACGCAATGTGCTGTTGTTTTACGTGTCGATCGGCATGCTGGCGCTGGCAACGCTCATCCACGAGGCATTTGACCCGCCGGTGTCGCTCGCCGATTGGCTTTCAAATATTGCCTTTGTGAGTTCCGTTGCGTTTCTGTTGTTGATGACATGGTTCGTCTTCCGCCCACAAATTCATACGGCGGCATCGTCGTTATCGATGATGAAACTGCTCAAAAGCGTGGCGACGGCGGCCAATGAATCGACGTCGATTAACGAAGGTATTCAAACCGCGCTTGATAGCATTTGTGCGTATACGGGATGGCCAGTAGGGCATGCGTATATTTATTCAGAGGAGAAAAACGCACTTGTTAGCATGGGCACCTGGCATCTGAAAAAACCCGCAGCGTTCCATGAATTTAAGGCGATTTCGGAAGCAGCGCCGCTACTGCCGAAAGAAAGTTTCATCGGCGAAGTCTATGCCGATTCAACCCCGATGTGGATCCTCGATGTGGCGCAGTCGTCGTCGCATACGCGCCGTGAAGTGGCCAGCGCCTCCGGCCTCAAGGCGGCGTTTGCCTTCCCTATTTTCATAGGTCGCAAAGCAGTGGCAGTGATGGAATTCTACTCCTCAGAGTCGCATATTCCCGACGAAACCTTACTCGGCGTGATGGCCAATATCGGCAAACAACTTGGGCAGACGATTGAACGCGCGCAGGCCATGCGTCAATTGAAACGCGCGAACCTGAAAGCCGAAGCAGCCGCGCGCGACTTGCAAGAAAGTCTCGAAAAAGCCGAAGCCGCCAACAAAGCTAAAAGCGACTTCCTTGCCAATATGAGCCATGAACTCCGCACCCCGATGAACGGCGTGCTCGGTATGGCGCATCTGCTGACCGACACGAAGCTAGATGGAGAACAGGAGGAACTGGTCTCCACCATCAACAGTTCGGCAGAAAACCTGCTGATGCTGCTGAACGATATTCTTGATTTCTCGAAGATAGAAGCCGGAGCTCTGGAGCTTGAGAATATTGCCTTTGCGTTTACGGAAACGCTTACCTCGACCGGCAATCTTCTGCGTCCGCAAACGGAGAAAAAGGGCATTGATCTCATAGTACACTATGATGCAAATGTGCCAGCCTATATCTGGGGCGATCCGGGGCGTCTTCGTCAGGTCATGGTCAACCTCGTCGGCAATGCGATTAAATTCACTGAACGCGGGCATGTCCGCCTGAAAGCAACGGTCGAAGATACGGACCATGGCAACCGGCTTTATGTCAGCGTGGAAGATACCGGCATGGGCATTCCCGCGCATAAAATCGGCGAGATTTTCGAAAAATTCACGCAGGCCGATGCCTCTGTTACCCGCAAATATGGTGGAACGGGGCTGGGGCTTGCCATCACCAAACAGCTTGTCACGCTTATGGGCGGTGAGATTGGCGTGGAAAGCGCTGAGGGTAAAGGCTCCACCTTCTGGTTCTCAATCCCCTGTATACCTGCGGTGGCGAGCGACGCGCAAGTACGCACGCAAGCGCATAAAATTCGCTGTCAGGCGGTGGAGAATCTCATGCCCATCGGCGAGGCGCATGTGTTGTTGGTGGACGATTATCCCGTCAACCAGGTCTTCGCTGAAAAACTGCTGCGCAAATTTGGCTTTACCCGCATTGATCTCGCTGGAAACGGTATTGAGGCGATCGAAAAATACCATGCCGCGCGTTATGATATGATTTTCATGGACTGCCAGATGCCGGAGCTCGACGGCTACCAGACGACGATCAATCTGCGCCTGATCGAGAAAGACGGTGACCGCCACACGCCCATCGTCGCCATGACCGCGAACGCCATGATGGGCGACCGCGAGAAATGCCTCAACGCCGGGATGGACGATTATTTAAGCAAGCCGCTGCGC
The DNA here is from genome assembly GCA_964530085.1 of uncultured Azospirillum sp. Classification (GTDB taxonomy): domain Bacteria; phylum Pseudomonadota; class Alphaproteobacteria; order Rickettsiales; family UBA3002; genus QFOX01. The sequence continues at coordinate 306,534 of CAZGXX010000001.1, forward strand.
GCGGAGCACCTTAAAAAAACGCTCGAAACCTGGTTTGTTCTCGATAACAAAAAGGCGACCATTTCAGCAGCACAACCGGCGGCGACACCAACGCGGGTAGAGTTGCAGGAAGCCGCCGAAGCGCCGGTCGATATGGAGCAGCTGCGCTTATTTACCGACGGCGATCCGGCGGAGGAAAAAGCACTGGCCGATCTTTTCCTTGAGCAAGCGCAAGAGATGATCGACATTCTTGAAAAAAGCATCGGTGCAGAGAAGCAGGATATGTGGAAATCGGCGGCGCATCGCTTCAAAGGCTCCTCGGGCAATCTTGGCGCAATGCAGCTTCATAATCTTTGTAAACGCGCGGAAATGCATGCGGACGCGGCAGAAGCTGAGAAGCAAGAAATGCTCGTCGCCATAAAAACTGAAACCAAGCGGGTGGAATTGTTTTTTGGTGGGCTCAAGTGACTTTATAGCCGAACATGCCAGCCAGTTCGAACGAGGGGGGCATCCACACGGTGTGAAGCACCTAATCCCTGCGCGCACGAACAGGAAATGATGGCGCCCTAACAAACCACTTGCTTTGCAAAGCATCGCGTTATCCGCAGTTAATCGACCCTTGATGCAAGTCAAGGCCATGAAATCCAAGCATTCTATGGTGCCGCACAAAGGATCATTCATGGCATCATTGTTGGCACATTGCACGGCGGCGTTTTCCCAATCGGGCGGGCTGTTTGCGGTGTTTTTTCTGGGCGGGCTGATGGGAAGCCTCACCCATTGCCTCGTGATGTGTGGTCCGGTCGTGGCATGCCAATCTGCATGTGGGGGCGGCTGCGGAAAACGTATGAGCGCTGCGTCGCAGTGGCAATATCACCTCGGGCGGCTGGTTACTTATGGGGCGCTGGGCTTTTTTGCGGCGCTGCTTTCTAAACAAATTGCCGCAGCGGCCTATTGGCCAAAACTTTCGGCCGCGATGATGGTGATGGCGGGGGCGCTGTTTCTACTCAGCGCGATTTTTCCGTCGCGCCATGCGCTGCTCGCGGCATCGCCGCGCAACGGGTTCCTGCGCGGGGCGATGATGAGCTTCATGCCGTGCGGATTAATCTACGCGGCACTGATGATGGCAGCGACACTGACACATCCGCTGGCAGGTATGTTTGCAATGTGGTTGTTTGTACTTGGTACCGTTCCAGCACTGCTGCTCGCCAGCGGTGGTGCGGCGTTGCTTGCGAACAGGTGGAAAGAAACGATGGGTGGCATTGGCCGCTTTGGGATGGCATTTAACGGGCTGACACTTCTGGTGTTGGCCATCACTACAGTGAGGTAAGTCTATGCAAATGGTTACGCGCGCAGCGCCAATCTATAACGACGACATCGTCAAAAAATTCACCCTTGCGGCGCTCTTCTGGGGCGCGGTGGGAATGCTGGTGGGGCTGATCATCGCCCTGCAGATGGCGTTCCCTGAGCTCAACTTCGAGCCGTATCTGAGCTTTGGCCGGCTGCGCCCTGTGCACACTTCGGGCGTGATTTTCGCCTTCGGTGGCAGCGTGCTGTTTGCCACGTCTTACTTCATTGTTCAGCGCACCTGCCGCACCCGCTTGTGGAACGACAAGCTCGCTAATTTCACCTTCTGGGGCTATCAGGCATTTATCGTGATGGCGGCGCTTGGCTATGTGCTGGGCATCACCCAGAACAAAGAATATGCCGAGCCGGAATGGTATGCCGATCTCTGGCTGACGGTGGTGTGGGTTGCGTACCTGCTCATCTTCCTGATGACCCTGAAAAAGCGTGAGGAGCCGCATATCTATGTGGCGAACTGGTTCTTCCTCGCCTTTATCGTTACGGTGGCCGTGCTGCATCTGGTGAACGGTGTTAGCATTCCGGTTTCCTTCCTCGGTGCCAAATCGGTACCGCTGTGGGGTGGCGTTCAGGCGGCACTCATTCAATGGTGGTATGGTCATAACGCGGTGGGCTTCTTCCTCACGGCGGGCTTCCTCGGCATCATGTATTATTTCATCCCCAAACGTGCGAATCGCCCGGTCTATTCGTACCGCCTGTCGATCCTGCATTTCTGGTCGCTCATCTTCATCTATATCTGGGCGGGTCCGCACCATCTGCACTACACGGCGCTGCCAGACTGGGCTCAAACCCTCGGCATGACCTTCTCGATCATGCTGTGGATGCCAAGCTGGGGCGGGATGATCAACGGGATTATGACGCTCTCGGGCGCGTGGAATAAGCTGCGCGAAGACCCCGTGCTGCGCTTCATGATCGTTGCCCTCGCATTCTATGGCATGAGCACCTTCGAAGGGCCACTGATGTCGATCAAGGCGGTAAACTCGCTCAGTCACTACACGGATTGGGGTATCGGCCACGTGCATTCCGGTGCGCTCGGCTGGGTGGCCTTCATCAGCTTCGGTGCGATTTATCACCTCGTGCCTGTGCTGTGGAAGAAGAAGGAGATGTACTCGATGCGTCTCGTGAATATCCATCTCTGGATCGCAACGATCGGTATCGTGTTCTACATCACCGCGATGTGGATCTCGGGTATCATGCAGGGGCTGATGTGGCGTGCCTATGACTCCATGGGCTTCCTCGAATACTCGTTCGTGGAAACGGTGGCGGCAATGCATCCGTACTACATCATCCGTGCACTGGGTGGGCTGCTCTATCTCTCAGGGATGCTCATCATGGTGTATAACTGCTGGAAAACAATAACGGGCTGTGCGCAAGAATGCGGTTCCTGCGAGTGCAGCAAGGAGGCAACCAATGCTTAAGCATCACAAAAAACTCGAACGTAACTCTATCTTTCTGCTGATCGGGGTGATCCTGGTGATCTCCATCGGTGGGCTGGTGGAAATTGTTCCGCTGTTTCGTATCGAAACCACGATCGAGAAAGTGAATGGCGTGCGTCCGCTCACGCCGCTGGAGCTCACCGGCCAGCAGATCTACATGCGTGAGAATTGCTCATCCTGCCACAGCCAGCAGATTCGTCCGCTGCGCGATGAGGTGGAGCGCTACGGGCATTATTCGCTCGCGGCAGAAAGTATGTATGACCACCCGTTCCTGTGGGGTAGCAAACGCATCGGGCCGGATCTGGCGCGCGTCGGCGGAAAATACTCCGATGAATGGCAGGCCGCGCATCTCAGCAACCCGCGTGATGTGGTGCCGGAATCGATCATGCCAACCTATAGCTTCATGCGCAATCATGCGGCTGATCTGGATGACGTGGGCGAGTTGATGAAAACCTACCGCGTCACGGGCGTGCCTTACACGGACGAGATGATCAAGGAAGCGCACAATGATGGTATGGCGCAAGCCCACACCGATAGTGACGCAACGGGCCTGAACACCCGTTACGGTGAGAAGGTCAATGTGCGTGATTTCGATGGCGATAAGAATACCGTCTCGGAAATGGATGCGCTGATTGCGTATCTACAGACGCTTGGAACATTGGCCGACATCAAGGACTACGAGCTTCAAGAGGAGCATAAAAACTAATGGAAACAGTTGCACATTACGCACCCATGGTGGGGCTCTTGTTTTTCTTCTGTGTATTTGTCGGCATTGCCTTCTGGGCATGGCGACCGAGCGCTAAAAAAGAATTTCAACGCCTTGGCATGATCCCGCTGACGGAGGACACACATGACTGACCCAAAAAAACCAATTGAACGCGATGCCCACTCGGGCGTGGAAACCACCGGCCATGAATGGGACGGCTTGAAAGAGCTCAACCATCCGGCGCCACGTTGGTGGCTCATGGTATTTCTCGTCACCTGCGTGTGGGCGGTGGGCTATTGGGTTATATACCCTGCATGGCCAACGCTTTCGGGCAATACCAAAGGCTCGGCTGGCTGGACTTCGCACAAGAAACTCGCGGAAGAACAGGCGGAGATCACCGCACGTCGTGGCGAGTTTGCGGACAAAATCAAAGCCCATTCGCTGGACGAAATTCAGAAAGACCCTGAGCTTTACGCCTTCGCCGTTGCAGGTGGTAAGACCATGTTCAAAGAGAACTGTTCTGCCTGCCATGGCACCGGTGCGCAAGGGGGCAAGGGCTACCCGAACCTCAACGACGATGACTGGTTGTGGGGCGGCAAGTTGAGCGACATCTATACCACGATTAAGCAGGGTGTTCGCTCCACGCACACAGAAACGCGTAGTTCGCAAATGCCCGCCTTCGGCGAAATGCTGAAGAAAGAAGACGTTGCCAACGTAGCGGATCATGTGTTGAGCCTGAGCAGCGGCAAGGACGATAACGCTGCAGGCGCTGCATTGTTCGGTCAGAACTGTGCTGCCTGCCATGGTGCGGACGGAAAAGGAAACCGTGAGTTGGGTGCGCCGAACCTCGCTGATTCCATCTGGCTTTATGGTGGCACGAAGGCGGACGTGACCGCACAAGTGACCAACCCGCGCCATGGTGTCATGCCAACATGGGAAAGCCGCCTGCCGGATGAAACCATCAAGCAGCTTGCGATTTATGTGCACTCGCTTGGCGGAGGTGAGGCCGAAACGCCTGGCAAATAAACCATGGAAGAGGATATACAATTTTTTGCGAAACAGAAAACCATCTACCCGCGTCGGGTATGGGGTAAATTCCGTAAGCTGAAATGGATGGCCATGGTGCTGCTGCTGGGCATCTATTATGGTGCCCCGTGGCTGCGCTGGGATCGCGGAGATCTCGCCCCGAACCAGGCGATTCTCATCGACCTCGACCATACACGTGCGTATTTCTTTGGCATCGAGATCTGGCCGCAGGAGGTGTATTACCTCACGGGAATCCTCATTCTCGCAGCGGTGGGGTTGTTCTTTGTCACCTCGCTGTTTGGGCGAGTGTGGTGTGGGTATGCCTGCCCACAAACGGTGTGGACGGATCTGTTCGTGTGGATCGAACGCATCGTGCAGGGCGACCGCAACGCGCGTAAGAAGCTGGATGAATCGCCATGGAGCTTTGAGAAGATCCGTAAAAAAGGTCTGACGCATCTGCTGTGGCTGATCGTCGGCTTGTTTACCGGTGGTGCCTGGGTGTTCTATTTCAATGACGCCCCAACGCTGCTCGACCAGATTATGCATGGGAACGTGCCGTGGAATGTCGGCGGATGGATTCTCGGCCTCACGTTTTCGACGTACCTGATGGCGGGTTTTGCGCGTGAGCAGGTCTGCACCTATATGTGCCCCTATGCGCGGTTTCAATCGGCGATGTTCGACAAGGACACGCTGATTATTGCCTACGACACGGAGCGCGGCGAGCCACGCGGCAAATGGAAAAAGAAGGAAGCCTATCTCGGCAAAGCGGCAGGGAAAGCGACCTATCAGGCAGCATCGCATGATTTGTTGGCCGAGGCAAAATCCGATGCGGCAAGCCAAGGTGCGGGTGGCCACTGCATCGACTGCGATAGCTGCGTGGTGGTGTGCCCGATGGGGATCGACATCCGCGAAGGATTGCAAATGGAGTGCATCGCCTGCGGTTTATGCATCGATGCGTGCGACACGGTGATGGAAAAAATCGGCCTGCCCAAAGGGCTCATCCGGTATGATACGGAGAGTAAAACACCGCATAGAATTTTCCGACCGCGCACCTTCTGGTATGGCGGCATTATCGCGCTGGTCGGCTGTTTTATGCTTTATACGCTGCTTACCCGTTCACCGTTGGAACTGAACGTGATTCATGATCGCAACCCGTTATTCGTCAAGCTCTCGGACGGTTCGGTGCGTAATGGCTATAATATCACCATCATCAACAAAAACCACGTCGACAAAAACTATGCCCTGCAGGTAAAGGGAATGGAAAATGCAGCGCTGCGCGTGCAGGGAAGTGCGGATATCCCCGCCGAGAATCTGCCTGTGTTTGCCGATTCCGTTGCTCATTTCCGTGTGTTTATCACCGCCCCTAAACAAGCCGAGCACCGCCTTGAAATTCTGTTCCAATTGAAGGAAACCGATAGTAGTATCACCGCCGAAAGAGAGACGCTTTTTGTCAGTGAGGATCGATGACCGGTAAGCGTGTAGGGTGGTATTTCGTCGCGTTCTTTGGCTTTGTCGCAGCAGTGAACGCGCTGATGGTAACGCTTGCTATCCGCACCCATAGCGGCACGGTAACCGACCATCCCTACGAAAAAGGACTCGCCTATAACGCCGTGATCGCGGCGAAAGAAAAACAGGAAGCACTGGGATGGAAAAGCCATCTCGACTACGCCAATGGCGCGTTGCAATTCACGCTGCGCGATAAACAAAATCGTGCGATTCTGCCTGAGAAGGCGACTGCCACCATCACCCGCCCCACGCAGCAAGGCATGGATTTCACGGTGGTGTTGACCGGCACGAAAACGCCGGTTTCCTTCCCCACTAACGGCCAGTGGGAAGTGCAGGTGGATGCAGAACATCAAGGCGTGCATTATCAGCAAAGCACGCGTATTGTGGTGGAATGAGCAGCGGCCATTTCATTACCACCGAACCCGACGGCACCCGTAGTTTGAATGTGCTGGTCGATGGCATGCATTGCCCGTCTTGTGTGGCGATCATTGAAGGCGCACTCAAAAAACAAGCGGCGGTAACCACGGCGCGCCTCAACCTCTCGACCAAACGTTTGCGTATTGGCTGGAACGGCGCGCTGGAACTGGGCGATCAGTGGGTCGCGCTCATTAATGCGATGGGCTATCGCGCCATGCCATTTGACCCTGAAACCGCCGAGACCGAAGAGAAAAAAGAAGAAAAATTGCTGCTGCGCTGCCTTGCCGTTGCGGGCTTTGCGAGCGGCAACCTGATGCTGTTTTCGGTTCCACTCTGGTCGTCGGATGCGGTGGAGATGGGCGATGCCACACGCACATTCTTTCACTGGGTACAGGCGGCGATTGCAATTCCGGCGATTGCGTATTGCGGCATTCCCTTTTACCGCTCGGCCTGGAAGGCGCTGCGCCTCTGGCATACGAATATGGATGTGCCGATTTCTGTTGCGGTCATTCTCGCCACGTTGATGAGCCTGTTTGAAACCGTCACCTTTGGTGCGCATTCTTATTTTGATTCCGCGGTGATGCTGCTGTTCTTCCTGCTCATCGGGCGTTACCTTGAAGCGCGGGCACGCGGCCGTGCGCGCGGCGCAGCGCATGACCTGCTACAGATGATGACAGGATTCGCCACCGTGCTGCGGGCGGATGGCAGCGGCGAAACCATTCCCCTCTCCGAGATCAAAGAGGGCATGACGCTGCTCATTGCCGCGGGCGAGAAAATCGGTGCGGATGGGGTGGTACTGACCGGCGCCTCGGAAATCGACACGAGTTTAATTACCGGCGAAACCATGCCGCGGGCTGCAGATGCGGGTGCTGCGCTGTTTGCAGGTACCATCAACATCGCGGCACCGCTTACCATGCGCGTCACCAAGGCAGGTGAGCGGTCGCTGCTGTCGGAAATCATCACGCTCATGGAGTCCGCAGAGCAGGCGCAGGCGACATACGTGACCGTCGCCGATAAAATTTCGGGCTGGTACACGCCTGCTGTCCATGCGCTTGCCGCTGCGACTTTTGCGGGGTGGATGCTTTGGGGCAGTGCCCCGTGGCAAGTCGCGCTGCTCTATGCGGCAACGGTGCTGATTATCACCTGCCCCTGCGCGCTCGGCCTTGCGGTGCCGGTGGTGCAGGTGCTTGCAAGCGGCAAGCTGATGCGCAGCGGCATTCTGCTCAAAAGCGGCAGCGCACTCGAGCGGCTGGCGACGATCACCCATGCGGTGTTTGATAAAACCGGCACGCTGACGCTAGGAAAACCCACGCTAACCTCTACCCATTCTAACGAACAGCTGCAGCTCGCGGCATCGCTTGCCGCACAGAGCAGGCACCCGCTTTCGCAGGCGCTGACGCGCGCCTATAGCGGTGCGCTGCTACCGCTTGCCGTAAAAGAAATTCAAGGCTCGGGGCTTGAGGCAGAAGGCGTGAAGTTAGGCAAGCGCAGCTGGGCAACGCAGCTGCCGGATGATGCCGAAAGCACGCTGGAATTATGGCTCGCGGTGGAGGGAAAGGCGCCTGTGCGCTTTACATTCGCCGACCAGCTGCGTGTGGATGCGAAAGAGACTATCGCGCATTTGCATGCGGCTGGAATTACCACGCTGCTGCTCTCTGGCGACCGTCAGGAAATTACACGCGCAACTGCCGAGATGTTAGGCATTACGCAGTGCGAGGGCGCTCTTTCGCCACTGGAGAAAACGGAGAAAATTGCCGCGCTCAAAGCAGGCGGGGCAAACGTGCTGATGGTGGGAGACGGGCTAAACGATGCGCCGTCGCTAGCGTCGGCCACGATTTCCATGTCGCCCGCCAGCGCGATGGATATCACACAGAATGCGGCGGACATCGTGTTTCAGGGTGATAAACTACAGCCCGTACTCAGCGCGTGGGCGACGGCGAAATTCTCGCAAACTCTGGTGAAACAAAATTTTGCGTTAGCGATTTTGTATAACGTGATCGCCATTCCACTCGCGGTGGCAGGCATGGTGACACCGCTCATCGCTGCGATTGCGATGTCGAGCTCGTCGCTGCTGGTCATCGGTAACGCAATGCGCCTTAACCGGCGGAAGGACAGCCAATGAATATTCTGGTGTATCTCATTCCCATTGCACTCACCCTTGGTCTGGTAGGGCTTGTTGCCTTCTTTTGGGCGATGAAGTCTGGCCAGTTCGAAGATCTCGACGGCGCGCCGCACCGCATGTTACGCGATGATGAAGACGACACGCCGCCGAGTGCGTAAAAGGCTAAGCCGCTTTCTGCAGCATCGAAAATAATTGGTCTTTGAGGCTAAGCCGCTGTTTCTTAAGCGTCTCCAGACGTTCGTCCGAAGCTGCCTCCGCACCAGATTCAATCCGGTGCACTTCGTGCGCCATGGCATCGTATTCTGCGAACAGACGCGCGAAATGATTATCGTTCGTCTTCATTTCATGAATGCGTGTGCGATATTCTGGGAACTCATTGATTAGGCTGTGATTTTCAAGTGTCATGGGTACTCCTTCAAATTGACGTCCGCATGCTACACCCACCCCTTGTTTGGCGCTTGATATAAGTCAATATGCAGCGCGTTTCTTACGCTAGAAGGGGGGCACCATTTATCTACATAAGGAAAAAACTAATGAAAAAGATTCTTCTAGCCACGGTTTGTATTGCATCGATCTCGTCCGGCGCATTTGCTGCCGGTAAGACAACCGCTGCATCGGCCACCTCTACTGCATCGTCGCCTTTTAAAGCAGGCGATGTACTGGTGCGTGCGCGCGCACTCAACGTTCGTCCGGACGTGAGCAGCTCGATGAACATCAGCGACAGCGTTAAAATCGACGACAGCGTCGTACCTGAAGTCGACTTTACCTACTTCTTCACGCCGAATGTTTCGGCCGAGTTGATTGCTGGCGTGACCCCGCACAACGTAAGCACAAAAGGCGGTGTGGATGCAGGTGATGTCTGGCTGCTACCACCAACCCTGACCCTGCAATACCACTTCACCGGCCTCAATGGGGTGATTCCGTATGTAGGTGCGGGCGTCAACTACACGCATTTCTTCAGCCCGGACGGCGGCTCATTGGGTGACGCGAAATACTCCGATAGCTGGGGTGGCGCGCTGCAAGTGGGTGCAGATATCCCGCTGCAGAACAACTGGTATGCGAACGTGGATGTGAAGAAGATCTTCATTAACACCAATGCCAAGTTTGCAAACGAGACCGTTACAGCCAACGTGGACATCGACCCATGGGTTATCGGCGCCGGTGTAGGTTACAAGTTCTAACCATGGCGAATTGCGACATCATCCCGCTTGCTCCTGCAAAGGCCTGTTCTGGCAAGTGCAAGAGCAGCGGGATGTGTTCTATTCGGCCCACCGTGTGGGTGCTTGCCGCGTGCGAAGGTATGGCAGCACTCTTTACAAAGCAGGCGGATGGCCACCTCATCCCCGTGCTGGAACAGGGGACCCCTGTTTCCTCGTTTGAAGGTGGACTTCGTGACCGTCTTATCCACGCTTCTGAGCATGCTATATTCAGCCAATTGGTGCTGGTCGGCAGTGCAAACGATATCGCCTGGACGCAGGCTTCCCTGCCTGCCACAGTTTCCAAACAGGTGGTTGCCGAAATCGAATACCCGCTTGTCTCAAGCTGGCTGCGCACGCCGGAAGATACGTCTAAGCTGCTTCAGGCGCTAGAGAATTTATTCTAGCGCAGTTCCTATTTTTTGGTGGTGATACCAAACGGCACATAGGCCGGGCACCAGCCAATCAACCCCGTCAGCAAAGGCACTATTCCCACCGCTCCCCACAGATTTTGTGTGGCGATGCCCCATGCAATAATAGCAAATCCAGCCATCATACGCAGCGCGCGGTCTTTGTTTCCAACGTTCATTTTCATACATCTTCTCCTTAGGCAGCGCTGCGAAGTGCAGCAAATTGTTCATAGGCCAGCATCGCATCGGCGGCGTACATGAGCGAAGGGCCGCCACCCATATAAATAGCCATGCCGAGCACTTCCTCGAACTCCTCGCGCGTGGTGCCGAGTTTTACCAGCGCTTCGGAATGGAAGCCGATACAGCCGTCGCAGCGGGTTGATACGCCAATCGCGAGGGCAATAAATTCCTTGGTTTTTTTATCGAGTGCGCCGTCTTTCGTTGCGGCCTGAGCCATGGCGGAGAAGCCCTGCATGGTGGGCTCAATATCCTTACGCAGCAGTTTCAGGCTGCCGCTGATACGCTTAGTGATTTCTGGGTAATTCTTTTCCATACATATTTCTCTATTGCTGTACATGAACGATCTTGACTCTGTTAGCAGATACTAATACAAAGTCAAGATGAATCACGCATCAAAAACACTCTCCCCTGCCACCATGAAACGGAATGCCGCGGATGCTTCGGCATTGCTGAAGCAGCTCTCTAACGCCAACCGCCTGCTGCTGCTGTGCAATTTGGCTGAAGGCGAGAAGACGGTTGGAAAACTCGCAGAAATTGTTGGGTTATCGCCATCCGCCCTTTCGCAGCATCTTGCCAAATTGCGTGCCGCCGGGTTGGTCGAATGCGACAAGCGCGGGCAGATGATCTATTATCGTATCAGCAGTATGAAAGCGCAGGCGTTGCTTTCGGTTCTGTTTGTCATGTACTGCCAATAAATTTAGTAAATACTAATAAAGAGGTGCCGGTGCCCATTCGAACTGTCGATGCCAAAACGCTCAAAACATGGCTGGATTCCAACGAGGCCGTGCTGGTCGATGTGCGCGAACCAGCGGAGCATTCCGCAGAGAACATTGCCGGGGCAACGCTTGTTCCCCTCTCCACCATTTCGCAAAAAACATTACCGCCATGCGTGGGGAAAAAGCTGGTGATCCATTGCAAGAAGGGCGCGCGTGGTGGTGCAGCGTGTGAGAAGCTGCTGGCCGAAGACCCCAGCCTTGAAATTTATAACCTCGCGGGCGGGATTAACGCTTGGGCGGATGCGGGGCTGAGTATCAAAACCTCGGATCGCTTTTTTCTGCCGCTTGACCGCCAGGTGCAGCTCACCATTGGGCTGGGGCTGCTGAGCGCCAGCATCTTAGGCTATCTTTTTACGCCGTTGTTTTTCCTACTCACCGGGTTTTTCGGCGCAGGCCTGACCTTCGCCGGGCTGACGGGATTTTGTGGGCTGGCGGTGCTGATGGCAAAAATGCCGTGGAACCAGAAAGTCGGCTAGTCCGCTTCTGTCTCGCAACTGCCGGATTCCGAGCAGCTATTACAGACAAACTCGCGCAGCTTTTCAATAGTGCTTACGGTAATGTCATGACCTGTAACCGTAATGCCCAGCGGCTTGAGCTGTTGCTGGCTCCGCGACAGTGTTTCGGGCTTCATACCCAGATACGCAGCGAGGATGTGTTTCTCCACCGGTATTTGTAGCGTCTTTGCGCCATTGGACTGGGTATGGCAGAGCCGCAAGAGAAAGCAGCCCAATCGCTGTGCCGCAGACATGGTGTTCATCTGCTCCAGCTTGAGTTGCGCTTGTGCGGTGCGTGCACTCAGCAACGCCATAATAGTGGCAGAGAGTGCCGCATTCTCGGTAATCATGTGGCGCACCACGCTGGCAGGAATTGCCGCCAATTCGGTATGCGGTGCCAGTGTTTGGGCATGGTAAGGATAGTTCGCATGGGTAAATAGTGCAGCCTCGCCGAAGACATCCCCCTCGGTGCACAAGCCGACAATGCTTTCTTTTCCATCTGGCGTTTGGCGGGTGAGTTTCACCCACCCCTTCAGTACCAGCCACAAGCTTCCGGCTGTATCGCCATGGTGCAGCACCACGTCGTCTTTTTCATAAATCCGGATCTGCGTATGCGGTGCCAGCGCTTGCAAGACCGCAGGCTGGTTGTGGAAAAGCGTATGGTTGCCAAGTGACGTGGCTGATAATTTCTCTGCGGCGTGGGTTTGCATGACGTACCTTTTCCAGAGTATGCCTAACCATGCAATACCTAAGTTGAAGCATGGCACGGGCATCTGGGAAAATGGTGGCGTGCGTAGTCTTCCGCTAGCGACGCTCCGATGGCAATTTCCCTGTTTTACAGGGAATATACAGGGAATTTTTGAAAATTTCCGACTATAATTAGTGTTTGCCGCCTCCAGTGCCGCCGTGAGCCTACCGGCGCACGAGATTTCCCTATTTTGTATAACAGGGAATTTCAGGTGCTTAAAATAGCGCTAGCAGGGAAATATATCTCGACTTCCTGCGCCGAACGAGCGTTGCTATACAACACAAAAATTCAGGAGGCGTGTGTCAGGAAACAGCCGCAGCAGGAATAAGGTTGGCTTCAAGAAACCACCTAAGCACAGCCAGTTTAAAAAAGGGCGTTCTGGCAATCCCCACGGCCGTCCCAAAGAATATGATGCCGCTGCCGAACGAAGGCAGCTTAGAGCGCTGCTGAGGTTGCTAAAAACGCGATCTGATGGCGCGTTCCACGGAACAGGTAATCCCAAATCACTCAATTATCTTTTGTGGTTAATTAAAGAGCTGGAAATCCAGATTCGCTTGCAGGCCTATGATAGACTGCCCAACCCTGCATCATCGGACGGCGCATCTCGCGGCTCTAAGTCCATACAACGAATCGATTAGGGGCTTGCCCCCTCTTTGCTGAAAAACGCTATGTCGAAGCTGCTTTTCGCTGCCTTGCAGCCTCATCCGTGTGCGCAACCTCTCTGCCGCCACGCTAAATAATGCCCCATCTTAATAATTCCTTAAACTTTTATCGGTAAAATAAGGAGATAGCAACCCACGTCGAGTCGATAAAAAATGCCTGATCCTACCCACAATACGAATAACGTAGACTCGCCGTATTTTTACGATGTGGCGAAGGTGGTCGATCCGCAATCGCCTCAGGGTAAGAAATTTGCCGCAGATATGGAAGCGCTGACGAAGCGCCTGCTCGGCACGAAATATGATCCTGCAAAACACGGCTATCGCTTTTTTCTGGCGGATGATCCAACGGCAAACGCATACGCAAAAGTCAACACCGATCCACGCGTTATTGTTCTGCACAAAGGATTGTTAGAGAAAGTCCACTCGCTTGATGAATTGGCAGGCGTTCTGGCACATGAAATTGGCCATCAAATGGCTACCGACAAACTGGGTGAACATAGCAATAGCAAGGCGGAAGAATTGTCGGCGGATTTGCATGCACTCAAATTGTTAGCAGACGCGGGCTTGAACGGACAAGCAGCTGAAAATCTGGTCTCACGGCTTAGAGACGAAAGAGAAAGTTCTGCTGACAATAGAAATTCTGCTGGCAACAAAGTAGCGCAGGCATTGTTTGATGTGCACCCCATCGACGATAACCGGGTGGCGAGCCTACAGAAAGCACGGGTTATCTTGGAGCGGCAAGGCCATGTTGTTGTTCGGCCAGATACTCCCATGCCTGCCGAGTGGTTGGAGAATGCGCGATCAGGCAGCTACCATTCTACCACCGATATTCATGCGCGCATGGCAGCGGAACATTATGAAACGCTTCCCATCAAAGGACAGTTGGACTGGCTTGCAGCAGAAGCCGAGCGTCTGACAAAACTGGATAGTGTCGTACCGTATAACCCGAATGATTATGCGGCGCGCAACATTAAACCATCGATCGAGAGTGTCGCGCGGCAACTATATAAAGACCAGCTACACAAAACATTTGCGGCTATTTCTGTCGTAGATACGCCAGATATCCATGAATATTATCAGGAGACATTGAACCGCTTATTGCGCTCCGGATTATGGCCCGCTGCGCCGATAGCGGATGATTACAACACGTCAAACAATCTATATCAGGTGGCACTTGAAGGTTTTTATGGGAAAAAAGTAATAACGCTCGAAACTATCGATCGCACGCGACCAGCTATCGGTGTCTTCCGAGATTTCAAAACAGAGATTTATGCATATGCGGCGGCACAATCACCAGAAGAAGCGGAAATTCACGCTAAGAAAATTCTGGAATTATACAAACATTATGAAGTGGCACTCAAAGCGTTCGATTCAAGGCAGTCGAATGCGATATTCGCAAACACAGATATTGGTCGCTGGAATTATACAAGCATTGAAGAAGCGCGCCAGAAGATTTCCGCAGGAGAGCGGGTTCATATCCCATTATTGCGGCATGAACTTTGGGCCGAAACGAATCCGGCATTACAAAGTGTAAACAATCTTTTGCTTGGCGAAGCCCCACTTGTGCAGCCTGGCAAAGTTGATGACTGGTTGGTAGGCCGGGACGACTATATAAAGTCATTCGAGATTGTAGACGGCCAAGTCGCCTCCGTTTTGGCCACTGCACGTCCATCTATAGAGCATTTCAGTACTGGTAACGGCGCAGATAGTCGCAATGAAAAACGATATTCTCCAGCACGTCAGAAGTGGGAGCAGGGCATCCTCGATGCTGGTGTAGATTGGAGTCTGTTAAAAACAAACCCAGATCAGTTCATAAGAATATACCAGTCCGTAGTCGTACCTGCAGCTCACTTGCCTTATTCCTATCCCCACCCTTTCGCCCATGCATTCATGGAATATATCCATAACGAGGCAGAGTTGTACCCTGCCATCATGACACTTGAGGCGCGCACGAAAATCTTTAATGAAATCTCTGCCTATAGAGCGGGAAGTACTCCTTACCCGGATACCGGAATTGACATCAACCACCCCTACATCAAGGAATACAAATTTCTGCATTCAGCAGGGCAAAACCCCTCTCCTGTATTGTTGCGGTGTATACGCATCAATCCCCTAGATCATAACGATGATCTGACAATTCCGAAAGATGGATTAAATCTAAACCAGAACGATCAGCGGCAATCGGCTATTGAGAGTGTCTATGTTTTAGATGAATGCTCCCAAACATTGGCACGGCTTGAGAGTCATAAAGACCATGCCCCAAGACTAGGGGACATGATCGAAATGTATGCAACACTCAAGACAATAAAAGGGACATACATTTCACGCGATGGCTCAAAAGAAGTCGCGCGCGCACGAGCCAAGGTGATTGATCCTCTAATCGCCTCTTGTAGCTATCAGATTGAGAGAGCATCAGATAATATTCCTTTTGCTCCACTTGCAGAATTAATAGACGATTATCATCGTTCTGATTTTGATGGGCAGAAATCAATAAGTCATCGCACTGTTTCTGACAGCCCAGAGTTATACGCGCTGAAAAATCGCCTGGGCAGAATACTCGTGGAAAGAATATCTGCCATAGAAGATGTTGATTCACGGCGCCAACAGCTCAAAGCGTTATTGCGCGGTAAAGACACCGATGGGAATTCCAGCTCTTTTGAATCTCCCGATCCGGATACGCGCAAGAAGTTAGCAACTGCATTGGTTGAAGATATTCATGCGTATATGGATCATCTGCTGGACGATGGCTCCGCAACTTATGCTGAAAAACTCTCAAATTACATAACCAGCTTACGTGAAGATGCCGGATTATCTGGCCAATTGCATAGCGAAGTCATTTCAGCCGTTGCGGAGAAAGTTCAGGCACAGCCGACATTAGCCAAGGAGCTGAAAACGACGCATGATAAAAACGCGGCAAAGAACATGTTTGAGAATGACGACCAAGCGCGTTTTGCAGAAGGCCTACTCGAAGATACAAAATCTGATCCCAGACGCCGTGCGGCGCTACTCGAATTTCTATCGCACCCGCTCTCCGATGCTTCTATCAAGAGCGTGTATAAAACTATGAATGGGGAGAAGAATACCCTTCTAGAGCGCACCCGCCGTAGCCGCGCGGGCATCCTTAACGAAATGGGTGATGCCAAAGTAAAAGACGCGTTTGAGAAATTCCACAAAACCTTCTGGGATCAGCCTCTACCGATCAGAGCAGCTTTGTTGACGGACATTATTTTCCCACAAGGTATTGCTAATGAAACCGCAGAGCATATTACGGATCGCATGCTCGACCGCATATTGGGGAATGGTAGCAACCGTCCATTTAGTCGCTCAGACATGCAGACCCAATCGGAGAGATTGGAATTCATCCATAGCAAGATTGAAAAAGCTAACGAAAGGGCAAAAGAGGAGCTCGGATTTGAGCGCAGTAAAGAAAAGGGGCACATTTCTTATAAGGATATCGCACAGCTGCATGTAGCTAAAGAAATATTCATCCCCATTATAAAACATACATCGGTTGCTGGAGTCTATGTTGGTGATGGCCTGCGGCAAATTAATGACCAACTAAGCCGCACGGGCGATATGTTTAAGCCCGGCGTGAATCACAAGAATGCTGAAACCGCCAAGCTCATCGTCAAATCCTATATTGAAACGGTCGGCAGCCAGAATCCTAAAGAAGCACAGATGCTTGTAGCGGCGTTGTTAAGTGCGGAGCATCAACGCGCCCCCGGTGAAGTGATGCGGTTAGGACAAACGCTCAATATTGTACTCTCTAACATGGGTCCTGCTGGCGCAAAGTTATTGCAGGCGATCCATAGCAACCCGTCCACACCGGAAGATATTCGTAATGATTTGAAATACTCCAAGATCGATCACGACAAGCCTGCGCGCTGGGACGCCATCGACATGATGGAAACTGCGGGCCTCCTTGATCCGTCAAAAACATCGCATGTCGGGAAATGTATTGGTGCAGGTTCGTTTGGGATAACCATGCTCAATACGGCAGCGGATGGAAAAGACTACGCGGATACGCTGTTGCGTCCCAATGCTGATGCGATGGCTGATCGCGAGTTTCAATTCATGGAGCAGGCGGCAAAAATTATTGCGCAGCAGGATTCGCGCATGAAGCCGGTGATCGACATGGTGCAGCAGGCCCGCCATTCCGCCCAGATCGAAACACAGATGTCACTGGCTGAAAAACAGAATCAGATTGCCCAGCAATCCATGGATGGTGTCGTCGTAAAAGTGAAAGGCGCAGATGGTGTAGAGCATACCTATACCCACCGCGTAATGCCTCTGATCGAGCAAAATGAGCATTATAAACGTGCAGAGTTTGCGCCCGGCACGGAATATTTGAAGCTGCCTGAGAATACGCCCATCGAATATCGCCGGAACATCGCCTATGCGATGGCCTCGATGCAACTGACGCAACGGCTGGCGGGTATGCCGATGGATCGCGACCGCCACGGCGGCAATATCAAGGTCGAGGGCGACCAGATTTATCACTATGATTTCGGGATGACCGATCTTGAATTACCGTCCGATACGCAAAAAGAAGCGCTTGGAAAAGTGCTTGCAAAGACCGTCAAGCAGGTCGCTCAAAGCCGAGTGAATCTGTTAAATAAAATCGTAGGTGGTAAAGAAACAGCCTTTGTTGATGCGCTGGTAAATAACATCGACAAGTCGGATGCAGGCGCGCCAGAACGTGCCTTCCTGACCAAATTTAAGCAAGAAGTGCTCGCCATGGCGGATTACTTCAACGCGCTGGAAACCGGAGATCAGAAGAAATCGAGCAGCAAGCAGGCAATGGAAGGCATCATGGGTCAAGCGCTCTATGGCGAGCAGGTGGACCCAATTATCAAAGCATCTTTTACCAAGGAGTTGGGTACTTTTGGTGCATCCATGGCCCGCAAACATTTTGCAACGGCAATGGCCAATTCGCCAGTGACACTTGAGAACCTGCCGCGCATGGAACAATTGGTGATGCCAGTACTATCACCAGAAGAAGCGGTGATAGTCAGTGGGAGGAAGACAAATACCTACACTACCGAGCATTTAAGCGCCGTCACCACAGCGACAGCCAATAATTCTAGTAATCTTCCGCCCGGTGTATTCGTTACCTCCAGTGAGATTGCAGGGGTCTCAAATCTTGATCCAGAGAACAGCAATCCATCCAAAACAAGGTCGGTGCGGTGGGGGGATGTTGTACTCAATCCGGGTCGATTCTACTGGCCGGAGAAATGGACGCAACGCACATTTCAATCGGAACCGCTAGAGCCTTGGTATTCAAGCCCCAGGGACTATGAAAAAGCGCACGGCGTGAAGGGTATTGCTGGTCATTACCAGCTTCCTGAGGGAATGACCCATGAGGGGCTTGAGGTGCTTGTCGAAAAAGAGAAGGTGTATCACGTTACTGCAATGGATATGGCGCAAGGTGGATTGCCCCCCTATGCCCGTACTCCAGCTGTCCATGCAGAGGGACAGCAAAAATTGCCCGCGCTTGTAAAAACGATCGATGAAATAATCGCGTTAAACCCGGTTCTTAAAAATATTCGTTTTGATAGAAACAATCGCGAACACGTCACCGAAGTTTTAAATGGCATCAACTATGATTTTAATGTCAACGATATCGACCATTTTGTAAATTTTCCACATGACCTGAAGGGGTCAGTCTCCAGGAAAATCAATGCAGATTTACATAAGGCTGCCGAAACAGTAGGTGATTTTAATTGGGTTCCATCCCCGGCAACAATGGAAACCATTATTAGTCAATCCTCTGCCGCTCAGGAAATTGCGCGGTCGCTGGGTATTGCAAAATTTGTAGAAGCACAAAATCCCTCAACACCACTGAAGGCCGATGTAACTACCACCGTATCTGCGGCAAACAACACGTTCGCCACCAACAGCGCAGATGACCAGCTTCCTAATGCGGATGATGGCCTCTACGAATCCCTCGATGGTAAAAAAGGCAGATCGCGCTCGAAACGTTCAGGATTGCCGATCGACGATCTGTCTGGCAACGAAACTTCTACGGAAGACGGTAAGCGTTGGAAAAAGCAGAACCTCTCTAGCAAAGCCGCGGCTGAAGCTCCTAAAGCTCAACCGATGCCTGGGGCGAACACATTACAAAATGTAAGCCCATTAACAATACAGATAGGCTCGCATAGCTTCTTTAATGCGACGAATGGTGCAGATCGCATTGATTTTAATGATCCGGTGGTTCGAGAGAATCTCGAGAAATTGGCCGCGCTCATTCAAGATGTTGAAACAAAGACAGGTCATAAGTTCGACACCGATATTATGATATCGGGAAAATATAACTACATGATGATGCCGGGTGTCGAAGGTGAGGCGGGAAAGTTATACGTTGGCACCCATGGTTGGGCAGAGGGAAATATATCCCTTACAGAGGGGATTCTACACCATGAAATGGGTCATCACGTTTCAAAGAACGGGATTTATACACAAACGATAGGCGTGAATATATCCGCCAATAATATGCTCGATTCGATGGAGCATTTTGTTCGTACTGACCCAAAACGCGCCTATGGCTGGATGATAGAGACTTTTGGCTCCATCGAGAATGCGCAGGCGTTTGTTGTTAAGCTAAAGCCTTTGGTAGATGCAAACAGTCTGGCGATTCAGCCGATTCTTGGGAAAACGGATATAGAAATTTTTGAGGCGCTGAAAGCGAATCCCTCGTTACTTAAGGAGATTGCGGGCGCTTTGGACACAAGTACCTCTATGCGGCTGATAACCGATGAAGATTTGAATCTTCTAGGCAAAATGATGGATCTGTCCATGCAGGATAGAATAGTGCGCGAAAAAACCATTATGGTGATGGATGCCACGCGCGATGCAATAACGGCACCAGCATACCAAGAGTTTATTAACGGCAATCCCTTGCGTGATTTCCCCGACCACGAGCCGGATGTCGCGTTTTCTGAATTGGTAGAAATACTCACTCCGTATCGTGATAACGCCAATCCAGAAGGACATGCATTCTCCGCTGCAGAGCGTGCTGAAGAGTATTTGGCCGACCGATATGCATTGGAGCATACAAGCGACCCCGAAGCCTATCTGCATTCACTGGAAACCATAGCGCATATCGAGGTGGAGAGTAGAGAGAGATTCGCACAAGTGCAGGCTTTCACCGGCTTCGATGTTGCTGCCCACCCCGCGATGGCTGATAGGGTTGCGGCGGGAAGAGCGTTTATTGGCGAGATGAAGATTGAGCGCGCGATTAAGGCTGACCCGGAGAAATATAAACCGCAGGTGACAACGCGCGGTGATAGCAAAGGGAATTTCAGCAGCACCACGACCTACGACACGCCGTTTGGTATCAAGACCGTGACGGAAACTAGCGGCGGTGCGCCTGAGGTGCAGTATCAGCCCGCACGCAACCCGTTGGAGCTGGGTTGGAAGCAGGAATATTCCCGCGAGAAATTTACCAATGTCTGGCGCATTGATGCCAAAGACATGACGCCGCGAGAGCGCCAGCATGTGATTGACCATCTCGCCTCGCAGGGGGTGGTGGCGAAGGAGTTCAGCCCGCTTGCGGGCAACGGAACCTTTATCGACGTGCCCGCTGGCAACGCCGCGCTGAAGGGTGCAGTGGCAAAAGATTTTGGGCGGATGGTGGCGGAGTTCCACACCGCTTCGTCACCGCCAACAACTCCTACTGTTATCGCGAATAACACCACAGAAGGCACGCAACCGCTCTCCGCCAATATCAGCGATGTCTCGGTTTTCAATTCTAATAGCACCACGCAATCGACTACACAGCCAGCTGTTAGTGGGACTTCCTCATTGCATGACGGTGATCAGCCAGAACCATTTGCTGAATTCCGCACGGGGGATAAGGAAATGCTGCGTGGTAAGCGTGGCACGCCGGTTAAGAATCCATTTGCTGATAAAAATTCCGTTGAAGAAGGTGGCCTTGCAAACAAACCCATCGAGAAAGTGAAGGCTGCGGAGTTCAAGGCACAGCAGCCTGAGACATCGGATGTGTCCGCGCCGGTGGCGGAAGTGCTGGGAACGTCTGCGGATGTGGGGAATGCGAATATCAGCCCGCAGCTGGCGGCTGGTGTGATCCTCAATGGTGCGGCAAATGGCGGCGTGATGCCAAATGGCCAGACGTTGAGCGTGCCGCCTGTGCTTCATGTTCCTCAGCCTCTGCGCCCTCTGCCTCAGCCACCTCGACCTGTTGTAGCATTGACGGCCCCGGTGATGACGCCGCCGCTGTCGATTGCGGCACCAGATGCCAACGGCCCGCACATCGATGCGGATGGTTTTACGGCCCATGAAGTTGTGAGTAGCACGCTGAGCAATGGGAGCACGGCGCTGCCCAAAGGCATGACCATTGTGGGAGAGAACGGTTCTTCCGTACATGCGGAATCTTCCGCACCGCGTGGCGCACATTTCAACGGCGCGGGCACAGCGATGTCGCTGAGTGCGCTGGTGGGCATTGCAGAGGAATACAAAGCCAACGGTGGCAATCTCGGCACGGGCGTGGCGGTCACCTCTGCCGCGCTGAACGTAGTGGATGATCTGGCGAGCAATAAGATTCTATCGGGTAAAGCGGGTCTTGTTGGCATGATCCCAAGCGCGATCAACCTGTTGAATGCTAAAACGGATGACCAGCGCAATGCGGCCATCACGAACCTCACTGTGAATGGGGCTACCATGGCGGCGCTACCACGCCTCATGCCTATGGTCGCTCCTGAAATCGCGGGTGGCTCATTAGGTGGGCCACTTGGTATCGCGGTGGTGATGACGGCAAGCTATATCGGCGATAAAACGCTGACTCCGGCATTGAAGATTGCCGATGGTTATTGGGGCTCTCTGTCCGGCGGCAAAGAAAATAGGGAAAAAGGTTTGGCCAAGATGGAAATCGGCCAAGAGCGCCTGAATGCGGGACTCAGCAAGCTCAATTACAAGCTGGGCAGTGCAACGGGTCTTGTCTCGCTGACCGGCGATGTGGTGGGCAGTGCGGGCGACATCACCAAGATGGCTGGCGGGCTGACCGGCGATGCAGAATCGTGGTTGGTCGAGAAACTCGGCGATAAAAATACCGCCGCTGCCCTTGATGCAATGCATGCGCAGGGTATCTATTACCCCGGCTCTGCCAGCGCCACTCTGGTTGGCGCGGGCGAGGCTCTGCATTGGGCGGGCGAGAAAGTCACCGAGTTCGGCGATTGGGTGAGTGATAAAACCGGTATTGGCAAATCCTCGCGCGATGCGGCAAAAGCATCTGGCGATAAAGCCGATGCGCTGCAGAAGAAATACGACGAAGCCCACAAACGCCAAGTAGTGATCCCGCCGGAAGTGGTGCAGGTGAATGCGAAGCTTGAGGCATACAGCAAGTCGCAGAGTGCGTTGGTGGAACTGATCTCGCATAAAGGCCCGGTCGATGCAGCGAAGCTGAAACACGCGCAGGATGATTATAAGAAAGCCCATGCCGCGCTGACAAGCGACCCGATGTATGGCAAAGGTGCAAATACTATTCAGGAGCAGTTTGCGCGCAGCAATAATGGCAGCCTCTATTCTCAGTCACCATCGGAGAGCACCCATATCGCCCTGACAGGGCGTGCGGCAGAGTTGCATAAAGAGGAACAAACAAAGGAACTGCAAGAGCTGGAACTCTTCCTGAAGAACCCGGTGACGCCGAGCATGAAGAACGATATCGCGCAGTTTAACGCGAATGCCGATGGTTGGGTGGCGCAGAAGCGTACTGAGAGCTTGGGGGCCTCGGCACAAACGATTTATACCGGCATCGCCAAGACGCAGGCCAAGAACGCGCAAACCCTGCAGCATGCGATGGATGTGATTAATACCACGGATGTGCAGATCGCAACGCTGCTGCAAGGCATTCAGCAACAGCAGCAGCAAGGGCTGATCACCGAGCCTCATGCGCTTGAGGTTGCGAAGGTACAGCTTGCCACCATCGAGAAGCAGCGCGCCGCTGCACAGAAGGAGCTGGCGGAGGTCGAGAAAGCCAACGATGGGCTGATTGCTAAGCACAAGAAGACATCCGGCATGAACGAAATCTATCATGACAACGCGCAGACCAAGCAGCTGACCAAGGTGCTCACCGATACCAAGCACACCATCGACCTTGCGCAGGTGCATCTCGCGGCACCGAAGGATGGCAAGCTATCGCCGCTGCAGGAAGCGAAAAACGGCCTCCTCGCGCTCGAACAGCAGATGCAGGCGGTGCAGCCTGTGGTAACGGCTCCGGGGGTATCAACTCCGGCTCTCACCGGCAACGAGGCCAAACTGCAAAACCTCATCGCGCAGAACCCGGCCTTCGGGGACAAGGCGCTGCAGGATAAAGTGCTCAGCGAAATGCTAAACCTCTACAAGCATGGCATTGACGCCAATGGCAACAACATCAGCAAGGGCGATGCAACGCTTAAAGATGGCCAGTTCGACGACAAAGAATTCGCCGCCGCCATCGCCAAAATAAACGAGAAGTTCAAGGACAAAGGCGTGGTGCTGAGTGCTTCTACAGTGCCCGCCAATACCATTTCGAAACCTGACGTTAGTAAGTCAGGTGCCCAGATTTAGGCGCGCACAAATCAAGTGCAAGAGAAGCGATGTCTTATGAGAGAAAGCGGGTATTTCATATATACTTAGCCATTAGCCAATCAGCAGTCCCCAGACTATGGTATTTGAAACCGATACAGAGCACGCCCACAGTGCTCCCATAAGTTTCATGTCGATTTCTATCTTGGCTCGACAACTGGCTCAGAAATACTAGGCTTGGATTTTTGGAGCATCTGACCAAAAGAGTAATGATATGAAGAAGAGAGTAACACTGGCTCGGCCAGCGAGCATGAGAGAAATTTTTGAGGCGCTTGATGCGGATATTTGCCATGGATTGGCCGAGACGCGGGAACGCGGATATTCTTGGCGTCATACGGAAGTAATGGACGCTTTAAAGCGAGCTAAACTGTCAAAAGAGATGGCGCTAGGATTTGCGGCACATGCGCTGCTCAAAGTGGATGATGCACGTCGTTTTATCGAGCAAGTAACAAAATTTGATCCAGTCATTGCGCACAAACTGCAGATCGATCGCAAGAATCGCGATAGCGCCAGGCAGCCCCGAGAGCGCAAAGGCAAGGGATTGCGCAAAGAAATTAAGGATATGATGCGGCGTGAAAAGAAAAACGGCACGGCATTCGTGGATTTCCTATCGCGCGGAATGGAAGGCTTTATTGAAGGGCTGACCATCACGAAAATGCGCGACGGAAAATATAAATTATACACGGATAGTGTGGCACAGACAGAAGCCCTAATTCTCAAGGAAAATAGCCTTTCTCGCTGGTATTTCTCGAAAAAGAAATGATGCGACGTTAGCAGCGCTAACTGCACACCCCCCCTTATGGTGAATATACCAACTAAGGGAGGGAAAAATGATTGAGAACACACCACTAACTATCACCTATCGGCTGATAAACAGCCTTACACTAGACCCAAGCAACGCGCGGGTGCATAGCAAGCGACAGATCAAGCAGATTGCCGAAAGCATCAAGGTGTTTGGCTTTCTTGTGGCAGTGCTGATTGATGCATCGGGCAAGATTATTGCGGGTCATGGCCGCGTGTTAGCGGCGCAGTTGCTCGGCTGGAAAGAGGTTCCAGTCATTCAACTGGATCATCTGAGCGAGGCGCAGGCGCGAGCCTTCGCTATTGCAGACAATCGATTGACGGAGAATTCAAGCTGGGACGAGCGCCTGTTGGGTAAGGCGCTCCTCGACCTGTCTCTGCAGGTGCCGGATTTCAGCCTTGAGGTTACTGGTTTCACCATGGCCGAGATAGATATCCGGATTGAGGGGGTGACGCCTCCGGCACCAGAGGCCGTTGATGATTTTGTGCCACCCACCGGGCAAGCGGTGAGTGCTTTGCGCGATAAGTGGTATCTTGGCCTGCATCGCCTGCTCTGCGGTGATGCGTTGCAGGCAGAGTCGTATATCACCCTCATGGGCGACGCTAAGGCCGATATGGTTTTTACGGATCCACCCTATAATGTGAAGGTTGATGGGCATTGCACGGGGCTCGGCGCCAACAAACACCGAGAATTTCCGATGGCATCGGGTGAGATGTCCCAGCTGCAGTTCACGGAATTTCTTGCAACTGCCTGCGGTTTGATGGCGCAGCATAGTGCAGCCGGCGCACTCCACTTCATCTGCATGGATTGGCGACATGCGCAGGAATTGTTAGCGGCGGGTGAGCAGGCTTACCACGAACTCAAAAATATCTGCGTGTGGGTGAAGGATAACGGCGGCATGGGCAGCCTTTATCGTAGCCAGCATGAGTTCGTCTTTGTGTTCAAGCAGGACACGGCGTCGCACCGGAACAATGTGGAGTTGGGCAAGTATGGTCGTTATCGCACCAATGTCTGGAACTATCCAGGCGCGAACAGCTTTGGTCGCAAAGGCGAGGAAGGCAATGCGCTAGCGTTCCACCCCACGGTGAAGCCCGTTGCACTGGTGGCGGATGCGATACTCGATTGCTCGGCACGCGGTGATGTCGTGCTTGACCCCTTCATTGGCTCGGGCAGTTCGATTCTGGCCGCCGAGCGTGTGGGGCGGCGATGTTGTGGGATTGAGCTGGATCCACTCTATGTCGATACCGCTATTCGCCGCTGGCAGGCGATCACCGGCCAGCAAGCTGTGCACGCCGTATCAGGGCTAACATTTGACAGTATCGCAGCAACTAAGGAGGCTTCTCATGACGCATGATTCAGAGAAATACGAGGTCGGATACAAGAAACCGCCAACTGAGACACGTTTTAAAAGAGGGCAGTCTGGCAACCCGAAAGGGCGTGCGTTAGGGAGCCGGAATATCAAATCAGGGATGGCTGGAGAGGGGCTTAGTAGTATTGTTATGCAAGAGGCCTATCGTGCTGTTCCTGTGCATGATGGTGAACGGCGCATCAGTATGTCAATGCTGCAAGCTACGGTTCGTTCGTTGGCCGTCTCTGCGGCCAAAGGGCAGGTGCGCGCACAACGTGTTTTTATAAATATGGTTGAGGAAGTAGAGAAGAAAGAACAATGCCTGCGGGATGAGTATCTAAAAACACTGATTGAGTACAAGTATCATTGGGAAACCAAAATTGAGGAGTGTCGGTTACAAAAACTGCCTATTCCTGATCCCTTACCACACCCCAATGATATTCGGATTGATGTGCGTACTGGCGCCGCCCAGATCATGGGGCCGATGACACCCGAAGAGAAAAAAGAGTGGGATGCACTCCGCGCGCACAAAGCGGATTACATCTTCTACATTCAGCAGTGCGAGCAGTTTTTGTTAGATCATCCAGAATGTCCAGATAAACAACCCATTCTCGATGCAATAGCCCGTACTCAAAAGACGTTGGATAAAATCAGGCTGGTCATTCCTGATTGATCAAGCGTTTTGCGTTGTCCTATCACCACGCAAGATAGCGTTTTTTACAGTCTCCTAGGATTGTGTATTCGCGCAGAAATCATTGGTAATAAGGTATCGCTTTTGACTTGTATTTTCGAATATCGAACGCAATCGGTGCGTACGCTGATGCTCCCATGCTCGTGTAGTTATTCATTTCGCTTACATAAGCGTCATAAGCAGATTGATACTCTGCGGCTAGGTTGTAGGAGCAGTTCGGATTGTCTATAATGATCTGCCCGGAAACGGGGTCTACACGGCTGAGTGGCGACGTTTTAGTGCCCGCTGCATTGCACCAGGTGATCCCTAGCTTCACACACCGTTGAAGCGTTACTGTATCCGGGGCGCCGGTTGCGATCGAATGAAGCAGGCAGCGCCGCAAACCATTCCACGACTTTTCCATCGCTTCGCTCGGTTTCTTCTCTCTCTCTTTTCGGAAAACCTCCATTTGTGCATCGTTGCGTTCTTTAGCCCAAGCTTCATATGCAGCCTGGCTAGGAAAACAAGGCGCACCCCGGGGCACATTCTGATAGCAATGCTGCGGTGCCGATGGCGGGCTTGCATCCTGAGCCTCTTTTGTGTCATCACTCAGTGTCGGCACTGCTTCTGCCGTTGCCGTTGATATGGTTGCCGCTTGCGGAGCATCCTGATCGTACAAAATTGTTGGGGATTCGTTTGCGTCCGATGTGATATCCGTCCCGTTCACCCTTTTCCACTCATCCCTTTGCTCTTGGTTCGCGTATTTTGCAAAAAGTCGTATATATTCATTGAATAACGACTTGAAGCAGCGGGTATCCAAAGTACCCTCGAGCGCTCCATCATACACTGGATCTGAGTAGACACCCTGGTCGATACATCGCATCTCCCCGATCTTTTTAACACATTTATGCAAAGTGACCTCTGATGCATCACCTTGCTTGATGGATTTTATCACGCACTCTTCGTATGCTTTCGTGCCATCTTTGGCGTTTGGATAATTCTCTGGTTCCTCTACGGGAACATGAGACGTATCGGCATAATTATGGCTGTTTTTTTCTGATCTCTGATTCGAGGCATCGGCACCGCCCATGATATAAAGCCCTGCAATGCCGATGACAGCAAGGAACAGGATTTTACTAGCCGCCGATTTGCCTTTCGTCCTCACCGTACTGGCTACTGTATACCCTGCATTGACTTTTTTATATTCGGGGCGCTTCGCAAGATAGGCAGGAAAGGCGACAATCCAGAAGAGCAGGCACGCAATGAACCAGCCCACTGCCCCCATATTGAAGAATCCAGGAATCTGTCCTTTTTTAACACCGATGGTCTTCGCATCAATCAGTACCCAAACACTGGCGCCGAGAACCAAAATCCAGACGATAGAATCCATAACTCCCCTCCACTGGTGATCGAGGGGTTTACAAACCTAACTAGTGGAAAGGTCGCGCATGTCTTTAGGCTTTCGCCTTGGACATACACATGCGCCCCCTCGACCATATGGAAGAGGGGTGCGGATAACGGTGCACAAAACCGCCACTAGTTAAGAGGTTGTAAAGCCCCAAAATGGTCAAATAACCACTTCACCAAAACCGTTAGCGTGGCTGGACAGGAAATACAACTGAAAGAGTCGCCGTGCGCAGCAAGAAAGAACTCGACTTCCCCCGCGCGGCAAGCATTGCTGTCATCAACGCGGCGATCACTCGCACTCCCAGCCCGCAACCCGGGCTTCAGGCAGTACCAGCCCCAGCATTCCGCTGAGGCCGTAACCTGAAGGAGAATCCCATGTCGAAAGCAAAATCCAACCGTATCGAAGCTGCTGAACCGGTAACACCGAAACAACGTGCCGCGAAATCAGCCGCTGCCCCCGTAGAAATCATCATCGGTAAATCCAAATCTAAGCTGCCTCAGCCACCAGCGCCTGCGGCCTCCAAACAGCAAATTCTGATCAGCCTGCTCAAACGACCCAAGGGCGCCGCTATCGAGGAGCTGATGGAAGCGACCGGCTGGCAGCGCCACAGCGTGCACGGCACCATGTCCGGCGTGCTGAAAAAGCGCCTCGGTTTGCCGCTCATCACCGAGTTCGGTGAACGCGGTCGCATGTATCGCATCGCGGATGTGCGGTAATGGCCGCGAAAATGGACCGGGGCCTTGCCGAGCAATTGGCAAGGCTCCCCCGCTTGGACCGTCAGCAGCTCGCTGACCTCTGGCGGGAGCTGTACCATATCGAGCCACCCATCAAGATCGGTGCGGAATTCTTGCGTATGGCCTGTGCCTACCGTCTGCAGGAACGCGCGCATGGGGGTCTGAAGCCGTCGACGCATCGTTACCTTATGAAGGTAGCGGAAGAAGCCGCAGCCGGTAAGCCGGGCATCACGCCGCCGCTAGTCATGAAACCCGGCACGCGCCTCATCCGCGAATGGCATGGGGTCACCTATGAAGTCATCATCATACCCGGTGGAGTGCTACTCAACGGTGAGCAGCTAAAATCACTGACCGAAGCAGCCCACCGCATCACCGGCGCTAAATGGTCCGGCCCACGATTCTTCGGATTAATCAAGGGAGGGCGAAGCCGTGACAAAGCCGCTTAGATGCGCCATCTATACGCGCAAATCCTCTGAGGAAGGGCTGGAACAGGACTTTAACTCCCTGCATGCACAGCGCGAAGCGAGTGAAGCCTTCATCCTTAGCCAGAAGCATGAAGGCTGGCAGCTAATACACGCAGAGTATGATGATGGGGGCTACAGCGGCGGCAATATGAGTCGCCCTGGGCTAACACGGCTTATGGCTGACATAGAAGCGGGCAAGATCGACGTGGTCGTTGTCTACAAAGTTGATCGCCTGTCACGCTCCCTGCATGATTTTGCGAAGATGGTCGAGGTGTTCGACCGCCATAAAGTCTCCTTCGTCTCCGTCACCCAGCAATTTAATACCACCACCTCCATGGGGCGGCTGACGCTGAATGTGCTTCTGTCCTTCGCCCAGTTTGAACGCGAGGTCACCGGCGAGCGCATACGCGATAAGATCGCCGCCTCTAAAAAGAAGGGCATGTGGATGGGCGGTCACCCACCGCTGGGTTATGACCGGGTAGAGAAGAAACTGGTCGTGAATGAGGAAGAAGCCAATGCATTGCGCAGCATCTTCAGCCGTTATTTGGAGGTCGGCAGCGTGCGCGTCTTGCGCGAAGATCTAATTGCCCGAGGCATCTACAACAAGGCGCGCGTCCATGACGGAGAGCTATGCACCCCTGTACCATTCTCCCGTGGTGGGCTATATCAGCTTCTGTCGAATCCCGTATATCTTGGCAAGATACGCCATAAAGATGCGATCTATGATGGGGAGCATACGGCGATTATCGATCAGGCGCTATGGGATGCGGTACAGCAGCAGTTGCTGGTCCATGGGCCAGAGCTTCGGAGGAAAACCCGTGTCACTGATCGTAGCCTGCTTGCGGGCAAACTCTTCGATACCAGCGGCGAAGCTCTATCGCCCAGCCATACCGTCAAACAAGGTAGGCGATATCGTTATTACATCTCCCGAAGCCTCGTGAGTGACCCGCGTGCAGATAAAAATAAGGGCTGGCGTATCCCTGCGTTTGAAATCGAGCAACGCGTCATCCAGGCCATGCGCAGCACGCTGGGCGATCAATCAAAGTTGGCGCTGTTGCTCGAAGCTGCGAATGTGGAGCCGCAGCATGTCATGCTATACCTGCACGAGGCTCAGACACTGGCCAAGCGCCTCGATATCGAGGTGGATCATTTCGAGCTTATCCCGCCGGTGCTGGAAAGGGTGATGCTGAAACAGGATTGTCTGCAGCTGACGCTCAAACTAGCAACCGGCACGGCACCCGCTGCAATCATCACTGCTGATCTACCTATGGAAATCAAGCGCCGTGGCGTCGAGATGCGCATGGTCGTCGGTGAGTGCAAGGGTAAGCCCGATCCTAACCTTCTCAAAGCTGTCGCCCGCGCTCGCTTGTGGTTCGATGAACTAGCCACAGGCAAAGTTACATCCGTTGCCGATATCGTCAAACGTGAAGGGCTGGATCAAGGATATGTCAGCCGACTGCTGAAGCTGGCATTCCTGCCACCTAAGGTAGTTGAGTCAGTTGTTGCCGGAACTCAGCCAGCGGATTGGACGGTGAATAGCTTAGCTAGAAGGGTACGCTAGAAGTCAATTAACAACGGTGGCATCAGGTGTGCCTGCTACCGGCATGCGTATACCCCAAACGAAAGGTGGCGTTTGCGAGCGCTCGTACTGATAAACGATAATGGGCGGCAAATTACGCTTATCGTAGAGACGGCCAAAGCGTAATACTATGCTGTTTTGGGCAGCCATAAATAAATGGATTGTGCCAACGCCAAGATTACTGAGTTTAATTAGCGTTTCTAAGAATTGCTGCCCCATTGCCGCTTGTTTCTCATTAGACCAATGGGCATCAGGAGTGCCATCTTCAAGTCGCATCTCAACCAGTGGAATATTAGGCAGTTTTAACTCCACTCCTGCCAAGTCAACATCATAGGATACTGAGATAGCTAATGCGACATCCGGAGCTTGAGATGGGACAATGTCGAGACCGTCGATTACAAACCGTTTGCCATCATCAACCGCATCAAGTGCAGACCAGCGATCATGATGGCGATTCCAGTCCATAAAAATGACGGCACACTCGTCGTCGGTAAGCACACCGGTTAAAAAGCTGAGCGGTACAGGTGCAAGTCCCCCTAGAACATAACTAATGTCGGAACGGTCAATGCCTTGTTCTCGCGTTTCGAGGTCATGCGGTAGAGCTGCAATTTTACGTATTGCGGCAGTAGGTTCACTGATATGCCCGTCCTGGCCTTGCCTCAAATTAATAAGCAATTGATCGCGACGGCCTTCAAGGCTGCTTGGTATAGCTTTGTAGAGGGGGCATCCACTAGTATCTCGCAGCCCGCGTAATTCAATTGCATAGACTCGCTTGCGGCCTTCTGCAGCGAGCGCACGACTAGTCCAGATGATTCCTATACCAAACGCTACGACTGCGACGCCAAAAACACCGATGTATAACCAATTTGGAGTTTCTCCGTTACTGAAGCTAAATGCGAACGTTCCACTTCCAGTTGGTATGGAAATATTAAATGCCATACCTGCAAGCAGGCCTAAAAGCAGTGCCGATGCTATACGCAACATAATGGTGCCGGGATGGCGTCGGCGAAAAAGGAAGTCGGTCCCTGCTCGGAAAAAATACTCCGCATTGCTTTCAATGAACTGCCTAGACAAAAGAAACCTCCTGAATATGGCCGCCACGTTGGAATAGCAGCGCTGAATAATCGAGTTTAATACACCAGCGGGTGCGTACGATCAGCAATACCGAGAATGGAATGCCGTCCTCTTCTTCCACGAGGGTTCTCATCTCGGCCACATCTTGATGGCTGGGGCGGGCCTCATAGCTGGGGTGTGAATGCCATTCGCCTAGATAGTTGAAGCGGCTATAATCCGCTTCAGTCTTTGCAAAAAATGCATCTAGTGCTTCGCGATGATGCTCTGGCCTGCGAATAAACCGGCTGCTGTCACCGCTTTTAGTATCGACTGAAAAATCGACGATGCGGAAATGACCAGGTGCGATTTGCTCACCCATTAGTACACCGCCAATCTCCATACGGCGAGCAGCAAGGAGATGCCCTTTTAAACGGGATTTAACTGCCTGCGCGAACTCAAGCTGCATCGGTTGGCTCATTCTCAGTTGGGAATAGTTCTTCGGCTAAAATTTTCAATTGTTTAGGGGCGTCTAACTCACGGGGTGCGCCCCATTGGTCTTGCGGCACAAATCCAATTGGTGCCGTGTCAAACGGTGCTTCAAAGATCCATGATGCAGTGAGTCCAATCGCGTAGGCTGACGCGGGATAGGCGCTGTTCGTGCCATTAAGTAGCGTATCGATTACGAGTCGAGTGAGATGGGCAGCGATAATTGAGACATCGGCATCATCGGCAATTAACGGTGGCTGATTATCGCGATCCATCCCATAGTCGGTTGCAATACCTTCGGGCCATGGGCGATCTTGTGCATTCATCCATGCTGTAATCTGCCCACGCGCTGCATGAGGTGGTGGCTCAATATCCGGACGAATGCGAGCGACAAGCCCTCCGAAACCGCCAGCAAATACTTCGCCCCATGCCATTGGCTTCCGCTCATTGCGTGCGACAGCTGCGCATAGATTAAAAACCTGAGGATCTGCTGTAGCGTCGATGATAATATCGCATCTGGCCATATTAAGGAGGGCTGAATCAGTAGCTGCCGCACTTTCCTGGCCACCCAGCTTGATGCGTCGCTTTATGATGCTTGTGTGAACGCTGATTTCTTTTAAGCGGGTGGTAAGGGCATCGACCTTGTGCATGCCTACTGAACGCGCATCGAGATCGTGGCGGACAAGGTTGCCAGGAGTGAGAATATCCTCATCAACCAGCACAAAGTCCTGGACCCCCGCTCGCGCAAGGGAGACGGCAATTTTTGATCCGATTGAACCTGCGCCCACAATAGCCACGGATTTGGTAGAGAGTGGTGCATGGCTTGCTGCTAAACGAGGCTGTGGAGCTGGGAAATCAATGGTTGTGTAGCGCATTAAAAGGGTAGTCCCATCGTGGGTGAAGCTCCACAGCAGTCGGCATTCCTCACTCCCAACAAGTATCAGGTAAAATTGAGTCTCTGTTGTAACCCTTGTCCATATTTCATCTAAGCTAATAGCCGCTAGAAGACTCTGTAATTGTTCTCCGGTGGAAGTAAGCGGGATAGGAACTGGGCCTAGATGAATTGCTAGGCCAGTTCTTTGCAGGGCATCGACTACTCGCTTATCGTCATACCATAAAGGGTCATCCGCTGACCCGATACGGGTCGGTTGGATAAGCCAATGCTCATTATTATTATGCTCTTGGAGTTCCAGCTCTACAGACTGGTCTATTGTTAGGCCGACAAGAATTTCCTTGGCGGCGAGTGGTAGTAGCAATCGCTTGGTCGCCGCGCGTGTCGCCTGTCCTTGAGACATTCTGTGGGCATTGGGAACTTCGGCGCCCTCATCACCCGGTGGTCGTTCTCCGGCAATAAGTCGATGAGCACTCTCGATCATCATAGCGCCGGTATATGCTGGGTCCCAGTTATCCGCGCGAATTTCTAAACAAAGTTCGCCACCTTTACCCCATTGGTGTTCAGAAACGCGTATATCCTCGCATGGTAGAATTTGCGGAAGAGTATCGGGGAAAAAATTGGGATAAACGATTTTTAGTGGGAACGATTCATCGCCGTGTTGAATTATAAATTCCGCTGATACGTTACAATCAGTCTCAAAGGCCCACTTTACATCAGTTAGCCAAGAGGCTTTCTCTTGCAAGTCGGCAATCGCCGCACGTTCGCTGCGTAAGCGACTAGGTAAACCTGTCCACCAGATCACGCAAAACCCCGGTTGGTGGTAGGTACGCGCGGCTGATTGCCAAAAGCCGGTGCAATAGGTGCTGCGGCAGCTGGTGCAATGGTCATATTGCGTAGCAGGCCGCTGCTTTTCGGCGTAGCACGAGTGCCGACCCGTTTAGCGAGTTCCGTGCCGACGCGATTCTCCATAAGTTTCTGGATACGGTGGCGATCAGCGAGGGCTGCTATCTGCGTAAAATCATGCCTTGCCTGCTGTAACCACTCATAGAAAGCTTGCTCGCGTTCTGGGTGATCTACCCATTTATCAGCGAAGTTCTCTAATGGATCAGTCGGATTGGGAATAAGGGCATGCCCACGACCGTTCCGGCCAATGAAGCTGTCCATCTTGGTAAGGATAGCTAACAAGGCTTCAGCGATGGTTGCTTCGCCTTTGTAGCTATGCGCCGCCAGCGTGGTAAGAATAATTGAGATGGGCCGAATCTCCATGTTGTCTGCGAACATGATGTCCCTATGCCGCTTGAGAATCATAATGGCTGATTGAAGCGGAGTGCGCACGCGGTAGTCCGGGATGTCTTCAACGCTGGCTCGAATCGCTTCAGCTAATGCCCGACGACGTTCCTCAAAACTTGACGCCATCTGTGCGCGGAACCAGAGAGCATAGCCTTTCGGATTTGATCGTGGCCAATCCGCAGAAACGTAGCGATAATGCTCATGTTCGTTGTCGGTGATGACTACGGCGGTAGAAGTGTAGTGCGCGCTATACCCATGCGCTTCAAGCAAGCGGCGATGCTCTAAGGCATTGGGTAATGCTGGGACAATGTCCATATGGAACTGCGCGCCATCCGCATAATTCAAAACCCAACAACGCCGCCCTTCACGCAAAGGCTTCACCATGTTTTGCGCACGCCGATACAGTTCTACCTCTGTACCGACCATTTTCTTCAACTGTTCTTGGCTTAGCTGACTGTTGGCAAGCAGCTGCAATTCGCAAACAGAATCGACGTCGTAATCTTCATCATCCGTCAAGGGCTTGATAACCGTTGCAAGCCGGAATGAGCCCTGAACGTAGACAACGGGTTTATACTGGCGCAGGGATGAGGCGTCGCGGCCAAGCCAGTCACCTAGTGACTTATAGCTTTTCTCGGCCTCAGCATAGCGGGCTTCGCTGACTTCAAGCTCGTCCGCAAGCGCTTCAAGAAAATCTCGTGCTTCAGATGTATAGTTTTTGGGCATTCAATGTCCTGCGCCTTGAGAATACTATTAGTTTAATTTCTAACCCGACTCTATGAGCTATATAGTATGCACTTGCTTATAGGTCCAGAGACAGAGCAGACTAACCTACTAAACTTGTATATTCAGCATGTCTTGCCTATCTTGACCCGCACATTCGCCCCTAGAGATAACCCGTCAAAATAGACCCGTTTTGCCCTACCAGCGATAGTCTCCGGTCATTCTGGCAATAAAAACCCCGCCCAAGGCGCGGCTGAGGGCGCGGGTAGCTAAAATGACGCTGGGCATCTGGGAAAATGGTGGAGATGACAGGAATCGAACCTGCGACATTCTGCTTGCAAAGCAGACGCTCTACCAACTGAGCTACATCCCCACGCGCAACTATGCGCCCCAAACTGGGCAGGGGAGCGTGTAGACGAATCATCTGCCCCCGTCAATGGCAAAAATATGGGGGTAAAAACCGGTTTTCTTCAGTTTCGTATCATCGCTCTGGGCTATGGCTGGTTCTCGACGACAAGAATCGCATTTCTATCCTGTTTTTATCCGGCTTTTTTTCACTGTAACCCTAGGAGATATTTATGATGCGTAAATCCATGTTGCTGACTTGCACGGCGCTCACCCTTGTTGCTGCGGGCGCGGCGTTTGCGGAATCAGCTCCGGCGAATATTGGACGCGAACCAAACGTGGCCGCTGCCAACGCGGCGTATGAAAATGCGCAACCGCTGCGCGATGATCGTGCTGCTGTGCGCGACGACCGCCGCGAGATTGTAGGCGACCATAAAGAGATGCACCAGGACCGTCTGGAACTGCGCGATGACCGCCGCGCGGGTGATGCTGCAGGTGTCGCCGAGGGTAAGGCGGAAATCAAGCAGGACCGTCAGGAGCTACATCAGGATCGCGTGGAGCGTCATGAAGACAAGAAAGAGCTGCGTGGCGATCGCCGTGAGCGTCGTGATGACCGCCGTGAGATGCATCAGCAGCGCAAGGAAAAACGCATGGAGCGTCGTGAGCAACGGCATGAGATGCATGAACAGCATGAGGGCATGGATCATGGCCACCCGATGGGTATGGGTGCCGGTGGCCCCGCGCCGATGGAAGGCCGCCCGATGGAAATGCCGCCGCGCCCACGTCCGGAGCCTGTGCGTGAATATCCTGCGCCGCATAACGACATGGCACCTGCGCCAGCTCCTGCTTCGGCACCTGCGTCGTCGGTGGATGGCAGCGCGCAGCCGAAACGCTAGATTTCTCAGTTCGTTAACATACCCCCACTTGCGGCCGGAGGAAACTCCGGCCGTTTTTTTGTGCGCCTTGCCAAGGCGGGGGATTCACGGTAGAGAATGCCGCATGACTGACATTGCCGAGATGAAAGAAAAAATGCTGCGCTATTTCCGCTTCGCGAAGGCGTGGCTGTTACGCGAGGAGCATCAGCAAAAAGCACGCGAGCTGAAAGCGCAGGCACACCGCGCGTTTACCGAGCATCCGGAAGAGGCGGGCGAGACGTATCTCCAGCATCTCTGGTTCACGACGACGATGTCGGCACGGTTCCTCTACGCCTCGCTGGTGATTATGATTCATGGCGCGTTTCCGTTCCTGCTCACGACGGCGGCAAGTACGCAGATCGAAACGGTCTATCGCATCATGAAATCCCGCATTCCGAAGTCACGCCGCGAGACGCTCGACGCGGACGACGCTTAGCGCATGGCCGCGCGGCGCATTGGTATTATCGGTTTCGGCTTTTCCGGCCTCATGGTTGCGACGCATCTCGTGCGCCAAGCTGCGCCGGGAGGCATTATTTATATTATAGCCGATGATTTTTCGGCGCGCGGCATGGCCTATGGCACCGGCGACACCGCCCATTTGCTCAACGTGACAGCGGGGCGCATGGGCGCATTCCCGGACGCCATCGACGGGTTTTATGCGTGGATGCAAACGGCGAACGGGGCGCTCGCCAAACAGCGCTGGAAGCTGACGCAGGACTACGCGCCGACGGAGTTCGTGCCGCGTGCGCTCTATGGGGAGTATCTCGCTGATATCTGGCGCCGCACGCAGGAAGCCGCCGCCGAACGTGGGGTGATGCTGAAGCTGGTGGAGACGCGCGCGACGCGGGTGCGCACCGAGGGCGGGCTCGCCATCCTCACCGCGCGGGGTGATGCGATTGCGGTAGAGGCGGCAGTGCTCGCCATCGGCAACGAAACGAAAGCCATTGCATGGCAAGCGGAAGGCACGCAGGTGATTCAGACACCGTGGGCAGAGGGCGCGCTCGCGGGTGCGGCGCAGTGGGCGTCGCCGGTGATGCTGGTGGGCGCGGGGCTGACAGCAGTCGACACGGTGATGTCGCTGCGCGCGGCGGGATACACGGGCGAGATCATCGCCACTTCGCGCCATGGAAACTGGCCAGCGGCGCACGCACTGCGTGCGAGCCATTTTGAATTTCAGAAGGACGAACTTTTTGCGCAGAAAAACCTCCGGGCATTGCTGCACTATGTGCGCCAGCAGATTGCGGAAACGGGTGATTGGCGGGCGGTGATCGACGGGTTGCGTCCACACACGCAAACGCTCTGGCAGAAATTTTCGGCGCGCGACCAGCAGCGGTTTATTGCGCGGTTGATGCCGCTGTGGAATGTGCATCGCCATCGCATGGCGGCGGAAATTGCGGCGCAACTGGCGGGAGATGCAAAGTTGCGCCTTGAGGCGTGCAAAAATATTGCGGCGCGCATCGCGGAGCTGCGCCCCAGCCATCTCATCAATTGCACGGGCAGCGTGCTGCGGGCGACAGAAAGCCGCAATCCGCTGATGAAACAACTGCTTGCCGACCATGTGGTAGAGCCGCATGGCAACGGCATCGGCGTGGCGGTAGACCCAAGTTGCCGCGCGTGGGGAAGTGCGCACCCGCAGCTTTACGTGGTGGGCACCTGGATGACCGGGCAGCTACTTGAATCGACCGCTGTGCCGGAACTGCGCGTGCAGGCCGCAGCAGTGGCGAAGCAGATTGCGGGCGCGTGATGGCGCTGCACTACCACGCATTTACCACGGCCGACCGGGCGCAGTTTGCCGTGGCGCGGGCGATTCGCGAAGAAGTGTTTCTCGTGGAACAAAGCGTGCCGCCTGCGGATGAGTGGGACGCCTATGAAGACGACGCGACGCATTTTCTGATGATGGTTGACGGCGAGGCGATGGGCACGGCGCGGGTGCGCATCCTCGGCGATGTGGCGAAGTTGGAGCGGATTGCCATTCGCAAGCCCGCACGTGGCAAGGGGCTGGGCGAGAAGCTGATGCAGCATCTTCTGGCGTTCGCGCGGCAGCAACCGGGCGTGACTAGCGTCAAGCTCAGCGCACAGTGCTACGCGATTCCCTTCTACGAAAAATGCGGATTCACCGTGGTGAGTGCGGAATATATGGACGCAGGCATTCCGCATAAAATGATGCAGATGGCGTTGTAGATTTCTACGCCCCCGGTTTGCGCTTACGCTTTTTGAGCGCAACCATGGAGGCGAAATGGCCTTGTGAGGCGGGCGCGGCGCCATCCTCGGATTTCGGAGGGGTGATGTTGGTGGCGGTGAAGGTATTTTTGCGGCTCTCGATAATGAAGCCGCCACCTTGACGGTTTTTGACCTCGAGGATGTATTTTTCGATCGGCTGTTTGGGATTGTCTCGGCGGCTGAAGATCATGAGATACAGCTTGCTCATGCTGTCGCCCGGAATGGTGGTTTCGGGATATTCGAGATGGAGCGCTTCGAGTGCGTCGGCAGCTTCGTGGATATTCGCGTATTCCTTGCCCTTGAGCACGCTGCGTAGCACCGGGTGTCCCCAGTTGGGGCAGCGCGCGGCGGGGCGTTTGCG
Organism: uncultured Azospirillum sp.; assembly: GCA_964530085.1. Lineage (GTDB taxonomy): Bacteria > Pseudomonadota > Alphaproteobacteria > Rickettsiales > UBA3002 > QFOX01. The sequence continues at coordinate 345,481 of CAZGXX010000001.1, forward strand.
CACGGGGTGGGTTTTCAGCTCGCGCATGATTTTGGTGGCGGTAAGGGTGTAATGCGCGTCTTCGTTCTTCATCCGCACCACGCGCAGCGTCGCGTAATGGCCGAGGAATCCGGCTTGTTCTTCGTCCTCACTCACCTCGAAATTGCGGATCCAGAGGGTGAGGGTGCGGGCGTCGTCTTCCTGCTCGCTGGCGTGGGTATAGGCGGTGCGCAGCTGGGCGAGGCGGGCGAGCGCGGGGGCTTCCTCGCGGAAACGGTAGAGGCCGTTGACGACCGCCGCCACCTGCGCGCTGAGCGCATTGGCGTAACGGGGTTTTTTCGGCGTTTTTGTGCTCGTCATCACCCCCGAGGCTAGCATACTACGCCCGGCAGGGGAAGACGTGATGAGAAATTAGACTATTTTAGACGGTTTTTGGCAGATTTCGTCGAAATTAAACGGAAAATTAACCGCTGCCGGGTATAATAGCTTCCATGTCGGGAAATTATAGAGTGACGGATAAATACGAGAAGGATGGCTATCGCTACACGACCGCCGTGCGCCCGGGTGGCGGAAAAATTACGGTGATCGAGTCCAGCGATAAGTTGATCGAGATTGAGCGCACTTCGCCGGGTGGGAGCATTATTTATGTGGCGGTGGATGGAGCCAATAGCCTTGTGTACAGCAATAATCGCTCGGTCACGGCTACCGGCTTTATAGAAAAGATCGCACCGCTGATTGAGGGTGCGCTTTCGCAGGGCGAGTGGGCGGCGCTTGACCAGTATGTGGTAGAGCTTGGGAAAACCATACCAAAGGAAAAAGCGGCGCCGGGGCCGGAGGATGTTATCGCGCGGGCATTGGCGCATAAAAAAGGTGAAACGCAAAAGGCGTATGACGCGCGGGTGGCAGCGACCATCCAGAAATCGGAGAAGATGTTCCCGCAGATTCAGGAGATTGCGAGGGTGCTGCGCGCTGACCCGCACCTCGAGCCGGGGGTGGCAGATACGGTCGAGGACTATCTCGGTTTCGGGCTGGCGGATGGGAAAATCAGCCGTAGCGCCGAGCTAGGCGCCATCCGCGACGCGCTTGCGCAGGCCGGCGGCACGCTTGAAATCCGCGCCGAGGGGGTGGAAATTGAGGTGGCTGGCCGCTGCTTTACCCTCACCCCGCCGCCGCCAGCACCCAAGGGCGAGGTGGTGCGGAAGCGGTGAGGCATCCTCCACGCTGCGAATCTTCACAAAACTGTCATAAAACAAGCACCCTGAATCGGGTATACTCTAGGTAGACTTTGCTTATTTTATTCTCATTTTTGGCAACAAAAACGAGGTAAAATCAGTATCGCCTACCCGGACTTTCTAACGGGGTATAATATTCTTTGCAGGGATGGCAACATCCTAGAAAGCTGCAATTTAGTTTTTTTTTAAACTTTAAAACATGGAAAATATAAGACAATTTTTCAAAAAAAGAGCTTGGGTTTTTATAATTGCCGGAATTGTCCTACTCGTAGTAGGGATTTTAATTGGGCAATTGTTACCCTATGTGGGGGCAGTGTTGTCGATTTTGGCAACCTTCCCATTTACTTTTGGGGTTTTCGGGGTGCTATTGCGCCTAAAACCCTAATCATCGTCCAAAGGACGATAGGGCTTATCTTCGGGTAAGCCTTTTTTTTGTCTATTTTAGCCTGCTATGTAAGCAAACCGCGGCTTCTCCACACCATCCACAGTGATGCTGCCCTCGAACATCGCGCGGGGGCGGACCCAGAACTGGCCGCTTGGGTTGGCGTAGAGGCATTCGTAATGCACGAGTTCTTCGAGCGTTTCGCTGTGGCGCACCAGCCCCAGCACGCGGTAGCGCGGGCCTTTGTAATGCTGGTAGATACCGCCAATGACGAGGTCGGCCATCGCTTACGCGCTTTTGGCTTTCTCGGCGCGTTTGCGCAGGTTGGGGTCGAGCAGCTTTTTGCGTAGGCGGATGGTTTTGGGGGTCACTTCCATCAGCTCGTCGTCCTCGATATAGGCAATCGCCTGCTCGAGCGTCGGCACTTTCGGCGGGGTGAGGCGCACGGCCTCGTCCTTGCTGGTGGTGCGGATGTTGGTGAGCTGCTTGGCTTTCAGCGGGTTGACCTCGAGATCGTTCTCGCGGCTATGCTGGCCGATAATCATGCCCTCATAGACTTTCACGCCGCCCGGAATAATCATGAAGCCGCGCTCCTCAAGTCCCCAGAGCGCGTAATCCGTCGCGACGCCGGTGGCGTTGGCAATCAGCACGCCGTTGCGGCGCCCCGCGATGTCGCCCTTATAGGGGCCGTAGCCGTGGAACAGGCGGCTCAGCACGCCGGAACCACGCGTATCCGTCATGAATTCGCCCTGATAACCGATCATCCCGCGCGATGGCATGATGAACTTCATGCGCAATTTGCCGCCGGAGGAGGGGCGCATTTCCGTCATGTTCCCTTTGCGTAGGCTGAGTTTCTCGACCACGATGCCCGAGTATTCCTCGTCCACATCGACTTGTACTTCTTCCATCGGCTCCTCGCGCTCGCCCGCGTCGTTGGTGCGGAACAGTACGCGTGGGCGCGATACCGAAAGCTCGAAGCCTTCGCGGCGCATGGTTTCGATGAGGACGCCAAGTTGCAACTCGCCGCGGCCACCGACTTCAAACGCATCCGCCATTTCGGTTTCTTTGACGCGGATGGCGACGTTGGATTCGGCCTCTTTAAACAGGCGGTCGCGGATCATGCGGCTGGTGACTTTGCTGCCTTCCGTGCCCGCGAGGGGGGAGTCGTTCACCGCGATGGTGATGGCCATGGTTGGCGGATCGATCGGCGTGGCGCGCAGTGGCGCGGTCAGTTCCAGCGCGCCGACGGTATCGGCCACGGTGGTGGCAGACAAGCCCGCGATGGAGACGATGGCGCCTGCTTCGGCCTCGTTCACCGGGTTGCGTTCGATGCCATCGAACGACAGCAGTTTGGTGATGCGGCCTTGCTCGACCACTTTGCCGTCGAGGCTGAGGCCCTTCACGGGCATACCCACTTTGGCGATGCCGGATTCGATTTTGCCGGTGAGAATGCGGCCGAGGAAGTTGTCGGACTCGATGAGGGTGACGAGGAAGGCGAACTGTGCCTCCGGGTCGGCATCCGGCGCTTCGACGTAGCTTACTACTTCATCCATGATGCAGTGGAGATTTTCGCGCGCATCGTTTAAGTCCTTCACCGCCCAGCCGTTACGGCCAGAAGCGTAGATGACCGGGAAATCGAGCTGTGCGTCGTTCGCATCCAGCGCGACGAATAGGTCGAAGACTTCGTTGAGCACTTCGTCCACGCGCGCATCCGGGCGATCGACTTTGTTGATGATGACGATGGGACGCAAGCCTTGAGCGAGCGCTTTCATCAGTACGAATTTGGTTTGTGGCATCGGGCCTTCCGCCGCATCCACCAACAGTAACACTCCGTCAACCATACCTAGTATGCGTTCCACCTCGCCACCGAAATCGGCGTGGCCGGGGGTGTCGATGATGTTGATGCGCGTGTCTTTCCACTGAATGCTGGTGCATTTCGCGAGAATGGTAATGCCGCGCTCTTTCTCGAGGTCGTTGCTATCCATCACGCGTTCTTCGACCTTCTGGTTGTCGCGGAAGGTGCCCGCCTGGCGGAGCATCACATCGATAAGGGTGGTTTTGCCGTGGTCGACGTGGGCGATGATGGCGACGTTACGAAGCTGTGTCATATACTCTACAATCGGCGTGTTCTGGTGGTGAACTGCGTTGTCGTGCCCGGTGCTCGGTCGGTTACGTAGCGCTGCTACGCGCCCTCCCTGCGCCCGATCACTCCTAGCATTTCATCCACCATAACCCGCCTTACGCTGGGGGTTAATCGGGGTAAAAAAATCAAGTTGTGCGCCGCAATAAGTGATTTTGCCCGCCTTGGCCAGTGTTTTTGTTGAAAAAGCAGGAATTTCTTGCGTTTTTATATGCTGCGTGGGGCGTGATTGCCCTTCAGAAGGCTGAAAAACGCAGCAAATTTCTGCCCCAGCCTTAAGAATTCCTTAAACTTTTGATGTTAGGGTGAGGAGGTAGAACCTTAATGCGTGAGACCCTCATTTTACATGGCGAATGACCCTAACATCACTGACTCGACGCCGGATGTGCAGGCCGCCATCGACCGTGCAATTGCTGAGGCGCCGGAGAAGTATAAACCGCAGTTTCACACGCGCGGAACGCTAGGGGGCGAGTATACGTTCACCACGACCTACGACACGCCGTTTGGTGTTAAAACCTTGGTGGAAACCAACGGTGGTGCGGCTGAGGTGCATTATCAGCCATCGCGCAACCCGTTGGAGTTGGGTTGGAAGCAGGAATATTCCCGCGAGCAATTTGCTGATTTCTGGCGCATCGATGCCAAGGACATGACCCCGCGTGAGCGCCAACATGTGATTGACCATCTCGCCTCGCAGGGGGTGGTGGCGAAGGAGTTTAACCCGCTCTTCGGCGGCAAAGACGTGTATATCGATGTGCCCACCGGTAACGCCGCGCTGAAGGGTGCCGCGGCAAAAGATTTTGGGCACATGGTGATGGCGTTTCAGGCCAATACGAATACGCATGGCGCTTCAAGGCAGAACGCTTCACTCCTTGGCAGCGCAACCACCGCGGCACATGTGAACGTGGGCACCACGCCCGTCAACACCACACATGTAGACCAAGCGTTCGATGCCATGGGCGCACATTTGGCGGTGTTTAACCCTAACAGTCTCTACTCCGAAGCGCAGATTATGCGCTACGTGCAGGATTGTTATGTAGAACTGGGCGATCATGATCCGGCGGAGCGGCAGCGCCGAATAGCGAATAAAGCACGCCTCATCTCACATCTGCCACCGGAAGCACAAGCCGTGTTGATTGAGCAGGGGAATCCTCTTCGGGCCCATGAGGATATTGAGAAGCTGAACCAAAATGCACGCACTAATGGTACGCTCAATACGGAAGGCGATGTTTCTGGATTCTACCGAGGAGACGACCGTTCAGTTAACTGGGCTTCGGGTGAGAGTGGAGACCATACCATACTGCATGAAATAGGTCATGGGGTGGATGATGGGCCTAACGGGTATACGGCAAATCACCCTTCGGTAGGTTTGGCGGCAGCAGTCAAGAAGCATCTGGCACGTTCGACCAATCTGACGCCTGCAAACCATGTGGAGATGTATTACGGCCAATTCAGCGGGCGCAAACTTCATGAGCATCTTAGCTATTATGTAGAGGCCGAGCACGCCAAAGAAATGGTGGCGGAGTTGTTCGCGGAGCGCACCGTGCTCACCTGGCAATACCCGAATGACCCGGCGCAGGTGGAGCGCGTTCTGTTGGCGAAATACCCGGAAATCTGGCCCGAGATGCGCGACAATTATCTTCCGCGTATCCATGAAAAAGTAGCTGAAATCAAAGTGCAGCGGAATGAAGCCGTTAAGCATGTTGTTGAAAAAAAAATTAAGCAGGAGGGATGGTCGGCCGATGATCCGCGCGTGGCGCATCTGCATGAAGTGCTTTCAGGAAGCAACATTACACTGCGTGATGCTGAGGAGCTGAACCGCGCTTTAAAAGAAGATCAATACAAAGCGACTAGAAAAAATTGGAGGCCGTTTGACGATGATGTGGAGCTCCGTACGGCGCCATCCGCTGCACCGAAAAGACAGTCAAGAAAATTTGGATTATCGGATGACGGCCCTGTATCCAAGTTTGACGCATGCCTTGAGTCAATCACCGCGCAGATTGAGCATACGCAAAAAACATACCCACACGTTGCCCATGTGGCGGATGTGGCAAGCGCACACACGAACCCAGTAGCTAAGGAGGCGCGTTTCACGGTGACGGCGGCACAGGCGGCGTTGTTGAAAGAACATTCGGCGTATTCAAGCGCGACGAAGCCTGGCGCCGGGCATGTGGTCGTGCCGCATACGGCGGGAACGGAGCATGCCAACGGCGATCGCCAGGCGTTCTATCAGGCGGTGTTTGAAGGGCATGACGAAAAACCCAAAATCACCAAAGGGCGTTTAGAAAGCCATGCGGCGCGCGTGGCGACGGTGGCGACCATGACGGTCAACGGCGTGGCGGCCGTGAATGCCGCCATGCATGGCGACATGGATGCGGCGAAGCAATATGCGGGAGTGACCCTCACCAACGCGGCGATGGAAGTGGCGCAAAGCGACCGGGTGTGGAAGGCGGTTGCGAATGCCACGGGTAAGCTGGTGAGCGAGAAGGCCGGTACCATTGTGAAAGCCGTGGGCGGAAAAATACCCGTGGTTGGCGCGGTGGTGGGTGCTGTAGTGGGTCTATGGGAAATTGGTAGCGAGACGGTGAAGGCCATCAACGGCGAATCCAACTGGGAGAAAGTGGCGAGCACCACCCTTTCCGCAGTCGCGAATACGGCGGGTGGATTTGTTGGCTTTGGTGCAGGTGAATTGCTTCAGGAAGGCGTACATTACGGTACGAAAGCCGCGTTTGGTGAGAAAAATGCGGCGGCGCATTCGGCCACCGTCACGCTTGCGATCACTGCCTATGAGGTGGAGCAAGCCATTGCGCATGGCACCCCGGAACAGCCCAGCAAAAATTGGCAGCCGATTCTCAGCGATCTCGAGAAAAAGGGCTGGGGGAAATATGTCGGTAATGGTGATGCGCATGTTACGCTGGACGAGGTGAAAAAGACCCTCGCGGTAAAAGGCGTGGCGTTTAATTCACTCGACAAGAATGGCGACGGCATCAGCGGAAAAGAAATATCGGATGCGTTGCAGCCAGCGCATAAAACTGGCGATGATAAAAAATGGCAGCCGATTCTCAGCGACCTCGAGAAAAAGGGCTGGGGGAAATATGTCGGTAATGGTGATGCGCATGTTACGCTGGATGAGGTGAAAAAGACCCTCGCCGCGCACGGGGTGAAGTTTGATAATAAAACGCTCGATAAAAACGGCGATGGCATCAGCGCGCACGACATTACCGATGCACTGAACGCAAACGTGGTGGCGCATCATGGCGCGAAGAAGCCCACGCCGACAGGTCGCGCGTAGCGACGAGTTGATAAAGCTAAGTATTTTAACCCTAAATTAAGGCTTCGCTGCTACACTGGGGTGATGGACGAGAACCAACAACCGCTGGATACCCACCCGGCGCTGACAGAGCCGCTGCTGGATGATGCTTTGGCCGCGGAAAAGGCGCTTGTTGCGGCCAAGGCAGCGAATGAGCGCGCTGGGGCACGGGTGGCGGGAATTTCCTCTGCGGAAGCCGACAGGTTGTTGCAATGGATCATTCACCGAACGGAGCAGGGGTTGCTGGAGAAATATCGGCAAAACGAAAAAGAGAACGGTATTCGACAAACTCTTCTATCTTCGGAAAAATATTTTGACGATCCAGGCTATGTGAGTGGGGTATGCGTCCGCGCAGGGAAAATGATTGCCGCCCAGGCGGAGATGATGATGGGTATCGAAACCTTCCGGCATTTCACGCGGGCGCTGCTTAAAGACCATTATACCCCGCATGTGTTTTCGGTGGTGGCTTTGCCGATTCTGGGGGATGGCGGCACGGTCGAAACGCAATATTACCTGCTTGATCCCACTTTTCGTCAATTTTGTGGGCGTGACGACCATGACCCGTGGGTGCGGGAAATGATTGCCACGGAGGAAGGGCGTGCCTTCACCCAGCTTCTGCTAAAACAGGGCTATGCGCCTTTGAGTGAGCGCACGGCAGAGATTTATCTCGATGCGCATGTGAAAAGTGTGGAGCCCTTGAATGGCAGAAGGCCGTTCAATACGCCGCAGATTAAAGGCCATGCGCTGGAGCTGTTGGCAAAGGCGTCTTTGGATAAGTCGAACTGGTTCGAGCAGGACGATGCCATCAAATACAAGATTGACCTGCGCACGCCGCAGATGGTGGCGGATGGGGTGGAGATTGGCGCGTTGGCAGAAAAATATGGTGAGAAGCCAGAAAAACGCGTGGCGCGTGGTGGCGAGATTAAGGGGCTGGTGACGAGCCAACCCGTGCAGATTGACGCGCCGACTCCCGATTTTTAGCGGTTAAACCAATATCTTTCAGAGTGTTGCTCCTATTTCTGAGGGGCATTTTGGCGCTAAGCGCCTCTGTTTCTTAACAAAAAACTTCCAAAAAAAGCGACGTCTTTACGGTTTTTTAACCTCCCGTTAGCGGTTCCTTAACCTCTGTCTGCTAGACCGGGGATGCAAGCAAATTTCACAACATTTGAAATAACGTTTGCAAACATTTTAGCAAAAAAAGGGTCAGATAGACCCGCCCACGCAGAGAATTCACCCACAAAAGGATTGCCTATTTGATTTAACCCCATTCCTCCACAGAAGGAGACTACCATGTCCTACACTTCTGAACAAAAAACATCGGTGCAAGTAATCATCAACCACATGAAGCATACCCCGCAAACCGCGGCCTATGCGACCCGCTTCCAGCAGATGCTGGATGCCAACCAAACCCTCCCCGATACTGAAATTGAAGCCGTGCTGAAAGCTACCCAGGGCCAAGTCGTCGGCTATAAGCAGCAGCTGATCGCGCTGGAGCAGCGCAATCGCTATGTGGCGAGTGCTGGGGCGCTACTTACGGCGGCGACGCGGATGACGGGCAGCGCGACACCTGCGCCCGCCTATCAGCAGCTTCAGGCGGAGTTGACGAAAGCCTCAGCAACCCATCAGCCCACGGTGACGCCGGGGAATGTTGACCGCGCGATTAAGCAGATGGATCGCGATATCGCGGCAGAAACGCATCCGGAGATCGCCAATAGCCTTCTGGCAATACACGGTGCGCTGGTGCAGCTCAGAACCTATGCGCAGGCGGAAATGCGCGGGCGGATGTTCCTCATCAGCCTCGAGCCGCTGATCGATTTCAACGCACGCAAGACGGAGCATGCGAGCTTCCTCGCGGAAAAACGCGAGCGGGTGAAAGAGGCGCACGAGGAGCGTTGCGCCAAGCAAGAGCAGCCGCATGTGGAAGTGCATGTAGAGCGTGCAAAAGAGCATGTCGAAATGCATATGCCGCATATTCACACCGTGCATCGCGAGACAGTGCATGCGCCGACGCTCAACCTTGAAAGCGAGCCGCGGGTCTATAAGCCGGGGCTGAAAAGAGCAGCTCGGTATGTGAACAAAGACGTGCGTGCGGAACTGCATTATGAGATGGAGCAGCTTTCGAGGCGCGCACTGCAACAGAGCATGCACCATATGCTTTTCAGCAATGCAGAGCATCATGCGGCCAGCCAATTTACGAAAGTGGAGTCGCACACTAACACGACGCATTCTGCTAAACCTAAGCGCAACTATGCGATTGAGCATGGGCATGTGGAGCGCGCGCCACAGCAAAAAACCACTCCTGTTCTGCGTAAGTATGTGGAGGCAAAGCCGCATGTGATGACCAAAGAAGAGCGCATTGATGCGATTATCGCAGTGCATCACCCTGAGCCGAAGACAGCGCTCGGCAAACTGGACAGAAAAGCAGGGAAGGTGCTTGGTGTGGCGACGATTACCGTCAACACCGCGGCATCGATTACGGCGGCATTGCAGGGTGATTATGACAAAGCCCGCCAATATGCGGGTGTGGCGGCGGCTAACACAGTCATCGAGGCAGCGCAGAGCGACCGCGTGTGGCAAGCGCTCGCCAACGCCACTGGTAAACTGGTGAGCCAAAAAGCTGGAAAGATAGTCCAGGCTGTCGGCGGAAAAGTTCCGGTGGTGGGTGCGGTAGTCGGTGTTGGCTTCGGATTGTATAACATCGGCAATGAAATTTATAAAGTAACTCAGGGCGAATCAAACTGGCAGAAAGTGACGAGCACTTCGCTCTCTGCAGTAGCCGGAGTTGCAGGTGGGTTTGTCGGTTTTGGTGCAGGTGAGGCGCTGCAGGAAGGCGTACATTGGGGCACGAAAGCAGCATTCGGCGAGAAGAATGCTGCCTACCATTGTGCGACGGTGGATCTTGCGATCACTGCCTATGAGGTGGGTAAGGGGGCGGTCGACGCACACCGTCACATTAAAGATCCTACCAAGCAATGGCAGCCGATTCTCGCCGACCTCGAGAAGAAAGGGTGGGGTAAACATGTGGGCAATGGCGATGCTAAAGTCACCCGCGATGAGTTGAGCGCAACGCTAGCAAAAAATGGCCTTACGCTCGGCATGCTGGATCGGGATAAGAACGGTGTCAGTGGCAAAGAGATCAGCGACGGGCTCTATCTGCAGGCGCAGATGAAAGACCTCGAAGCCAAGGGCTGGGGCAAATATGTGGGCAACCACGATGCACGCATCGGTGCCGGTGAGTTGTTGACGACCTTTGGTAAAAACGGGGTGCGGGTGGAAACACTGGATAAAAACAACGATGGTGCGTTGAGTGCGCGTGAGTTGAGCGATGCGTTGCAACCGATCGCCAAAGCGCAGCAGCAGGCAGCGGCGGTGAAACGCCCTGCGCCGGATGTGGGCGCGGCGCTGCAGTCGCACCTGGCGGAGCTGGAGGCCAAGGGCTGGGGCAAGTTCATCGGCAATGGCGACACGAAAATTGCACTCGATGAAATCAAGAATGCCTTCGCCAAAAGCGGCGTGAAGCTCGATAGCATCGACAAAAACCACGATGGCAAGGTGACGGGGCGTGAGATCACCGATGCGCTCACGCCGACGGTGGTGGCGTATCATAAGGCGCATGCGGCACGGCAGGGTCGGTAGTAGAGGACTGTCACCCCGGCGGATGCCGGGGTCCACCTGTTTACGTGAGTGAGAAGAAAGATGGACCCCGTCATCGGGCGGGGTGACAGGCTCTGGAAACAATGCATTTTAATCGAAGTCTAAACCCGTGCGGGCATCCCTACATGCGCGTGGCAAAATACGTTATTCACAGCCCCGGTGATAACCCCGGTGCGGCTTGCGTTGTAAGGGAAACTCTAGTACACAGCAGAAAACAAGGTGTGTAGAGGATTCATGGCTCCGTATTCGTCGCCAACAAAACGTCGATTTTCACTAAAAAAATGGTTCATCATCGGCGCGATTGGCGTAGCAGTGTTTTATGGTGCGCCGAAATTGTTTGGTGCGCCGGGCGGTGGCATGGGCGGCCCACCGCAAATGGCACCGGGCACACCGATGCCGGCCAGCGTGGCGAGTGTCATCAGCAAACCGGTGATGCTTTGGAGCGAGTATTCCGGCCGTGTTGAGGCCGCGCAATCGGCTGAAATCCGCCCGCGCGTGTCGGGGCAAATTACGGAAGTGCTGTTCAAAGACGGCGAAGAAGTGAAACGCGGTGAACCGCTCTTCACCATCGACCCGCGCCCTTATGAGGCCGAGGTGAACCGTGCGCGTGGCGCGCTGCTGGCCGCGGAATCCGCCGCACTCAAGGCCAATCAGGATTTGGCGCGCGCGCAAAAACTGGTGAAAAGCAAAGCGATTTCGCAAAGCGAGTTCGAGCAGAAAAACAGTGCGGCAACGCAGGCCATGGGCGCTCTCGCCAGCGCGAAAGGCGCGCTGCAGGCGGCGGAGGTGAATCTCGGTTATGCGCATATCACCGCGCCGATTTCAGGAAAAATTTCGCGTGCGGAACTGACCGTGGGCAATACGGTGAACGCAGGCCCGGCCGCGCCGTTGCTCGCCAGCGTGGTACAGCTCTCGCCGATTTATGCGAGCTTTGAGCTCGATGAAAAAAGCTTCCTGAAAACGATTCAAGGCGTGCCTGCGGCGAAGCTGAAACAGATTCCGGTGACGGTGGCGCTCGCCAATGGTGCGGCGATGCCAGCGAATATTCATGCGTTCGACAACCAGATCGCCCCGGGCAGCGGTACGCTGCGCGTGCGGGCGGTGCTGGAGAATAAAGATGCGTCGCTGGTGCCCGGACTGTTCGCGACGGTGCGTATGGGCACGCCGGAAGAAACGGCGTCGATCCTTGTGCATCCGAATGCAATCGGCACCGACCAGAACAAGAAATTCGTGCTACTCGTCGATGCGGAGAACAAAGCGGAATATCGTGAAGTGACCCTCGGCGCGCAGGTGGAGGGTTTGCAGGCCATCACCAGCGGTCTTGCAGAAGGCGACAAGATCGTGGTGGAAGGTTTGCAGCGCCTGAAACCCGGCACGCCAGTGCTGGCGACCGAAGCCGATATGACGACGCTGAAGCCTTTGAACGCGCCGGAAGCGCCAGCCGCGGATGCAGGAAAGCCTCCTGCTGAGGCGGTGAAGTAGCATGGCCGGGCTCGATATTTCGCACCGCTTTATTGACCGGCCGATTCTGGCGGGCGTGCTGTCGTTTTTCATTTTTATCCTCGGCGGCATGGCGATGTTTCAGCTGCCGATTTCGGAGTATCCGGAAGTGTCGCCGCCGCAGGTGATGATCCGCGCGGTCTATCCCGGCGCGAACCCGAAAGTGATTGCCGAAACCGTTGCCGCGCCACTCGAGGAGCAGATCAGCGGTGTCGAGAACATGCTCTATATGAGCAGTCAGGGCACGACGGACGGGACGATGAACATCACCGTGACCTTCGCGATTGGCACCAACGCCGACCTCGCGCAGCAGTTGGTACAAAACCGCGTGAGCCAAGCACTGCCGCGCTTGCCGGACGTGGTGCGCTCGCTCGGTGTGACGGTAGTGAAGAGCGCGCCCGACCTCACCATGGTGGTGCATCTTTACTCGCCGAACGAGCGTTACGATGTGTCTTACCTGCGCAATTACGCGCTCATCAACATCAAGGATCAGCTGGGGAAACTGCCGGGTATCGGCAAGGTGGATCTCTTCGGCGCGGGCGATTACGCGATGCGCGTCTGGATGAATCCGCAGCAGATGGCGGCGCGGAATCTCAGCGCGTCGGACGTGGTGAATGCGATTCGTGAGCAGAATATTCAGGTCGCCGCCGGGGTGATCGGCGCGCAGCCGATGGGACCGGACGTGGCGTTTGAAATGCCGGTGAACGTGCAGGGCCGCCTCAAATCGGTCGAGGAATTCGAGCAGATTATTGTGCGGGCGGATAAGTCCGGCGCGGTGACGCGGCTCAAGGACGTGGCGCGGGTGGAGCTGGGCGTGAGCAGTTACGCGTTGCGCTCGCTGCTCGATAATAAACCGGCGGTCGGTATTCCGGTGTTCCAGTCGCCGGGTTCCAACGCGCTGCAAATTTCGGCGAATGTGCGGGCGACGATGGAGCGGCTCAAGGCCGATTTCCCCGAAGGCGTGGCGTATAAAATCGTCTATGACCCGACGCGGTTTGTCGCTGAATCCATCGACGCGGTGGTGCATACGCTGTTTGAAGCGCTGGTGCTGGTGGTGCTCGTCGTGATTTTATTTCTGCAGACCTGGCGCGCCTCGATCATTCCGCTACTCGCGGTGCCGGTCTCGATCATCGGTACGTTTGCGGTGATGCACGCGTTTGGCTTTTCCATCAACGCGCTGAGCCTGTTCGGCCTCGTGCTCGCCATCGGGATTGTGGTGGATGACGCGATTGTGGTGGTGGAGAATGTGGAACGGAATATGGCGGGGGGCTTGAGCCCGCGCGAGGCGACCTATCAGGCGATGCGCGAAGTGTCGGGGCCGATTATCGCGATTGCGCTGGTGCTGGTTGCCGTGTTCGTGCCGATTGCGTTTATCAGCGGGCTGACGGGGCAATTCTACCGCCAGTTTGCGCTGACCATTGCGATTTCGACGGTGATTTCGGCGTTTAACTCGCTGACGCTTTCCCCCGCGCTGGCGGCGATGCTGCTCAAGCCACATGGCGAAACGAAGGATACGTTCACGCGGCTTTCGGAAACGCTGTTCGGCGGAATTTTCTCTGCGACGCGCTGGTGGATTCGCGCGCTAATACTTTTCATTATCGGCGTGATTCTGAAATCCTTCGCGGCGAAAATGTTTGGCTTCGCGCCCGTGCTGTTTGGTCTGCCTGCGGTGGCGATTGTGGCGATTTTATTCAAGGTGCTTGTGCTGCTCGCACTTTTGATTGGCGTGGTGCAGACGCTCGCCTTCCTGCTGCGCAAACATGCGGCGAACGTGCCACAGGGCTTCACGCGGTTTAACCGTTTCTTTGCGGATGCAGCGGCGCGTTATGAGCATCTCGTCGCCTGGACATTCACTCGCAAAAGGCGGCTGGGGTTGATCTATGCGGCGCTCATTGCGCTGACGATTCTGGGCTTCACACAAGTGGCGGGCGGCTATGTGCCGGGGCAGGATAAGCAATATCTCGTGGCATTTGCGCAGCTGCCAAGCGGTGCCTCGCTGGAGCGTTCCGACGCGGTAATTCGCCAGATGTCGGACATCGCGCTCAAGCATCCCGGTGTGGATGCGGCGATTGCCTTCCCCGGACTTTCGATTGCGGGATTCAGTGTCAGCCCAAACGCGGGGATTGTGTTCGTGCGCCTGAAACCGTTCAGTGAACGCACCACGCCAGATCTTTCCGCATGGGCGATCACCGGCGCGCTCAACGGCGAATTCAACAAGGCCATCAGCGGTGCCTTCGTGGCGATTTTCCCGCCGCCGCCCGTGCGCGGCCTCGGCACCATCGGCGGCTTCAAATTGCAGATTCAGGATCGCGGCGATCTTGGCTATGATGCGCTGAACGATGTGGTGAAGCAGGTGATCGGCAAGGCCTATCAGACGCCGACACTCACAGGCGTGTTCAGCGGGTTCATGATGGACGTGCCGCAGCTGCAGGTGGACATCAACCGCGTTCGCGCGAAGCAGCAGGATATCCCGCTTGCTGAGCTGTTCAACACGCTGCAAATGTATATCGGTTCCTATTACGTCAACGACTTCAACCTGTTTGGCCGCACCTTCCGCGTCTATGCGCAGGCGGATGCGCCGTTCCGCAGCAAGCCGGAGGATATTACCCAACTGAAAGTGCGCAACACGCGCGGGGAAATGGTGCCGCTTGGCTCACTGGTGACCGTGTCGCAAACCTATGGGCCGGATCGCGCGATGCGCTATAACGGCTTCCGCACGGCGGATATCAACGGTAACGCCGCGCTCGGGTTTACCTCGACCGAGGCGATGGAGGCGATCAGCAAAATCCTCGACGAAACGCTGCCCAAGGGTATGAGTTATGAGTGGACGGATCTCACCTATCAGAAAATTCTCGCGGGTAATACGGCGACGCTGGTCTTCCCGCTCTGCGTGCTGTTTGTGTTCCTCGTGCTCGCTGCGCAATATGAGAGCGTGAGCCTGCCGCTGGCGGTGATTCTCATCGTGCCGCTCTGCCTGTTCGGCGCGATCTGGGGCGTGTGGCTGATGGGCAAGGAGAATAATATTTTCACGCAGATTGGCTTCGTGGTGCTGGTGGGGCTCGCGTGTAAGAACGCCATTTTAATTGTCGAATTCGCGCGTGATTTGGAACAGCAAGGGCGCAGTATTGTGGAGGCGGCACTCGAAGCGAGCCGCTTGCGCCTGCGGCCGATTCTGATGACGTCCATCGCGTTTATTATGGGTGTGCTGCCGCTGGTATTTGCCACTGGCGCGGGTTCGGAAATGCGGCAGGATATGGGCGTGGCGGTGTTCTCCGGCATGATCGGTGTCACCTTCTTCGGCCTTGTCATGACGCCGATGTTCTATGTCATCATCCGCACGCTGGCCGTGCGGATTACGGGGAATACGAAGGTAATGCATGGGTAGAAAAGATATTCTTGAAGGGGGCATCGCCCCCTACGTGCTTCGCACTGACCCCCTCCCTTCGGGCTCGCCATGGGAGGCTACGCACGCCAGGAATTTCTGTCGTGTAAGCGCGTCACTCGTTGCGCTTCTCACCCTCTCGGCCTGCGATTTGTCGCCGGAATATCAGCTGCCGGATTTGAGAATGCCGGAATTTTTTAAAGAGGTGGTTGCACCACAGGCGGGCGAAAAAAATACGGGCGAGGCGGCGGTCGCAGACCGTTTCTCGGCTGAGGGCATCGACTGGAAACGCGTCGATGAAAAGGCAAAAATCGAAGAGTTCGCCTGGTGGCACATGTTCAAAAATCCCGCGCTCGATGCGCTGATGGAACAGGCGATGAAAGACAATCCGAGCCTCGACATCGCTGTGGCGCGTGTGGAGGCGGCGCGGGCGCTCGCGGGTATCAGCGCGTCGAATCTCTACCCCTCGATCGGCGTGGGTGCGGGGCCGGAGCGGCAGTTGCCTTCCTCCGCGCGGGCGACAGCGAACTCCGGCGGCGCGGCGGTGACGACTAAGCCTTACACGACGTATACCGCGCAGGGGCATATTACCTATGAGCTGGATCTGTTCGGCAAGCTTCGCAACAGTACCCGCGCAGCGGAACGCAATGCGGCGGCGGAGGAGAATAATTACCACGCGGCGCGACTCGCGTTGCAGGCCGACATCGCGCAGACCTATTTTGCGCTCGCAGCACTGAATACCGAATCCGACGCGCTGCTGCGCACGCGTGACGCAGGGCGCGAGGCGCTGGCGTTGGTGCGCAAAAAACAAGCGGTGGGGGAGATCGACGACCTCGCCCTTTCCTCGGCGGAGGCGCAGCTCGCGAATGTGGAAGCGGAGTATAGCGCAGTGGCGCAACAGCGCGCGCTGGCGGAACACCAGCTCGCGGCGCTGATGGGCAGCACGCCGCAGCAATTCACCCTGCCGAAGGTCACCCTCGGCGATGCACCACCGGTGATTCCGGCGGGGATTCCATCGCGCCTGCTTGAGCGGCGGCCAGATATTCAGGCGGCGGTGGAACAAATTGCGGCGGCGAACGCACGCATCGGCGCGGCGCGTGCAGGCTATTTTCCGGATATTTCCCTCTCGGCGAGCGGCGGGTTCGCAGCGAAATCACTCGGCGATCTGTTCAACAGCACCAGCAAATTCTGGGCGCTGGGGCCGATGGCGGGCAGCACCGTAATTACGCAACCGCTGTTTGAAGGCGGGCTGATCGGTGCGACGCTCGACGAACGCAAAGCGAATTATGATGGCGCGGTGGCGCGCTACCGCGAATCCGCCATCACCGCGCTGCGCGAGGTGGAAGACCAGCTGAGCGCGACGCGTAATTTAAGCGAGCAGGCAGTGGCACGCAAAAGCGCACTCAAGGCTGCCAAGCGCGCGTTCGCGGTGGCGGGGCAGCGTTATAAAGTGGGGTATTCGAGCCAGCTGGAATATCTCGACGCAACGCGTCAATACCTCGCCGCCGAACGCAGCCACGCGCAGGTGACAGGGCAGCGCCATATCGCCACCGTGCAGCTGATTCGTGCACTGGGCGGGAGCTGGGAAGTGCCTGCGGCACCCGCAAAATAATACTTCAATAGCGTTATGCCTTCTTCTCTCCCGCCTCGACGCGCAAGCGGCGCATCTGCGGCGCGAAGAAGGCGGTGGCCGCGACCACGCCGAGCGTCATCACTCCGCCGAGAATGATCGAAGGCACAAGCCCGAGCAGACTGGCTGTCGCCCCGGCGCGGAACGCCCCAATCTCGTTGGAAGAAATAATAAACATGCCGTTGACCGACGACACACGCCCGCGCATGTCGTCTGGAATCAGCCACTGCATGAGCGTGCCGCGCATGACCATGCTCACGCTGTCGAACGCGCCGCTGATGATGAGAATCACCGCCGCCACCCAGAAGCTGGTGGCGAACCCGAAGGCGAGCATCGATGCGCCAAAGCCCGCGACCACCAGCAGCAATGTGCGGGTTTGAATCGACTCCATCGGCTTCAGCGCGAGATAAAGCGCGGTGGCGATGGAGCCAATCGCCGGTGCGGCGCGCAGCAGCCCCAACCCCTCGGAACCGGTATGCAGCACCTGATCGGCAAAGGCCGGGAGAATGGCCACCACGCCGCCAAACAGCACCGCGAACATGTCGAGCGACATCACCGACAGCAGCACCTTATGCCCCAAAATAAATCGCCAGCCCGCCTTGATGCTCACCAGCGCGGGTTCGTTTTTATGCGTGTTGCGGTGCTGCCGATGCGGCTTGCTGATAAGCAGCGTCATCACAAACCCAATGAGTAGCGCGGCGAGCGGAATCATCCACGCGACATGCGCGCCATAGCCGCCATAGATAATGCCCGCAAGTGCAGGCCCGAGAATGGCGGCGAGCTGGAAGCCGCTGCCCATCCACGCGCTGGCGGCAGACATCTGCGTGCGTGGCACAATGCGCGAGAGCAGTGTGAACGACGACGGCACAATGAAACTGCGCGCAATGCCGGAGAAAAAGACGCAGGCGAATAGCGCGGCAACGCGGGCATCGTTCGCCATCGTCAGCAGGTCGCCCCCGATGAGAAAGAGTAGCGCTGCGTTGAGCGCGAGTGCAGCAAAACACAACACATAAATACGGTGCGGGCGCCCGACATCCACCACATGGCCGGAGATAAGCGCGAAGAGAATCGCGGGCACGGCCTCGGCCAGCCCCACAAGGCCGAGCATGAATACGTCGTGCGTGAGGGTGTAGATTTGCCAGCCGACAATCACCGCTTGTGCTTGCAGGCCAAACAAGCCGGTGACCCGCGCCAGCAGCAGGCAGCGGAAATCTCGGTTGCGCAGGACGGTGATGGAAAGGGCCATGGGGTGGTTCTTAGGGTATGGCGCGTCGCATCGCAATCGGTTATGTTTTTCGCATGAGCAAAGCATTTACCAAAGAAGGCGATGGTGACGACGAGGATGACGACCTGCCGGAGGCGGAGGTCGCCGCGCCTGTCGTGAATTACATGACGCCCGGCGGGTTCGCGACGCTGCGCGAGGAGTTGCGGCAGTTACAACGCGAGGAACGACCGAAGATTGTGGAGATTGTGGCCTGGGCGGCGGGCAATGGCGACCGCTCGGAAAACGGGGATTATATTTACGGCAAGCGCCGCCTGCGCGAGATCGACCGCCGCCTGCGCTATCTTGGCAAGCGCCTCGAAAGCGCGGTGGTGGTGGACCCCGAGCAGCAGAAAAACCTGACGCAGGTGTTCTTCGGCGCGACCGTGACCTATGTGCGCGAGGACGATAGCGAAGTGACGGTGACGCTGGTCGGCACCGACGAAGCGGATGCGGCGCAAGGCAAAATCAGCTGGATTTCCCCCGTCGCCAAAGCGCTAATGAAAGCCCGCGTCGGCGACAATGTAGAACTGCGTACCCCCGTGGGCGTAGAGATGATAGAGGTGCTCCGCATTCGGTATTAGCGACCGCCACTCTTACGGTCTATCGGCATCCGCTTAACACACTGTATTATATGGCACTCTTTTTTGTGGTGCTTTGCCGCAAAAAGGTGCATTTTCTGCCCGTGATTAACATGGCTAGCAGTGTCGCTGCTGGTCAACGGGTTTGTTTATGAGTGACGTTGCGCGTTATGGGGCGGTGCTGGCATGCGCCCTGATCTTACTGGGGATGACGGTGTCATCCGCCAGCGCGCAGACAATTACCGGGCCAGCGGACGCCAGCCGGGTACGCCCCAACGATGCCATTATTACGCCGAAAGAAATGCGTGACCCGGGTATCGCTCCAAAGCCAGAAGAGCGTGTGGCCACACCCGCTCCCAGTGGCGCCAAGAAAATTGACTTTGTGTTGAAGGGCGTGAATATCAGCGGTGCGACAGCATTTAGCGACGAAGAGCTGAAGGCGCTGTATGCCGACATGCTTGAGCAGAAAATCACGGTCGACGCGCTGTGGGCGCTGGCGGATCGGATCACCACCTATTATCGCAACGCGGGGTATATTCTCTCCTACGCTGAGGTGCCGGAGCAGGATATTGCAAGCGGAGTCATTCGTATCGTGGTGACGGAGGGCGGGATTGAAGCGGTCGATTGTGCCGATGCCCTCTGCGCGCACGACATCGTGAAGCACATGACAAACAAAGTGCTGGCGGAAAAACCGATCAACGCGAAGACCATCGAGAGCTATCTGCTGCGCCTGAATGATCTGCCGGATGCCTCGTTTCGGGGGGTGCTCGGGGTGACGGATAAGGCGCATTCCGGCGTAAAATTGACCGTGCTTACGACAAAAAAAGACGCGCGCGGCACGTTGGCATTTGACAATTATGGCTCGCGGTTTCTGGGGCCGCACCAAGCCTCACTTTCCTATTCAGTGAGCCTCCTTCCGCTATCAAAAACAAGCGTGTACGGCCTGTCGAGTCTGCCGACGCAAGAGCTGCATTTCGGCACATTGGAGCACACGATGATGGTCTCGCCCGAGCTGATTGTTGGCGTGAGCGCGGGACGAACGCTCGGTGCTCCGGGCTATACGCTTGCGCCACTCGACGTAGAGAGTGTGACCAATTCAGTGACGGCGAACGTGCAGTATCAATGGCTTCGCCAGCGCGATGAGAATCTGACCTTGAAGCTGACAGCAGATGCTCGGAATTCGGCTTCGGATATTCTTGGCACTGCGCTCAGCCGCGACCGTATTCGCGTGCTGCGGCTGAATGCAAATTATGAGGGGCAAGACGGTTGGGGCGGCAGCAATACGGTTAACTTCACGGTGAGTAAGGGCATTACGGGGTTGGGCGCAAGCAAGAAGGGTGAGCTAAACCTCTCGCGCGCGGAGGCAGAGCCGGATTTTACCAAGTTGGAACTGAGCCTTTCGCGGATGCAGAAAATAGGCGATAATTGGCAGATGCTTGCATCGGCTTCAGGACAAGTTGCATCTGGCCCACTTTATTCGTCGGAAGAATATGGTTATGGTGGCCAAGTTTTCGGACGCGCCTATGACTCCTCGGAAATTACCGGGGATCATGGGGTGGCTGGCGGGGCAGAACTACGTTACGCGGGATGGAATATCAATAATTCGGTGAGTTTTCAGCCTTATGGCTTCTATGATATCGGCGCAGCATGGAATGAAGATACAGGTCAGCAGGGGCGACAATCTGGTTCGTCAGCGGGGTTGGGTCTGAAGGCGGCAACCCGCTGGAACCAATCGGCAAATCTTGCTTTTGCATGGCCGTTAACGCGCGATGTGGGTACCCCAATTTATGGCAGAACCGCAACAGATCCGCGGTTCATGGTACAGTTCTTGCAGGAATTTTAGGATTCTGACGCCATCACTAGCATTGGATGGCTTTTTATGGTACATTAACGGAATCTTAACCCCTCGATGCTAGACTCTCTTGATGATGTTGCGGCTCCGACAGTTTTTGAAGACCTCGACCTGCTTCACGGCGGCATTTATTTTTGCGGCCGCGCCGGTGGTGAGCTACGCCAACCCGATTGGCGGGACGGTGGCGGCAGGGCAAGCGAATATAAGCAGCAGTGGTAACACGCTCACCGTCAACCAGCTCAGCAACAAAGCGGTGATCGACTGGCGCGGGTTTGATATCGGCGCAGGCGAAACCACACAATTCATCCAGAATTCGAGCAGTGCCATTGCGCTCAACCGCGTGAACAGCAACTCGGCGAGTGTGATCAACGGGAACCTGACGGCGAATGGAAATATCATCATCCTCAACCAGAATGGGGTGATGTTCGGCAACGGCGCGCAGGTCGATGTAGGCGGGCTGATTGCTACCACCGCAGGCATCAGCAACGACGATTTCATGCGCGACGGGCCGCTGCATTTTAACATTGCGGGTAATCCGAACGCCAGCATCAGCAATGCGGGGCGCATCACCACGCGTGACGCGGGGCTGGTGGCGATGGTAGCGCCGAGCGTGAGCAATTCCGGTGTGATTGCGGCGCGGCTGGGCAAGGTGCATCTCGCCAGTGGCGACACGGCGACGATCGATCTTTATGGCGACGGGCTGCTCGAAATTGGCGTGTCGGATCGCGTGCGTTCGCAGCTGGTGGAAAATAGCGGCGTGATCAGCGCCGATGGCGGCACCATCGCGCTCACCGCCGGTGCGGGGAAGGATATTCTCAATGGGCTGGTGCGCAACTCGGGCACAATCTCGGCGCAGACGGTCGCGAATCGCGGTGGGGTGATTTCCATTCGCTCGGCACGTTCGCAAAATAATCAGGGCGGGGTAATTCTCAACACCGGCACTATCACCGCGAGCGGCACCAAGGGCGGCAACATCACGCTTGAGGGGCACAACATCGCGCAGCAGGGCACGATTCGCGCGGATGGTACGGCGGGTGATGGTGGTGACGTGCGCCTCAGTTTCAGCGGGACGTATCTGGATAATCAATCTGCGATCGTCAGCGCCAGCAGTATCGGTGGGCGCGGCGGGCGGATTCATCTCAACGGCACGACAGAGACCAGCAACATTTTCGCCTCCGGTCATTACAACGCGAGCGGTAATGTGGGCGGGGATATCACGTTCGAGGCGGGCAATAATGTGGGGCTTTATGCCACGCAGGTGAACGCTAGCGGCACAATGGCGGGTGGTAATATCCGCGTTGGCGGCGGCGCGCACGGGCAGGATAGCAGCATGCGCAACGCGAACCGCACCACGGTGAACGGCGCGGCAGTGCTTAATGCCAGTGCAACGGAAAACGGCCATGGTGGCACGGTGACGGTGTGGTCGCAGATTCAGACCACGTTTATGGGCATTGCTCGTGCGATCGGTGGCGCGTTCAGCGGCGACGGCGGGCATATCGAGCTTTCCTCGGCAGAAACGCTGCATATCGGCAACGCAGCGGTGACGGATGCCTCGGCGCTGCACGGGCTGATGGGGACGCTGCTGCTTGACCCGAAAAATATCATCATCGCCAATGGCGGCGCGATGTCGGGCCTCTCGTTCTTTCAGATGATCGACCCGAACTATAATGCCGGCGGTGCGTTCGGCGGCAGCGCGATTACGCTCGCCAATGGTAACGTCGCAGTGAGCGATAGTCTGGATAATTTCATGGGGAATAATGCCGGTGCGGTCTATCTGTTTGATGGTGGCACGGGTGGTTTGATCAGCGCATTGCTCGGGAGTGGTGACGGAGACCAGATTGGTAGCGATGGGTTGACGGCCCTCACTAACGGGAATTTTGTGGTCGCCAGCTCGCATTGGAGTCAGAATTTCGGCGCGGCGACCTGGGTCGATGGCAGCCTTGGTCTCAAGGGTACGGTGGAGGCAGCGAATTCTCTCTATGGGAATACGGTAAATGACCGGGTGGGTAGTGGCGGGGTGGTGGCGCTCACGAACGGAAACTATGTGGTCGTCAGTTCGCATTGGAATAATGATGCAGGTGCGGTGACCTGGGGGGATGGCACGGTTGGCTTGATTGGCACTAAGGTAAATAGCGAAAGCTCGCTGATCGGCAGAAATAAAGATCAACTGGGGAGCGATGGGGTGACGGCGCTTGCGAATGGGAACTATGTGATCGCGAGCTCGCACTGGTCAGACGATATGGGCGCGGTGACGTGGGTCGATGGGCGTGTCGGGATCAGGGGTGACGAGATAAATGCCAGCAATTCGCTGGTGGGTAGCAACACAGGGGATCTTCTCGGCAGCGATGGTGTCGTGGCACTGACCAACGGTCACTATGTGGTTGCTAGCTCGCACTGGGGTGGCGATAGAGGTGCGGTGACGTGGGGCGATGGTGATAACAATGGAATATCCGGGGCGGTGGAAGAGAGTAATTCGCTGGTGGGTAGCAACACAGGGGACCTTATCGGCAGCGACGGGGTGACGGCGCTTGCGAACGGGAAATATGTGATCGCGAGCTCGCACTGGTCAGACGATATGGGTGCGGTGACGTGGGGCGATGGCGATAACAAAGGAATATCCGGGCTGGTGGATGCCAGTAATTCGCTGGTGGGTAGTAGTAGAGGGGATCTTCTCGGCAGCGATGGGGTGACGGCACTGACGAATGGCAACTACGTGGTGGCGAGCTCGCACTGGTCAGACGATATGGGCGCGGTGACCTGGGGCGATGGTAGTAGAGGAATTGTTGGCCTTGTGGATGAGAGCAATTCGCTGGTGGGTGACGGCGTGGGTGATCTCCTCGGCAGTGACGGGGTGACTGCGTTGACGAATGGCCATTATGTGGTGGCGAGCTCGCATTGGGGCGGCGATCTCGGCGCGGTGCAGTGGGGTGATGGCGACAAAGGCGCTACCGGGCACATTGATCAACGCTATGCGATGACAGGAACAGTTTCTGGCGATCGCGTGGGTAGTGATGGGGTAACGGCGCTTACCAATGGCAATTATGTGGTTGCTAGCTCGTACTGGAACGGCAATCGCGGCGCGGTGACGCTGCGTGATGGGAGTGGTGCTACTGGCTTGACCATTGATGCAAGCAATTCACTCATCGGTAGTGTGGCGGGTGACCGCGTGGGCAATGGTGGCGTGCTGGCGCTTGCAAGCGGTAATTATGTTGCGGGCAGCACGTTATGGAATAGTGGTGCCGGTGCGGTGACCTGGGGTGCGGGGCATGCCGGTGCAGTCGGATATATTGATGGCTTTAATAGCTTCCTCGGCACATCGGCAAATCAGGGCTTCCGGTTGCTTGCCGAAGACGCCGTCAATCATCGTGTGGTGGTTAGCTCGCTCGGCGATCAGAAAGTCTACTCGATTGGCGATGGTGCGGTAGATAACAGCTTTGGTCTTTATAGCTATTCGGCGGCGGACACGCTGACCATTGCCCCCGGCTTCCTCACCGCGACGCTGAATGCGGGAACCAACGTGCTGCTGCAAGCGAGCAACGACATTACGGTGAACAGCGCGATTACAGCGAATAACCCCGGCGGCAATGGCGGCGCGCTGACGTTGCAAGCGGGGCGCAGCATTCTCATCAACGCGAATATCACGACCGATAACGGCGACCTGAACCTGCTCGCGAACCAGAACCTCGCGACGGGCGTGGTGAATGCGCAGCGTGATGCGGGCGCGGCGAATATCACCATCAACGGCATTATCAACGCCGGTACTGGCAGCGTGACCATGCAGATTGCGCAGGGGATTGGCCTGACCAACAACACCAGCGGCGCGATCACGGTGGCAAGCGCGATTTCGGGCGGGAATATTCTGCTGCAAAATATGAACGGCAACACGGTGTTTAACGCCGGTGCGACGCTCAATGCATCGGGCACGGGCACGGCGGCAACAGTGGTGGCGGGCGGCAGCACGGGTGCGTTTACCAATAATGCGGGTAGCGGCCTGTTTAACATGACGGGCGGCGGGCGTTGGTTGGTCTACTCGCGCAACCCATCGGGCAATACGCTCGGCGGGCTCGCGGGTAACTTCAACCGCTATAGCTGCACCTATGGCGGCAGCTGCCCAAGTGTTCCGGCAACAGGCAATGGCTTGCTCTATAGCTACACGCCGCTGCTAAACATCGCGATCAATTCGCTGTCGAATATTATCTATGGCGCGGCGACGCCGACGCTCACCAACTATGCCTATACGGCGAGCGGCTATCTCGGCTCGGATGGCTCGGCGGATGTGCTCACCGGATCGCTCACGGCGACCACGAACTACACGCAAGGCAGCAATGTCGGCACGTATTACCTCAACTACGGATCAGGCAGCCTCGCGTCGGCGATGGGTTACGGCTTCACCTACGCCAATAACGCCAGCGCGCTGACGGTGGATCCGCGCACGTTGGTGGTGTCGCTCACCGGCGGCATCAGCAAAATTTATGACGGCACCAATGTGGCGACGCTGGGCACCGGCAATTATTCGCTCAGCAATGTCTATGGCAGCGACGCACTGACGATTAGCAATAGCTCCGGCACCTATAACAACGCCAATGTCGGCACCGGGAAAAACGTGACGGTGACAGGCCTCACCCTCGCCGGGGCGAAGGCGGGTAACTATGTGCTGAGCAGTGGCTCGGTGGTGGGCGCGATTGGTGAAGTCACCGCGCGCGCCTTGACGGTGACGGCGAACAATCAGAGTATTATTTACGGCGCAGGAAACACCTTCAACGGGTTCACGGTGGGCAGCGGGTTGCAGAACGGCGAGACGCTGACTGGCGTGACGCTCGGCACGAACGCGACGCTTTCGGGCACGGGGCATTGGAATGTGAGCAGCGGCTCGCCATGGACTATCACCGCCAGTGGTGCCACAGGTGGCAACGGGTTTAGTGCCAGCAACTATACTATCAGCTATGTAAATGGCGCGCTGACGGTACTTGCGGTTGCACCGTCACCGACCGCGGCTTCTGTTCCGTCTACAGTACAAGCAGTATTACAGAAGCCGTTGTTGAATGCGGGCGGGCTGACGGGCAGTATGGCCGCACCTGTGTATGTGGCATCCGCTGACGTTGCGTCGACAGCGAAGGGAGGATCTTCTTCCTCGAAAGAGCAGCAGGATGAGGAGGATCCGAACAAAATACTGCATGTGAGTCGAGAAATTGTAAAAGAGTATAATATCAGCCCGCAGGCGGTGGCGTTTTAGATAACGCGACCAATCTCCCTTGAGTCACATTTCAAAGATCCACGCGCAGGTGATTTTATAGCGTATCGCTTCTGTTTTACGGTAATTGA
Organism: uncultured Azospirillum sp.; assembly: GCA_964530085.1. Taxonomy (GTDB): domain Bacteria; phylum Pseudomonadota; class Alphaproteobacteria; order Rickettsiales; family UBA3002; genus QFOX01. Next base: position 371,703 of record CAZGXX010000001.1, read on the forward strand.
TCGCTTGGAGCCACATCTTATCGGGACGTTCTAGAGAGCATCATTGCTAAGGCCCGGTATATTTTGTACCCTTGCTGGTATGCGCAGCAAAAAACCCCGCACTCTCGACATCAACGACCGTTTCCGCCATGCGCTGCAGCTGATGGAGCATGGCGCGCAAAGCCTGTTTATCACCGGGCGCGCGGGGACGGGGAAATCGACGCTGCTCTCGCATTTCTGCGCGCGCACCCACAAAAAACCGGTGGTGTTGGCACCAACCGGCGTTGCGGCGCTCAACGTGCGCGGGCAAACGATTCACAAGTTTTTCCATTTCTATATCGACGTGACGCCGGACAAAATTCGCCGCCGCCAGATCAAACCGCGCAACCCGAAACTCTATAAGAAACTGCAGACGATTATTATCGACGAAGTCTCGATGGTGCGGGCGGATCTGCTCGATTGTATCGACGCATTTTTACGGCTCTACGGCCCGCAGGAGAACCAGCCCTTCGGCGGCGTGCAGATGATTTTCGTTGGTGATCTATATCAGCTTCCGCCCGTGGTGTCGCAAGAGAGTGAGGCGATTTTCGTCGACCATTACGAAACGTCGTATTTCTTCAGCGCACATTGTTTGCGCGACGCGGATTTTGCGGTGGTGGAGCTTGATACGATTTATCGTCAGAAGGAGCAGGCGTTTGTCGAGCTGCTCAACCGCATCCGCACCAACAGCGCGGTGGCGGCGGATCTGGCACTGCTCAACCGACGGGTGGACGCGCAGTATGCGCCGCGCGGGGATGCGTTTTTTATTCATCTCACCACCACCAATCGCCGGGCAGATGAAATCAACGCCGCGCATCTCGAAGCGCTCTCCGGCAAGTTGCACACCACCAAGGCGATTATCAACGGCGACTTCACCAAGGAATTTTTCCCCACCGCGACGGAGCTGCAATTTAAAATCGGCGCGCAGATCATGCTCATCAATAACGACACGCAAGCACGCTGGGTGAACGGCAGCATTGGCGTGATTGATGCCATCCGCCGCGACGAGAATGACCGCGCCTATCTGGCGGTAACTCTGGAGGACGACGCGGAGCAGGTCGAGGTTTACCCGCATACCTGGGAGGTGTATCGCTACGGCCTTGCGGGCGGTGAAATCACTGCGGAATCGGTGGGTAATTTTACGCAGTTTCCCATCCGTCTCGCCTGGGCGGTAACGATCCATAAAAGCCAGGGCAAAACGTTCGACCATGTGATTATCGACATCGATCGCGGCACGTTCGCGGCGGGACAAATTTATGTGGCGCTGAGCCGCTGCACCACACTCGGCGGCATCGTGCTCAAGCGGCCGATCGAGCCGCGCCATATCATGGCGGATGGGCGGATTGAGGAATTTCTCGCGCAGCATCCCTATACGCCGCCGGCACGGCCACTCGCCAAGGACGAAGCGCTCGAAAAACCGGTGAGCGTAGAAGAGAGTGAGGCCGCACCCGCGAGCGCAGCCGGTGCTGTTGAGGCGCGGCGGATTCTGGCACAGCTGGCTGCGGGCATCGACCCCATCAGCGGCAAAGCGTTTCCTGAGGCGTCGCCCTATACGCACCCCGACGTGGTGGCGGCGCTGAAATTTGCGCTCACCATGCGTGACCCGCGCCGTGCGCGTGAGCCGAGAGCAGCGCGTGCGACGCCACGCGATGTGCCAGAGGGCGCATCCAACCATGGCAAAGCATGGTCCGCTGAGGAACGCCAGCGCGTGGCCGAGGCGTATCGCAATAATCTCTCGGTGAAAGACATTGCCGCGCACCACCAACGCACACGCGGCGCCATCCGCTCCGAACTCATCAAGCAAGGGCTGATTACGCTCGAGGATCCGGTGGGGTGACTGTCTGCGCAATACCATCCTGAACGCTCACGGGTGGCATCCAGCCGAGCAGATCTCGGTTTTTAGAGATATCTACCTGCAACGAACCGCATAGCCGCTGTGCAATGGACGGCTTGCCGATGAGACGCGCGGCGGCGGTGAGTAGCACAGGCGGAAAAGGGATGAGGCGCGTGGGTTTTTGCATCGCATGTGCCATCATGCATATCAACGTACTCGTCGAGATATCTTCACCATCCGCCACCAAGAATACCTGATGCGCAGCGGCGGGGTGGCTGGTGCAAAGTGCAATGAGATCGACCAGATTCTCGCGCGCGACGAGGCTGCGTTTATTATGAATCGCCCCCAGTGGCAGCGGCACCCCGCGTGCGACGAGTTTCATCAGCGATGCCATATTGCCCTTCACACCAGAGCCATAGACCAGCGGTGGGCGGAGAATCACCAGCTCCATGCTGGTGCGCGCGGCAATCGCGCGCAAGCCCTGCTCGGCCTCGTATTTCGATTGGCCATACGCGTCTTCCGGCGCGGGCACGTCATCGGCGGTGAAGGGCTTCCCTAGCGCGGTCGCTTCGCCATTGACCTTGATGGAACTAAGAAAGATAAAACGCTTTACACCCGCCGCTGCGGCTTGCTCAGCAAGGCGCAGCGTGCCTTCCACATTCACTCGGCGAAACTCAGCAAGCGGGTCGGTGGCACGTTCATGCATCACATGCACGCGGGCGGCGCAATGGATTACCGCTTCGGCCCCGGTAATCGTTGCACGCCAATCCGCATCCGCTGTGAGCCGCACGCTGGAGGCCACTGCTGCATGGCCATCTGCCAACAACCGCTGCATCACAGCCCTGCCTACAAATCCCGTACCTCCGGTGACAACTACACGCATCGCAACAACATCCCTCCACTGGAATTACCCTTGCTGATTGCCAGCCCCCCACTACCCTGCTATAGGCATGCGCGATAGGCAAGATATCAATAACGACGCATTCACCGTCGGTTCTAAAAGGATTAAAATGAACAGCACAAAAAAAGTAGCACTCATCACCGGCGTCACCGGCCAGGATGGTTCATACCTCGCAGAATTCCTGCTCGAGAAGGGTTATATCGTCCACGGCATCAAACGGCGTTCCAGTTCCTTTAATACGCAGCGCGTTGATCATATTTATCAGGATCCGCATGTCAGTAATACCAATTTCCGCCTGCATTACGGCGATCTGAGTGATACCAGCAATCTGGTGCGCATCATTCAGGAAACCCAGCCGGATGAGATTTATAATCTTGGTGCGCAGAGCCATGTGGATGTCAGCTTCGGCAGCCCGGAATATACGGCCGATGTGGATGCGCTCGGCACGCTGCGCCTGCTTGAGGCTATCCGTATTCTGGGGCTGGAGCGCAAAACGCGCTTCTATCAGGCATCCACGTCCGAACTTTACGGCCTCGTGCGCGAAACGCCGCAGAACGAGAACACGCCGTTCTACCCCCGCAGCCCCTACGCGGTGGCGAAGCTCTACGCGCATTGGATTACGGTGAACTACCGCGAGGCTTACGGCATTTACGCCTGTAACGGCATCCTCTTCAATCACGAGAGCCCACGGCGCGGCGAAACCTTTGTGACCCGAAAAATCACCCGTGGTATGGCGTATATGGCGCACGGACTTCAGCCCTGCCTGTATATGGGTAATATCGACGCACTTCGCGACTGGGGGCATGCGCGCGACTATGTGCGCATGCAGTGGTTGATGCTGCAGCAGGAAGCACCTGAAGATTTCGTTATCGCCACCGGCATGCAATATACTGTGCGCCAGTTCATTGAATGGAGCGCTGCAGAGATCGGTATCACGCTGCGCTTTGAGGGGGCAGGCGTTGACGAAGTAGGTATTGTCGCAGGCAAGGAAGGCGATATCGCGCCACATATCAACGTGGGCGATGTCATTATCCGCATCGACCCCGGGTATTTCCGCCCCACCGAAGTGGAGTCGCTGCTGGGTGATAGCACCAAAGCAAAGCAGAAATTGGGCTGGCAACCGGAGATCACCGTGCAGCAAATGTGCCGCGAAATGGTCGCGGCCGACATTCTCGCCGCCAAGCGGAAGGTGCTGGTCAGATCCCATGGTTAGCGCGCCAGAAGCATCTTTGCCAATCAGCACGATTTCCGGGTGGAAACAACAGCTGTTGATGCGCCATCGCGCGACGATAGAGACTGTATTTTACCTCACCTATACGGGGCTTCTGCTGATCGACGCTTTTCGTGAGTTGTTGCCTGTAACCGTGCTACTCTTCTTTCTTCTGAAGCCCCCTGAAAAGGTAATGCCCCTCAAGGCAATCGGGCTGCAACTCATCTTGGCCTTCATCGCGCTGCGATGTTATCAGGCCGACATCATTCCTGAGGCGAAGTTCTTTGTGATCTATATTTTTGCCTTACATGCGGGCGTTCTTCTAACGCCTATCATTGCGCGCCATGCGCACTGGAAATATTTTGCTGCGCTGGCCGTTATCATGGGCATTATCATGATCATAAGGTCACAGGGAATTATGCTGGGCTTCTATATCGGCACTCTGGAACTCATCCATAATTATGCGGAAGTTGTGATTATCAGCCTGCTCGTAAAAGCCTATGTTTCCGCAGAGTTCGATCCATTATCAAAATGGACAACCGCTGCTGTTTCATTGTTATCAGGCGCAAAATTCCTGATGTTAAACCAGCTTGTTATGAATCTCGCGCAACGCTGGTACCCCATCGTGATGGCGGTGATTATTCTTGGACTTCTGGCCGTGAACCCATTCCACAGCTTCGACTCACGCTTTGAACTTTTTGGTCTCTTTTTTGAGCACATGAATTTACAGCGATTCTGGTTGCAAACGATTCAGTCCGTGAATGACCTGGTGATGACTGAGAGTACTATCTATTCCTTCCACGATATCTGGTTTGATTACATTTGGAATGCAGGGGTTGTTGGCATTGCCGCTATTTTCCTACATGCTTCACTGGTGTATGAAATTCTCCAACAGGAGCAATCTGTGGTACGGCGTAATATTATTTTTATGTATATCGTTTGTATCACCTTCGGATTTTCTGTGTTCTGTGGATCAAAATACATGTTCTTGATGTTCGGAGTGATGTTGGCATCGCGACCACAGAAGACGCTTCTGCCCAAGGCGCAAGTGAATTTCGGCGCATCCACCGCCTAATAGCAGGAGTAGAAATTGGCCTCCAAAGCATTCCTCCATGTGCATGACGGCCTCTCGGCAATGGAGTGGCGCGCAGCGACGCATATTCGGCAAAAACTCGAAGGGCAGGGGTTTGTGGTAGCAACGCACTGGTGGCAACTGTTCGGCGCCAGCCTTGTGATTTTCTTCGGTACGGCTAAACTGCGACGGAGCCGCCCACATCTGTTTAAACTCCTTCTGTCGCGTTTCTTTCCCGGGTTTCTGGTGCTCGAATCTCCGGTTATTGGCCGTGTCACCCAGGAGCTGACGCATCAGGAGCCACTGTTCCGCGTAGGCGTCGGTGGCTTTTTTGCGGATTACGGATTCGACTATGCGCTGACGCATCACGATGAAGCCACCACCTTGCCACGCTTCTTCGGTGCGGATTATCGCGCGCTCGAGGTTGGCTTTAACGGCAAAGGCTGTGTGGGCATCGCGATGCAAATCCCGGGCGATGCATCGATCAAAGGCGTCGATCAGATTGCCGGTATTCATACCATTATTGCGCAGATCAGGCGCAGCACGCAGTTTGCTGACGCCCGCATCATCGTGCGCACACCGCCGCTACTCGCCACCCGGCCCGACCCACGGCTGGCATCCCTCGCCACGCTGAAGAACGTGCAGATCGAGACCGGCACCAACGACAATAAAGAAGCCTTTTTTCAAGCCATCGAATTTCTGGTCACCTTCAGCAGCACCATGGGGGTGGATGCCATCAGCCGCGGCGTGCCTGCCTGTGGGCTCGACCCGCGTAGCTTTCTTCGGCTGGTGAGTGCTACTTCACTGGAAGACATGCTGGCGCGCCGCATCGCGCTTCACCCCCATTTCATGACCATTCTGGCCAACACCACCTGGCGGATCGAGGATTTATTCTCGGTGGATTTTAACCGCATTGTGCTCGGCTGGCCCTCTGCGGAGGCCGCATGAAAAAACAGGTCTGCCTGCTCTGGCAACGGATGCTTTCCCTGCTGTTTGGTGTGCCGCTTCTGTCGTGCGTCGCGTGGACAGCCGCGCCCGCGCGCGTACATTTGTTTGGCTCCGGCGCTTCGGCGGAGGGCACTCGCACCCTCGTGCGCGAGGGTGAACCCTGCTTTGCCTGCAACCACGCCGTAAAATGGCGCGAGGAGTGGGAATGCGTGTTTGTCGAGACCGTTGACTATAGCCCCTACGGGCTTGAGCAAATAGATCTGTTGAAGCGCATTTTCTATGCCCATCTCCTGTGCAAGAACAACTACCCCTACCAGCCCCTGCGCTCGCTGCGCAAAATGCAGATGCTAAGGCGTTTCCCACGCCTCGCGTTGCTGCCGGAGTACCAAGCAGCGGGCCAAAGTGTGGCAGAGGCTGCGGTTCGCGCAGCGAACAATTCTCACCCGCAATGCGCCTTCCCCCAATATGCCAGCTCCATCCTCACCATGCTCATTTTTGCTGTGCGTTCCGGCGCAAAAGAGATTTGTCTTCACGGTGTAGATTCGCTATCAAGGAGCGAACAATCACAAGACGTGCACGCGACCGAATCGTTCACGATTCCTTTTTCCCATGTTTTCGCGATTGTGCGGGAGAAATTGCACCGTACAGGCATCACGATCGTCCTCGCTACGGAGCTACAACAGTAGAGGAGCCTTTATGAAAATATTTATCGGCATCGGCACCACCCACATGCAACTGGTTTCCACACGCCTGCTGGAAGAAAGCCTGCAGCGCCATGCCGGTGGTCACGAGCTGGTCATCCGCAGTATTTACGAAGAACCGGAATATCAGGACATCGCCTCGCTCGGTTCGCTCAGCGTGGGCACGGTGTTCTCGTTGCAGCGCTTTCTCGTGGCTAAAATAGGCGCGCGCCATGGCTGCGAATTCGCCATGCATATCGACAGCGATATTCTCTGTCTGAACGATTTCGACCCTATGATCCGGCAGTTCGCTGCGAGTGATACATTCTTATGTATCGCCTCGGCCAACCCGCAATTCCGCCAGCCTGTGCAAAGCGCGGTGCTGCTGACGCGTACCGATGCACGCTGTCAGGAATTCTTTGCCAAAAAATTGCAGGGCTATGTGTCCGGCGCTGTTACCTACGCACAATTGATGGCCTCGCTGTGCGATGAAAGCGTGGCGCTGCGCCTCGAGCATATCTACAATTCACGCGATTTTGTCGAAGATCGTACCGTGTTCCTGCACTATACGGATTTGTGGACACAGCCTTGGGTCGCGCCCTTCCGGAAAGAAGGCGCCATCTGGCTGCAGGCACATTTCGCGCGCATGGCGGCGGATAGCGCCTACCGTGCGCTGGTCGAAGAAGGCGTCGCCAAGGGCTATTACCGCCCCGGCCTGCTGAAGCCTGCGCCGCACCGCGCGCTGAAAGATCTGTTCTTCCTGCCGCCGCAAATGAAAGTCTATGCTGGGCGTTACCCTGTGCTGCGCTGGTTGCCAGACCAAATCCTTGGTATGATGGTACAACTCTTTTCAGGGTACAGAGCGGGGCTGAATGTCCGCACAACCTAACCCGAAAGAGACAGGCACACCGCGCCTCATCCCCATCTACGAACCTCTGCTGGGCGAGCCGGAAAAGCGCAACGTCGCCCGCGCGATGGAGAGTGGATGGATCTCCTCGCGCGGCGAATTTCTGGAGCAGTTCGAATGCGGCTTTGCAGAACGCATCGGCATCCCGCACGTCACCAGCTGCACGAATGGCACGGTGGCGCTGCATCTGGCGTTCCTTGCGCTCGGCATCGGCGCGGGGGATGAAGTCATCGTCCCGGATTTCAGCTATGTTGCCTGCGCGAATACCGTAGTGCACGCGGGAGCAACGCCCGTGTTTTGTGATGTCGATGCGTCCACCTGGCAAATCTCTCTAAGCAGCGCGGCAGCGCGTATCACTCCACGCACCAAAGCGATTATGGCCGTGCATACCTATGGCGGTGTGGTGCCCATGGCAGAGCTACGCGCGCTGGCCGATACCCATGGGCTGAAGATCATCGAGGATTGTGCAGAAGCCATCGGTAGCCTCTATCGCGGCGAACATGTCGGACGTATGGGCGACATCGCCACGTTCAGTTTCTTTGGCAATAAAACCATCACCACCGGCGAAGGTGGCATGGTCGCCAGCACCTCGCTAGAGCTTATGAAACTCATCCGCCGCCTGAAGAATCAAGGAGTAGCCGAGGGACACCGCTACCACCACGACCTCGTGGCGTATAACTACCGCATGACCAACGTCGCCTGCGCCATTGGCTGCGCGCAGCTAGAACGGTGGGACGATATTCTCGCTGCCAAAAAAACCCTATGGACGCGTTATGTAACCGGCCTCGCAAACACACCACTTATGGCGCAGCACTTTACGGCAGAGACCACTCCCAGCCACTGGCTCTGTTGCTTCCGCATGCCAGAGGGACAAGCCCCTGCCGCGCTGATGCAGTTTCTGGCCGAACGCCATATCGAAACCCGTCCCGGATTCGGCGTGCTATCGGAAATGCCGATGTATAAGAAAACGGATTTGGGTCATTCCACTGCCAGATTGCTGGCGGATTCCGTGATTTGCCTGCCCAGCTACCCGAGTCTGGAAGCACAGAAACAGGACAGAATCATTGAGGCCATCACCATGTATTTCAGGAGCTAGCGTGCAGTATTTTACCACCGCCAATCTTCATTATTTCGAGAAGAATACCAAGCAGCTCATTGCCTCGTTCGAGAAATATTCCAAGGATAATCTGCTGGTCTATTCAGAGGATATGCCGCCGCGTGCAGAGCGCAATTTTGCCATCGCCACGCTGAAGCGCATGGAACGAGTTGAGCCCTTCCAGACGCAATTTCGTGCACAATTTCGTGAGCGTTTTAAGTTCCTCTACTACCTGCAGCGCATGGATATCTGGGTGCTCAAAATTGCCACCATCCTTCAGCATCTGGAGGAAACAGATCAGGAATATTCCATCTTTATCGACTCCGACAGCGTCATCACCAACACAACGTTTGACCAGACGGTGAGTGACTTCATTGCGCCCTTTATCGCCTCTGGCAAAGACATCGCCGTCTTCCGCCGCTCGGGCACCCATCTGCACACAGAGTCCGGCTTTGCCGTATTCCGAAAAAGCCAGAAGCTGATCGATACCTACCGTGAGATGCTCGAGTTCACCCTTTCGGACCAATTCTATCGCCTCGCTTCGTGGACGGATTGCTCTGTGATCGACCATTTTGTCGACGAAGGCAAAATCGCCTGCTTTGATTTCTGCGAACATTACGCGCTGCGCACCACCAACCCGGTCTATGAATCGGCGCTGCGCCAATCGATGCTGCACCTCAAGGGGCCACGAAAGGGTGGCTATTCCATCCTCAAACGCGTATTTGGGCTATACCGATAAACGAGGCAGCGGGGGCGTCATGCACTCACCCCATGGATGCGCATACACATAAAGACAATAGCGAAAACCCCGCGCAGGATGAACAAAAATCTTGTGCCTGTACGCAGAAAATGGAATACATGCAATGCTCTGAGGCGGCTCAATACCTCACAAAAATGGAACTGAACATGGCAGAAAAGGAAAAACTTGCGGACTGGGAAAGTCAGATCAAATCTGCGCTGGCGGCGGGCGAGTTCAAGAAACACAAATACGATACAACCTTTGCTCTCCTCAGTGAGATTGCCGAACAGCGTGGCGCCCCTATAAGATGCGCTGATTTTGGCTGTGGCCCTGCATTTCTGAGCAACTACAAAGATCCCCGTATTGCCATCGATTTTTATGATTTATATCCTTCGCTCCCCTTCATTAAAAAAATCGATCTGGATACGCTGCATGAAGAAAACATGCCCGCCTACGACGTCGTGATCAATCTCGGGGTTCTCGAGTATATTCAAGACTTGAATCGCTATCTACAAACCTTGAGAAATCGGAACACTGGATATGTGGTTCTCTATTTCACGGTGATCAATAACCGGCTGCTCCTCCCGCTGTTTAAACGCGGCATAAAGAAAAGAGTCTATATAGAAAATTTTATGACGGAATCAGAGCTTTACCGCCTGTTTTCTAACAATGGCTATCACCTCAAATTAAAAAAAGCACCTTTTCCTAAAAGGAAGCTGTCACCCACAGAGTGTAACTTTTATGTCTTTGAATTGGCCAAATAGCGGATCGTATGGATTAAGCAGGTTCAACATTGAGCCGCGAAATTGCTTTTCCCCCCGACACCCCGCTGCTTGCACCATGGATATGTCGCCGATTGTAACTCTCCCTGCGAGAAGGTACTGAAGAAAAAAATGATAAAAAGAATCCTACATTACCTGAAGCGCAAAACATTTCGGCTCTTCAAGACCGATCTCGACACCGCCATGACCATAGCCGAGCGTGAGAAGTTCGCACTGTTGCGCCCACTGGATAAGGCGGCGCCACTGACATTACTTAACTTTGCACACCCCAAGGAAGTTTCTACCGAGACCTATCGCACACTACACAACCAATACGGATACGTGCAGAATAACTGGGCCTTCGGTTTGCGCCGTGAGCCGGAGATAATTTCTGGCCGGAGTTTTTTCGAGTTTGGTGCCGGCAACGGTGCGTTTGTAGAATTCCTGCAAAAACAGGGTAGAACCGCAGGTGGAGTCGATTTGATAAATCCACGCAATCTTCCTAACATCGTCAAGGGCGACTTTAAAGACGCGTTCCAGTCTTCACAATGGAACGCCGCAGAGATTGTCTATTCTGCAGATTTTTTGGAGCATCTCGAGTTCGTGGAGTTGGAAATGCTACTGAGCGAGTGGAAAACATCCGCTAAGAAACATGTCCACTTAATTGCCTGCTACGACGATGCCATCTCGCATAAAACGGTGATGGAGCCTCATGCGTGGGCACTGCTCTTTGCGCGCTACTTTACATCGGTTGAGATCCGCCATGTCGGGCACCGGCGCTATCCCCTGAAAAAGCTCGCCACGATACTGGTCTGCCACAACTAGCATGAGAGGCTTTTTCCACATGGCAGATGCTCGCAGCGTATCACGGTTGCTGTTTCGAGTTGCGGCGCCCCTGGGGGCTCTTTTTCTGTTCCCCCGTGTTGCGGGTGTTAACGTCTATGCGGGGTTTATTCTCCAGTTTTATTTCTTTATCGGTGCGGTTGGCCTGTTCACTTCCCCTATCGAACATATGCTCATACGCCTGCGTCATCGGCGCACCTATTTCATGCATTTTTCTCAACTGCTATGGGCATATATCGCCATCTCCAGCGCCACTTGCGCCGTTGCCTGGATTGCATACGGCGTATTTCACGGTAGCGATACACCCGCCTCTGCCTACGGCTTGCAAACGCTTCTTGTGGCTTTTGTCGCGGTCAGCTTCCAGACTGGATATTTCCTGAAATTTTATAAAAGAGATTGGTACTATCTCTATTCCGAAGCGCTCGGCTATGGGCTGGTAGCGGTGTTAAGCGTGCTTTGGACAGCCGCGTTTGAGATGAACCTATTCAACTTCACCATCATCAACGCCGTAGCATATACCGTACTCACCAGCATTCGTCTTTGGCAACTGCATGGAGAGGGAGCCATTCACCGCCTGCGCCGCCGACGCATGATGCCAACACTCGATCTGGCGTATCGGGGCACCACTCTCCCTTCGCTCATTGGCGCATTTATCAAACGTGCCGATGCCTTCTATATGCCCGCTCTAGCTGCCCCAGCCACCTCGATTCTCGTCTATCGTCTGGTGCGCAATATCATCACCGTAGTTTTGCTCTTCGGTAACATCACCGCACAGGATGTCTGGATGGGAGAAAGTGCCGCCACGAGGCCAGTGAAGCAGCTGAATTATATTGTTCTTTCCGGCCTTGTTCTGCTCGCTATTATAGTAGCGGCAGGGGTCTACTCCATCTGGCTTGGCATCCCCTACCCGGTGGGGTATGGTGACGCGTTCTTTATCGTCATCGCTACGGTGGCGGCGGCGTATCTCTCTCTTTCTGCAGTGGAAATTAATCGGGTGTTTCAGGTCGGTCGATACGATATTATTCTGGTGGGCTCCCTTCTTGCGCTGGCGGGTTTTGTCACACTCGGCGCCGTGGGGATTGGTGCCCATATCACTAATCTAAACTTCCTTCTGGTGCTTTGCTTCCTGCCGCAACTGCTCAACGGAATTTACATCAAGGTACGCATGCATGGGCGAGAGTAATTTGCAGAAAAAAGTCTTCCTCATCACGGGTGGCACGGGATCATTCGGGGTCACCTTCCTGCGTTATTTGCTAGGCAAGGGCGTCGAGGAAATCCGTATCCTGAGCCGCGACGAAAAAAAGCAGGACGATTTGCGCAAGCGATTTGCCGACCCGCGTGTGAAATTTTATATCGGCGATGTGCGCGACCCCAGCTCGGTCATGAACGCCATGCGCGGCGTGGATTATTTATTCCACGCGGCAGCGCTCAAGCAAGTGCCTTCCTGCGAATTCTACCCGCTGGAGGCAGTAAAAACAAACGTGCTCGGCACCGAGATCGTGCTCGATGCCGCCATCCAATGCGGGGTCAGCCGCGTGGTTTGCCTCAGCACGGATAAGGCAGTCTACCCCATCAATGCGATGGGCATTTCAAAAGCGATGATGGAAAAAATCGCCGTCGCCAAATCGCGCTCCGCCGGTAAAACGGTGATCTCTGTGACACGATACGGCAATGTGATGGCGTCGCGCGGTTCGGTCATTCCGTTATTTGCACAGCAGATTCGCGCGGGGACGCCAATCACGCTCACCGACCCAGAAATGACCCGCTTCATGATGACGCTCGACGACGCGGTGAGCCTGGTGATGTACGCCTTCGAACAAGCCAACCCCGGCGATACGTTCGTGCAGAAAGCGCCTGCCGCGACGATCGATGTGCTGGTCAAGGCGCTGTGTGAATTGCTGGGCAAGCCCAATCATCCCGCCCATGTCATCGGCACCCGCCACGGTGAGAAACTCTACGAATCACTCCTCAGCCGCGAGGAAATGGCGCGCTCCACCGACTTGGGCGACTACTACCGCGTGCCGCTTGACCTGCGCGATTTGAACTACGAAAAATTTGTCGAAAGCGGCGAGGTTCATATTTCCACCGCGCAGGATTACAACTCGCACAACACGACGCGCCTTGATGTCGCGGGCATGAAAATGCTGCTTTCCAAATTGGATTTCATTCAGCGCATGACGCGTGGCGAAGGCGCGGATGAAGGAGAATAACGTGACGCGGATTCTCATCACCGGTGCGGATGGTTTTCTGGGTAAGAACCTGCAGCTGCACTGTGCTGCGCGGCCAGATATCGAGGTGGTGACCTATACCCGAAACGACCGGCCGGAAAGCCTTTCTGAAAAGCTGCAGGGCGTTGGTATGGTTTTCCACCTTGCAGGAGTCAACCGCGCGGCGGAGGCATCGGAATTTGCGTCTGGTAATGTGGAGGTGACGCGTCAGCTTACCTCGGCATTGGCGCAGCTAGCGGAAAACACCGGCACGCGCATCCCAGTAGTGTATAGCTCCTCCACGCAGGCCGCGCTCGATAATGTCTATGGCAATAGCAAGCGCGAGGCCGAGCAGCTGCTGTTCTCACTCGCTAACACGCACGCCCTGCCTGTGTTTATCTTCCGCCTACCGAACCTGTTCGGCAAATGGGGAAAGTCCAATTACAACTCCGTCGTTGCCACCTTCTGCCACAATACCGCACGCGGACTACCCGTGGTGATTCACGACCCTGCCGCACCGTTGACACTTGTCTATATCGACGACCTGCTGGCGCAGTTTATGGACATTCTTGATGGCAAAATTGCTGCCCCTTCCGCCGGGCAATATGTCGACGTAACCACGACCTATCATCTCACCGTGGGTGAGCTGTCCGAACGGCTTCAGCGTTTTCGCGACTGCCGCACCAGCCTTGAAATCGCAGATGTTGGGCGTGGCCTTGGGCGCGCGTTATATGCTACCTATGTCAGCTATCTTCCGGTGGAGTCCTTTGCCTACGAGGTGCCCGCGCATCGCGACCCGCGAGGCGTCTTTGTCGAGATGCTGAAAACACCGGATACGGGGCAATTCTCATTCTTCACCGCGCATCCCGGCGTCACGCGCGGCGGGCATTATCACCGCAGCAAAACAGAAAAATTCCTTGTTATTACTGGTCAAGCGCGCTTCCGTTTCCGCCATATGCAAACGGGCCAAACGCATGAGCTCTTCACGAACGGTGAGACACCGCAGATTGTGGAAACCGTACCAGGCTGGACGCATGATATTACTAATGTCGGCAGCAGCGAGATGGTGGTGATGCTCTGGGCGAACGAAATTTTTGATCGCGAGGCACCGGATACCTTCAGTTGCCCGTTGTGAATAGAGAGGATGGTTACACCATGAAGAAACGGAAAGTGATGAGTGTGGTCGGCACACGGCCGGAGATTATTCGCCTCTCACGCGTGTTGGCAAAGCTTGATACGCATTTCGAGCATGTGCTGGTGCATACCGGACAGAATTACGACTACGAGTTGAACCAAGTGTTCTTCGACGATCTCGGCGTGCGCAAGCCAGATCATTTTTTGAACAGCGCGGCCAACTCCAGTGGCGTGGCGGAGACCATCGGCAATCTCATCATCGCGGTGGACAAGGTGCTAGAGCAAGAACGCCCGGATGCGGTGCTGGTGCTCGGCGACACCAACAGTTGCCTGTCGGTCATCCCAGCAAAGCGACGCAAGATCCCCATTTTCCATATGGAGGCAGGCAATCGTTGTTTCGACCAGCGCGTGCCGGAAGAAATCAACCGCCGCATTGTTGACCACACGGCGGATGTGAACCTCACCTATAGCACCATCGCGCGCGAGTACCTGCTGCGCGAGGGTTTGCCCGCCGACCTCGTCATCAAAACCGGCAGCCCGATGTTCGAGGTGCTCACCCATTACCGCCCGCGCATCGACGCATCGGACGTGGTGTCGCGCCTGGAGCTGACGGAGGAACATTATTTTGTCGTCAGCGCCCACCGCGAGGAGAACATTGAATCGCCACAGGCCTTCGCGAAACTGGTCGAGGTCATCAACAGCGTCGCAGCGGATTACAATCTGCCGGTGATTGTCTCCACTCATCCGCGCACACAAAAGCGTATCGATGCAGCAGGCGCGACCTTCCACCCGCAGGTGCGGCTGCTCAAACCTCTCGGGTTTCATGACTATGTACGCCTGCAACTATCGTCGCGCGCGGTGCTTTCCGACAGCGGCACCATCACCGAGGAATCCTCCATCCTCAACTTCCCAGCACTCAACCTGCGCGAGGCACATGAGCGCCCGGAGGGAATGGAGGAAGCGGCTGTGATGATGGTCGGGCTTGAGGCAGAAAATGTACGGCAGGCGCTGGCCATTCTCGCCACCCAGCCCCGCGGCGAGGCACGCGGATTGCGTCTGGTCGCGGATTACCATGTGCCGAACGTATCAGACAAAATCGTGCGTATTATTCATAGTTATATCGACTATGTGAACCGCGTTGTCTGGAAGAAATACTGAGCGCGATATGCGGCTGCTCGTTGTCACACAATATTTCTGGCCAGAAAATTTCAGAATCAACGACATGGTGGCGGAGTTCGGACGCCGCGGCCACAGCATCACCGTGCTGACCGGTTTGCCGAATTACCCGGACGGGGAATTATTCCCCACCTACCGTGAAAACCCCACGCATTATTCGCAGTTCGAGGGCGTGCGGGTGGTGCGGGTGCCGATTATCACACGCGGGCAAGGGCGTGGACTGCGCCTCATGCTCAACTATCTTTCCTTCGCCCTCAGCGCCTCGGTGCTCGGGCCATGGAAGCTGCGCGGCGAGGCTTATGATGCGATACTGGTTTACGAGCCATCGCCAATTACCGTCGGCATTCCAGGCGCGGTGATGCGTGCTATCAAGCGGGCACCCATGGCGCTGTGGGTGCTCGACCTCTGGCCGGAAACGCTGAAGGCGGTGGGCGCAGTAAAGTCGGAGCGTGTGCTGCGTATGGTGGGGAAACTCGTCACCTTTATTTACCGCCGTTGCGACCTCATCCTCGCGCAGTCGAAAAGTTTCATCCCCTCCATCCGCACCTATGCGGGGGAGGATCGTCGCATTGAATATTTCCCCAACTGGGCGGAGTCCGTGTTCGATGGCGGCGCAGTTGCCCCCGCCGCGGAAGTGCCCCCTGCGGATGGACGCTTCACGGTGATGTTCGCCGGTAATATTGGCGAGGCGCAGGATTTCCCGGCAATCCTCGCCGCAGCGGAGCGCCTGCGCACCCATCCCATCCGCTGGCTCATCGTCGGCGATGGCCGTATGGCCGATTGGGTAAAACAGCAAATCGCCGCGCGTCAGCTTGAGGATCGGGTGCAGATGCTCGGGCGGCATCCGCTCGAGGTCATGCCGGGATTCTTCCAGCATGCGGATGCGCTGCTGGTGAGCCTGAAAGACGATCCGACTTTTGCGCGCACCATTCCCGGCAAGCTTCAGTCTTATCTTGCGGCAGGAATTCCCGTCATCGCTATGTTAAATGGTGAGGGTGCCGAACTGCTAAGTGAGAGTGCCGCAGGCATCAACTGCGCAGCAGGCGATGCCGCTGGGCTCGCTGCCGCTATCGTACAACTCGCTGCCCTAAGCAAACCCGAGCGCGAGGCAATGGGCGCGCGCGGCAGAACACTTTATCAACGAGAATTCGAACGACAACTTCTGCTCAATAAAGCCGAAGGGTGGCTGGGCGATTTGGCTGCTATGAAGAAGGATCTGCTCAGCAACTAGGTGTTTTGGAGCGTACTTTTTGCCCGGCCATACTGATCGTTGAGCCGCACAATATCGTCTTCGCCGAGATAGTCACCCGATTGTACTTCGATAATTTCGAGCGGAATATCGCCCGGATTGGCGAGGCGGTGGATTTCGCCGAGGGGAATATAGGTGCTTTGGTTCTCATGCAAGCGGATCGTTTTCTCGCCGCACGTCACTTCCGCGATGCCCGAAACCACCACCCAATGCTCGGCGCGGCGGGCGTGTTTCTGTAGCGACAGGCTCGCGCCCGGCTTCACCATAATGCGCTTCACCTTGAAACGCTCGCCCGCGTCGATACTGTCATACCAGCCCCAGGGGCGGTGCACTTTGCGGTGCTGCGTATGCTCGTTGCGTGCGCGGTCGCCCAGGCTCTCAACGATTTTTTTGACTTCCTGACTACGCGCACGGCTGGTCACCATCACTGCATCCGGCGTCTCGACGACGATGACATCCGTCAGGCCAACCACACTCACCAAGCGGCTCGAGGCATGCACAAAAACGCCTTTGCAATCCTCGATCATCGCATCGCCAACGGAGGCATTTTGGCCAGCGTCTTTCTCGGCGCTTTGCCATGCCGAATCCCACGAGCCGAGATCGCTCCACCCGGCGCCAAGGGGAACCATCCGCAAATCAAACGCGCCAACGCATTTTTCCATCACCGCATAATCGATGGATTCGGCGGGCGTCGCGTGGAATGCCTCCGCGTCCGGGCGAAGGAAGCTGGCATCTTTCTCGTGGCCGTTCCATGCCGCTTCCACGGCGCGCGCAATATCCGGGCGGTACTGGTTCAGCGCCGCAAGCCATACCGATGCGCGTAGCACAAAAATACCGCTATTCCAGTAATAGCCGCCCTGTTCGAGGTAACGCTGCGCGGTTTCGCGGTTCGGTTTTTCAACGAATTGCTTCACCTTCGGCGCATCGCCTTTTTCTGCGTGGATGTAGCCATAGCCCGTCTCCGGCCGATCCGGCAAAATGCCAAAGGTGACGATAGCGCCATCCGCAGCCAGCGCCACGGCTTTTTCAAGCGCCGTCACAAAGGCCGGAACATCCATCACCAACTGATCCGCGGGGCTGACGACGAGCACCGGATCCGCACCATCTGCCCGCGCGGCGAGTGCCGCCAGCGCGAGTGCAGGGGCGGTGTTTCGCCCCTCCGGCTCCAGTAGCACCGACGACGGTTTGGCACCCATTTCCTGCAACTGGTCGAGCATCAGAAACCGATGTTCCTCGTTGCCCACCACCAACGGGTCGGCCGCCGCGCCGCCATCCGTCTTCAACTGCGAAAGCCGCGCGACGGTGAGCTGGAACAGACTCTCTTTGCCAAACAAACTGAGAAACTGCTTGGGAAACTGCGCGCGCGACAATGGCCAGAGGCGCGTGCCCGAACCACCACAGAGAATCACCGGCTGGACAGAAATAGAATGCATGTGCTCACTTTCTTGGTTTCGTCCGTCACATCAATGTACCACCCGTCCGTCGTCGCTCCTTCGGAGCTATGCCGGACACTGCTTCGCCCAAGTTGTGGGTCTCCGCATGGCTGCGCCACGCGTAGCACATCAGGGCGAAGCGTGGTGGGGGGTGAGGGACTTGAACCCACGACCAAGGCGTTATGAGCGCCCTGCTCTAACCACTGAGCTAACCCCCCGTGGAAGCTGTTGTGCCATGTTGTTTCGCTCGCGTCAAAGGCTGTGAATCATGGGTAGGTTTGTGGTAGCTGTGGAGTAAGTGGTGGTATTGGTTCTATTCTCGGCCCGTCATCCCGGCGGATGCTGGGATCCATCTGTTTACGTGAGAGAGAAGTAAGATGGACTCGTGGTAAACACGGGGTGACGGGCTGTGAAGTTGCCAAGAAAACCTTAAAAATCAATTGTTAACGAAATCTTTACCTTTTCGCGTTATGCTCAGGCTAACAGAAAAGGAGACCATTATGGTTCAGCTCGGTGAATTGGGACTCAAAGCCGTGGTCGATGCGCAAGTGTTTGGCGTGCGCAGCGAATGGGAGAAACATGATATCGGTGGCGCGATTCGCTTCATCAAGCCCATCGCCACCCGCGATGTGGAGATGAAGGCTCGCATCGCCAACCGCTTCGACGAGCTGGGGTTCATCCCCAAATTCTTCCGCGAGCATGGCAAGGAGTTTGTCGCGCTCGAAGGCGTGAAGGCCAGCAAGTATCAGGACGTGGAAGCCGCGTTCGTCGCACAGATTTTGACTAAGCTTTAGTCGTACGCAATACCCATGCCCCCACAAGCGCAGAAAGCAGCGAGCCGCTGAGCACGCCGAGCTTGACTTGTTCTTGCATGGCGATATCGGTGAAGGCTAGCGCGCCGATGAACAGGCTCATGGTGAAACCGATGCCTGCAAGCAGTGACACGGCGTAGATTTGCCGCCACGTGGTGCCCTCGGGCAATGCGACGAGGTGAAGTTTCACCAGCGTGAAGGTAGTGCCGAAAATACCCATCTGTTTGCCGAGGAAGAGGCCGAGCATGACCCCAAGCGTCAGCGGCGCGGTGAGCGCAGCAAGGCTGAGGCCGGAGAGATTCACCCCCGCCGCCGTGAAGGCGAAGAGCGGCAGTACGCCGAAGCTGACCCAGGGGTGCAGGAAGTGCATGCAGCGGTTCAGCGGAGAATCCGCACTGCCCGCGCGATCACGCAACGGAATCGCCATGCCGACAATGACGCCGGCGATGGTAGTGTGAATGCCTGCCTGATGGAGGCACCAGCCCAGCAGCAGCATCAGCGCGAGATAGGGTAACAGGCGGCTGACGCTAAAACGGTTGAGCGTGTAGAGCGCGAGGATGCACGCGGCGACAGGCAGTAGCGCAGCGAGTGCGACGCCGTGGCTGTAAAACAGCGCGATGATGAGAATCGCGCCGAGATCGTCGAAAATCGCGATGGCGAGGAGGAAGATTTTGAGCGCCGGCGGCGCGTTCCGCGCGGCAAGCAGCAGCACACACAAGGCAAACGCGATATCCGTCGCGCTCGGGATCGCCCAGCCCACGGCCTGGGAGGCGATGGCTTGGTTGATGAATAGAAACACCGCCGCCGGGGCGGCCATGCCGCCAAGCGCGGCGAGGAGTGGTAGTAGAATTTGGCGGCGGTCGCTGAGCACCCCTTCTATCATCTCGCGTTTCAGCTCCAGCCCGACGGTGAGGAAGAACAGTACCATCAGAATGTTTCTCACGCCTTCGGCCAGTGGCAGTGCGGCGCTCACATCCCCCGCGCCCAGCGCGAGGGGTAGGTGAATGAACTGCTGATAGAGCACCGCCGTGAGCGGCAGGTTTGCGGCCACCAGCGCCGCCGCCGCCGCGAGCAGCATGACGATGCCCGCCGCGGATTCGGTGCGCACAAATTCGGTGAACCAGCGGGTGACGCGTTTGGAGTGAGGACTCATGCGGCGACGCTAAACGCATTCATGGCCGAGGGCAAGCTACTCCGTGCGGCCATAGAAGCTGAGGATGTCGTCGAAGTAGGTGGTGACCGTTGCACTCGGGGCGATCATCAGCGGGCCTTGGATGAAGTCGAGGTTGTTGTTGTCGCAGTTATGACTGCGCAGGTCTGTACCGGCAGGGCAAGAAATCGCCACGCTGGTCATTGATTTTGGCGTGGCACCTAGGCCGTCCTTACCGTAGCTCATGACCAGAAAATCGGGTGAGGCGAATGTTTCGCCGATGTTATATTCGGTCACGGCAATGCGGTTTGCAGGAGAGGCAGCCAGTGCGGTGCTGGCCGTGGTGACGGTCATCGCCCGATCCACCGCGTAGACGATGCGGTTGTTCCAGACATCGAACGCGTCTGTGTCTGGCAGGCCAAGGGTTTTGACCGGCACCATGCCCATGATGACGACATCGTGGGGGAGCAGGGTAAGCCCTGCCGGTGCAAGCGAATCGCAGTCAGCGACACTAAAGCCGAACGTGCTGGTGGCAGGGGGCGTTGGGGCGTAAACCTCGGCCATGCTGGCCGGGCAGGGATAGGGATTGCCTGGATGTTTGAGTGAGTATTCGATCAACGCGTATGAGATGCGCGAAAGCCGATCACGCGTGACTTTTTGCATTTCGAGTTGCTTGGTGGCATTGCTGCGGTCGATCACCGTGGTGGCAAGCAGCGCGAAGGCAACAAACATCGCTGTGATGACAATAAGTGCGAAGCCTTCCTCGCGATGGGTGGCGCGGCTCATGGGCATCTCACAATAGTGTTGCCGGGTGTTGATGCTGATAGCGCCGTGAGCTCGCCCGCCCACACGCAACTGGCTGAGCAAGTGGCGTAAGAGGTTATGATTTTTTTACAGAGCTTGGCGCCGTTACTTTCGCTGTCGTCAGAGTATGAGAAGCCTGTGGGGTCGGTAGGTAAATGCGCAATGTCGGAAGCGCCTGTGCATTGGGCACACCAAAGCTCGCAGGTACCTATCGGGCAGCCACCAGAATAGCCGCCGCCAGCTAAATCAGCGGGAGAGCGTATTTCCGCACGCGCGTTGGCATTGCTGCCCCAGATGATAAAATCGTCAAAATAAAGCGTCGGGTTCGCGCCGTCGTTATAAGCGGTATCGATGAATGGCGTGTCGGTGTCGTCGCAGTTGTAAATATCGTTCTGGTGGTTTCCGCCATCACAGGCCTCGGCGACGCTGGCACCGCCGATTGGATAGGCACCGCGACCATCTGGCCCATGGCTGAGGACGACATAGCTGGCACCGCCGTAATAAGGTAAAGCCAGAGACAATGGGTCAGTCGCGGGTGAAATATCACCCGAAGTGGGGGTGGTAAGGTGATGACGATCCAGCGATGTGGTGAGGGGATGCGACACTACAGAAGCATCGCCGGTGATAAGCGGCACCTGACCTTCGTTGCGGATATAGCTGGTAGCACTGCTGACATGGGCCTGAGTGACGGCGTAGAGAAATTTATTGTCCCAGGCATCCGCCGCGTAACTATCCGGCAAGCCGAGATTGCGCACGGGTAACCCACCGATATACATGCCTCCCGTGTCGATGAGGCTGGTAGAGAGCGGGGGAACAGTGCATGCGATGCCTGCGCGCGCTTCCATGCCGAACGTATCGGGGTCGTTGGCGGGTGTGAGCATACGGTCGAACGGGCAGGGCAGGTAGCCATTGGCCTTCACATATTCCTCGAGTGCGGCTTTGATGGTGGTGAGCCGTTCCTGCGTGCTGACGCGTTCGGCCGATTTCACGGCGTTGGTGCCCAGGCTCATGCCAAACCCGATCACCAGCGCGATGATGCCGATGACCACCGACATTTCAAGTAGGCTGAAGCCGTGGCGCGCCGGCGATCTATCAAGGTTGATCATAAGTCTCCCTTGGTATGCCAGATGACGATATCGTCGAAATAATTTTCCGATACTGTACCATTGTTATAGCGGCTGTCATAGAGGACGTTTTGTGGAATGGTTGCAGAAAGCGAAGGTGCTGCACCGGGGGCACCTGCCACTATGACCGACATTAACGCGCAATTTTGAGCATCAATGCGCGCATCCGTTCCGGTGGCACAAGGTGCGAATGCAACTCCTTCCCTGTTGTAGGCGCCACGTTTATCTGCGCCGGAACTCACGAGTGCATAAATCGCATCCGTTCTTATGATGGAACAATCCGAGCTACAATCATCGTTTAATTTTCCGGTACGGATCTCAAGATTACCGGCATTCGAACTAAAAGCATTGTAATCACTACCAAGAGCGCTAGGTACGTAATAGGCGATTTGGCTGCCGTAACTATCCACCGCCAGGCTAGGGGGAATATTGAGGGTACGAAACGGAATGCCGCCGGCATAGATGCCCCATGCATCTGTGGTGGGGTCGCCCCCTCCTGAACCGAAATCACATTCTTCTTGTCCATTATGGCCGAGGCTATCGAGCGATGGAAGAACAATGTTAGATGGGCAGGGGAGGCGGCCATGAACCCAGTAAAAGTCGTGGATGGCCTGATCGACCACCTGCATTTTTTCTTTGGTGGTGTCATAGGCGCGGGCGTTAATGAATGAGGTCGCCACCTCGAGCCCCAAGGTGGCGACAATACTGAGAATGGTCACCACGATCGCTAGCTCCATTAGGCTGAAAGCTGCGCGCGCGCGCCGTACCTTATGTATCTTTACAAGATCAGGCATGAATGAAGTGTAACGCATAAATGTTAACAAATGGTTAATTAATGCTCGCGAGTAAACCGCTGCCTCATGCTATGGCAGATATTGCGTTCTACACAACTCATTCTTCAGGAAAGAAGGGTTCCGAGCGCTAATAGTCTATGGATGATGCGAATCCGCCGCGTACATTGGTTAATTATTGGTTGCAAAAATTCGTTAATAACTATACTATTGGCTGACGAACGATTTTGGCCTTCACCCCTTAGGCTTATCTGTATGCGCTTTATGTTACATCATCGGCCACTCAGCGCCTTTACCTTAATGGAGATGGCTGTCGCGTTGATTGTTGTCGGGTTGATGGCGACGTTTGTGTTGAAGGCAGGCGATGCCACCAAAGACACGCAATGTCTGGATCAAACCCGAAGCCAGCTGGCCGCGATTCGTAGCGCAGTAGAAAGTTTTGCCAACAATAATCAGCGCTATCCGCGCCCGGCGAACCGGAGCCTTGGCAATGGTGACCCCGCCTTTGGTCAGGAAGTGGCGCTGGCGGATATCGCGGTGAAAGCGGACGTCATCGCGAATGGTGGCAATCCTGTCTATAGCGGTGCGTTGCCATTCCAAACGCTCGGCCTGCCGGAAGGAATGGCGGCGGATTGTTGGGGAAACAAATTCAGCTATTTTGTTACAGGAACGCTAACCAATAGCATCGCCGGTGCTGCCGACGGGGTGATTACCATTCATGGAGGCACGCTTGCCGCGCCGACGGATGTGCTTACGCATGCGGCTTATGTCGTGATCAGTCACGGTGAGAATGCGTTGGGTGCTGTGGCAAAGAATTACACGGGATCGGCGCATGGCTGGTGTGATGCCGGCGCGACACTCGACAGCCATAACTGCGACGGTAAAACTGCCGGCGGCGATGCGGTTCTCTACGACGCAACGTTTAATAATAGTGCCGCAGCCGGTGCCGATTTCTTTGATGATATCGTTGTGTTCGGCGCGAAGAAATTCTCGAACTGTAACGCCGCATCGTATCCGGTTTCATGGAGTGTCGGCGCGGATCATTGCAGCGCCACGGTTCCAGGTAATTTGGTGCATACGCAAACTGTGGGGGCAGCAAGCACTGTGCCGGTGGGCAACGCGCAGTTTAAATGTATCAATGGCGATGTCGTGCCCGACAACTCGGTGGGTGCTAGTTGTAATAGTGGGACCTGTTCTGGTGGAGGCCATGGTGGCGGAGGCTCATGTGGTGCGCCATGCAGTGACCAGCTTCTCAGTTGGGGAAGCGGTTGTTCGGCAACATTTGTGGGAATTCCAACCGGAAACACTAGCCCAGCGACTGCAAGCACCGCGCCGGGTTATACAGGCACGGCGACGGCAAGCTGTGTTGGCGGCTGGACTCCTCCGGTTGGCAGCTGCACCCCTTAAAGAGGTACTACGTGATGGCACTATTGCTTATTTGTCAGTCTGAGAGAGGTAGCGAGGGGTTAACGCCTCTCTCATCCCATGAATGGTTGACAGTGAGCATTAAGCACATAAGCATCAGAACCGACAGTAACCTGAAGGATCACCCCCATGCGTAGATGGCCAGCGAATACACGGCGTTCTGCATTTACCCTGCTTGAGATTGCAGTGGTGTTGGTCATGGTCGGGTTTATGTTCACCCTCGCCACCCAAACCGGTAAGTCGGTGGAAGGTGAAACAAATTGTGTGGTTACTACCAGAGAGCAACTTACCGTTATCAAGCGCTCGATTGATACGTATGTGGGCAATAACGGGGAATATCCCATCCCTGCGGTGCGTAACGTGGCCACTACGAGCATTGATTATGGAAAGGCCACGGCACTTGCGGATATCGCCAATATCGATACGCTCAGCAGCACCATTTATGCGGGGGCATTGCCGACACAGGCGCTGGGGTTAAGCGCTGACTATGCTGCCGATTGTTGGGGGAATAAATTCAGCTATTTCGTGAGCAAGGATTTAACGGCGACTGACGCAGCGAATAGCGCGACAACGGTAGGGGCGATTACGATCCGCGCGGGAACAATTCAGAATCCAGTCGATATCATGTCTGGTGCGGCTTATGCCGTTATCAGCCATGGGGAAGTCCCCGTGTGTGGTGTAGCCAAGAATTATGCCGGCGTCTCGCATGGGTGGCGCAGCGCCGCGCCTGCCAATGGGGATCCGGTAGATTATGGCAACTGTGACGGTGCCACCACGGCTCCTGCAACGGACAACACCAGCCTCTATGACGCGACCTTTAACAGCAATGCTTCGACGAGTGCGACATTCTTTGATGATCTGGTGATTTTTGGTGGGAAAACGCACTCGAACTGTAACAAGGCCGCCGGGTATGATGTTGTGTGGGGCACGGGCGATGCTTGTTCGGCGCATGTCTCGGGCAACATGACGCATCTGGCTACGCAGCCGGTAACGGATCTCGCCCATAGCGGCACGGCTACCGCAGAATGTGTCGATGGCGAAGTGCAAATCCAGCCTTCGGCGGAATGGCACTGTAATAGCTGTTCGGGGTCGAGCGGTGGGCACGGGGGAGGTGGAGCAGTCTGCGCGGCACCGTGTAGCACTTCCACGCTGACATGGAGCTCGGAACATTGCTCCGCAAGCTTTATCGGCATTTCGAGTGGCGCGACCAGCGTTTCTACCGATAACACTGCCGTGGGGTATACCGGGGCGGCGACGGCTACTTGCACCGGCGGTGCCTGGGATACGCCAGCGGGCACGTGTAATGCGAACTGCGCGACCAGTACGCTCAGTTGGGGCGCGGGTTGTTCGGCGAGTTTCACCGGGATTGACCACGGCGCAAGCAGTGCCAGCACCAGCAATACGGCTACGAGTTATACCGGCTCTGCAACGGCAAGCTGTAGCAATGGCACTTGGAGCGCGCCAAGCGGTACCTGTTTAGCAAGCTGTGCAACCAGTACCCTTACATGGAACGGGGCGACGACTGGGTGTGCGGCAAGTTTTACCGCTATTGCCAGCGGCGCCACCAGTGCCAGCACCAGCAACACGGCCGCAAACAAAACCGGATCGGCAACGGCCACTTGCACCGATGGTACATGGGGTACCCCAACCGGCACCTGTGCGGCAGACTGTGCGGCTGACACACTCAGTTGGGGTACAGGTTGTTCAGCGAGCTTCACCGGTATTGCCAGTGGCGTGACCAGCGCCAGCACCAGTAACACGGCGAGCGGCTATAGCGGTTCGGCAGCCGCGCTGTGCACCAACGGCACTTGGGGCACGCCGAGTGGCACCTGTACGGCCGATAGTTGTTCGACCAGCACACTCAGTTGGGGTGGTTCATGTTCGGCGAGCTTCACCGGTATCGCCAGTGGAGCGACTAGCCCCTCCACCAGCAACACGGTATCTGGCTATACTGGCACGGCGACCGCAACCTGCACGGCTGGCACATGGTCTACGCCAAGCGGCACCTGTACGCCATCGCCTTGTGCGGCTACCAGCTTGTCATGGGGCGGTGTAACTTCCGGCTGTTCGGCCACCTTTGCGGCTGCCGCTAGTGGAACGACTAGCCCGTCGACCAGCAACACCGCAGCAAACAAAACCGGATCGGCAACGGCCACCTGCACAAATGGCACGTGGGGTGCCGCCAGCGGTACCTGTGCTGCAAGTTGTACGACCAGCACACTGAGCTGGAGTGGGGCGGTTGCCGGCTGTTCAGCATCGTTCACCACGATTGCCGATGGAGCGACCAGTGCTTCCACGCCAACTACGGTACTAACTAAGACGGGCTCTGCAACGGCAACCTGTACCAACGGTACATGGGGAGCAGCAAGCGGCACCTGTGCAACGGCGGCGTCCTGTCCGGCGCAGACAATTAACTGGGGTTCTGGCTGTACGGCTTCATTCCCTCTGACTGCCAGCGGGAGTACGGCGGGGATAGCCAATACGACATCAGGAAAATGGGGGCAGGGGAATCAAAGCTGTTACAACGGTACATTCTCATTGAGTGCGAGTAGCTGTAACGCTTGCGCAGGAACAAACTATGCTGCGGTTTCAACGATGTCGATGTGTTGGTATGTGGGCGCGGCGGGACAATCATGTGATACAGTATGTGGTTCGCATGGTGGTCACTATCTCGGGGGAACGGCAACCATTGGCTCTAATGGTAACGACGCACGCTGCCTTAATACTATGAATGCTGTATTGGGTGGGTCTTACGCAGCCCCAAGTACAGCAGCTAATGCCCTTGGGTGTTATCTAGATACGGGTACGGGTTTGTTGGTACGTGGGACCGTTACGACAACCAGCAGTAGTTCTGCTGTGAACGCGCGCCGTATCTGCGCGTGTGCATCGTAAAGCGCTGAAAAGCCTCATCGTAAAAAATGCCAACCCCCTTGCAATGGGGGAGAAAACCCCTATGTAGGGCGGTAAGGGGCGCCGCGTTCGCGACGCGCTCTTTTCTCTAACGCTCTGATATAAGGATATTTACCATGGCAAAAGTCATTGGCATCGACCTCGGCACCACTAACTCCTGCGTGGCCATCATGGATGGCGGCACGGCAAAAGTGCTAGAAAACAGCGAAGGCGCGCGCACCACGCCCTCCATCGTGGCCTTCACGGGCGACGGCGAGCGGCTTGTGGGCCAGACGGCGAAACGCCAGGCGGTGACCAACCCGGAGAACACGATTTTCGCGGTGAAGCGCCTCATCGGCCGTAACTATGACGACCCGATCACGCAGAAAGACGCGAAGATTGTGCCGTATAAAATCGCGCGGGCGGATAACGGCGACGCGTGGGTGGAATCGCGTGGGGAGAAATATAGCCCCAGCCAGATCTCGGCCTTCACGCTGCAAAAAATGAAAGAGACCGCTGAGAATTACCTCGGCGAAAAAGTGACGGATGCGGTGATTACCGTGCCGGCCTACTTCAACGACGCACAACGTCAGGCGACGAAAGACGCGGGGAAAATTGCGGGCCTCAACGTGCTGCGCATCATCAACGAGCCGACGGCGGCAGCTCTTGCCTATGGCTTCGAGAAAAAAGACGGCCAGACGATTGCGGTCTATGACCTCGGCGGCGGGACGTTCGACGTGAGCGTCCTTGAAATCGGTGACGGCGTGTTCGAAGTGAAATCCACCAACGGCGATACGTTCCTCGGTGGGGAAGATTTCGACATGCGGATTCTGGATTTCCTCGCGGATGAGTTCAAGAAAAGCGATGGCATCGACCTGCGCAAAGACAAGCTCGCGCTGCAGCGTTTGAAAGAGGCGGCGGAGAAGGCGAAGATAGAACTTTCTTCGACGACGCAGACCGACATCAACCTGCCGTTCATCACGGCGGATCAGAACGGGCCGAAGCATCTCAACGTGAAGCTGACGCGCGCGAAACTCGAATCGCTGGTGGATGATTTGATCGCCCGCACGATGGAGCCATGCAAAAAAGCGCTCGCGGATGCCGGCGTGGATGCCAGCAAAATC
This sequence comes from uncultured Azospirillum sp., assembly GCA_964530085.1. Taxonomy (GTDB): domain Bacteria; phylum Pseudomonadota; class Alphaproteobacteria; order Rickettsiales; family UBA3002; genus QFOX01. Next base: position 400,030 of record CAZGXX010000001.1, read on the forward strand.
GACGAAGTGGTGCTGGTCGGCGGGATGACCCGCATGCCGAAAGTCATCGAGATGGTGAAGAGCTTCTTCGGCAAAGACCCACATCGCGGCGTGAACCCGGACGAAGTGGTGGCGATCGGCGCTGCGATTCAAGGCGGCGTGCTGAAGGGCGAAGTGAAGGACGTGTTGCTGCTCGACGTGACGCCGCTTAGCCTCGGCATCGAAACGCTCGGCGGTGTGTTCACGCGACTGATCGACCGCAACACCACGATCCCGACCAAGAAGTCCCAAACCTTCTCGACCGCGGACGACAACCAGACCGCGGTAACCATCCGCGTGTTCCAGGGCGAACGTGAAATGGCGGCGGACAATAAAATCCTCGGCCAGTTTGACCTCGTCGGCATTCCTTCCGCACCGCGCGGCATGCCGCAGATTGAGGTGACCTTCGATATCGACGCTAACGGCCTCGTGAACGTGAGCGCGAAGGATAAGGCGACGAACAAAGAGCAGCAGATTCGCATTCAGGCGAGCGGTGGTTTGTCGGATGCTGACATCGAGAAAATGGTGAAGGACGCCGAAGCTAACGCCAGCGCGGATAAGGAAAAGCGCGCGTTGATCGAGGCGCGCAACAAGGCCGAGGCGCTCGCGCATGAGGCGGAAAAGAACCTGAAAGAGCATGGCGCATTGGTCGGTGAGGCGGAGAAATCCAAAATCGAGGCCGATATTAAAGCCGTGCGCGAGGTGCTGGAATCGACCAACAAAGCCGATATCGAGGCGAAGGCCGAAGCGCTGACGCAATCGGTGATGAAACTCGGCGAGGCGATTTACAAAGCGCAGCAGTCGGCCCCTGCGGGTGAGACTGCGGCAGCGGACACCGCTGCGCGCGATGCGGAAACCAACGAGTCCGGCAATACCGGCGAAGTGGTGGATGCGCAGTTTGAAGATGTTTCCGGCGACGACAAGAAAGCATCGTAGCCATTAGGGGTTTGAGGGTTCGCAGTTAGCTCTGGCGCAGCGAACCCTCACCTGCTAACAGCTAACCGCTATGGCCGATGATTTCTACAGTGTATTAGGCGTTGCAAAAGGCGCGAGTGACGATGAGCTGAAAAAAGCCTATCGCAAACTCGCCATGCAATATCACCCCGACCGCAACCAAGGGAATGCGGAGGCGGAGAAGAAATTTAAGGCCGTCAACGAAGCCTATGACGTGCTGAAAGACGCGCAGAAACGTGCGGCCTATGACCGTTATGGCCATCAGGCTTTTACCAACGGCATGAACAATGCGGGTGGTGGCGGTGCAGGCGCGGCGGGGTTTGATTTCTCCGGCAGCTTCTCGGATATCTTTGAAGATTTATTCAGCGAATTCGCCGGTGGTCGCCGCGGTGGCGGACGTGGTGGGCAGGAAGCCTCGGCCGCGATGCGTGGGTCGGACCTGCGCTATAATTTAGAGATCAGCCTCGAAGAAGCGTTCAAAGGCAAACAGCAAACGATTAAGGTGACGACCAGCGCGAGTTGCGAAAGCTGCAGCGGTTCTGGCGCGGAGAAGGGCAGCCAGCCGGAGACTTGCGGCACCTGCGGCGGGCGCGGCGTGGTGCGTGCGCAGCAAGGCTTCTTCACCGTGGAGCGCGGCTGTCATGCCTGTCAGGGCACTGGTAAGGTGATCAAAAATCCGTGTAAGCCGTGCGCTGGCTCGGGCCGCGTGCGTAAAGAAAAAACATTGAACGCCACCATCCCGCCCGGGGTGGAGGAGGGCACACGCATCCGCTTGGCGGGTGAGGGCGAGGCCGGGTTCCGCGGCGGCCCGGCGGGCGATCTCTATATTTTCCTTGCCATCGGTGGGCATAAAATCTTCCGCCGCGACAGCGCGAATATCTACTGCCATGTGCCGATTACATTCGCCACTGCCAGCCTCGGCGGCCATGTGGAAGTGCCGACGATCGACGGCGGCCGCGTGAAAGTGACCATCCCTGAGGGCACGCAAACCGGCCACCAGTTCCGCCTGCGTGGCAAGGGCATGAGCGTGCTGCGCAGCAGCGCGCGCGGCGATATGTATATCGAGGTGCATGTGGAAACGCCGGTGAACCTCAACAAAAAACAAAAAGACATGCTGCGTGAATTCGAGAAAAACGAAGACACCCAAACCAGCCCGCAAACCGAGAGCTTCTTCAAGAAGGTGAAGGAATTCTGGGACGATTTGAAGGAGTAGGTTCCAGGTGTCGGGTGCCAGGTTTCAGGAAGAATCTGCAGTTCTCGTATTTTCTTTTGAGCATTGGCTGAAACTCCGTTACTACTGGACCCGAAACCTGAAACCCGGAACCTGCTATGACCACACCCCTCAAAGTTGCTATTTCCGGCGCAGCCGGGCGCATGGGCATTGCGCTCATCAAGGCATTGTCGACGCACCCGACGCTGGAGCTTGTGGCCGCCGGCATCCGCCCCGGCACAGCGGCGCTGACGCGTAGCCATTTTGAATATGCAGGTGTGAGCTTCGCGAATGATTTGCTGGTGGAACAAACCGCGCAGCTCTTTACGACGGCAGATGCGGTAATTGATTTCTCCGCGCCGGAACATGCCGTAGGGCTCGCAGGGCTGGCGGCGCTGCATCATAAAATTCTGGTGTCGGGCACTACGGGGCTGAACTCGGCGCAGAAGGAAGCACTCATCCGCGCGGGCGAACAAACCCGCGTGGTGTGGTCGGCGAATATGTCGGTTGGCGTGAATCTGCTGATGGCGCTGACGGAACGCGCGGCGCATCTGTTGCCCGACGCGGATATTGAAATTCTGGAAATGCATCACCGCCATAAGGTGGATGCGCCGAGCGGCACCGCGTTGGCGCTGGGCGACGCGGCAGCGCAAGGGCGCGGCGTGAATTTGCATGACGTGTGGGTGAAATCACGCGACGGCCATACGGGCGCGCGTGCACCGGGCAGCATCGGTTTCGCGACGCTGCGCGGCGGCGATGTGATCGGCGACCACAGCGTGATGTTCGCGAGCGCGGGCGAGCGGATTGAACTTTCGCACCGTGCCGACAACCGCGAAATTTTCGCCCGCGGCGCCCTCGCCGCCGTCAATTGGGCTGCGGCCAAGCCGCACGGATTCTATACGATGCGGGATGTGGTGAAGATTTAGTCGTTGTCGTCTGAAGGGGATTCTTTACGCACTGCTTTCGCGCTGCCGCCGCGTTGGCGCCCGCTGCCTGTCGGTTTTTTCAGCGTTTTTTCTTTAATAACCTCATTCACGACTGGATCGGGGGTATTCTCTTCAACGCATTCTTCTTCCACTCGCTGATCCTTGGAGAGAACAGGCAATGCTCTCAGCTCGTCGGTAATGGCGGTGATTCTGGTTGTGAGGTTATCTAATCGCTGATCGATGAATTCTTGTTTTTTCATTCCCTCGCCAAGCAAGCTATCCCATAGCGCATCAACGCCTAGCCGCTATTATCCTAGCAGAATTTTAGCCAATTTTTTATGAAGATTGTATGACAATTGGGGTGTCCCAGGTCAAACCCCTACCGCAAACAGCCGGTTTCCTGTTGCCAGGCGCGGGATTCGATGCGGCTGGCGTAGCCGGCCATGTAGCCCGAGGGGCGGGCGGGATTGCGTTTTTTGGGGTTAGGCAGGGTGGCGGCGAGCAGCGCTGCTTCGCGCGGGGTGAGGTGGCTTGCGGGCTTGTGGAAGTAGTGCCGCGCCGCTGCCTCGGCACCGAAAATGCCTTTGCCGAATTCGGCGATGTTGAGATAGCGATCCATGATGCGGCGTTTGCTCCAGACGAGATCGAGGCCGAGGGCGAGCGGGATCTCCATGCCCTTGCGAACATAGGAGCGCCCTGGCCAGAGAAACAGGTTTTTGGTGAGCTGCATGGTGATGGTGGACGCGCCGGAGACGCGGTCGTTATCATCATCCGCGAGGTCTTCTACTGCGTTGCCGAGCGCGCCCCAATCCACCCCCCAATGGTCGCAGAAGCGCCCGTCCTCTGCCGCGATGACGGCGCGTGGCAGGGCGGGGGAGATTTCATGCAGCGGCGCATAGTCGCGCGAAATGCGGTGGAAGGTGAGGGTGCGCGCGATCATCAGCGTCGAGATGGGCGGCAGCACGCTGTCATACAAAAACAGCGTGATAAACGCGGTGGCGATGGCAAGAGCGATGGATTTCAGCATGTACGGTCAGTGAATGGTGAATAGTGAACGGTGAGTAGTGGATTTTTACGCCATTCACAACTCATGACTCACACTTATGCGGGGGTGCGACCGCGTAGCACTTGGAGCCTGCGCCGTCGAAGAACGGCGGAGCGAGCCCGAAGGGCAAGGGGGCAGAGACAAGGCCCCCTTCAAGAATTAATTCCACGCGCCGTATTTATCGACGCCTTCGGTGGTGAGACGGCAATAGGTGAAGCCCTCGTTCCATGCGGATTTATAAAGCTCGTTATCACCTAACTCTGGCCGCTTCTTGAAACCAAACATAAGGCGGTTGATGCCGCTTGTTGTAGCGGCGACGCCCGTGTCGCAGCCATCTTCCCAGCCGAGCTTATATTCCGGCGGCCCTTGCGGCTGCGTGAAATAGGTGCTGGTCGGTCGGCAGGCGCCAAGCGCCAGCAGCGAAATAGTGAGAAGGATATAAGTGCTATACGTGCGAGTTTTCATAACTCTCATAGTAGCACAAGCTGTGCGGTAGAAATATGAAAGTTTTGTGACAATATGACCCGTTACATCGCCGGTTGGGCGGTGTAATGCGGCTCGAAACGGCGCAAATGGCCGCGAACCTCGCTGGGCTTGATGCCGTCACGTTTCATGAAAAGCTGAATAATGGGCTCGGCCAACAGCTCGTCCAAGGTTGGTTCGGCCAATAGCTCCGCCTCTTTGTGAAATATACCTGCCATGGTCTGCTCCATCGATGATGCGCTAAACGTTTTTTAGTAACCCCGGACTCTATGATCCAAGTGTAGGCACAACAGGATAAATAGGACAAATTTTACAAAACAACATGTCCAGTCTTATCACAAAAATCACCCCGTTGCACGTATAAATTACCATTTATGGATAAAAAAGATGCTGCGACGCAACGAAACTGCGGCTTAGCCGCGCAGGCGCTGATGCTCGAAGCGCATTTGCAGTAGCGCAAGGGCGATGAGGGCGAAGGCGCCGACCGCGTTCCATGTTGCCATGGAAAGTCCTAAAAACGCGGCGGTGATGTCGTTGCAGGCCACAATCGGTGCAGCAAGAATTTGCGCGCGCAACGCCTCGATGGAATGGTCGGTCGCTGCCTGCACCACGCAGCCGCCGGTATAGTGCAGCCAGCCCTGCTCGATGCCGCTATGGACGAGGCCGAGCAGCCCGGTGGCGAGCCAGCCCATGATGCCAACCGCAACGCAGAGCCGCCAGACGAGGCTCATGCGCGGGGTGAGCAGCGTGCCGATGCCCGCAACAATCGGCAGCAGATAGGGGTAGCGCTCCAGCAGGCAAAAATGACAGGGATGCAGGCCAAAGCCAAACTGCGCCACCAGCGCCACCGCAAGCGGCACCACCCCGCCGAGAATGAGCAGCGACGCCATGGCGACGATTTTATCCGGATTCTTTTTGCAGCCAAACATGCGGCAACTATAACGCCATCACAAGCGATTGACCAAACGAAATTGCTGGCTATAGTGCATTCGCGTTGTGTGGAGCTGTTCAAAAATGCCTCGCACGCAGCGTGCCCCGGTGGTGGAATTGGTAGACGCGCTAGACTCAAAATCTATTGAGTATGTCACGTGAGGCACGAAAAGAAGGACGAAAAAATGGCTAGAATACAGGTGATTATAAAGATTGCCTGAGTTTTAGAAAAACGCTAAAAAATGGCTCAGTCGGCACATAGTCGGCACGAGCTTAAAATACGCCCCCGTGGTGGAATTGGTAGACGCGATGGATTCAAAATCCATTATCTTCACGGATGTGTCAGTTCGAGTCTGACCGGGGGCACCACTACTATTTTTTATCGTGCGACTTTATGTTGCTAGAAATGACCTTGATAAAATCGACCACCGCTTTACGCATTGCGGCATTTGGCAGTTTTGAGAAAGCCAAGTTGAGTTCGGTTTTCTGCATATCAACTTCATATTGAAATGGCTCGGATGCTGGTTCTGAAAATCCAGATGGTGCGCTTGTAGAAATTTCATCAAGAAAATAAGATGCGGGAACATTCAGAGTTTCAGCAAGCTGCACGATCCGAAAACAGCTGATGCTATTTTCTCCCCTCTCATATTTCTGAATTTGTTGGTGCGACAATTGGTCTGCAAGTGCCTTGCCCAACTCCTCTTGTGTTAACCCAGCTTCATTTCGCTTTGCACGCAGTCGCATACCGATCTGAATATCGATTGCCTGTGCTGGTGTTGACATATCTTGCTTTGCTGACTTTCTCATAAAATTTACCTGTATTATAATACGTCCGATATAGACGTATTACAACTATATTTCCCATGTCGTATTGATAATTATACTAATTTATTGGATTTTCCGCTACGCGCAATCGCCATGATGATTAGCCTCTCGCAGTACGGCAACGACTGCGAGAATTATGAAGGCAAACATTTGTGGAAAAAGAATAAAATTAGCGCGGATCGACAACGAGCTCGATCAGGTGGAGCTTGCTGCTGCCCTGTCTGTTGATTACGGAATTGAAATATCACAAACCAGTATTTCTGAGATTGAGCGCGGCATTCGCGGTCTTAGAGATTTTGAATTGGGTGCTATATCCAAACTCTTAAAAGTAAGTCCAGAATGGCTATTATTTGGAGAAAGTGGTGATATGCCACTGAAACCTTCTGACAACAGCTAGGCAATAATTGCCCGTAACGCTAGGATTTAGATTGTCAATTCTATCAGAGGTTGCTATATTCAGCTCCCCTTATCGTTTTTTTATCGAGCGATAACGGCCTGAAACCACTGACAAGAGAGGAGGAATATTATGGCTAGCGTTACAGAACTAAAGACTCCAGAAGAACACCACCGATTAAGTATGGCAGACCAGAATTTTCTAACATGGCTAGAAATGACCTCCGCTCTCCCCCATGCTCACATCCACGCAGTATTCGATGGCTTCAAAAAGAAGCTGACAAAATACCAGAAGCGCACTGGGCAACCAGTGGAACAAATTAGCGTTCCTGAAATCATCGCAATGTTTATGGACCACGTAAATAAGATGGGCAGTCAGTTTGGAACCAGCCGTTATATGAGCGTGATGTATGGTAATGGCAAAAGCGACGATGACTAAAACATCTAGGAATAAGCTATTCCCAGTTTTCTAAAAAGAGTGTCTTAAGAGGCAAGATTTTTTCTGGAAGATTATCTCCAGCGCAGGTTAGCCCCAAGTATGTTGCTGCACGCGTTGCGCCTACATAAAGATACTTATCAAAAAGATCGGGATAATCGTTAGCCAGAGAATCAATGTCTACAAAAAAGACTGCTTCAAATTCCAGTCCTTTGATGTGCTGCACGTCAAACACTCGAATATCGTTCTCTTGCCCTACGGATAACCCGTCGCGGCATGCAACGACGCGAATATTGTATTCAGAAAGTTCATCATTCAACCCCTTAGCGACTGGCCCAACCCTCTCTTCACCGTTTACCAATATCGCTATTGAAGGAAGTTTCTTGAGAGACTTCTCAATCTCAAGAATGCGATGCTTCAACCAATCGATTGTTTTGGCCTCATTAGAGAGGCTGACAGCAAGAACAGGCGGGACACCTTCATTATCTAGGTGTTCTGGTAAAGCAGCAGAAGCACTTTTACTACCCGAGAGCTGAACAATCAGTTTGGCAAATTCATTAAGCAGCCTACTTTGCCGATAAGAAACGTCAATAGACTTGACGACAATGTCCGGCATAACCCACTTTAGCTCACTCTCCGAGCGGCTGCCCCATGATGTGACTCGTTGATTGAAATCGCCGCAGGCACAAAATGAACGAATGCTGGGATAAGTAAGCGCCGCCATACATGCCAATTGGATAGGTGAAAAATCTGTTGCTTCGTCAACCAGAACTTGATTGCGGTATAATTGCCTTATGCTTTGTAGAGGTGCATAGATAGACTGTTCTATATTGCGCGCGATTCTATTGTCTTTGATGAGCGTTCCAGCGTTCTTCAAAACAGCCAATAGCAATACATCCAGCTCTAGAGGATGCAGGTCTATTGTCATAAATCCTTCGCTTTTGTACCAGCGTTTCTCGCTCTGTCGCAGTCGGCGGAATACGCGATATCGTTTGTGAGATCCGTGAATATAACGCTTCACGGGATCTGCAAACCGTCTTGCCGCTGATTGGTTCAATAGGCTTTTACCAATTTCAAGAAGTTCGTCATCTGCCAGAGAGCGATTGCCAAGCCACTGAATAATTTTACCGTTACGGCTGGATTTGCTTACGCTTCTCTTTTTTGCCGCTGCGCGCGCCTGCGTTCGTACTGCATTCCCATAAGCTGCAACAGCAGCAGCCCTGCCTAGCTTGACATTCGGAGATTCTTCTTCCTCTTCTGCATCTAAATCTTCCAAATCATCAGCAGCATCCGCCAAGCCAGAAATAAAATCTACCATCTCATCAATGAATTTTGGGTCTCTATTTACTTGGAGATTTAGACCGCGACGAATTACCTTATCTGTTGCTTCCTTTGTCTGCTCAAGCATCTCACGAATTTCTGCTGCAACTTCGCCCAAAGAAACAAAAGTATTTTGCGGAGAATCTGAATCCGCCTTTTGAATTATCGCAGACAGCTTCTTGCCAAGCAGAGCTATTTCTTTTCCGCTGTCGCACAATGTTTGTGCAGCATCAGCCAGCTCGTTCCAAAAAGCTGATATTTGCCACGCGTTGAAATCCGAAAACCATTCGATTTGCTGCGTTTGCGTTTGTGAATTCAGAATATCATTGCCGTCTTTATCTTTTATCATGAAAACGCCGCTGCCAGAGCCACTGCGTAATATGCCAAAATCATTTCTGCCTAATTTTCTCCTATAATCATCCCATGTTGTAATGCGTGAATCTGATACAGGAATATTCTCATTGCCAAATGCTTCCTTGATGTATTGCCTCAGCAACTCCGTTGGTGTGAACATTAGCCAGCTTTGTTCGTGGACAGGCATCCCAGCTGAATCGATGCTGGCTATAAGTCGCTGCTCATCGTCTTCAAGAAATGCCTTATCTAACTTCTGCCCCAACCTCTTTATCAACGTGGTTGTTTTTCCTGTGCCTGGTGGCCCCTGAATAAATAGGCGGCTATTAATCGGTAATCTAAAAATTTCGTCTTGGTATTGATCGAGAATTGGCTGATCCCGGAGCCCCATTTTCGTAAGGACACTACGACGAATGCCTTCCAATATGTTTTCCTCGACCTTATCTTCTGCCAGAAGACGATCAAGCGCATCAGCGTCGTAATCATCACCCATCTCTTCTTCTAAAAGAGCCCTCAGCGAGACAATAGTGAGGGGCTTTGGCGCAAATCCTTCAAGAAAAGAATTGTGTGAATCCCATCCTGCGCTTGACTTCTCGGGGTGCAGCTTAATCTGTTGCCTTACTTCTACATCAATTTCTCCGTTTGGTAACTTAAACGTATGGTCGCTGCCTACAGGTAAAGCAGCCAAGCGTCCTATATCGTTCTTATAATAACTGGCAAATTTTATACTAGGATTGCCGCTTGAATCAGGCGTACCCTTGCAAATGTAGTAAATTGTCTGCTTCCCATTTTCATCAGCTACCATTACACGCGCAATCGCAGGTTCCCGCGCGAGTCGCTCATAATTTTCACGGCTATCAGAATAGTGCTTCTGGATTTGACTTACACTTTTGTCAGTAAAGCTGTTTACATTGGCAAGAGCATTAACGGGACTGTGATTGCTTCTCAATTTTGAGTCAGCATTGCCGGCGATATCGTCAAAAACTCCAATCGCTTCTTTCGCAACATCTTTTATAATCTGCATCATGCCCCCCTTTTTTTAGTTGTATTCTAACTGCTTTTCCATAAATGGCATCAAGTGTTTATCGAAAAACTTAAAGCCCAGCTTTAGGCGTAATTCCGTCAAAATCTCTGCTATCGGATCGGCTGGCAGCTTATCATCCCCTGCGAATCGGTGAAACATTCCATCCGCTGTAATGCGGTACTGCTTGCTGAGAAGGTATTGTGTTACCGTAGAGCTTTCAGAGGATGTTTTCTCTGTCATGGTGAACTTCACGGGATTGAAATTGATCTGAATGCTTGCATTAGCTACGCCAGTAAGACGGATATGTTCGGGTTCATGCAGATCAACTTGATACATGGGGGCATCGTAGCGCACTGTGATAGGCTCATGCTCAATCGTGTATTGAGAGCGGTTGCTGTAAAGCCTGTCCGTAATTTCTAAGGCTTTTGCTTCAAGTATCTTGTTTAACTCAGGTGCACTTTGTAGAAGCGAGCAAAACTCGACCACCTCCTGCACTGCACGCATGATTAGGTCATTCTTTCGAGCTGCGAGTGCCTCCGCTGCACGAAATACTGCCAGCTCCTTTTCCTCATCCGCCGTGATGCGCTCATGAATTGATCGGGCAAGTTGAAGAAAGCGCGGTATCGGCTTAGGCTGCTCTTCGTCAAAAGCTATTACATTGATGTTAGATTCTGCGACAGGCAAGGAATCAGGCTGCTCTTCAGAATCTGATGATGGGTTGCGTGCAAAAAACGATGAGATTTTGTTTGAGAGATTAAGCATTGTGTGCCTCCTGTTCTGGGGTTGCATATTCTGCCAGCCAGCAGAAGGTGTTGACCAGCTTCATTTGTTCTATGGATTTGCAAGGAATCTCAAGCAGCTTTGGATTTACCACCACGATTGCAAGGCATTCCGCCCTTGAGATAGCAACGTTCAAACGGTTTTTGCTGTAGAGGAATTCGATGTTGCGTGGCAAGTCTTCGGCCGAGGATGTGACCATTGAAACCAGAACAACGGGAGCTTCCTGACCTTGGAATTTGTCAACAGTTCCGACCTTTGCGCCTTCGGGCAAAATAGATTTCAGATAATTGACCTGCACATTGTAAGGCGTCACGACCAAAATATCATCGACTGTCAGCGCACGCTTGCTGCCGTCTTTGTCTTGGAATTGCTGCCCTAAAAGATTTTGGTAATGCGATTTTATGACCGCACCTTCATCAATGCTTTTTTGTGAGCAGCCGAAATGATGGACAGGAATCAAGTGAATGCCGAGTGGTGGTATTCCAGACATTTTTTCATCAAAGATAAGTCGGCGGCTTTCGTTCCCTGCCGCAGCTTGCAACCGGCTGTCGTAAAAGGCATCTGAGATAAAGCCGCAAATGCTTGGATGCAGTCGATGGGTGTTTTTCAGGAAAATGCCTCGTTCTGGCGGAATGGTGGATTTGTCACCAAGCAAAAACTCCAGAATCGAAAGCCCCGCTTCCCCAGGATGCACCCCTTGTATAGGCTGACCGAGCTGCATCTGGTCGCCTACAAGCACGATGTTTTTGGCGGCAGTACCCATTGCAACTACGTTTGCAACAGACACTTGCCCAGCTTCATCAACGAATAAATAATCCAGCACTCCGTCGAATCGCTCATCGGCAAATAGCCATGCAGTGCCAGCAAATAGATCTGAGGACATATTGATGTCGTCTGCCTTATCGACGCTGCGAATGTTGCCAGTATTGAATTCCGTTTCCTCTTTGCCAGAGGATGATTTTTTTACGCCACGGAAACGAACGCCTTTCTCAATAGCAACGGCATCAACCTTTTGGAGAAGATTGTGAATAGCCTTGTGTGAATTAGCAGTGATGCCAATTTTCTTGCCAGCGCGAATGAGCTCGATAATTGTGTGGGCGCTTGTGAATGTTTTGCCCGCTCCAGGAGGCCCCTGAATGAAGAGGTAGCTATTATCGAGCTTGGACACAGAGAGGATTGTTTCTTCAAGCAACGAGCCGTTGCCGACAATCGCTTCACCAGATACCTTGCCAGAAATTCTAGGCACTGAGCGCATTAGAATGTCGCTTACAGCCTGATATTTGCCTGTGCCTGATGCAACACTCTCAGCGTAGCGATACACGGCTTCACGGATAACTTTTGCATCGATGGGAGCTGGTGGCCCAAGGTCAATAACGCGCTCAGGCTGACCTTGCCTTATTCCGCGTTTGATTCGCAAAATGCAACGGTCATCATTCAAATCATGGATAGTGCCGATAGTTTTCATGGTGGCGATATCGACAGGCTTATCACCGGCTTTGATTTTATGTTCCTGCGGCGGGTAGCGGTAGGAATATATCATCGACTGCTTTTCTTGCTCAGGTGTGCCGAACATTTGCAATCCGCCAAGGCAATCGGTGTCGCCGATCAGCTCGTCTTGGTATTTGTCCTGCCGTTCAAAACTTGCCCACCACTGCGGCTTTGCTTCGCGGTTATGGAATTCCAGCAAGTGAACAATGCGCTCCCGAAGCTCTTGCTCATCTTTTGAGGCAGAGCTTAACAGGCGGTCGCGGAAGGCTTCATATTGCACTTCCCAATCTTTGCGCTGAATTGGCTGGTCATCGGCAACTGCGGTCTGGGCATTAAACCAAGGCAAATTTGGCGACCGCAAGGTAAGCAGCCAATCACGGAGCTTGTGAGTGGATACGCAGTCAACCTTATTGTATTCAGCAATTTGGCGCAGCAGCTCATCGTTTTGAGTTTCACGCCACTCATTATAAACCACGATGCTGTCACCAGCTGTTGCAACTGCTCCGTCGCGCTTTTCCATGTAAAACGTTTCAAGGTTTTTGATGGAATATGCAGGCTCTGAAACGCGGATACTCTCGCGCACGACCTTGAACAGATCGACGAACTTTTGCTGGCGCAGGAGGTTATCAAGCGCTTCTTCGGCTAAAGCGTACCGGCAAGCTAGCCGTTTCAGTGCGGTGGTTTCATAGTGATTGTAATGATAGATATGAGCGTTCGGGAATTCCTTTAGATGCTCTTCGATGAAGTGCATAAACTGTCCGAAGGCAATGCGCTCTTCGTCATGGCTATGCGCCCAGAATGGCACGAAAGTGAATTCGCCGAGCTTGGCAAAATAAACGCCAAAGAGATACTCAAGCCCGTTTGGATGCAGCGGGTCACCTTCCATGTCGAAGAAAAGGTCACCAGCATCAGGTTTTGGTATGCGATTAAATCCACGACCTTCTGGAAACGGTATCACATCACACTTGTTTTCACCTGTGGTGCGCTTGTGAATCTGCAAAGAAGCCTGCTCACGCAAACGCACGAAAACATCTGGATTAAGGTCAGGTATTTTAGTGTCTGGCGTTAGTGCAGCCAAGGCTTTGACAGTTTTTATGCCTGTATCTCTGAGTTTGTCGATCTGTGAACGCTGGATATTGGCAACAAGGCTTAAATGGTCATCAGCTTCCCATTTGGCTTCGCAATTATCCTTCCATTGGCAGAATGTGCAGAACTGGCAGGGTTCAGGGTATGAATCTGCCGGCGGTGATGCAACAAACTGTTCAAAGCGAGTTTTGGCGTGATGGTAATAATAGAAGAAGTCATCGGCTTTGAATGATTCCAGTGTTTCATTGCCAAGGTATATGTGAATTTGCTTTGGGCGCACTCCTTGCAGCTGTTCTAGAAGGTCGTTATAGACGCAAAGCTGGATGATGTGTTTTGCCTCTGCGCTGCGCGCGAGCTTGGTATCCAGCACTTCGTAACTGAATGCGCCGAATGATGACGGAGTTTCTACGCGAATAAGAAAATCCGCGTCACCTCGCCATTGACCGTCAAATAGAACGCCTTGATAAACAACATCGGCACCAGATTTGAGGGCTTCAATGGTCAGGGCAACTCGCTCAGGTAATCGAGGCTGTTTGGGTATTTCGACAACTCGCTTTCCTTGCGCTTTCAGCTTTGCCAGATAATCCGCTTCGTGTGCAAAGCCCTTAGTTTGCAGCAATTTGTTAGTAGCCGACTCTTCGGCTTTTTCCAGCTTCTCCGTGAAGCTCTTGAGGGTCAGCACAATACTATGGTTGCAGCTCAGGAAGTGAACCAGATCCGATGGTGAATAGAGATATTGTGCTTCGCCGATTTTTTGCATTATTTTGCCGATTTTGCACTAAGTTGATTACCTTTATCATTATATGTATAGATAAAAGCCCCGCGCTGAATGTTAACCGTTGTGGATGTGTAACCGTATGGCGCTTAATTTTATGCGTGTATCATCGGGGCTATGAAAATTGGAAAACCAAAATATGTGTGGATGCAAAGTGCAGTCATAGCAGTTGCTATGATGATTCCAGCCTTTTCCAATGCGGCAGATTCTCAGAAGGTATCGGTTCCAGTCGAAGTATGGCGCGATGTTTCAACAAAGGAGCTGACCATTGCCGGCATTGGTAAAGCAAAGGATGGGGACACACTTTCTATCGATGGCGTGTTTGATGTTCGTTTGATTGGAATTGATGCGGTAGAAAAACGGCAAACCTGCAACGTTAATGAAGAAGTATGGCGGTGTGGTGAAGATGCACGGCTGTTACACGCAATGATGCTAAAACTTCCAAAATCAGATATGATGGAAATTGATAGATTGGACAACAAACTCATATTCAGAATTGGCGGTTTCTCTTTGCAATATACTGCCTTGGAAATTCGCAGCGCCTGATTTCAGGCAATAAAAAAAGCCCCGAACCTTTCGGAACGGGGCTTGTTGCGGAGGGATGATAGTATCATTCCGCGCTGGATGATTGGGGCTTTGAAAAACCCTGATGTGTTTGCCTTTTCGCATTTGAACCTCCTTTAGGTATGAAACCCTCGCACAACCAGATTGACGCTTGTTTCAGCAGTGCCACCGATAACCTGTCCTTTCATCCAGCAATTTGATAGGTGCAGATTTTTTGGCTTAGATGTCTGCACCAGCGTGTAACCCTCTAGGTCGAACCATACCGAACCGTTGGGGCTCACAAGCAGCTTGATAGTCGCGCCTGCAAAATTACCCCAGCAATAGACCGTAGCCATGCCGCCAGCATATTGATGCGATTCTCCGTTGGCATTTGCCGCTGCGTCTTTGAGTAATTCCATTATGTTGTTGTCCTTATGATACGAAAAGCATCGCCTCGGCCGCGCGACGACGGATTAATCCCTTTACCGGCTTTTTGCCCATGCGATGCCAGCGCAGGATTTGTTCTGGCGCATCATCAAAGCGAAGCGCATTGAGAACATCAACAAGGGTGGTATTGGCAAATGCTTTGGGAATGTTGAAAGCCAGTGCAGCGAGTGCTGAAAACTGATTGCTGGTTAGAGCAATCCGCACGGACTTTTTGACTATCGCCTCTGCTTCGGCAAGGTCTTTGAGGAAGATAGTTTCTGCCTGCGCCGATGTGATGGTGGTGAATTTTTCACCAGGCTTAATGAGATGACCCCAGCCGATTGTTAGCTTGCCGCCCAGATCAGCGTATGGCTTGAGTTTTAGCCCTTCAAATTCTTTGATAAGGGTGATTGCTTGTGCGTTTGTTTTCATATGATTAACCTGCTTTTCTGTGATGTTCATTGCGAATTTCCCTATGAATTTCGCGTGTTTCGCGGATAACGGCATCCATCTCGTTTCTGCTGTCTTTGAGAATCAGCACCATCTCGCGCAGCAGCTGCGTTTGGATGTCGAGATTACTGGTGAGCTTTTCTATTGCGTTTTCCAGCGATCGGCGCAGATACCAGATTTTCACGCCGTCCTCGTCGGTGACTGCGTGCCACTCGTGCAGCTCTTGGATTTGCTTTGCCATGTTGTCGATTACGAGGTTGCTCTGCGCCCGCACTTTTTCTTTCAAAAAGCCGAACACTTCACGCAAAACCAGCAAGGCAAATAGCCCGCCAGCTCCTACTTGTAGGAATTGGTCATCCATATAGTTTCCTTTGGTTTGAGTTATGCAAAGTCAGCATCAAAGCCGAGAATGTTATCGGTGGTCACAATCACATGGTCTTTGGCAGTGCCGCCCGTGTAACCATTCACCCGCACATACGCGCCATTGGCTGAATAGGATGTGCCGCCACCGACGATGGCAGATGCAGCACCAGTTTTTGCGCCAACGGCAATTTGCTGAATGGCGGGAGTGGTAGTTTGCAGCGCCCCTGTGGGAGCCACACGCATTTCGACTGGAAAAATAACTGCTAGGTCAATTTCAGTGGCGGAGTTGAAACCGCCTTGCAACCCTTTGCCCAGCTTTTGCCAGAAGCGTTTGCATTTACTGCGAGTGATTGGAACAGGTTCTTGCTCAAATTGCGTAGCGAACGCGCCCAGCTCAAACTGGAGCTGGCGGATAAGAAAATCCTTGGTGGTGATTGCACCGCAAGCCATTTGCAGTTCGATTTCAATGCCGTTGCTTGGGTCGCCCATCGAGATATTCTCAAATCTGACAGGCGATTCGCTATTGTTTGGAACGCTGATAGCACTGGAAGTTGCAATGACGGTGGTTGCCGTAAAGTTATCAACGGCATTGGCTTTGCGCACGATACTCGTTCTTAGAACGATGATTATGCCGCATTTTAGAAATCATGCGATGGAGGATATTACGCGGAAGGAAGTGCAGGAATGGCACGGCAAGCTGCATAAATCACCCATAACGGCAAACCGTGCTCTTGCTTGTATATCGCACATGATGAGTGTTGCAGAGGATTGGGGAATCCGTGAACCTAATAGCAATCCGTGCCTTGGCATCAAACGCTATAAAGAGAACAAGCGCGACCGCTATCTGAATGAAAGCGAACTGCGCAAGCTGATTGAAACTATCAACCAGTGCGAGGCAGATGAGACCGAAGAGCGCAGCATGATGATTTTCTTCCGTATGTTGATTTATACTGGCGCGCGCCAAGGCGAGTTGCTTACCGCAAAATGGGATTACATCAACTATGAGGAAAATACTTTAGACCTCCCAGATTCCAAAACTGGAAAAAAGAAAATCAACCTCTCGCCGCTGGCGATGTCCGAAATTGAGAAGCTAGAGCGAATGGTTGGCAATCCGTATTTATTCCCAGGCTATTTCGTCGGGGTAAAAGAAAAGCTCGGCAGGCATCACTCGCCACCAAACGAAATGTGGCACCGCATCCTAAAAAGAGCTGGACTTGCGAACCTTCGCAAGCATGATCTGCGCCATGCGTTTGCATCATTTGCTCTTATGGCTGGCTTAACGTTGGAAGAAATCGGGCAGCTTTTAGGGCATTTGACACCACAAACTACCAAGCGTTATTCTCACCTTGTCGATTCTCACCGGAAGAGAATATCCGATGCTGTTGGCACGAAGATAAACGACATCTTGCAGAAAAAAGATGACACGGTAGTGAACTTGGATGAACGTAGAGAGAGCATGAAAAAGTAAAGGTAGTAGACGCATTAGAGTAAAAATCTTGTGCGGCACAAACTAGACTTGGATAGTCTTGTTTGTTTTCCAGTCGGCACATAGTAGGCACGGTGGGTAAAAATCTCTCTTGAACGATGTGGATTTGTAGTAATACCCCCTCCAACGGAACGCCTTGATATACCTTGCACTATAGGAAATTATGTGGATTTATAGTGAACCAGTGTGATGCTAAAGTGTTTGACTCAAAATCTTGTATCCTCACGGGTGTGCCGGTTCGAGTCCGGCCCGGGGCACCACTTCGGACTTAGTGTCCGAGAATTCTCTGAAAAGCGAGAAAGGGAGCGATAGAGCTGCGGTTCTATACCCCTCCTTTCGGTCATAGGTCAGAGGGCGTGAAAAAGTCGTTTTCAGCACCAATCTCTTGACCGATATATCGCCTGAAACCCAGCGGTGGTAAGGCTTTGCGAAGAATTGGAAAGCGGTTCTAGCCGTTTCCGCTACGGTGCTATCGAACTCCCCGCATTTCTGTATCCGCTCCTGCAAAACGAGTCGCTGTTCCTCCAAAGTTTTAATCTGGCGCTCGTAGCTGGTGATAAGGATGGCGCTGTCCGCCGCTGCAATGCGGTCGAGGAACTGCTCCACCTTACGTTCAATCAGCAATATCTGGTTCTGAAGTTCCTTACGGCGCTCCACAATATCGCCCGATTTCAGCTTCGATAACTGATCCAGCATATTATCTACCATGTCCACCAGCGTGTCTGATGGGGTTAGGTCTTTCAGAAGCCTCACGAATTCATCCTCAAGATAGTCGCGCTTGATGGACTTACCGTATTGCTCGCACCCTTTGGTCTGGCACAGGTAATACGGGTATTTCCCGCTTCGCCCCTGTGTCCAGCAGGACTTCATCGGCACGCCGCAGCAATCGCAGGTAACGAACCCGCGCAGCGGAAAGTCGTGGCTGATGTCATGCCGTGCCGGAACCTTGGCGCGGCCATGCAGCTTGTCCTGAATCCGGCAGAAGGTTTCAAACGAGATAATTGGCTCGTGATGCCCCTTGGTCAGCCCGATATTCCATTCCGGGTAGTCAAAATAGCCGGAGTAAAGTTTCCGGTTCAGCATATCCAGCACACGCTGCATATGCACTTCGCCCTTCCGGTCTTTCGGAAAAACCGGCTGCTGCGCCAAAAAGTTCTTCACTTCGACCGGCGAGCTGAAGCGGTCGGAGGCGAATCCTTCCATCGCTTCTTGTATGACGGAAGCCAACGGCTCATCCCGCACCAGCATTTTGCCATGCGTGCCTCGCTTCTCCATTTTATATCCGCGTGGTGGGCAGAGAATCCAATAGCCGCTCATCATCCGCGCACGCATCCGGTTCTTAACCTGCTCGGCGTTCTTCTGGCGCTGATGCTGCGATACGCTGGCCAACAGGTTCTCGACAAGCTGGCTGTCTGAATCCTCCCCGAATTCGATGGAGGGCGATTGCAGCACGCCCCCGGCATCGCGAATGGCAATGCGTAATTCCAGATGCGCCTTCACGCCTCGCGCCAAGCGGCTGATGTCATCAATGATAACGACGATTTGCTCATGCTCGTGCTGCCGGAGGTAATCCAGCATCTGCGTCATAGCGGGGCGGTCGATCATGCTGCCGGAGATACCTTCCTCCGCAAAAACCTCTACCACCTCCAATTTTTTATGACGGGCGAACTCTCTGCACCGTGTTTCCTGTGAGGATAATCCGTGTCCGTTTTTCACCTGTTCTGGCGATGATACCCGGCAATAGATAACGGCTTTTTGCATGGCTTCTTCCATAAAAGCCCTCACAATTCAATGTCTTGAGGGTCTTTCGGAAGGATAGCTAGGTGCAGCTCGGAATCAATGCTCTTTTGATGTCTTTTTTCCTTTAATGCCAGCTGGTTAATGCCTAATTGCTGGTCGAAATAATTCTCCAGCGTTACCCATACCGCATTCACCAGTTCAAGTTTTTGCTCCTCCGTTAAATCGAACTTATCAACATACTGCCGATACGGAGTCAGGTCGGTAATCATCGCCAGCCCCCAGCGCACACGAACGCCGCCTGCGCGTATGCAGGTGGGGTTGATTCAAAACGATGGAAGAATGGGCTTTGGGTGCTGTGGAGGGCGAATGGTCGCACGTCCCGCGATGATATGTGTACACATACCAAATTCTGTTCACCGTGTTTAGCGTTTTTTTGTTCGAACATCCTAACGCCCTCTCTGCTTGGCGTTGAGGCGCATGGCGATCTTCAAAAGCGCAATCGTCCACATCTGCCATGCCTTGGTGCGGCCACAGCCGATGCGGTAGCAAATGGGTTTCCACGGAACCCGCGCCGCACGCAGCCATATCAGGCGGCGCTCGGCTTCATCATCGAGGAAGAAAATCCACTGGATGGTTTCTTCCATCCGCGCCACCGCTTCCGCCGACGGGGGACCAAGGCGCATCGGCAGACGGTCTTCCGCCAGCTGTTCCGCCACGGTTCGCACGATGGCTGGCCATGTGCTGAAATAACCCTGCACGCGCACGGGCGGCAGGCGCTTCAGGGTGTAAGCCGCATCTTCAAAACGCTCGGCAACGTCCGTCACAGTCCATTTTTCGGGGGTTTTGTATCTCATGCCTTGCCCTCCGTGATGAGTTTGACGGAGGTCACCGCCGCGCCGCCCTCGGTGGCCGTGCGCCACCAGCGCGTCAGGTCTGGCATGTAGTGTTGGTTAATCCACTGGCAGGCAAAGGCGCTTGGGCAGCGGATGATGACGGTATTGCCCTGCAAGTCAGTGACGACCGTGTTGGCGAGCCAGCTGCGGCATGAGGCTTTGCTGTGTTTTTGCTGGAAGGCATCTAGCACCGCATCCCATGCCTGCTGCAAGCCCGGCACATCGCAAGCCGGTGGTTTGGGTGGATGACTGCCGCCGGAGAAGCCACCTTCCAGAATCTTTGCCACATGGTCTGATGATTCCACTGCCCAGCCAAGGTCAATCGTCCAATCCTTGCCTGCCACTTTGCCAAGGCAGAAATCGCTGCTGCCGATGACTTCGCAAAAATACCGCCACGCCCGGATGTCCTGCTGGAAGTCCTGCTGCCACCGCTCCAGCATTTGCTGTCTGCGTTTGGGTGTAATTCTGGCGCTTTGCCCTTTGGTCAGTTTGTTCTGAACTTCTGCATTCCATATTTGCAGCATCTGCTCTGCAATGTCGTCTGGCAGGGCTTTTGTTTTCTCCCTCTCGCGCTCTCCCTCTGCTCTCGCTCTTATTTTTTTATCTGAAATCTGTTTTTTCTGAGTTTCTGCATCTGAGTCTGAAGTCTGTAATCTGCTATCTGTATCTGGTGCCTTTTTTGCTGTTTTTGCGTCACCGCCTGCCACGTTGCGTTTCACCGCGTCACTTCCTGTCACATCGCGTTTCTTGGTGTCACGATGCTTTTGCATCCGTTCGGTGGAAGTGGTGTGCTGCCGCTTATCCCAAGCGGTGAGCCGGTTCTGCTCATTGAGCATTCCCTTGGTGTACATGGCGACGATGATGGCTTCCACCGCCGCCGTTTCCATGTCCTGCATGATGGCGATTTGTTCCGCGTCCACTTCCACCGTGCCGCGTGATTTGTGCTGGGATGCCGCATCGAGCAGGCACGTCCAGACCGCCACCACATGCGCCATCGGCTGCTTGGCGCGGTGCGCGATCACCTTGAGCTTAGGATCGTGCGGCATACCGTGATACATGCGAAACCACTCCATCGACATGCATTGCCCTAATCGAGCAAGCTGGGTTGATTCGCATCGGCCTGTGCCACTTCGCGCTCGTGATCCTGTGTTTTCAGCGATAGCGCCAGTTCAATGCAGCCCTTGGTGAGCTTGGCGCGGTCTAGCTCGCGCACCGCCTGTTTCTTGAGCGTAAGCAGGGTTTCCATATCCATGCGGCGCATGGTTTCGATGGTCAGGTGACAGATTTCATCAAAGGTTGAGATGGGTTTGTGGTCGTGTGAATCGTTCATGGTTGCCTCCGTTGTTCGAACTGTTCGGACAAAGGCTGCACGACGATATGGGGGGCTGGCGTGGGGCTTGGTGAGGGCTATGGGGTGACCTTGGGTGGGGCTATGAGGGGTCTGTAAAACGTAGAAAATTGTTTCTTGAGCGTTGAAATTTTAGCTCCAAACATCCGTCAAGAGCCTTGGGTGGGGCTAAAGGGGGTACTCAGAGGGGGCTTAAAGTGGGGCTGGTGTGAAGATGCCGCTGAGCAATCAGTTGAATTTTAGCGACCATCCTCTATGCTTATCTGCGTGTAACAGGGTGTAGTAACCCTAGCAGACTGCGTATTAAGGACTCGTATTCACGAAATGTCCCTCCACGACCTTATGTCGGGAGGGCGGCTGAATATAACACCCTCGTGGAAATAGGTCGCAGCCGGTTTGCTGGCTTACTAACCTCCCGACGCCATCGGCGTTGGAACCCTCGTTACCCCAAAAGGAACGAGGTATGTTGTGCAACAAACAATCAATTCCACAAACGCTTACGTCGGCGAGCGGTTGCGCCACGCGCGGCGAATGCGTCAATTAAGCCAGAAAGAATTAGGTGCGGCACTCGCAAAGCCGATTACTTTCCAGCAAGTGCAAAAATATGAACGCGGCACCAACCGTATTTCGGTGGGCGTGCTAGAGGAATTTGCTGAAGCTCTCCAACTGCCTCTAGTCTTCTTTTTACCCGATCAAGATAAAGAGATTTTTCCGCATCTAAATAAGCGCGAGATGGAATTGCTCGACCAATTCAATGCGCTGAATATAAAAGCACAGGATGCAATGTTGGCTCTGCTGAAAAACATACAGCGGGGCGATTGATGGGCTATCGCTACCAAAACAATTTGGATGAAGAAAATGAACGGCGTTATTGGAGCACCAAACCGCGATGGCATCGCTTACTTGCCCGTGCGATAGGGTTTCTTTTCATGGCGCTGTTCGCGCTGTTGGCCTTCTATGGCGGCTTCGGCTGGATTATTCTGAAATTCCTGTAACGGGACATTCAGCCGGTAATAACCGCGATCATCAGAACGAATAAGATTCCGCCACTCGCGCTGATGCTTGAATACATCGCGCAGCCGTGCCGCCTGCGAGCCGGATTCGTAAATCAATGTTTTACCATGCACCCACGGATTGCGGCTTTGCGAGGCATCGTGGAGCATTTCGACAATACGGGCTTGGTTGTCGCCAAAACGATATTCTTGACCGCCCAACATGACATGGCGGTAATCGCTGGCGTGTGAAAATGTATCTTCAGCGTCTTCGGCCAGATTCGCCTCGCACTCCAACTCCCACGCTTTTTCAAATTGCTCGCGGTCTTTCTGCAGCACCACCAAATCATTATAGCGTACCGATATAGTCGGCTGCGGCGGTTCGTCGGATAGGCGCATCATTTGATCGGGCTGTGCCATGGAATGAAAGCGCCGCAGTCTTGCCCGCCCTTTACTAAAAATGATATGGCAATCCTCGGCGCGAACACCAACGAAACCCTCAATATGCTCATGGTTTTGATAAATGAATTGGCGTTCACGAATCATGCCGATTTCCATGTAACGCAGCGGGAGCCAGACATATACGCGAAGCATTGCATCTTCGATTGCATAAAACATATCTTCACGCGATACTTGCCACTGTTTCTGCAGCACATAGAGCCGCTCGTATTTTTTCGTTGGTATTTTCATGCAGAGCCTCACCTGCCAATATTACACCCCATGCTTTCTCTTTTAGGTTGATTAGAAAAAGCAGATATACAACCTATTGGCTAATGAAAAGAATCGTTCATAAGTCATTCCAAAAAGAATGGGTCAGGCAAACAGCAAACTGGGCTGGTCGATATTGAGCAAAGAGTCGCGCACAAAACTGTAGCGGCTCTTGTGTGCGGCGGCACGGTTCCATGCCAGATAAAGCGTGAGCGTGACATTGATATTATCTGCTGCTGCACTGCATACAGCACCCCTTTTAATTTCCTCAGCGATAAATTGCTCAGGAATGAAAGCAAAAGAATCGGTTGTCAGAATCAGATCCTTAATTAAGCGATAGTTATGAAGTTTGGCACCGGTACTAATTGCAGGATAGATTTTTTGCAGATGACGAAAAACTGCAATGACGCTTGGCATGTGATGCGTGTGGTAAATGAATGGATGTCTCACATAATCACTTAAATCGAATGCATTCGAAATGGCGCTTGCGCGGCATACGAGGAGTAAATTTTCACTGTGTATTTTCTGGGATTCGATAGTGTCGGAGTTATAGGGATGCGTGATGATAGCAAAATCCAGCGCGTCCATTTCGAGCAGCCGCAGCGCGTCTAACTGGTGATCGGTTTGCATTACGCAGGCGATGTTGTGCGGCACCAGCGCTGCAATCGTCATGCATAAATGGGATTCGATACATTCGTAAAAGCCACCGAGCCGAATAACATCGGCGGGCTGGCCACTTTTTCGCGAGCTGCGCATAATGTCTTCGATACGATCTAAATGCGGTAAAATTTCTATCGCCAGATGTTTGGCGATTTCGGTTGGAATACAGGCCTTGCCGCCTTTGGGGGTTCGGATAAATAACTCACGGCCTAGATGCTGCTCTAATGCAGCGATATGCTTGGAAACGGTGGGCTGCGTCATGTTAAGATAAGTAGCAGCTGCGCCAAACGAGCCATGGCGGTACACATTCGCGAAAGTTCGTAAGAAATTTACATAGGCCATTACTATCGGCTTTGCTCGTAGGTTCTCTTCAAAAATCGGTCGTTGTAAAATGTTCCTAGCGGGATGAAAGACACCACCGCCGTGCGTATGATGTCGCGGCGCTGCCAACCTCCCTGCGACACTGCTTCAGCAAAAAAGCGCAGATAGGCGATAAACGCCACCCCGTGCAGCGGACCCATCACCGTAACGAATTGCGGGATGCCGCTGATGTGCTTGAGTGGTATGGCAACCAGAAGCAGCACCAGCAATGTGCTACCCTCAATCAGTCCGGCGATGCGAAGTTTGCGTATCGAGTTCAAGATGCTTTTACCTCCGAACAAAGTTCGACAAGGAATCCATTATTGTCGCGGACATAGGAAACAATCTGCCCCCAAGGTTTAGCGGTAGGTTCCATAACTTTGGTTGCGCCGGATTTGATTGCGTGTTCGTAAGCAGTCGTCACGTCATCCACCACAAACGCGACTTCCGCTCCCGCAGGAGAATGGTTCAATCGGTTGGGAACGAACGAATGCGCGGCAAGTGATTCGGAAGCAAAGGCCAGTGCGGTGGCTCCTGTTTCCATCTCTGCATATTGGCCGCTTTCATGGATGAATCGCCGCGAAAGGCCAAATGATTTCTCATAAAAATTGACCGTTTTTTCAACATGCTCGACATAGATTATCGTGTAACCGAATTTCATTTTAGTTCTCCTTTTTAGCTGGTTGCGTCATCTGCATGGTTTTTTCTGCGAATACGCCGAGCAGATATTCGGCATGAGCATAACGGCTGAAACTTCCAGTGATCTGGCTCATGCGCCATACGCTGCCTTCATCCGCCCATGTGATGGCGGCGAGGCGTTCGCCGGTCATCGCATCAAGAATCTCTGCTTCCGCGCTGGCACCGCCGTTTTTTACCGGCGCGGCCACCAGCAGCGTGGTGGCGGTGTTGACGTAGGGATTGGCCGTGGTGATGCCGGTAATGGCCGAACGCACATAGAGCGTTCCGGGCGCGGGTGCTTGCGTGATGCGGTAATGCTTGCCGAACTGCTCATGCAGCTTTTGGCGGAGCGTGTCCGCTAATTTCTGGTAAGCAGCTTTTTCTTCTGGGTCATCCTCGCTGAGTTTCAGCGCCACATTTTCGATCATCACGTCCTGATACTGCGCGAATGATGCCGAGGGATGGATGTAGGTCGCTTCCTTCAAATCCTCGTTCGGTTTCTGCAGAGCCTGATAATCTGTGAGGAAGCCGGATTTCGTCATTTCCTGATTGGTGCAAGCTGAAAGAGCCAGTATCAATGGCATGAAATAGAATGACTTACTTAGCATATCGACTCCATATAAACCCCTTTACTATACAGAATGACTTGTATAGTATATTGGGTAATCTTTATGGGTCAAGCAATTTGCGTGAACACCGATAAGCATGAGGAAAACGATGACAAAGCACAAAGATAGCTCCTACGAGCTGATTTTAGAGAAGGCGCTGGAAGTCGTAATGGAATCCGGCGCGGCAAGCCTCACCTTTGAGGCGGTTGCCAAGAAAAGTGGCATAAGTCGGGGCGGTATTTTGTATCACTTCCCCAGCAAGCAGGCGCTGCTTCAGGCGATTCTCGATCAGTATGTCACCAAGGATATGGAATCCTTCAACAAGCATTGGGAAAAACTCGGCAGCACGCCGGAAACAATGGTGAAAGCCGAACTGCTCTGCGCCACGGAAGAAGATATGGACCGTGACGACGAAGCGGTAGCGCTGCTCGCAGCTGTGGTGAATAACCCCGCGCTACTCGACAACGTAAAGCCGATCATTGAAGGCCGTTATGATGTTGCGCGAAACCAGAAAACCTTTGAGCGGCAGGCATCGGTATTGCTGGCGCTCGATGGGATTTATATGCTGCGTGCGCTTGGGCTTCAACCGCTGAACCGTAAAGAGCGCAAGAAAGTGTATCAATACCTTCTTTCTCTCTTAAACGACAAGGAGGCCGCATGATCGCTTACGGATATTTAGCTGCCGCCATCACACTGGAATGTATCGGCACCACGGCGCTCAAACTCTCGGTGGGTATGAGCAAGCTCTGGCCATCCATCACGGTGGCAGTGTGCTACCTCATGGCATTTTGGATGATGTCGCTCTCGCTCAAAACCCTGCCGGTGGGCTATGTGTATGCGCTGTGGGCGGGTGTGGGCATCGTGGGCGCAAAGCTGATCGGCGCGTTTTATTTTAAGGAATCGTCCCACCCGCTGGAATTGGTCGGCATTGCGCTCATTGTCGCTGGAGTAGTGCTGACCAGCCTCTATGCACCCAAAGGCGGTCATTGATGATACGCCACGCCGCTCTACTTCTCACCACGACCCTTTGCCTGACTGCCTGCGGCGAGTTTCGCGGCATGCCCTCACTGGAAGTGACGCTACCGGAGATGTTCGCCCAAGCACCTGAAGTTGCAGCATCCGAAAAACCAGCACCGCTGTCACAGGACTGGTGGAAACAGACGGATGATAAGGTACTGGTGGGATTACTGGAGCGCGTGGAGAAACAGAATCTATCCATCGAGCAGGCGCAGTTCCGATTGCTTGCAGCGCGTGAAT
Source organism: uncultured Azospirillum sp. (assembly GCA_964530085.1). Classification (GTDB taxonomy): domain Bacteria; phylum Pseudomonadota; class Alphaproteobacteria; order Rickettsiales; family UBA3002; genus QFOX01. The sequence continues at coordinate 426,586 of CAZGXX010000001.1, forward strand.
CGGCACGCAGCCTTGACTATTTGCCGACGCTTGGCGTCACCACCGATGCCCAATATAACCGGCTGATTGAGGGTGATTTCGCCATCAATAACGTGGGGTTTGCGGGTGCAGGTGGCGGACAACAAAAGACCACCGGCTTTTATAATGCGCGGCTCGATAGTTCATGGGAATTGCCTCTCTGGGGGCAATATGGCGCGGCAAGCGATATTGATAAGCGGAGCCTCGCCTATGCGGAAGCCGACCTTGCCAGTGTGCGTGCAAACGTGATGGCTGAAGCCGTGCGGCTGTATGCGGAGATGCGCGGCTTCCAGCAGCAGCGTTTAGCGCATGAAAAGATGGTTTCTGCGCAGGAGAAAATTACCGAATACCAATTCATAAAACACAAAGCCGGGCTGATTCCCGATAGCGATCTGGCTTCTGCCACGCGCAGCCTGCTGGAGGCGAAAGGAACCCTGCAAACCACCCTCAAAAATGAAGTCGCCGCACGGCAGCAGCTGGCGGCACTGATGGGGCAAGCCGCCCCGGAAAAGGAATGGGAAGCACCTGCCGATGTGCCGAGCATTACTCTGCCGGAACTAGGTGATACACCCGTGGACGTACTGCGTAACCGTCCGGATATTCGCCGCGCCGAGGCTTCGGTGCTGCGTGAGGCCGCGCAGCTGGAACTGGCCAAGGCCGACCGCTACCCGCGCATTACGCTGGGGGGCAATTTAAGCCAGCTGGATAATCTCACCGGTTCACCGCTGCCGGGAAAAACCATTCAGCTCACCGGCACACCCGCCATTAGCATTCCGCTGTTTGACTGGGGCAAGCGGCTGGCGGCAGCGAAGGCGCAGGATGCCAAGCTCTCCGAAACCGCCAGCGCCTACCGCGAAACGGTGGTGAATGCGATGACCGAAGTGGAAAGTTTCTTAAGCGCCGCTGAAGCCGCCAAGAAGAACAAAGAGCAATCCACCGAAAGCGCGGCTTTGGAGCGCAAAAATCAGGAGCAGGCCGCGCTGCTTTTCACGCAAGGCCTGACCGATGGCATTACCGCCGAAAACGCACACATCATGGCGCTGCAAGCCGAGATTAGCGCATTGCAGACGCATGTCGAACAGATAAGCCGCATTGCAGCACTCACTAAAGCCTTAGGCGGTGGCATCCCCGCCCCAACCATTTCAACCAACGAGCAGACCCCATGAGCAGGAAACTCATTTTATTTATCATCATCATTGTTGCGGGATACGCAGCGTTCAAGCTGCTCGGCGGCAGTGATAAACCGAAGGCCACTGAAACGTCCGAGGCGTTAGCCGTATCGGTGGCGCAACCTACCGAGCAAACCTTGCAGAGCCGTGTGAGTGCCACAGGCACATTGGTGCCACGCGAGGAAATCGCTGTGCTGACTGAGCTTTCCGGCGTGCGCGTCAAGCAACTCTTCGTGGATTTGGGCGATAGCGTGAAGAAAGGGCAAAAGCTCGCCGTGCTGGATGGGGAAAGCCAAGAGTTGCAAGCCCGCCAGCTGGAAGCAGAGTATCAAAAAGCACGGGATGAATATGCGCGCATCGAACCAATCAAGGATAGCGGCGCGATCAGCAAACTCTCTGTGACAGAAAAACGCAGCGCGATGGAATCGGCCAAAGCACGGATGGAAGATGCGAAACTCAGCCTTCGCCGCGCCACCATCACCGCACCGGAAGCAGGCGTGATTTACGAGCGCCGCGCCACGCTCGGTGGGCTGGTGAATGCCAGCGAGCCGTTATTCCGCATCGCGCAAGGCAATCAGATTGAAGCGCAGCTGCGCGTGCCAGAAGCAGAGATTGGGCAGGTTAAAATCAAGCAGCCTGTCACCTTGTCTGTCACGGGCAGTTCTGAAGAATGGCAAGGCACGGTGCGACTCATCGCACCGCAGATTGACGCGGCCAGCCGCACCGCGCAGGTGCGTGTGGCGATTGCCGATGAAGCCACGCTCATTGTAGGAAGTTTTGTTAGAGCGGAGATTTTGACCGGCGACCAAAGCGGCCTCACGCTTCCTGCCACCGCCATTCAGGAGGATTCCGAAGGAAGTTTCGTATGGGTAGTGGATGCGGAAAGTAAAGCCGTTCGCCAGCCGGTCAACTTGCTGGCGCGGCAAGATGATATGGCCTTGCTGGAAGGCGTGGAGGCTTCCATGCGTGTGATCGCCAAGGCGGGGGCATTCGTGAAGGCAGGCGATAAAGTGAATCCGCTGGAGGCAAAATAATATGTCGATGCCGCTTTCCACCTGGGCGATTCGCAACCCCATCCCACCGATTGTGCTGTTTCTGGTGCTGACGGTGGCGGGGCTGGTCGCGTTTTTCAAACTGCCTATCAACAATATGCCAAGCGTGGTGGTGCCTATTGTGAGCGTTACCATCAGCCAGCCCGGAGCCTCCGCCACCGAAATGGAAACGCAGGTGACGCGCCGCGTGGAAGGCGCGATTGCCGGGCTGCAGGGGGTGAAGCATATCACCTCGAATATCTCCGAAGGCACGTCCACATCCACCATCGAGTTCCATCTGGAAACGGATTTTGACCGCGCAATGAATGACACGCGGGATGCCATTTCCAACATCCGCGACCAGCTGCCGCGCTCGATTCTGGAGCCAAACGTGCAGCGCGTGGAAATTGATGGTGGCGCGATTTTAGTCTTCAGCGTGGAAGCGCCGGAGATGCGCACCGAAGAACTCAGCTGGTATATTGACGATACGCTCAGCAGGGAACTGCTATCCATACGCGGCGTGGCCAGCGTGCAGCGCTCCGGCGGTATTGAACATGAAGTTACGGTCACGCTTGATCCTGCCAAGCTAGCAGCCTTCGGCGCATCCGCCGCTGATGTCAGCCGCCAGCTGGCGCTCACCAATATCGACCTGCCGGGTGGCCGTTTGCGCGTGGAAGACACGGAATATGCGCTGCGCACGCTCGGCAATGTCAAAACCGTTGAAATGCTGCGTGACACGCGCGTTGCCTTAAGCGGTGGCCGCGATGTGCGCCTTGGTGATTTGGCCACCATTACCGATGGCGGGGCGGAAGTGCGCTCAATCACCAAGCTAGATGGCAAACCCGCCGTAACCTTCCAGACTTTCCGTTCCAAAGGTTCCAGCGAAGTGACGGTGGGTGATAAGGTTGAAGCCAAGCTAGCGGAACTGGAAAAGCAAAACCCCGGTATCGCTTTCAAAAAGATTTTCTCGCTGGTGGAATTCACCGAAATCAGCTTCCACTCCACCGTGTACACATTTTTTGAAGGCGCGATACTGACCATTCTGGTCGTATTTTTCTTCCTGCGCGATAAACGCGCCACGCTGCTCGCGGCGATCACCATCCCGCTTTCCATCATTCCTACATTCCTCTGCATGTACTTTCTCGGATTCACGCTGAACGCCGTGAGTATGCTGGCCATTTCGCTGGTGACGGGCGTGCTGGTCGATGATGCGATTGTGGAAATTGAAAATATCCACCGCCACATGAAAGAAGGCAAAAAGCCTTATGATGCGGCGATGATCGCTGCCGACGAAATCGGCCTCGCGGTCGTGGCCACCACGCTGGTGATCTGCGCCGTGTTCGCGCCGGTCAGTTTTATGGGTGGCTTGGCGGGGCAATTCTTCATCCAGTTCGGTTTAACTGTTTCTATCGCAGCCTTCTTCTCGCTGGTCGTAGCGCGGCTGCTGACTCCCATGCTGGCCGCGTATCTCTTAAAAGCGCCGAATCACCATGAAGATAAATCCAGCCGCTTCGCGCAACGTTACCACCTGCTGGTGGAATGGACGCTCGGCAATCGCTTAAAAACACTGGGCATTGCGGCTCTCAGCATGGTGTTTTCCTTCAGCTTAGTGCCGTTCCTTTCCAGTGGCTTTATCCCGTATGAGGATTATTCGCAGTCGCGCATGACCATCGAACTGCCACGCGGTGCAACCGTGGAGCAAACTGATGCGGCGGCGCAAATGGTGAAAGAGATTCTCAAGAAGCAGCCGGAAGTGATGTATGTGCTGAGCAGCGTGGCCGGTGGTTCGCAGGGCATGAGCAGCCCGACCAATACCGGCGGCGGTGCGGCGGGGGTGAATATCGCCAGCCTCGATATCAAGCTGGTGCCCAAGCAGGACCGGGATATCAGCCAGCGCGATTTCGAGAATCGCATTTTGCCGGAACTGAAAAAACTACCCGACGTGCGGATTGAATTTGCCAATTCCGCAGGCGCGAAAGACATCATGATCGCGCTGGTGAGCGAGGATGCGGATGCGCTCGTACAGGCTGCGGAAAGCATCGAGCGCGAAATGCGTGGATTATCCGGCATTTCCAGCGTAGGCACGTCCGAAAGTCTCCAGCAGCCGGAAATCGTGATCGTGCCGGATTTCGCCAAAGCCGCCGAGCTTGGCATCAGCGTGCAGGCCTTGAGTGATGCCGTGAACATCGCCACCATTGGCGATATTGAGGCGAACCTCGCCAAGTTCAATTACGGCAATCGGCAGATTCCGATCCGTGTGCGTCTGGCGGGTGGCGAAGCAACCTCGCTAGACACCATTAAGAATCTGCAAATCCCGACCGCGCAAGGCAGCGTGCCGCTTTCCGCCGTAGCGGAGATTCGCTTCGGCTTCGGACCCACCAGCATTGAGCGTTATGATCGTCAGCGCAAAATCGCGCTGGAGGCGAATTTGAACGGTATTCCGCTGGGTAAAGCGCTGGAGGATATTTACGCGCTGCCTTCCATGAAAAACCTGCCGCCTTCCGTGAAAGTGCTTAACACGGGAGATGCGGAAGTGATGGCGGAATTGTTTGCGAGCTTCCTCACCGCCATCGGCGCAGGCCTCATGATGGTGTATGCCATTCAGGTATTGCTATACAAAGATTTCATTCAGCCATTCACGCGCATGGCGGCGCTGCCGCTTTCCATCGGCGGAGCATTCCTCGCGCTGCTCATCACCGGCACCGACCTCAACATGCCTGCGGTTATCGGCATTCTGATGCTGATGGGCATTGCTGATAAAAACTCAATCCTGCTGGTCGATTATATGCTGGAGATGATCCATGCAGGTGTGCCGCGCCGCGAGGCGATCATCCGCGCCTGTGAAGTCCGCGCCCGCCCCATCATTATGACCTCGCTTGCGATGTTGGCGGGTATGATTCCCATTGCGCTGGGCTTAGGCCTCGATACCGCCTTCCGCGCACCGATGGCGATTGCAGTAATCGGCGGACTGATTTCTTCCACCGCCTTAAGCCTCATCTTCGTGCCGGTGCTGTTTGATTATGTCCGCGATTTCGAGGATTGGGTGACGCCAAAACTGAAACGATTATTGTAAAGGAATTACATGAGCTTTTTATTCACTTACCTGCATTTTATGAGTTTCATCCTGCTAATCGGCCTGCTAGCGGGTGAGTTCTTTTTACTCAGAAATCCGCTTACAGAGGCCACGCTCAAGCTGGTCAAGAAAATTGACCTCGCTTACGGCATCGTTGCAGGGCTTGTGCTCGCTACGGGCATTGCGCGGATTTATCTGGAAAAAGGCTGGGAGTATTATTCCGGCAGTCATATTTTCTGGACGAAAATTGCGCTGTTTGCAGTGATGGCGATTGTATCGCTTTATCCCACCATGCTCTTCCTTAAGGCCAAAGCGGAAACCGACATTTCCGCTGCCCAGTATATCAAGACCAAAAAAGCCATTCTAACCCAGCTTATCATCGTCCCGCTGATCGTGTTCTGCGCGATATGGATGGCGCGGGGGATGTATTAAGGGAGCGCCAATGCAAAACACAATTAAAGTTGCACTCGTCACCGGCGCATCCAGCGGCATCGGCAAAGCCATTGCCCAGCGCCTGCATCAAGAAGGCTGGGTGGTGTGGGGAACTTCCCGCAATCAACCGGATTCTAATTGGCCTGCCGGTGTGCATCATGCCGCACTGGATGTGACCGATGCGGCATCGGTGCGTGCCTGCATCGCGCACGTTATCATCCATGCTGGCCGGATGGATCTGGTTGTGAATAATGCCGGTGTGACGCTGCTCGGCGCGATTGAGGAAACGTCTGATGCGGAAGCACTTAGTGTACTGGAAACCAACCTTTTAGGTGTCCACCGGATCGTACGTGAAGTGCTGCCGCACTTCCGCTCACAGGGCAGTGGAAGATTCGTTTGCATCGGCTCCATTGCCGGGTTCCTGCCCAAGCCTTTCGAGGCGTTTTATGCGGCTGGTAAACATGCGATCGAGGCGTACTGCGAATCGCTCGACCACGAGGTGCGGCATCTTGGCATACGCTCGGTGCTGATCGAGCCGGGTTATGTACGAACCAACCTTAGCGCAGCTGCTAAACGCACCGCCACTAGGCTGGAGCCTTACGCAGACATCATGCATCGCATGGAAACAGGTCTTTCGCATGAAATTGCAGGAGGCTGTGAGCCAGAGGAAGTTGCTGATGCCGTACTGAAGGCGACAACAACCCCTAATCCTCGCCTGCGTTATCGGGTAGGCAAGGACGCAAGTCTGTTGCGCCTGTTCCGCACATTTTTACCGGAACGCTTTTTCGGCTCGCAGCTGCGTAAACGCTTTGGGCTGCCGTAAGCATTGCCATGTCACCGATTACACTTTCAGTCCTGCTCATCCTGACCACGCTCGCCACGGCGTTCTTATCAGGTTTAATCGGCATGGCCGGTGGCATTGTGCTGATGGGTGTTTTGCTGCTTCTGCTACCAGTCGCACAGGCGATGGTGCTGCATGGTTTCATTCAGCTGGTGAGTAACGGTTGGCGAGCGTGGCTGTGGCGAAATTACATCCACTGGCGCATCGTTTGGCGCAGTTTGATTGGCGCGATAGCAGCTCTGTTGTTAATGATTTTTCTGCACTTTGTGCCAGAAAAGGCGCTTGTCTATTTCGTGCTCGGTATTCTGCCTTTCATACAATACCTCCTGCCACAGCGTTTGCAGCTGGACATTACCAAAGGCTATCAGGCGATTATTTGCGGTTTCGTTGTCACCCTGACCCAGCTTATCTCCGGCGTTTCCGGTGCCATGCTCGATCAATTCTATGCTTACAGCCCGCTTGATCGACGTGAGCAGGTCGCAACCAAAGCAACCTGCCAAAGCATCGGCCACATCACCAAGCTGATTTATTTTGGCGGTATTGTAAGCAGCGTGAGCGAGCTATCGCATTTGCCATTGTTGTTATTCCCTCTACTTATCATCGCAGCAATGGCTGGAAATTCGCTTGCGGCAAAGCCGTTACAGAATCTTAGCAACGCAACATTCCGGATCTGGAGCCAGAGAGTGCTGCTTATCCTCGGTGCATATTATCTCTGCATGGCCTCTGTAACAGTGAGTTAAGTTTTAACCTTGTTTCTTGTAATTTCTACGCTTTCCGATATTTTCATCAGATAATTTTTGGTAAAGCCCATGAAATCGGACATCATGACCATTAAAGAAGTCGCTGAATTCCTTAAGCTCAAGGAGAAAACCGCCTATGCGCTTGCCGCACGCGGCGACATCCCCGGCTTCAAGGTCGGCGGATCATGGCGCTTTCGCAAAAGTGAACTGGAGAAATGGATTAAGAAACAGGAGGCTGCGAAGTAATGCCTCTATTTAATGCACGACTGATTGAAAAGAATATCAAGAACCCTAAGCCGCTGCCAGTTGAGCATGAGGCGGTTCTAACCGCATGGGCGGAAAATCTAGCTAAAGGAATTTACGATAGCGAAACCAAGAACGATGGCCAGTTTATCCAGCGCATTTTGGTGGATGTGCTGGGCTATTCCGAAAGCGCACATGGCAGCACTTGGACGGTGCAGAAAAACCAGCCCGTAGGCAAAGGCAATGTGGATGTGGCGTTGGGTGAGTTTAGTGCGGAAACCACGACTATTATTGCGCCGTTTGAATTGAAAGGCGCAAGAACCAAAGACCTCGATGCAATTATGCCAGGTCGCAATAAATCCCCAGTGCAACAGGCATGGGAATACGCGATGGATGCCAAGGGTGCAAAATGGGTGCTGGTATCCAATTATCGGGAAATACGGCTCTATGCTGTGGGTTATGGCCGCAAAGACTACGAGCATTTTGATTTAACGACACTCACGCAGCCTGAGAATTATGCACGCTTCATGCTGCTGCTTTCCGCCAACAATCTGCTGGGCGAACAAACGCTGAATCTGCTCAAGGAAAGTGAAAAGGCAGGCAAAGAGATTACCAACCGCCTCTATGCGGATTACCGCACCCTGCGCGAGAATGTAATCCGCACGCTGAAGCAAGACAACCCATCCGTTCCTGAACTGGAAATCATCTCATACGCGCAAACGATTCTGGATCGTGTGCTGTTCATTGCCTTTTCTGAAGATCGTGGGCTGTTGCCAGAACATACACTGGAAAAAGCCTTCACCCACCAAGACCCTTACAACCCAAAACCAGTATGGGAAAACTTCAAAGGCCTGTTCCGCTCGATTGATAAGGGTAATGCCCAGCTGAACATCCCCGCCTATAACGGCGGATTGTTCCGCCAGAATGACATTCCCGATGCGCTGGTGGTGAGTGATGCACTGTGCGAAGGCTTCAAAAAGCTGGGGGAATACGACTTCAACACCGAAGTCAGCGTAACCGTCCTCGGCCATATTTTTGAGCAATCCATCACTGACCTTGAGGCATTGCAGGCGCAGGCCACGGGTGAGGAAATCGAAATCAAGCAAGGCGCAACCACTGGCAAGCGCAAGCGCGAAGGTGTGGTTTACACCCCAGATTCTCTCACCCGTTTCATCGTGGAAGAAACACTGGGTGGTTACTTGAAAACCGTGTTTGAGGAAACCATCAGCAAACACATCACCAAGGCTTCCGCTGGAAATCTAAAAGCAGGTGATGCGTTGGTGTCATGGAAAAACAATAAGGCAGAGCTTAATTTCTGGAAGGAATACCAAGACCGCCTCCGCAATCTGCGCGTGGTTGACCCAGCGTGCGGCTCTGGTGCCTTTCTGGTAGCGGCATTTGATTTTCTGCACGCAGAATATACCCGCGTGAACGACCGCCTGACGACGCTCAAGGGCGGCATGGCCGACCTGTTCGATCTGGATAAAGAAATCCTCAACCAGAATCTTTACGGGGTGGATATCAACCCCGAATCCATCGAGATTACCAAGCTATCCCTATGGCTGAAAACGGCCAAGCGCGGCAAAGTGCTAAACTCACTCGATCACACCCTGCGCGTTGGCAACAGCGTGATTGCCGATAAAACTTATGCGCCACGCGCCTTTGATTGGAAACAGGCCTTCCCTGAAGTTTTCAAGGCTGGCGGCTTTGATGTGGTGTTAGGCAACCCACCCTATGTGCGGCAGGAGCGTTTCTCCGAGTGCAAGCCATATCTGCAAACGCATTATGCCTGCTATCACGGCGTGACTGACCTCTATGCCTTTTTCTATGAGCTGGGGCTGAACCTCCTGCGCGATGGCGGCAGGCTGGGCTACATTTCTTCGGGGACGTTCTTCAAATCTGGTAGCGGCGAACCACTCAGGAACTTGCTACGCGAGAAATCAGCTATTCACAGTGTGGTAGATTTTGGTGATCTGCAGGTGTTTGAGGGCGTGACCACTTACCCCGTTATTATGGTGTTAGAAAAATCTCCACCTGCGAAAAAGCAAGGGATGCAATATTTGGCACTGAAGAAAGCACCAGAAACTGACCTATCCAAAGAATTCTCGATTCATGCCCAACAGATGCCGCAGAGCAGCCTGACCAGCGAAAGCTGGAACTTAGGTGATGTGTCAGTGCTTTCCCTGCGCGAGAAAATCACCAAAGGCAAAAAAACCCTCAAAGAGGTGTATGGCGCACCATACAGGGGAATCTTGACAGGATTGAATGAGGTTTTTGTCATCAGCAAGCAAACTGCCGATGAAATTATTGGCAAATCATCAAAGGCCACTGACTTAATAAAGCCCTTCTTGGTAGGCGATCACATGGCGCGGTGGCATAGCCAGCCTGAAGGTCTAAACGTGATTCTAATCCCAAAAGGTTGGACACGGGAACAGTCAGGCCATACCGATGAAGCTGCTGCATGGGCATGGTTTTCTAGCAAATACCCATCGCTTGCAGCATGGCTTGAGCCATTCGCAGATAAGGGACGCAAGCGCACGGATAAAGGCGAATTCTGGTGGGAGCTGCGTGCCTGCGCTTATTACGATGCGTTCGATGCGCCTAAAATTATCTACCCTGATATGTCACAGGGGAGCAAATTCAGCCTCGATCAATCAGGCTTTGTTTTTGGCAACACCGGCTATTTCATAAGGCAAAATGATTGGTTCCTTGCAGGGCTTCTTAATTCCCGCGCTGTATGGTTTTACCTAATGGGCGTGTGTGATGCGCTGCGTGGAGGTGTTTGGCGCTTGCGTCTATTTTCCGCCAATATCGAAACCATCCCAGTTCCCACTGCTTCTAAGGTTCAAAAAGAAGCGATTGGTGCATTGGCTGAGCAATGCCAGAAGGCCGCCGAAGAATTGCACGCGCTATCCACTAAATTCGTGAATTTGCTAAAAACAGACTTCAAACTGGAAAAACCCAGCACCAAGCTGGAGCAATGGCATAGCCTCGACTTCGCAGGCTTCCTCGATGAACTGAAGAAAAAGAAAATCGTTCCTACACTCACGCAGAAATCCGAGTGGATGGATCATTTCGAGAAACAAAAAGCCACCGCGCAAAGCCTGAAACAAACCATCATCAAACTGGAACAGCAACTCAACCAGCAGGTCTATGCCCTATACGCCCTCACGCCAGAGGAAATCAAAATCATCGAGGAGGCTATGTAATGAGTGACCTATTTCCAACAGCGGCAGCACCAGCAGCCACGGAGCCTGAAACAGCTTCAGAACCTGTCTTTCTGCTGTTTTCTAAAAAGCAGGTCGTTGAGGTCAATGGCGAGGAAATTAAAATAAACGGCGCTGTCCCAGCAACACTGCCGGATGGTATCACCCCTCAGGCCTATGCAGAACAATACGCACGCAGCGCATACGAACGGTATTTACGCGACTGCCTGATGGCAGATAACCTGATTGTCCTTACGGGCGCTGGCAGTTCTATTTTTGATGATAATTCCGGCGGCCTCTCCATGCGTGGGCTATGGGCAGAAGCGAAAAAGCTGCTTAATGGCACGGCAGAAACCGGCGGCTTTGAAAAGTTCTGTGAGCTTGTTCATTTCTATGAAACGTCTGAGAACATAGAAACCCTGCTGACTCACGCAGAACTGTTTATCAACTACAACAAAAACATGCCGACCAAGCCCGGTGAAACTAACGAAACTTTAGAATTCGTTACCTCAAACACCAAAAAGATTAAGCGGCTAATTCTAAATAAGTGCGACTTTGCTGACAAAAAGCCCGGCTCTACCTTCAACGAAAACACTCACCTGCAATTCCTTAAGAATCTTTCCTATCGAAAAAACCGCCTTAGCAGGCCGAAAGTTTTCACCACAAATTACGACCGCACTTTTGAAGTCGCTGCTGCGAGTGGAGGATTTATTACTATCGACGGATTCTCCTTCGATAGCCGCCGCTGCTTCAATGGCAAGTTTTTCGATTATGATATTGTGCTGACCAAAAACAACCGCGTCACAACCGAGGACAACTTCGCCCCGAACGTCATCCACCTATATAAACTGCACGGCTCGGTGGATTGGTTCCAAGAAGGCAAAGCTATCATCCAGCGGTCAGCACCATCCGCCGATGCGCTGCCGCTCATGATTTTCCCCAATCGTGATAAGTTCCAGCTTTCCTACGACCAGCCATACTTTGAAATGATGAGCCGGTTCCAAAACGAATTACGGAAATCAGGCTCTACGACATTAATCATCATCGGCTTCAGCTTTGGTGATAACCATATCAATCGCGTTATTGAGGAAGCCCTGCGCCACAACGCGTTTCTGAAAATTATCGTGATCGACAAATTCCTGAAGCTGCCCTTTGCCGATGGTCAGCAGCCGCAGAAATTCCTACAAACTAAAGCCAGCGAAACTGAACAAGTTCTATTCATTCGCGAGGCCTTTACTGATTTTGTGAAATTCATGCCATCTCCACGCGAACGTGGGGTGGAAATCTTTGGTGAAAATGATGACAGCCGCCACAGAGAACAAGATTAGGTCACCGCTCAATAACGACCTATTCCTGGGATATATTTCCAAGGTCACGTCGCGCTTTTGTGATGTCCATTTTCCAAACGCCAATCTGCTACGCAAGTTTTGGCATAGCGGTGAAGAATACGTTGGCGGCATTGTCGGCAACTATGTGATTATCGAAGGCGAAAACCACGGCTTCCTCGGAATTTTGCAGGAAATCGGGCTGTCAGAAAATGACATATACTCGATTGATAAAGAACAATCCCAGCAGCGCCACCCATTCCACCCGGACGGAAAGATTGAAGTGCTACTGTCGTTCGATTTCTTCGATATTGCCGTTAAGAAAGGCCTCGATAGCTTTCCTATTGCCGGTTCCAAAGTCTATCTCTGCCCGAAAGATTTTCTGCATTACCTGCTTTCCAAGGCAGATTCTAAAAAAGCCGACGCGCAGCAGACCGTTTTCAAGTTTGCCACGCTGCACAATTCTTTAGATACAGATTTTGAAATCACGCCGAACAGCCTTTTTGAACGCCATTGCGCGGTCGTTGGAACCACCGGCGGTGGCAAAAGCTATACCATAGCGCAACTGCTACAGCAGTTCATTGAAATGAATCAGGGTAAAACCAAAAAGCAGAAAGCCATCCTAATTGATGCTACTGGTGAGTTTCATAAATTTGCGACCCTAACAGAGGTCGATTCACTTTACTTCGGTAATTCGGTTAAATACGGGCAGACCAGCACGCAAAGCAATTTCCATTATTCGCGGCTCAGAATATCGGACATTTTGGCTATCTTACGGCCTGCCGGTCAGGTTCAGCGCCCGAAATTAATGGATGCGGTAAAAAGCCTAAAAATTGCAGAAATCATTAAGCCGCTCGTGGCGGATGAAGCCAATCGACAAATTGCTGACATGCAATTCCTTTATCAAATTGATGTGCAAAATGGCGTAGTGTGTAAAAAGAAACATGAGAAAAAGCCATTTGAAATAGCTTATGCAAAATATATTAATCAAATTGAGGCGGATGCTGCTAATTTTGACATTACGAAGCTGGCCAACCAAGTTATTGCTGAGTGTGTTTGGGATAATGGTCCCCAATGGGGCGATGCTCAGCAAACCGAGCGCGGGAATGTAAGCAGCCTTGTATCGCGCATCAATCATGCGGTTTACGAGGACAGCTTTAATTCTGTTTTCCGCTTTCAAGAACCCGGCGCGGCACTGGATGCGAACGAGTTTAGCACGCGATTCGCTCAGTTTCTGACAAACGACAAAAGTGTTCTAATTATATCTGTTGAGTCTGTTTCCTTTGAGTTTGGACTAAGGGAAATTCTTATCAATGCAATAGGTCGGCTGTTATTAGAGAAAGCCAGAAAATCAGAATTTGTCATGAACCCGATTGTGCTTTTCCTCGATGAAGCCCACCAGTTCCTGAAAAAGTCTGTGCAGGATGAATATTTCGCGGAACTGGAATTAGATGCTTTCGATAAAATCTCGAAAGAGTGCCGTAAACACGGTCTTTACCTGTGCATTTCAACGCAAATGCCTCGTGATATTCCCGATGGTACATTAAGCCAAATGGGGACTTTTATTGTACACCGGCTCATTAACGAGAAAGATCGCGAGAAAATCCAGAACGCCTGCTCTGAAGCGAATAAGCAATCCTTGTCATATCTTCCCATCCTCGGTGAAGGTGTTGCGTTGCTGGTTAGCGTTAATCTGCCAATGCCGGTGCTTATCAAGGTTAAGAAGCCTGTCCGCGAGCCAGATTCAAAATCACCAGTTTTATTTTCCTCCCCACCCGCAGAGTGATTGCCCCACCTCGTTATGATCGAGTATTTGCCGTGCCGTTCCATCCGTTAGCGTATCCTGCTTACTGATGTAAATCGGCCTGCCGACAGCGCAGAAGCTGTCAGTCACGCGACCATTCATCGCGCAGGCGTTTAGCAGCATCGCCATCAGCAAGAGTACGGCGGTTTTTATCTTGGACTTCATGGGATTTTCTCACGTTTTTGGATTGCATTTCCAGCGCATCAACACGCTCGGCATTCCGACCAGCACGACGAGCGGCCAGCAGGATGCCGAGGCATGATAGCGCCGCCATGCACCACGCGGCCACACGCAGCGCATTAGTGGTGAAGAAGGCTTTGATGGAGGCGATCATATTTTGCCTTCCTTGCGGGCTTGGTAACGGCTCCATGCGATATAGAGCAGCGCCATTGCCAGCACCGCGACGATTGCCCACGGTGCTGCTTGCGCCAGCGTAGTTGCAAGCGGCATGGCAGGCTCCAGCGTTTCGATGGCCTGTGACACCGCTCCAATACCTACGCTAGCCACGCCGCCGATTTTAGTAGCAACCATTGTATCGGTACTGCCGATAGGTTTAATCTGATTCAGGGCTTCCTTGGCGCTTGCAGGCGGCTTGGTGTCGATGTCGTTGAAGAACATATGGCCGCTGGTGAAATAGACTGGCTTCTTGCCACGCGACCATGCCGGTTTTACCGCAGGCGTGTGGTAATGCGTGCTGGCATTGGTGGGGTCAACCAGCTGGTGATCGACCGCTTTCATGGCAATCTGCACGCATTTATCGAACCATGCGCCATTGGCTTTGAAAATCCGCGCTCGGTTCGGGTCGCTGGTGTTCCAGCAGCTGAATTGATATGGCTGGATGCAGACGGATTCTACGTCATCCGGCCAGTTGGGGAGCGCCACCCGGTTCATTACCACGCAGGCAATGGCGGTAGCGTCCTGAATGTCATGGGGTTTGGCCTCGCCGTAGAGGGTGCGTGCCAGTGTGTCGATATGCTCGGCTTTCGTCGTCATAAAGTTCTCCTTTGGTTATTTTTCGATGAAGTAATTGATGCCAGTGGTGATGAAGGAGCCGATGAGCGCGGCGACCAGCATGGCGAAAGAGAATGCCCCTTTGCCTTTGTTCATGATTTCCGTCAGTTCCTCGACCTTGCGAGTCAGATTGGCGATGGAATCCTTGGTTTCCTTCGCATGTTCCCGCTGCTGCTCGCGCAGGCCGCGAAGTTCCGATTCAAGCACGGCAATCCGCACCTGACCTTCAGGTGTGTTGGGCATAGGTTTCTCCATTGGTTAAGCTGAAAGAAGCGCGTACCACTTGCTGGAAGTAGCTGCCCAAAACAGGGCGTTTTTACCTGCCGCCAGCAAGAATGCGGTGTTATTCGCCAAAGCATTGATGCTGTGGCCAGAGGCCGGATAGACGTTCATGGCATTCGCCCCGGCATTGGCCACAAAGATGAATTCGCCTTGCTCCGGCGAAGGCAGGATTGCGCCGGAACTTGCGGCAACGGTGGTGAACTGGTTGGTTTGCTTGGTGATGGCCGTGGCCGTACCTTGCGTCGTGCCTGCTGCGCTCAGGCCGGAGCCGTTTGCTTTCACTGCGGCACGACCACTACCGGCTAGCATTTTGAGGGAGTCATAAAACGTGGAACCATCCGGCGACACTTTCAGGGTGAAGTTGTCATCCCCCAGCAGGCCGAATTCTGCACGCGCTGACCAGTTAGTTTGAAACAGGAAGCCAGCCTTGTTCCCGGCAGCGTTCTTGTTCAGCTTAATCTGAAGATCGCCGCCGACATGGTTAAATAGGATGGCTTCACTCGCCACGGCCAGCTTGTTCGTGGAATCCGCCGTGGTGTTCACGCCCAGCATGGAAAGGTTTTGCAGCGATGTCGGCGTGGCTACCGATACACCCCAGTTCGTACCATCATAGGTGTAGAGCGCATTGGCATCC
Organism: uncultured Azospirillum sp.; assembly: GCA_964530085.1. Classification (GTDB taxonomy): domain Bacteria; phylum Pseudomonadota; class Alphaproteobacteria; order Rickettsiales; family UBA3002; genus QFOX01. Next base: position 442,395 of record CAZGXX010000001.1, read on the forward strand.
TTTGCCCACACGGTTAGGCCTTCCCAAGGCGTGATAAAGTTCCAGCCGGTGGTGTAGTAAGCCAGCGCCTTAGCATGGCCTGCCCACGCGCCCGTGGGTGATATACCGACAATGTAGCAATCACCGGCCACGGGCGAACCGGGTGGCGTGTTGACGCTGACACTAACCATCGCGGCCTGAAGCAGCGCATCGAGGATGTCGAGCGAGGCGTTGTGCGTCACTTCTTTTTGGGCTTGGCTTGTGACAATATAAGGCAAGCCCAGACGTGATGTCTGAGGCATAGTATTCTCCGATTAAGTTAGGTTAAACGCTGGCTATTGCCGGGTATCCACGGCCAACCACTGCCGATAACTGATAGACCTTCACACTGACGCTGCTTTGCGCTGAACCGAAATCCGTTACCTGCTGCGCGGCGCTGTAGGCGACCGTCGGGCTGGTGGTAGTTAAGGTTCGCTTGAGTGTCAGGCCGCTATAGATTTCCACCTCATAGCGTTCCGATTCCTCGCCCAGCGGGATGTCCACCCCGTCGCGCCATTCCGCATCCACACGGGAGCGGCGCACCCAGCTGATAGTTAGGTTGGCCGAACCATCGCGCACGCCTGTCACATGCGCCGGGGAGAACGGTTTCAGGTTTTTGCCGGTGTAGGTAAAGGCAATCTCGTCGGTGTTGCCCAGCGAGTTGCCGACGCTGACGGTTTTGTAGTACAGTTCCCGCCCGATCAGGTTGTTAGCGATGGCGGTCGTATAAAGCGCCGGAGAAAGCAGAACGAAGCGGTCGCCGGGGTCATGTAACCCCATCGCCCATTCCGTACCCTGCCGCCCCCGCAAAAGCCGAGAAAGGCGGTATGTGTTCTCGCCGATCAGCACGGCATTCTGAAACTGCACCAGTTCCTCGCCAATAAGCGCCGCATTCGCGCCGTTGAACACGGCCAGTTCGCTGACACTGGCAAGGCTGCCGGAACTAAGCAGCACTTCCACCTCGTTGAACTCGTCCCACGTTACTGCCGTGCTATCGCCCAAGTCGGTAATGATGGCGCCGAAAGTTGCCGCCCCATCAAGTCCTGCCAGCACGTTGAAGGTGTTGCCGCCATCCTCGCCACCGTCATCGGAGCGATAAATCGCCGCGCCGTTCCAGTTCGGACCATCTGCCGCTACGCCGATACGCAACAATCCTTGGTTCTGCACTGTGTCCACCGGCAGCGGCGGCGCATCAATGAATTGCACCAGCGTCCCCGGCACTAGCACGGGCGGCTGGAGGTTGCTGCCGGTTTCACCGGGCGGCGAGTAGAAATCATACGAACTGATGTCTTCCGCCACCGCACTCAGTTTCATCATGCCGTTGGCCTCCATATCGGTTTTGACGACACGCATTTCATGCGCCACGCCCGATACATTCACCGTGATGATGTCCGTTGGCTCAATCCGTACATATTTGGGCGGCAGGCTAAGGGAAAAGCTGATGCGCTCCTTCCATGTGCCGTAAAGCGTAACATCCGCCACTTTCTTCGCCTGCGTTGCGCCCATCACAATCGGCAGGTTCATCGTCACCTGATCGACCGCTTTCACCACCTGACGCTGGGAAGTCTGCGTCACCGGGTCATAATTGAAAGGTCGGTCAATATAGGTCACGTTCACGCGCTGCGGCAGTTCCAATTCCTGCGCGTAATTGATTTCCAGCACGCTCTGCGAGTCACCCTTGCCGCCGGGGATTAAATCATCCTCCGGCACGTTCTTGATCGAGGCATTGCCACGCGGCACGCATTTCAGGATGCCATCGCTTTCCACCACATCGAAAAAGAACGCGGCTGTAAGCTGCTCAATGGCGTTTCGTACCGTAATGGGCTGTTGGACGATATACCCCTCCAGCGTAGCGGTTAGACGGGTCACATCATAATCCGAGGCGGTCAGGCCTGCGGCTTGGAACAGTTCCGCCACCACCGCACCCAGCGTCGATGCACCCAGCTTGCCGTTTACCCAATGCCCCGTCGCCCAAAGGATAGAATCCTGCCAGACGTTTTCAAGGTCAGGCCAAAACGAGAACGGGCGAGCATCCCACGTCCACACGAACCGGCGCGGCACAAGGTTGGCGTTGCCGGTTTCCAGTCTGCGCTCCTCCAGATAATCCAGCGTCGCATCGAGCGCCACGCGCTGCGCCTGAAAATCCACCCGGCCACGGCTGGCACGGGGGAAAAAGCTCTCGCTCGATGTCGGGTCATAGAACACGTTGGGCTGGTTGGTGCAGCCATCCACGCTGGGAAAACCGAACTCCGTAAACCAGACCGGCTTCATTTTGGAAGTCCAGCCGGTCGTCACAGCATTCGGGTTGGTGTGGGTGTTCTTCCACCAGTATTCGAGGTTTTTCCACGCATAGGCCGCATTGCCGCCATAGCTGGTCTGGCCGGTGCGTGCGACGGAATCGAGGAAGTAATAATCCCAGCCTTCACCTTTCTCCCAGTATTCCTTGATAAGCTCCGGGGTAATCTGCACCTGCGGCAGGTCTGGCGTAATCGGGAAATAGCTATCAATCCCCACCACGTCGATATTGGAGGATGCCCAAAGCGGGTCGAGGTTAAACCACCCGCCACGGCTATGATATTCGCTCCAATCCGCCGCATAGGTGATGATGGTTCCCGGCATGGCGGCTTTCACGCTGCCAGCAAGCGTCACCAGCTTGGAAACAGCCGGATAGCTTCCCGGCGAATCGGTGAAGCCGGTCATGCCCACCAGCTCCGAGCCGATGACGAACGCATCCACATCGCCACTCAGCAAATTGGCATAGTGCATGATGAAAGCGTTATAGCCGTTAGTTTTGGTGAACCAGTTATTCGCATCGGTGGCATTGGCGGGAACGATGCGGCCACGCCACGGCTTCGGCTCCGGCGTGATGGTATCCACGAAAATCATGGGATAGAGCATCACATTCAGGCCACGGGCTTTCAGAGCCGCGCAGATTTGCACCACCGTATGGTCGGAAGGCGTGCCGCCATAGGTCGGTTTCCCATCGCCGAAATTAAGCACGACCGAAGCCGAAGCACGGCTGATACCGGCCACACTCCAATCCTGCGGCAACACCTGTGTCGTGCCTTGGAATTCCACTTTCGGGATGATGGTGCAAGCTCCGGCATCGGTGCTGGTGGCAAACCATGTGATAACCACCGCCACCCATTCGAGGTTCGGCAGGTTCTTAATTAACTGGTCAATGGCCACCAGCACATCGGCCTTGCCCTCATAATTGTGCATGTTGAGGGTTTTCTTTTCCCCGCTAGGCGTGAATGCCCCGCCGAAATAAGCGAAATAGCCATCCTGCTTGGTGGTGTTCTGCGTGCCATAGACGAATTCGCCAGCACCCGGAATCATCACGATGTCTTTAACTTTTTCCTCCACGCTGGGGCTGAATTTCAGCGTGCGGCGAATCTCAAACGTAAAATTGGGGATGCGGTTGCCATATTCGGCCAACGGAAAATCTTCAATCACCACATAGGCGCGGCCACGATAGGCCGGAATGGTTCCCGCAGGCAGGTATTTGGCAATGATGTCGTCCACGTCCTGCGTTTCATCGCCGAAATGCACGTTATATTTGCCTTGGGAGGCCGACAGAACGTCTTCCGTCAGCACCTTGCTATCCGCCCATACGCGGATGACTTCATCAATCGGACCCTCGCAAATGGCAATCGCCAGCGTGACGAAATAATTGTATGTGATCGTGGTCTGGCTCGTGGTGGTTTTGCCACCACCACCGCCACCTTTACCGCCACCACTGGAAGTCTGCGTGCTGGTGGTTTCGGTGCGAACTTCCTTAATGTCCGTTGACCAGATGACGTTTCCGGCCAGCCGCATCGTTCCGAACACTTTGGGAATCATGTTGCCGTAGGTGGAAACCTGCGCCCGGAGATCAGCAAGGCGCGGTCCTTCTTGCGCTGGCAGCTGCACGCGCTGGGTTTTTGGGAAAAACATCCCCGCCGCCATGCCGCCGAGATTCGCGCCAAGCACAGCGCCGGACGGACCACCCAGCACAAAGCCGGTCACGCCGCCAACGACAGGTAGGACTATATCAGCCATGAGGTTGCTCTATTTCAGGGATTGCAGTTGTTTGTTTTTGAAGCGGTAGGCATGGGTCAGCATCCGCCGCCATGTATCGGAAAGCGGCTGCTCGACCACCCGGCCAGCACTGGAGTTGCAATGAATCAGGCCAAGCCCACCCGTCGGATAAATGGAAAGCAGCGCCACATGCTGCGGGTCTTTGAACGTGCGAAACAACAGCACGTCACCCTCGGACATTTTATCAAGCGGTATGGGACGCAGGTATTTCTCGATGCAGCCCACCAGCCGCCCACGCTCTGGGTACATGGAATAATCGGTTTCATCCGCACGCGAGAGCGGATTGCCAGCGCCATCCTGTAAGCCCAACTCATCGGCTACGCCAACAATCAGGCCGATGCAATCCACGCCGCCCGGACCCGCCGCCGATTTTTTCAGCCGCCCTTGATGGTGATAGCGCGTGCCGAGCCATGTGCGTGCCTGCACGACGATTTGCGATGATGAAACTCTAGCCATTGCGATTGCCCTTATCCATCGTGCCTGCGGTCATCAGCAGCTGATCGACCCCCGGCACGTCCGGCTCACCCCGGAAATTAAGAATGTTGCTGAACTTGGTGCGGCAGGTTTCGCGGGTTTTGTCGCACCCGGCGATTACCTTGAACCCATCGCCGACTTGGATGGATTTCCCCATTGGCAGCGCCAGCACCAGCTGGCCGGAGGCGAATTCCTTCACCTCCATGCGCCGCCCATCATTGTTGCCGCTCGTCCATTCGACTTCGCCGCCCGTGAAATACCCCGCCGCCTGCGTAAGTGCCGAAGCGGTGAAGGTCTGGTTACTGGTGACCGCCGTGACAGTCGTGGTGATGGTAAACCCGGTGAGCGATTTCTTGCACCGCGCATCCCCCAGCACAGCGCGGCAGGAGGGCGAATACACTTCGCCGATGGTCTGGCTTAGATGCTGTGTCAGGCCGCGCACCTCGGCGGTAAAAAGCTGTTGGTTGAGCGTTACTTCGCCCAGCCGCCCACGTTTCACCACCAGCTTGCCTTGGCTTAAATCTTCATAATTGACCGTGAAAATCTCAATCTCGGCATAGTCATACATCCCGGCCAGCAGGTCGGATTCGGTAATTTTGGAGGGAAATGTCTGGCCTTCGACTTCCAGATTATCAACGCTCATGTTGGATTTGCTCTCCACCGTGGTCGGCGTGAACCCGGCGATGGAATCGTAATCCAGCCCATCCACGGTGAGTACCTGATCGTGATCGGTAAAGCCCAATTCCTCGCCATCCAGACGGATAATCTTCCAGCAGGTGGCCAGCGTAGTCATGTCGCTGCCGAAATGCGCTTCAAGCTGCGGTGAAATCACTCTCATACGCGCACCTCGATCAGCGGAATGTTGTTCCAGCTACCGGCATTGAAGCTATCCATCGAAAGCCCCAGCTCGTCAGTATCGAAACGCACCGGCACATCGAATTCAAAATCCACCGTAAGCGTGCCTGTATGGGCGGTGGTGATGATGCCGGTGGCGGTATCGACGCTCCAGCCGCTCACTTGCAGAATGCTGTTTTTATAGAGCTTCACCGTGCCAGCGACCGGCTTGCTAATAATGCGCTCCGACACCACCGCGCCGCTGACATACCGCTTCACCAGCTGGTATTCATCGCCGCCGAGGGATTGCAGCGGCTGGTTCACCGCCTTGAAATCGCTCCAATCCTTAAAGCGGAACCCCACCGCCTTGCCACGCCGCGCACGGAAAAAAGCAATCAGCACCTGCCATTGCGTTTCGGTTTTAACGCCGGAGGCGGCATTATACCGCGCACGCGCTTGGCTCCATTTGCTGTTGCGCTGCTCATGCCCGGATACAGTGGTCACCACATCCGTCATAAACATCGGACCGCCATTCGCGCCGTAGCTGATGTCGGTGGGGAATTGTACTTCTACGAAGCTCATAGGTTTCTCCTTGCCCGTTCAATGGAACGCGCCATATCCGCCGCAATCTGGCTTTGGCTTTGCCGGAAGCTGCGAACATCGGGGGTTTGCACATTCATGTTGATAGTGATGGGCGAACCGCCGCCGAGTGCGCTGTTTGGCGTGATATTCAGCGGCGCGTTTCCGGCGTATGCGAGTTCGGGACCGCGTTCACCCACCACGCCGAACTGACCGGGCTTCAACCTGCCGCCCTCAGCGAAGAAGCCGCCGAAGAAGTCGCCAATGCCGCCGAGGATGCCACCCAAACCACCGCCGCTACTGCTGCCACCACCGAAAATGCCTTTGATGGAGCCGAAAATATCCTCGATAAAGCCGCCTTTGCCGGTAATACCGAGGTCATTCAGCGCCCATTTCAGCAAGGCGCGGTTCAGGTCGGACAACATGCCGGTGAAGAAGTCGCCGAAGCTATCGAAGCGACCACTGATGGCATCCAGCGAGTCGGCAATCGTGCCTTCCATGCTTTCGCCAATCCTGTCGAATTCGCCTTCAATCGTTTCGCCGGTTTTTTTCGTGGATTTGTTCAGGCGTTCCGCTGCCTGCTCAGTCGCACGTCCAAAGGTTTCCTGATTGATGTAGCCTTTCTCCAGCAACACACTCAGCTGCGACATTTCCTTATTGTAGTTTTCCAGTGGCGTGCGCGTGGCCTCAATGATGCGCTGCGCCTCCTGCTGGAGCTTATTGAAGGACTTCACTTCCTTCGCCGTTTCCTTGACCTTTTCCGGCTCTTTGGTTTCCTGAAACAGGCTATCGAGCGATTTATTTTTGGCATTCCGCGCATCCACGATTTTCATGGCCGCATCTTGGATTTGCGCGTCAATGTCGGCGTTAAACTGTTTCGCTTCCGCCAGCGCCTTATCGAAGGCTTGCCCCATTGCATCGGCAAGGCCGGTTTCCAGCGCCTTGCGCGTGTTCTCGAAAGAAATGCCGCCCAGCGGATTTTCTACGAAATTCTTAAGGTCTTGCCCCAGCGCCTCAAAGCGGTTGGAGATAGCATCGCCGAATGCGCTGAACGCATCGCCCACGCCTTTGAACACGGCAATAAAGAGGTTACCGAATTTAATCACTTCCGCGATGAAAGCCTTAAATCCCAGCCCGAACGGTTCGATGGAATCCGTGATGACCTGCGCCAGCCAGCGCACTTTATCCGCCACAAAAATCAGGATGTCGGTCAGGCCTGCATCGCCAATGGCTTTCACCAGCTTGGCGAACGCATCGCCCATGTTGGAAAGTGCCACATTCAGCGTGCCTGCCTGTTCCTGCATTGCCCCGGCAAACTGAACATCACCAATAGAGCGCAGGTAACCTTCGATTTCCTTGGCGTTCTTGCCGACGGTCGTGCTGACCCCTTGGAAGGTGAACGTCACCTGTTCGCCTTGCACGCGGGATTTAATGCCGAATTCCTTCAGGCGCTCAAATTCGCCCGTGGTGGCATCCGCCACCGCTTCAATCATCTGGTTAAGGGATTTCCCCATCGCCGTTGCGGTGTTGCCGTAAGACGTGAGGGCTTCCTCGGACGGAGTAAGACCCAGCGCCTTCAGCTTAATGAAAGCATCGACGACTTCCTCCAACTGAAACGGAGTTTCCGCCGCAAACTTTTCAATGAAGCCAAAAGCTACACTCGCATTATCCGCCGAGCCGGTAACCGTTCGCAGGCTGGCTTCAAGTTTTTCAAACTTGGTGATGGTATCGGTGACCTGCTTGCCCACGAAAGCCGTGGCCATCAAGCCGCCGATGCGGTTCAAGCCACCGCTGAGGCGCTTGAACCGCTTATCCATATCATTCACGCCATTGTTAATTTGCGCGAATGTCTGCTGCGTTTTGTTAATGGCGCGGATGATAAATTCTGCACTACCGAACGCGGCCATGAGATTTACCCATCTGTTCCTGTTGAAGTTGAAAAAAGGCGACCCATTCCGCGAATTCAGCGGTTGTCATTTGCTCGATTTCTGAGAGTGGTTTGCTGAGGCGGTACGCCAGCATCAGCTGGCAGTGTCGGATGGGGTCGCTTCGGAGTTTCCCTTGGCTTGCTCCACGTTTTTGAAGAAGTGGCGCTCGATTTCCTCGTTAATGCGAAGAATCACGCGGCAATCCGCAAAATTGAGCAGCGTTTCTTTGTCCTCGACTTTGAACAGGCGATTGCCGTCCTTATCGCGGGCTTTCACGATCAGGGAATTGACCGCGCTTTCAATGTTGGAGGCCTTCTTGCCAGACATGCGCTGGATAAGGCTGGCCTCCGCCATCGTCATCGGGAAAATGTTAATTTCGAGCGGCGCTTCACCTTCGCCCCATTCGGGAACGGAGATAACCACGCGCTCTTGTGCCTGATAGTGCTTCTTTACTTGGTCAATGGTACGCATGATGCCCCCTTATGGTGTGACGGTTTCTTCATCCAGCGCACCCGTGCCGGTGAAGCTGAAGGTTGCTTCTACGATTCCATCGAAGGAGCCGCTGTAGGCGATGGAGGTCACGATTGCGTCACCTGTCCAATACGTCGCGCCGGAGGCATTGCCTTCCGGGTAGAGATTGAGGGTAACGGTCGCGCCGACTTCCAACGCACCTTGGCCGGTGGTGTCGGTTTCATCCCAAAACGCATCAAAACTGCCTGACCAGCTTTTGATGGTGGCTTGGTTTTTGCGCCATTGCGTGCCGATGATGGATGCGTCCACCGTGTCGGAGGTCACTTCGAGTGACCAAGATTTGACTTCTGCGACTTGGGAAGTGCCAATAAAGACCTTCCCCTCGCTGCCAGCGTGGGTAGCCATAATGTTTCTCCTAATGTTGGGTTGAGTGAGGTTAAACGAGCGTCTGAGGCGCGTTTTCTTTGACGCAGTAAAGCACTGCGAAAGTCAGGCTGATGATGGCGACGGGCTTTTCTCCTTCGCCGGAAAGCTGCGTGCTAGTGGTGTCGAGCGTGGCATCCTTCACCAACCCGCCAAGGGTTGGGTCAGCGCCGATGATTTGCTCCACCTCCAGCGCCAATGCGTCGGCCTCGGCATCAATATCGCCTCTGGCCTTCACATAGCCTTCGATTACCAGCTGAAGATTGCGCTGGTGCGTGCGTGGCCGCTGCATGGAGGGATTCCCCATGCCTTCCTGCGGCGTGAACACGAGCAATGCCGGTAGTTTTGGGTCATCCAGCGCATAAACGCGGGAGGCATAAACCCGGCTTCCGGCGGCAGTGTTCCCAGCAAGCAGGTTCACCACCGCCTGCCGTATCTGCGTGCGGGCGTGTGTCATAGTTTTTCCAAAATGAGTTCGGTGATGCCTTCGCTATCCGGGCGAATCACAGCGACTTCGTAATCCTGACCATCCACCGTAAACTGGTCGCCGGTCTGGATTTCGGAAATGTCCTGTGTTCGCACCGATAACACCGGGTTCGCCACCACCACATCCACCGATTCGCCGCCGACCAATTCAGAATAGGCCTGCAACATGCCGGATAGGACGCGAGGCGTTCCCCCATCAGGGGTGTAGGTGACCTCGCGCCCATCCAGTGCCTTCAGTAGGGTTTGGTGATGACCGTGCATGTCATCCAAGAATGTCATGGGCTTAAAGCCCAACATTCAGGAGGACTTGCACCGTTGCGTCGCCACTTTGCGCCGCTGCCGCCGCCACGCCGACAATCGTATTGCCGGAGGCGGTGGTCGTAAGCACAGAGTTGGTGGCATCCCAATAGAGCTTGGCTCCTTGGGTTACCGCGCCGCTGGCTTTCGGTACGCTGAACACGCCTTTCACGCGCACCGCGCCCGTCGCACCGTTGGCGATAGCACCGATTGCCACGCCACCAATCGCTCCGATCAGCACGAACTGGCCGGAGGCGATATTCGCCCCGGCGGTGTAATTGAGGACATCGCCCTCATGGATGAAGTTTTTAGCCATAGTGATTTCTCCTTTGTTACAGGCATAAAAAAAGCGGCATGAAGCCGCTGGTTGCTTTGGTCTTTAGGTGGTTTACGCGCCGGGGTTTTTATACATGGTGCGGTATTCGAGCGGCGCTGCGGCAGCATCAATGCGGACTTTGTATTCCACACCATCCACCGTCCAACCGTCCTGCTGATCGAGGAACGGAGCGGCAACGCCATCGAGGTAACCCACCTCAATCGTGTCGAACAGGTTCGGGTCGGCGGTCAGATACCATGCGGTAGCTGATGCCTCATCCAAACGCGCATCCACGATGATTTCCAGCGAACCGCGCACCGGGTTCGGCACACGGCTGTTGGTGGAAGCCGGGTCGGTTTCCGATGCCATCAGCACCCGTGCCGTATCCTCCAGCGCCGCAGGCACCAGAAGATATTGCGGACGGATATTGAGAGTCGCCGCGCCATCTTTCTGTTTACGCATGGCGGTACGCGCCGCGCCGACGTTGGCCGCGTTAATCACCGTGCCGGAGGCGGCAAGGTTTTTATGCGTGGCCGTATGGAACAGCGTCACACCGTCGGACATGGTGGGGTTGCCAGTCAGCACCTTCCACACAATATCCCCGACGGTGCGTGAGGCGGCACGTCCCATCTTGCGCGGAATATCGGTGAAAGCGGTCAGGTCATCGTTGATGATGGCTTGGCGGGTGATGGCAAACAGCTTGCCGTAGGTGGCCAGCTGGATGGTTTCACCGCGTTCACCAATCGTGCCGTGCTTGTATTCACCGCCTTCAGGAATCTTATCCAGCGTTTCAAACACGCCCAAACCAACGCGGCTGTGCGTTTTGAAATCGGACAGGTTACCGACACGGGTGAACTGCTCGAACACTTCCTCAGCCTCACTATACCCGCGCAGCATGGCTTTACGGGCATTGTTCTCCAAGATTTTGGGGAAGTCGCTGCTGGAGTGGGTGAAGGCACGCGCTACCAATTCGCGCTTATCCAGCCCATGCACACGCACGCCGCGCACCTCCAAGGATTTACGCGCCAACTCCAGCAACGTATAGCCCCGGAACTCGGAAGGCTCGCTGTCTTTGCCAGCGATACCGGCACGGAAGGCAACCGCATCCTCGGCAGCACGGGCGAATTTCTCCACCTCGGTCTGTCCCATTTCGATACGTTGCCCGGTCGCAACCGGCTCCTCGCGTTTGCCAATGGCATCGAGCAGCTGTTTACGCGCCTCGTTCACATCCACTTCCGGGTTATCGAGGCACGCATCGCGCACCTTGTCGTGGTCGGGGTGGTTGGCAAACAGGGCGCGAATGTCGCCACGGCGTTTCTTTTCGTCCTCCAGCGCACGCTTTGCACCTTCGGCCATCGCATCACCGCGCACCGATTCAATATCGGGTTCGGTACGGGCTTGCGGTTCTTTCACAGATTCAGGCATTAGATTCTCCTTTTGGGTTGGTTGGGGTTGAGGCTGGAGGATTTCGGCCTCCAGTTTCCGGCCAACCCCAACAGTGGGATCAGCGGGAATATCGACCAGCGAGATTTCCATCGGTGTCCAACGGACAACGCGGTAAACGTCTGGTTTATCTTTGTGTTCTTCGGTGAGTTTGCGCTCGTTAATGCGGTAGGCCACCGACACGTTGCGGAGGATGCCATCGCGCACGTCCTGCCACAGGCCTTCCACTTCAGAACGGCGGCTTAGGCGGATTTCCGCGTAACCACGGCCATTCTCCAGCCATGCGCGTTCCACCACGCCGATACGGTTAGCGCCTTCGCTGCGGTCATGGTTGTAAAGCACCGGGGCGCTGTTATTCAGCCGCTCCAGATCCACTTCGCCATCGTCATGACCCAGCACCTCCACCCACGCGTCGCTGAAGAAGCTCTGCCGGGTGACGGGTTCCTCCGAAGAAAAAGAAAGCCGCACAAGGCGGCTTTCAGCGTCAACGATGGAGCGGGAGGTTAGCTCAAGCGTTCGTGTCAGTATTTCCGGGTTCTTCGTCATCGGGTTCTCCTTCCTTTTCGGGTGTTTTGGTTGCGGCCACAGGCTTGCTGGCGCTGCTGGTAAAGCTCAGGCCTGCTTCTTCTTCCTGTGCGCGTTCCTGTTTGATTTGCTCGAATACATCCTGCGGATTGCCGCCACGCTCGCGGATAACCTGCGACCGTGATTTGAACCCGGCGGATACGGCCAGCTGCTCGGCTTCACCTTCTTTCTTCGGGTCAATCCACGGCATAGTCGGTCCCTGAAACCCCGCATTCCACAGAGTGCGCGGGTTGATACTGCCTTCGGGCAGTTCCAGCTTGCCGGATAGCACCGCCATATCCACGAACCGTTCCCATATCGGGCGCACGCAGCGTTCGATGAAATGGTCACGCAGCACGCCGTAATGAACGGATTGCTCCACCAGTTCCTGACGCTGGGCGCTGTAAGTGCCGTTGTAATCTTTCGATATGCTGGAATAGCTGGTGCTGGTTCCGGCAGCGACCGCACGCAGCTGGCTGTTTCGGAATTGCTCCAGCATGGCATTGGGGCGATTGCTATCAATCATCCCAATTTCCTCACCGGGCAGCAGGTTATCGAAAATCATCCCCGGCTGCATTTTCAGCAGGCGGTTACCCGCCGCATCGACGCTTTGCGGATTGGTGGGGGCATCAAGGTTTTTCCGCACATACGCGCAAATGCTGGCCGCAACCTTCGCCGCCAACCGCTCGGAAAGTTCATAATCCTTAATATCCTCCATGCGCGTCATCACGCTGGCGAAGATGGAAACGCCGCGTGTCTGCGCGATGCGGTCGGTAATCTTCAGGTGGATGATTTTCTCTGCCGGATAGCGTTTGGTATCCTGCCGGGTGACAAAGCTGTGCTTATCGCCGGGATGTTCCTTGTAGAGGTAATACGCACGCGGCCTGCGCCATGCGTTCTTTTCCACCCCGTGAATAATGCGCTTTTTGTCGTCGGTGTAATCGAAGGGCAGATAATCCGCTTCAATCAGCTCCAGTGAATACGGGACGCTGGTTCCATGATCGAGCGCGGCGTTTGTGCCTTCGATATGTTTCACCAGCACTTCACCATCGCGAAACCAGCACCGTGCCAGCAGGCGCAGCATCTGGTTCCAGTGCAGTTCCCACGTCACTTCCGGCAAGCAAATCCACTCATCCCATAAATCCAACAGCTGGTCGTTAATGGGTTTGGCGAGTTCGCCGCTGGGCAGTTTTACTTGCGGTTCCACCGTAATGCCGCGCCCAATGACGTTATTGACGAGGCAGTTAAGTACGCCGCGTGCGAGGTCGTGGTTTTCATCGAGAAAGCGAGCTTGCAGGCGCAGCGATTCCCCGGCGCGTTCCACCACCGCATCACCGCTGCCGGGGTCGGTTTTAATCTTCCGCAGGCGCGAGGGTTGGGCTGCTTCATAGGCACGCTGGTGCTTCAGAATCCACCGGGCGGTTTCCCGGCGTAGCGCAGCTTCAGGCGAGAATATCTCTATGGTTTTATCGAATACGTTAAACATCGCTGAAATCCGCTAAGGCTGCTTGTTGGTTTTGATTCGCTGATTCAAGGGTGGCGACGCGGCGCTCCCAGTATTGAATCTGCTCCCGTATTTCCCGTGTATTGGCGAGGGTCAGACTTCGCCCGTTCATGGAATAGCTTTGGCCTTTGGCCACGGCTAAATCCGCCGCAATCCACGCATCGAGCGCGGTTTGCGCCTGCTGTAGTGTCAGTGCCATGTGTGAATCCTTTAGTTAAAGTTCCAATCGTCGTAGCCAATCCAGCCCTCGGTCTTGGTGGCCGGTGGCTCGGCTTCTTGTTTCTTCAGATTCTGCCGTTCCTGTTCGCTCCGCAGCGCATCCAAATTCGGGTTCAGGATGTGCAGCGCGGCCAGCCCGTACACCCGGCAATCCAGCGCCTCGTTGCGTTTGCCTTTCGGCATCACCCACACCCGCGTCGGGTGGCCGTTGATAAACTTGGTCTGAATCCGCTCGGCGGTGAGCTGCTGGAAGTATTCCTCCGGGTAGTCAGCCGGGAAATGGCAATAGCCCGGACCCGGCTGGTGGATTTTCAGCCGCGAGTAAGTCATCTGCTTCGCCGTATCGGTGCCGAGGGTAAACAGTTTCACACGCAGCTTGTTGGCCTTGCTGAATTTGCTCACCAGCGGTTTGCCTGCCGTGGATGCGCCTTTGATCGCATACACCCGCGCATGTTCCCGGCGTTTACAGAATTCATAGACTTTCTGCGTATGATGACCGCCCGTATCCACGCACGCCGCCAGCACCGATAACGTGCCGCCATCCGCACGCGGTATGGTCTGCCCCAGCACTTTGTCGAGGTCTTCCCACACTTTGTTCTGTGCCGGGTCGCCGTGGATGACATGGTATTGCAGCGACCAGCTTTCCTGCCCAACGCCCCAGCCAATCACTTCCGCTTCCAGCCGGTCGCCTTGCACGTCCACGCCAGCGGTGATGACCACCACACCGGCAGGCGCGACACGCCCCCAGTTTTCCTTGCGCCCCAGCAGGCCGGATGCGTCGATGCCTTCGCTCGCTTCCTTCCATGTTTCACCAAGGCTGGTATTGACCCACACTTTCAGCGTTTCCGGCAGGCGCTTGGCTTTCAGGAAACTTGCCACCATTTCCGACCAGCGCACCCACGGGCTGTAAAGCTCCGAGATATGGAAGCCCGCAACGCCGTTAAACGGTGCAGATGCCCACCATTCACCCCGCGCCAGCATCCATTGCTTATCGCTTTCGCCCAGCTTGGCTTGGCAATGCTCGCATTCATAATACGCCGCTTCCGGCTTGGCCTTGTCGAACTTCAGCTGCGCCCAGCATAGCACCTGAAACTTTTTGCATTCCGGGCATGGCACATGAAAGCGGCGCATGTCGCTTTGCTGATACCGTGCATCAATCTTGCTTTCGCCCTCAATGGTCGGCGTGCTGGCCGATACCAGCAACCGGTTCCAGAAAGTCGTGGTACGTTTCTGCGCCAGCGAGCCGGGGTCGCCTTCGCTACCTGCCGAGGATGGGTAACGATCTTCCTCATCGAGCAACACGATGCGGATAGGCCTGCTTGCCAGCGACGAAGGGCTGTTTGCTCCCGCCATCGTCAGATGACCGCCGGTGAACTTCTTGTGCAGCAGCGTGTTATCACTGTTGCGGGTCTTGGAATCCTTAAACAGATTGCCCAGCGCCTCTGTATCCCGAATCATCGGTGCGAGCCGGTCTTTGCTCCATGCCTCCGACATTTCCAGCGTCGGCTGGATAAACAGGATGGGCGACGGGTCTTGGTGAACGAAATAGCCAAGAATATTATTCAGAATCTCGGTTTTTCCGATTTGCGCCGAGGTCATAAACACAACCTCGCGCACGCCGGGTTCATTCACCGCATCCATCATTCCACGCTGGTATGGCGCTCGGTCAGTCCTCCATCTTCCGGGTTCGGCGCTTGCCTCCGGGCTTAGTTTTCGGTGCGTGTCTGCCCACTGGCTTACGGTCAGTTCCGGCGGCGGCATCCATGCCAACGCCACCTTCCGCCGCAGCTTCTGATACAGTGTCGGTTGCGTCATCATCTTTGGCGAGTTCGGTTAGCGCCTCATAAATGCTGTGCTTTAGGAACCGCTCGATTTCGGTGGGTTCCTGCATCACGGCGATCTGAAAGGCGGTTTTGGTCGGCAGCGCCAAAAGCCGCATACGGCAGGCGCTGATATGCTGGAGCCAATCTGTTTCCACGGATTCAATCGCCACCAGCTGGTTACGCATGGTGGCTACTTCCAATTCTGTTTTGTCGGCCTGCGCTTTAATCAGGCGTGCGCGTTCGTGGTGCGTGTCCTGCGCGGAAACGCCGCTACCAAAGGCACGATCTTGTAAATAATGCACATACTGCTGAACGCAGCGTACCAGGTCGTATTTGCCTTTCTCTGGTTTGGGGATGATTCCATCCCGCGCCAGCTGCTGCACTCGTCGCTCGGTCAGGTTCAAAAACCGTGCGATCACGGCGACTTTGTGGAGAATCTGCATAAGGAATTCCTGTCATGACGTGATGACCCATCCTGCAAACTCTCCGAATCGAAACCATTCTGCGGCATCATCACCCAGCATCGCAGGGTCAAGCGGTCGCTGCACCCCTCCGAGTGACAGTTCTTTGGCAATGATTTGTTCTGCTTCCACCCCGGCAGCCACTTTGCCAGCCAGCGTCAGCCGCCACAGGACGGTTGCCTGATAGCCGGTGGCCGCTTGGCATTTGTCCACGATGATGATGGCTCCACCGGGCTTCAGCGCCGCTTTTAGCTTGGCAATGAAGGCGGCACGCGCACCCACCGGCATAAACATCATCACCAGATAGCAAATGGCCACATCGAACGGCTCGTAATCATAGCGGCAGGCATCCATCTGGATGAGGTTCTCCTTGCCGGGACCATCATACCGGGCGCACATTTCCGCGCTTGGCTCAATCGGCACCAGCCGTGCTTGCCGCTGCGCGAGTGCAGTTTCAAGCGAACGGCCTATATTGCCGGTGGAAGCGCCGATGTCATACACCATTCCACCTTGCGGGATGTAATGACGGGCGATATGGGCCACCGCGCCGGTAACCAGATCGTACCACGGCAGCTGCTCACGCACATGCAGGTTGAATCCTTTGGCTACCGAGGCGTTCTCGAATGTCCACTCTTTGGGGATGTGGATGGCGTTATCGGTAGTTCTGTCCATTGTTCGTTCTCGACTATTTTGATCGAAGGAATGCCGTACTCCGCATACATCGCGTGCGTGCGGGGATTGCTTTCAATCGCTAGGTATGGTGCGCTCTTCCCATGCTTCGGAAAGACATGCTGCTCCAGCATGATGCGTTTCGCCTCATGTGGCGGTTTGTGGTAGCGGTTGAAATGCGCCTCCTGCGGAGTCCATCCCACCTTGAAATAGATGCTGTCGAGCGTGGCCTGCCGGTGCATTTCAGGCCGCGCTGTCATCAGGATGGTGTGGTATGGCGCAACCAGACTCACCAGCCATTCGCGGTATTTTTCATGCTGTATCTGCATGGCGAACGGGCGTTTCTTTTCCGTGCTGTTAGCTACCAGCGTGTAATTCAGGTCGAGCAAGATAATCATAATTTCATTCCCAGCCGTTGTTCAAAGGCAGTAATGGCTTCCTCCACAAGCCCCATGCGGCTCCCGTCAGGATACGGTAGATCGAACTCAAAGGCGATAGCTGCTTTTAGCCTTTTCGGATTGATAGCCAGTGGCTTAGAGCATAAGGCTTGCACGTTACTGTTGCTCTCATTCACCTGCACCTTGGCAAAGAATTCCTTGAACAATTCGTAGAACTCTTTCTGCGAATGATACTTCTGCACCTTCGGCGATGTAGCAATGTCGCCCAGCGTGATGCCCGGCTCGTAATCCAGCTTGAACAACACCGCGCCGGACTGCCGCTCATTCAGCGAGTGGTAACCACTCAGCTGCTTAAGGTTGGTATGATTGCTGGCCGATGCCACCGCGTAGAGGCGCGTTGCATCATCCGCCAGCGCCGCGCAGATGCAGGCGATATGCTGCCGGTCGGCTTGGAACGGCACACTATTCAGTACGCTGGATATGAAGATGGACGACCAGCGCAGCTTGTCCGTGCCAATGGCGTGCAAAAACTCGCGGGTGAGCTTGATGCTCTCTGCCTTATCAATCTCATCGCCATCATTCACGCGGTACGGCTCGAACGGCGTGACGCTGATACCCAGCTTCCGCAGGATGCGCGTTTCATGCAAATGGCCTGCGCCGAAATCCAGCACACACCGGCCATGCTGTTTAATCCAGCGATCACGGTTCGCCTGATTATCCATGTCGAATGCCTTAGCGGTCGAATCACCGGCCACCGCAAAGATAAAACCACGACCAAGGCTGCTCCTTACCTGCCGGAGGCGGCGGAACGAATTATGCCGCAGCAAATCTTCGTAGCGACGGTGGATGTCAAAATCCATCGAGAGGTAATTCAGCATGGCTTCCGCCAGCTTGCCTTCCTCGTCGGTGACGAACACGACCGGAACCTGTGCAAGCCCCAGTTCAGCACCGTGCTGCAACCTACCTATCCCGTTCACGACCCGGTAATCCCGCGTAGCGACGATAGGCATGGTGATGCCGCGCCGCTTGAGCGTTTTGGCGATATTCAGCGAGTAGGCCTTCCAGCGCCCCTGATTCGCTTTCAGAAACGGGGCGATGGGGTGCATCTTCGCATTCAGGCATGGGTAAAACTCCGGCGTGTTCACCTCCTTATCGGGGATGCACTCCGCCAGCTTCCGCACATCCGCTGCCTTCAGCTGCTCGTTAATCTTAGCTACCGTATCGCTCTGGCCGAGGTCATTGGTGGCGCGGTTAAATACCACGTTCACGCCCTTACGTTCTGCCAAGTCCATCGAGCGGGTGACTTCTAGCGGCACTTGCTTCGCACCCATCCGGCACGCGACATGATGCCGCTGGTGGCCGGAAATGATTTCACCATCGGGCGTGGCGTAAAGCGGCAGGAGGAAGCCGAGCTTACGCAGCGACAGTTCTATCAGATCAAGCCGCGCCGGGTCAGCAACACGCGGGTTGTAAGTAGAGGGTTCAATCTCTGTGACATCGACCAGTTTCATAATCCTAACCGCCGTTTTAGTTCTGCGATGATTTCCTTTTTCTCGAACCCGGCGGATTGTTTGATGTCCTCCAGCCATTCGAGATATTGCTCACGCGGGATGGGGAAACTGTATGCGCCGATGCGTGCGGTGGTGTCGGCTTCCTCGATGTCATCATCATCGTCTGCGCCAAAACCATCTTCCAGCAGGCCATCCACCGAGGCCTTGATGTCCCGCAGTTCTTCATCGTTGAACCCCAATAACTCCGCGCTAAATGCCGCTTCCTCCAGCTCCACGATTTCCAGCTGCAGAAGCGCCTTGTCCCATTCCGATTCCTCGCCCACGCGATTGTCTGTGATGCGATAGGCTTTGATTTGCTCCGGCGTGAGGTCGGTAGCGATATGCACCGGCACCTTTTTCAGCCCCAGCCGTTTCGCCGCCTCGTATCGGACATGGCCGACGACGATGACCATTTCGCCATCCACGACAATCGGCTGGCGGAAGCCAAACTCCTTGATGGAAGCCGCGACTTTCTCCACCGCGTGCGCGTTAATTCGTGGATTCCGCGCATACGGAAGCACCTGATCCACCGGCATCAGTTCTATTTTCATAAACACACCCATTTCGTTTTTTTAACCGACCCATTTCGTTTTTTGATTTCTGGATGCTTTTGATATTCCTCAATAACAGCACCAAAAAAACGAAACGAAATGGACATTCCAACTCTGTCCCTAGCGAAATCCCGCGCTCGCGGCGTACCCGTGGAGGGTGGCCGGGAAGGACCCGCCGCCGCGCCCGATCACAACGCGGCGGCAGGCGGGCGCTGCGGGGCGGGAGCAGGTCAAAGGGGCTTGACCACTCCCCACCGGGAAGCGCCGCTACAGGTGCCGTTGCCGGGATGCTTCTACCCCACAGCCTATTCCATTTGAGGCCATGACCAAGGCAGCACCCCATGCTAAAATGGCATCGGCACACCTGTTCAAGTTATTGTAATGAAATATAAAAGAGCGTTGATTGCAGGTGCAGCCCTGTTATCCGTTTAGGAATAACCAACTGTTCCTATAGGAGAAACATATGCAGACTGCACCCGACACCACCATCACCCGCATCGCCGCCCTTAATGACCGTCTGCGCCAGACATATTGGGGTGGCAAAGTGATGATGACACCCGGCATCACCGCACTACCGGAAGACACACAGCACGCCATCTTCCGCGCAGTGCAGGAGTTCGATACATTCACCGAGGATAACGACCCGTATGGTGAGCATGACTTCGGCAAGGTAGTGGTGAACGGCGTAAGCTGTTTCTGGAAAATCAGCTATTACGACAACCGCTTGGAATACGGCTCCGAAGACCCGGCCAACCCGGACATCACCACCCGCGTTCTCACCATCATGCTCACCAGCGAATACTAACGCTTCAACCGCGACAGGTAATAGGCGAGGTTCTGCGTAAACTCCACCGGCAGGCGCTCTTTTACCTTGGCTTCCATGATTGCCGCATTCTCCCGCTGCTTGAATAGCTGCATGATGCCGGGACCAAACAGCATCTTCAGCGGCAACCGCTTTCCTGATTTCCTCACATACACTTCCGTGCTGCTCGACCCTTTCTTACGCGGCGCGATGAACGCACCGCGATAGGTTTTCGTTTTTCCCCATGCCTTCGCTTTTACCGGACCGCGCTTCCCACCGGGCTGCTGTGTCGGCTTGCGCGACCCCACCACGAATTCGATAAGATGCAGGGGGCGATCACTTGCAACCAACGTCGCCCACAGGCGTTTGAAGCTGGCACGACGGGTTTCGATACGCCGCTTTATACCAGCCTGCCTGCTACCCATCTGCGGGGCGATATGCGAGGCGCTGGCGACCTTGGCGCTATCTGCTACCCGGTTTAGCGTCCGAACCGTTGCCTCCGGCACAACCTGCTTTTCTAGGGCGTGCAGCCCCCGGCGCAGCGATTTGATGTCGCTTTCCACTGATAGATCGAATGTCATGAGCTGATGTCCTTGCTACGCGGCTACACTTAGCGGTTCCCACTGGAAGGTTTTGCCATCCAGTTGCGGCGGGGACTTGTAAATCTCCACCCAGTCTTTTATAACCACCTGTAATTGCTCAACCCGGTTCGAGTTTAGTCCGCGGGGGAGCACCAACATAAAGGCCGCAAAGATGGCCTTTATACACGCCAGATGAGAACCAAAGGTTCGTTCATACGCTAGAGGCGCATCGCGCTGAAGAGGTTCACGACTAGGGCACTGGTCTATGTTCCACACAAAACCCGATATGAAGGTGCTTCAGCCCTGCGCAGACGGGGTTGTCTCATGCGTCACCCACTGTGCAAAGTCTGCCGTAGCGCTGGCGGGAAGCGTCAGGATTGCCGGGCATGTGTAAGGGTGCAGCGTGGCGATGCGGGTACGAACAGCATCCGCATGCGCTGGCGTGGTTTTTGCGAGCATAAGATATTCTGTAGAAGTCGTCAGCGCACCCTCCCACCGGTAATGCGACTCCATCGCTGGGAGGATGTTGCAGCAGGCGATGAGTCGCTCGTTTAGTAGCGCGGTCGCGGTGGCGCGCGCGGCCTCGACGGTGGGGTAGGGGATGTAAAGCAGGGTGAGCGATTCCATGACTACACCCTAGTTTTTTGCTGGGCACAAGCCAACAAAAAAGCCGCGGGGGTGAGCCCGCGGCTTGATTGTGTGGTACTCCTATGAACTAGAAGGAAGTACGGATGCTGAGGTTACAGTTGATAGCGTCTGCTGCACCGCCAGAGTTGCTGGTGTTGTAGCCCGCGCCGTTATTACAATCCGTAATAGCCGTACCACCGGTGATGAATGTGCCTGGGACAGGCGCGGCAACCGCAGCACTCACAACTTTACCGCCGTTGGCAACGCCATCATCCAGCTTGATGTCGAGGTTGAAAGCATCAATCGTTGCTGCACCAGCAGTCCAAGTTGCGTCACCTGCAGTTGGTGTTCCTGGATTGCCCAGTACGTAGTAGTTACGACCAGAGCGCGAAGAAACTGCGATGCGAGCGCCACGGCCAAGTCTTGATTGTGGCAATACAGCGTCAGTCATCGCTCCGGCCATACCGTAGGTGGTCTCCGTCACGGCGTCTGGAGTCAGACCTGCTTGGTTCAGCTGATACCAGAAGATCACGTTTTCATAACCGAGAAGAATTTCAGCACCTGCTGCGCCGCTGTCTTCAACCAGACCATCGCCATCTCCACGGTCAGAAGCGGTGCTGTTGGTGATGGCGCTAAAGAAGTTACCCGCGTTCTGTAGATCACCCGGAATGCCGTTATATTTACTGTGGAAGGCGTTTACAGCGGTATCGTATTTCTCGATTTGACCAACAGCAGCACGCACGGTGGCAGCTTTAATGAGATCTTGGCCGACGAGTACCCCGCCGACAATGAGACCGATGATGACGAGTACGATGGCCAACTCGACCAGCGTAAAGCCCGAACGATTATTTCCTTTAGTCATGATACAAACTCCCGAATGGTTAAGGGTAAGCTTACGTGAAGCACCAGGTTACTTAAGCACCGCGTGGGCGGCTAGGCAACCAGTTTATCGCGAGGGCGCGGGGCAAAACGCAGCTTCCTGTGGATAGAAACATTTTTAACACAGCGGCAGAAGCTAAGGGTAACTTGAATGCCGATAGGGCATCATGGCACATAAAGGTTAATAAGTGGTTAAGATTTTGGGGTGGGGTTAAGGATTTTTGCAAAACGATAGAAGAAGCGGGCCCCCGTCGTAAAGACGGGGTGACAATTCTGCGGGCAACATTAATTCCCGGACGCCTTCTTGATAATCGCGGTGGTGCTGTAGCCCTCCTTGAGGGGGATCAGTTCCACGCGGCCACCATAGGCTTCGACGAACTCGTGGCCGACGACTTGCTCACGCGTGTAGTCGGCGCCTTTCATCAGTACGTCTGGTTGGAGGATTTTGATAATGTCGAGCGGGGTGTCTTCGTTGAACAGCACCACGGCATCCACCGCGGCGAGTGCGGCGATGACCTGCGCGCGATCCATCTCGGCGTTCACTGGGCGGGTGGGGCCTTTGAGCGCGCGCACCGAGGCATCTGTGTTGAGCGCGACGATGAGTTTGTCGGAGCGCGCCTTGGCATCCGCCAGCAGGCTGATATGCCCGGCATGCATGATGTCGAAGCAGCCATTGGTGAAGCCGACGGTGAGCCCCTCGCGCTTCCAGTTGGCGACGGTGTCGCGCGCGGTGTCGGTCGGCAAGATTTTCTGTTGCAGCGCCATGGCGCGATGGGTGTAGAGCGCGGCGGTGAGGTCGGTGCGGTGCACAATCGCGGTGCCAAGGCGGCCGACGACAATGCCGCCTGCGAGGTTGGCAAGTTCGGTGGCGCTCGCCATGGTCGCGCCCGCAGCATAGGTGGCGGCGAGTGTGGCGATGACGGTATCGCCCGCGCCCGACACATCGAACACTTGCTGCGCGGCGGCGGGGAAATGGCGGATCAGCCCCGCTGCATCCACCAGCGTCATGCCGCGCTCGCCACGGGTGACGAGCATGTACTGGAAGCGGTGGGCGAGGCACAGGGCTTGCGCGGCGGCGATGAGCGCGGCGTCATCCGCAAAACTATCCACCCCGGCGGCAAGCGCGAGTTCTTTGAGGTTGGGGCTGAGCACCGTCGCCCCGGCATAGACCGAGACATCGCGCTGTTTGGGGTCCACGAAAACGGGCACACCCGTTGTACGTGCGGCGTCGATGATGCTGCGGCAGAAGTTTGGCGTGAGTAGACCCTTGCCGTAATCCGACAAGATGACGGCCTGCGCGTTTGTAATTTCTGGCATGACCTGCGCGGTGAGTTTAGCGATGGTTTCGTCACGCACGGCGGTGCGGGTTTCATGGTCGGAACGCAGAAGTTGCTGGCTGCCCGCCACGAAACGGGTTTTCTTGGTGCTCACCCGCCCGCGCTCGGTAATGAGGGTGGGGATGAGGTTATTCTCTGCCCCGACCAGTGCGGTGAGCTGGTTGCCGGTGGCGTCGTCGCCAATCACCGAGGCGAAGGAGACGCGCGCGCCGAGGCTGAGCAGGTTGCGCACCACGTTGCCCGCGCCACCCAGCATGCGCTGTTCACGGTCGGTGGTGAAGACGGGAATCGGTGCCTCTGGCGAGATGCGCTCCACATGGCCGTAGATGAAACGGTCGAGCATGATATCGCCCACGCAGAGCAGGGTGATATCGCCAAGGCGGTCGAGCGTGTGCGAGAGTTCTTGGGTGGAGTTCATAGCGGATGCCAGTTGCAGGGGGTTAGTGCGTTCACGCTAACCTTAACCAACCACGGGCAACGTACAACTAAAAACTATCTACGCTGCGCTGCTGTCGTCTTCGGAAGTAACCACGGTTTCAGGTGCACCGGCGGGGCGGAATTTCTTCGCCACCGCGTCGAGGCTGGTCTGCATGCACAGGCCGAGCAGCACAGGGTCCTTCGGCTTGATGTTGGCGATGTTCCAGTGCGTGCGCTCTTTGATGGAGTCGATGGTTTTCTTGGTCGTCCCGATCAGTTTGATGATCTGCGAGTCCGGAATATACGGGTAGTGCTTCATGATGAACGCGATGGCTTCTGGCTTGTCCTGACGGCGGGCAACAGGGGTATAGCGTGCGCCTTTTTTCTTCGCGTTCTGCATTTTCATGTGCGCGATGGCGTGATCGGTCATCACCATGCGGTAGTTTTCATCTTTCTCACCTTTGGTGATTTCATCCGAGGCTAGCTCACCGCCCTCGATCGGGTTTTGACCCATGATGCCGGTCGCCACTTCACCATCCGCGATGCCCTGAATCTCGAGCGGGTGCATACCGCAGAAATCACCGATCTGTTCGAAGGTGAGGGTGGTGTTTTCAACGAGCCAGACGGCGGTGGCTTTGGGCATCAGTGGCGTAGGCATTTTTTAGCTCCTAGTTTCATGGTTTGAATGCTGGCGGCGGGGGTGCCGTCACCTGAATTCAAACAGGCGGGTGGCCTGTCTTATGGTTATTTCGCGGCTACTTCTAATAGAATCTTGCCCAGATGCAAGCGTTCTTGCATGCGGGCGAGCGCTTTTTCTGCCTCGGCGAGGGCAAAAACGCTATCCACGATGGGGCGGATGGCGCCGCTCGCCACATGCGGCAGCACGCGGGCAGCGACGGCGGCGATGATGGCGGATTTCTCAAGCGTGCTGCGGCTGCGCAGAGTGGTGCCCGTCCATTGCAGATGGTGGGTGAGCAGGCGGCGCAGGTCGATATTCTCGGCTTTTGCCCCTTCCATCATGGCGAGGCTGACCATGCGCCCACCACGGCGTAACAGGCTGAAATGGCGTTCTAAATAGGGTGCGCCGAGCGTGTCGATAATCACATCCACACCCTCGTTTTTCGTGGCGGTCATGAGCTGCTGCTCAAACGGCGCGGTGCGGTGGTTGAGGGCGGTGACGCCATAGGACGCGAGGAAGGCGATTTTTTCGTCGCTGCCGACGGTGGTGAAGACTTCTGCCCCCCAGGCGCGGGCGATTTGGATGACCATGAGCCCCAGCCCGCTGGTGCCACCATGGATGAGCAGGCGCTCGCCCGATTTGAGCTGCGCGATATCGAGCGCCATGACGGCGGTGGCCGCGGCTTCGACGAGGGCAGCGCCCTCCTGCAAATTGAGGGAGGGGGGGAGTGCGAGCACCTGACCAGCAGGTACGGCCACATATTCGGCGTAGCCACCGCCCGCGAGCAGGGCGACGGCGTCATCCCCCACCTGCCAGCCGCTGACGCCTTCGCCGATGGCGGCGATGCTACCGGATACCTCAAGCCCCGGCAGTGGCGAGGCACCGGGTGGTGGTGGATATTTGCCCGCGCGCTGAAGGATATCGGCGCGGTTGACGCCCGCATAGGCCACGCGGATGAGTAGCTCGCCTGCGGCGAGGGGCGGTAGGGGCAGCTGCGCTTCGTGTAGCGCACCGCCGCGCACTTCCATGGCGCGCATGGTGGCAGGTAGCGGTGGGGTGGGTTTGTGGAATGAGGCCATGGCGCGAAGCATAGCAGTGAATGGTGAGTGGTGAATAGTGAATAGTTTGGCGTAGGGAATTGCGATGGAAGAGGAATTGACGTACCGTTGAATGAATGACGGAGGCCGCATGTTTATCGACGACGATTTGCCCAAACATAAGCAACCGCAGCCTTTTCCGCGTAAGCTGGAGGGGGTGTCGGTGATGCATCTGAAGGAATACCGCGCGGAGCTGGTGGAAGAAATCGCCAAAATCGACGCGGAGATTGAAAAGCGCGGCAGCGTGAAAGCCGCGGCGGAGGGGTTGTTTCGGTGATACATCCCACAGGGTTTGTCATGCCGTCTTTATGACGGCATCCGGGGGTTTGGTTAGACCCAGACCCCGTCATGCGACGGGGTGACAAGTTTGTGGGTGTGACAATAAAAAAACCCCGCGGTGAGGCGGGGTTTTTGTAATCGGCGTGGTTTGCCTTGCGCGCTTATGCAGCGTCGCCTTTTTTCTCTTCTTTTTTTGCAGCGGCTTGTGCCGACGTGCCCGAACCGGGGGTTTTCGCATCGAAGCTGATGCCCGCGAAACGGTTGTTGAACTTCTCCATACGACCGGTCTGGCGCATGTGAACGCCACCAACCCATGCCGGGTGGGTTTTTGGGTCAACATCGAGCGTGATGACATCACCCTCTTTGCCGTAGGTGGAGCGGGTTTCGTAACGGGTGCCGTCGGTCATCTGAATGGTGACGGTGTGGTAATCCGGGTGGATGCCTTGCTTAGCCATGATCGTTCTCCTGAGCGCCCGACCGATTTTGCGGTTGGGCTTTGATTAGGGGCGGGTGAATAGCGGGTGGGAAGGGGTTTGGCAAGGAGAAAGTGGTACTAGGAGCGAGCCACATATATCAGGTGTCACCCCGGCTTTACGCCGGGGTCCAGCTTTTTTACAGGCGGAAGAAGCGGGATCCCGGTGTTTGCTAGAGCAAAACCGGGATGACAGCCCTCACCCATTAACGGGCAACGCGACTAATGCCCTAGCGGGCCATGACCCGCCCCAAAGCCCGGTGCGCGGGCGATGGCGGCCTGGATATAGGTGTGGGCGCGGGCAACGGCGTCCGGTAGCGGGAGGTTTTGGGCGAGGCCGGTGGCAATGGCGCTGGCGAAGGCGCAGCCGGTGCCGTGGGTGTGGCGGGTCTCGATGCGCGGGGTGGTGAGGGTGAGGGCGGCGCCCGTTTGCGTCACAAGCACATCGGTGAGGATGGCGCCACTGCCATGGCCGCCTTTGAGCAGCACCGCGCCAGAGCCGAGGGCGAGCAGCGCGCGGGCGGCGTCTTCCATGCCGTCCTCGGTGATGGGGTGGCCGAGCAGCAGCTCCGCCTCCGGCAGGTTAGGGGTGATGATGGTGGCGCGCGGGATGAGCAGGGTTTTGAGCGCTTCGAGCGCCGCCGCCTCGAGCAGCGGGGAGCCGCCCTTGGCCACCATGACGGGGTCGACTACGAGGGGCAGCGAGTGGTGAATGGTGAGTAGTGAATGGTGAATGGTTTCAATGACAGCGGCCGAATGCAGCATGCCGGTTTTGATGGCATCGGCGCCGATGTCGGAAAGGCACATGCGGATTTGTTCGGCAATGAAGGCGGGCGGGACGGGATAAATGTCGCTCACGCCGAGCGTGTTTTGGGCGGTGAGTGCGGTGATGGCCGTCATGCCATAACCGCCGAGTGCCTGCACGGTTTTGAGGTCGCCCTGAATGCCTGCGCCGCCGCCGGAGTCGCTCCCGGCGATAATGAGCACGCGGCCGCGTGGAGTGGGTGTCATGCTACGCACTTGCCTTTTTCGCGGCGCTGCCAGCGGTGATGAGGGTGGCGAGGTTGTCGGCCATCTGGGTAATCGCCGTTTTATCCGCGCCTTCGATCATGATGCGTAGCAGCGGCTCCGTGCCGGAGGGGCGGACGACGATGCGGCCAGCGCTGCCCAGTTTCTTCTCGATCTCTGCGATGGCGGAAATCACATCTTCTCGCGCGAGGGGGCTCGTGCCGGTGAAGGAGACATTCTTGAGTAGCTGTGGCGTCGGCGTAAACAGTTTTAGCGCCTCGCTCGCTGGGCGGCCATCCGCAATCAGGCCGGAGAGCACATGCAGCGCGGCGATGAGCGCATCCCCCGTCGTCGCGTAGTCACCGAGGATGAGGTGGCCGGAAGGCTCGCCGCCGATATTGAGGCCGCGCTCGCGCATCGCTTCCATCACATAACGGTCGCCGACGGCGGTGCGGATGAGGCCGATGTTTTTTGTGCGCAAGAATTGCTCGAGGCCGAGATTGCTCATCAGCGTGGCGGCGATGGCGCCGCCTTTCAGCGTGCCCATGGTGGCCGCGCGCGCGGCGATCATCGCGATCAGCTGGTCGCCGTCGATCACGTTGCCTTTTTCGTCGACGATAATCAGCCGATCCGCATCGCCATCGAGTGCAATACCGAGGTCGGCTTTTTCGCGCAGCACCGCTTCCACCAGGGATTCTGGGTGGGTGCTGCCGCAGTCGCGGTTGATGTTGGTGCCGTCCGGCTTCACATGGATTTGCACCACTTCCGCGCCGAGTTCGTAGAGGATGATGGGGCCGACCTGATAGCCCGCGCCGTTTGCACAATCGATGACGATTTTCATGCCATCCAGCCGCTGGTCTTTCGGGAAGGTGGATTTGACGAATTCGATATAGCGCCCCGCCGCGTCATCGAGCCGTTTTGCGCGGCCGATTTTCTCCGGGTCGGCCATCAGCGCGTTCAAATCGTCGTCCATGTGCGATTCGATTTCGAGCTCCACCGCATCCGACAGTTTAAACCCATCCGGCCCGAAGAGCTTGAGGCCATTATCGCGGAACGGGTTGTGCGAGGCGGAGATCATCACCCCGAGGTCGGCACGCATCGCTCGCGCAAGGAAGGCCACCGCCGGTGTGGGCATGGGGCCGACGAGCAGCACATCCATCCCGACGGAGAGGAAGCCCGAGGTCAGCGCGTTCTCGATCATGTAGCCGGAAAGGCGCGTGTCCTTGGCGATGACGACCTTGTGGCGATGGTCGCCGCGGTTGAAATAATGCCCCGCCGCCATGCCGAGGCGCTGGGCGATGTCCGGCGTCATCGGGAAGCGGTTGGCCGTGCCGCGAATGCCATCTGTGCCGAAATATTTGCGTTTTTGGGTCATGGGTTTTCCTAATTATTTTGTCATTCCTGCGAAAGCAGGAATCCCCTTCGCTGCGGATAGAAAGGAGATTCCTGCTTTCGCAGGAATGACAAAATCTATAGTCGGTGCCGGGGATGGCTGCAATGAAATGAATGGTTAGATTTTGTGAAATATCACGCGCGGTGGGCGGTGACGTGGTAGGTGGGGATGATTTTCTGCTGTGTTCCATAACTGTCATGATGGAGGACGATAGAATCGCAGATGAGGCCAGCCACAGCAAGTGCGGTGCGAATTTCGCATTCGTTCATGCCGTAAAAATGTGTGCGTGCGCCGGGCTCAACCATCGTAAAAAAAAGAACGCCACCAGATTTCAGCGCGCTGCTTAATGTTGCGAGTACTGTAGCGAACGATTCTGGAACGAGGAAAAAGAGCGCTGCAAATGCCCAGATGCCATCGTAGGGTTTCTCAGGCCGAAATTCCTCGAATGTTTTTGTATAACGCGCGCCTTTCCAATCTTCTCCAATGAGTGGTGCGAGATGCAAATTCATATCGAGCACGTCGATGGTGAGGTCTGGTCGATCACGCTGAAAGGCCACTGCCCAACGACCTGAGCCACAGCCGAAATCAAGCACACAGGCTTGCGGCGAAAGACGATTGAGAAACGGCGACGTTTTATCGCTCGACGGCAAAGCGCTCGTGCGTGCATAGAACTCTGGGCGCGACTCAGTCACTACGCATCCGTCTTCTCACCCTCCACCTTCCGGCTGCTCGGCAGTTTGCTGCGTACGGGTTTGGGGGCTTCGGCCGCCGGGTCGGGGCGGGATATTTTTTCGCCGCGGATGAGCTGTTTGATTTCCTCGCCGGTCAGGGTCTCGTAGTCGAGCAGGGCGAGGGCAACGCTTTCGAGCTGGTCGCGATGCTCGGTGAGAATGCGCGTCGCCGCCGCGTGCGCGTCATTCACCAGACGTTTGATTTCGGCATCCACCGCGCCCGCCGTCGCCTGACTGCGCAGCAGCGAGCGGCTGGTGTCCTCCGTCTCCTTATAGAGCACCGGCCCCAGCGTCTCGCTCATGCCCCACTCCGTCACCATCGCAGCGGCAAGGCGCGTAGCATATTGAATGTCGGAACTTGCGCCGCTGCTGACTTTTTCCGCGCCGAAGATAATTTCCTCCGCCGCGCGGCCCCCCATGGCGACGGCGAGGTCGGCATGCATTTTCTCGCGCAGGTAGGAGATTTTATCCGCCTCCGGCAGGCGCATCACCATGCCGAGCGCGCGGCCACGCGGAATGATGGTGGCTTTGTGGATCGGGTCGGAAGACGGGTAATGTAGCGAGACCACGGCATGGCCGGATTCGTGATAGGCGGTCATTTTTTTCTCCTGCTCACTCATCACCATCGATTTGCGCTCAACGCCCATCATCACCTTGTCCTTCGCGGCTTCGAGCTCGCGCATTGTCACCACCTTACGGTCGAGGCGGGCGGCCAGCAGCGCCGCTTCGTTGACGAGGTTCGCGAGATCCGCACCGGAGAAACCGGGCGTGCCGCGGGCGATGGTTTTCGCGTCCACATCCGGCGCCATCGGCACCTTCTTGAGATGCACATTGAGGATTTGCGTGCGGCCTTCAATATCCGGATTCGGCACGGTGATCTGACGGTCAAACCGGCCGGGGCGCAGCAGCGCGGAATCCAGCACATCCGGGCGGTTGGTGGCGGCGATGATGATGACCGACTCGTTCGCTTCGAACCCGTCCATCTCCACCAGTAACTGGTTCAGCGTCTGCTCGCGCTCGTCGTTGCCGCCGCCGAAGCCCGCGCCACGATGGCGACCGACCGCGTCGATCTCGTCGATGAAAATAATGCAGGGGGAATTTTTCTTGCCTTGCTCGAACATATCGCGCACGCGGCTGGCGCCCACACCAACGAACATCTCCACAAAATCTGAGCCGGAAATGGAGAAGAACGGCACCCCGGCCTCGCCCGCAATGGCGCGCGCGAGAAGGGTTTTCCCCGTGCCGGGGGGGCCGACGAGTAGACAGCCGCGCGGAATGCGCCCGCCGAGTTTTTGGAATTTGGTGGGGTCTTTCAGGAAGTCCACGATCTCGTGCAGTTCTTCCTTCGCCTCATCAATCCCCGCCACATCGGCGAAGGTTTTTTTCTCGGTATTCTCGTTGAGCAGTTTCGCGCGCGATTTACCGAAGCTCATCGCCCCGCCTGCACCGCCGCCTTTGCCCTGCATCTGGCGCATGAAGAAAATATAGACGCCGATGAGAATGAGGAATGGCAGCCACGAGGAAAGGAACACGCCCCAGAAGGAATCCATACCCGAGCTCGCTGGAGCGGCAGAGAGTTTGACGTTATGCGCGCGCAGGGTTTCAACCAGTTTGGGATCGTTCACCGCTTGCGAAATAAACGCGCCGCCGCCATTGACATGGCCTTGAATTTTAGTGCCGCTCTCCGCCGATTCGCGGATAGTGACGTCGGTCACTTCGCCGGCTTCCACCTTGTTCAGGAACTCGGAATAGGCAAGGCGCTCAGTGCCTTTGCCGTCGGCTGGCTGCACGCCACCCTGCGCGAGATTCACGAGCAGCAGCACGGCAACCATGATGCCGATCCAGAGCATGATGTTTTTTGAAAGTGGGGGCATAACATTCCTGATCGGTGCGGCGTGGCGCACCTCGCGTTGGTGGTTTATGTATCTCTATCGTTCAACCACCAAAACGGTGCAGCGGCAAGGGGTTTTGCGGGAGCAAAGCCCACGCGCACCTCTGCGCCTTCGGGCAGTGCGTGGTAGATATGGGGTGCGTAGACCAGCTTATCAAGATGCCAGAGGGAGGGAGTGGCCTCGGGCAGCGTTGTGGGGGAGATTTTTTTTAAGGCGGCGATGCCGTCGCGCCCCAATGCGCGGAGGGTTAGCTCCGTGTCCTCAGCCAAGGCATAGCGGATGGTGTAGCGTTCGTCCCAGCGCAGCGTGCCCTCGCCGCGGAGGGGCATGGGGGCGGTAACGCGTGCCGCTTCGCGGGCGATGCGGAGTGTGTTTTTGTTGGCCGAGATTTCGCAGCCATGCAGCGTGCGGCGCAGCGGCGCTTCACCGCGCAGAGCTGCGCAGAGCCGCTCCGTTTCGTGCGCGCGGGGGCGATGGGTTTTGCCGCTGATGGTGGTGAGTAGATCGGCGATGAGTTGCGAGGCGAGCGTCGGTGCGAGCTCTCCCCACGCGCTGAGCGGCAGCTCGGCAAAGCCCGCCGGGTGGATGCTGACGAGCGAAGCCGCGGCCTCGGCCAGCGCATTGTCACGCTCGGCGCGTGCCTCGCCTTCTGTGCGGGCGGTGGTGAGCAGTGCCGCGCGCTCGGTTGCGTTGGTTGAAAGCGCGCCACGCATCCGCACCCGCGCGAATTTCGGGTTCACGTTCGAGGGGTCTTCCACCCAACCCGCAGCGCGGGTAAGCAAATATTTTTTCAAGTCTTCTTTGGCCATGCCAAGCAATGGCCGCAGGAAACGCACGCCACGATAATTGCGCATGGCGGACATACCTGCGGCGCCATCTGCCGTGTCGCCACGCGCTTGCATCAGCGCGACGGTTTCGGCTTGGTCACCCGCGTGATGGGCAAGCAGGCAGTGCAGCACGTCGTGACCGCGACACCAGTCGGCCAGCGCATCGTAACGGCGGATGCGCGCGGACTCTTGCATGTTTTTGTGATGGTCTAGATGGGGCGGGGTGAGGATGTGATGCGCGATGCCGCGCGCGGCCATCCACGCCGCCACTTGCTCCGCTTCTTCACGCGAGCCCGCACGCAGTGCGTGGTCGACGGTGAGGGCGATGATGCGGCTGCCGCGCGCGCGGGCGAAATCATTGGCCAGCAGCGCGAGTGCCATGCTGTCTGCCCCGCCGGAAAGGGCTACGGCGAGAGCGGAGTTCAAGGAAGGAAAAAGCAGGGAATTTAGAGTTGCGGTGAAATCCGAAAGATGGATCCCCGCCTGCGCGGGGATGACGGGTTCGTACGCAGCAAAGCTGCTACTCAAACCCGTCACTTGCATTGCATCGCGAGGCGTTCATCCTCGGCGAGTTTAACGGTGCGCGGCGCGGCATCCGGGTATTTTTTGATGATCTGCGCGAGCACCACGCAGGACTCGCTTGTGCGCTTCACTTGGTTGAGCGACTTGGCAAGCTTATAGAGATTATCCGGTGCTTTCTGGCTGCTGGGGCCAGTCTCGAAGCCTTTGCGGAAGCTCTCAGCAGCACGGGTATAGTCGGCACGGGCGTAGTAGCTCTCGCCCAACCAGTAATAGGCGTTGCTGGTCAACGGGTCGGCCGGATATTTTTTGACGAAACCATCGAAACTTGTCGCGGCTTCGGAGTATTTTTTCTCGTTCAGCAGTTTGAAAGCTGCGGAGTAATGCGTGTTGGCATCCGGGAAGTCGTTACCAGTGAGCGCTGCGGCGGGTTTTACCGTCGGTGCAGCCGCTTCTGATTTTTTAGCCGGGTCAAATTTTGCAGGCTCCTCGACGGGGGCGGTGGGCATGGGTATCGCTGCGGGGATCGGTGCAGGTGCGGGAATGGTGGCGGCTGCGGCGGCCTGCTTTTCTTCCATCGCACGCAGGCGGTAATCGGCATCGTCCGACAGTTTTTTGAGGTCGGCTCTGAGCTGCTGCTCGGTGAATTGCTGTTGCTCGATGACGCCGCGCAAGGAACGAATTTCCTGCTCCAGCTTGCTGATGCGGACTTCGAGTCGCCCGCCATTAGCGATGGGGGCGGCGGTCGACGTTGTGATTTCTTCTGCATCGTCCTGCGCAAAGGCGGCGCCCGAGAGTGCAAGGGTGGCGGTGACAGCAAGGGCTAGAAGTGAATGACGCATAGAATTCTCCGAGGGTTGCTGCTGCTTACCAAGTTTTTCGCGCTGGTTCAAGCGGCAATCCCCCTTCGTCTGCGGCTTCGGCGGACGCAGCAAAAAAGCCGCTCATCCTTCGCTAAAGTTGCGTATGACGCAGCGCGGTATTTAACAAAAAAGCCCACCCGGTGAAGGGTGGGCTTAATCTGGTTAGCAAGCGAGGCCAGAAGGCCGCGCCAGCCACGAGCCAGCGGAGCTGCGCGCCATAGCGATTTCAGTAGAAATCGCCGGGCGCAACTCAATCACTAGTTCGCGATTACCGTTACCGCACGGCGGTTCTGGCTCCACGACGACTCGTCGTTACCGAGCACCGCTGGGCGCTCTTTACCGAACGAGGTGGTGCTGATGCGGTTTGCTGCAACGCCGCTGCTGATGAGGAAGTTTTTTGCCGCCGTTGCACGACGCTCGCCGAGGGCGACGTTGTACTCACGGGTGCCGCGCTCATCCGCGTGGCCTTCGATCAATACGTTGGTACCGGTGTTGGCTTTCAGCCAAGCCGCTTGATTCTCAAGCGTTGCTTGACCATCGCTGTTAACTACCGAGCTGTCGGTTTCGAACAGCACGCGGTCGCCGACGTTCTGGCCGTCTGCGGTTTGGCCGAGAATGCCGCCGCCCGTACCAACGCCGCCGTTCATGCCGTTGCCGCCGTTTGCAGCGCTATCGAAGGAAGAGGAATCACACGCAGCAAGAAGAAGCAGCGAGCAAGCCAGTGCCAATGCAGTTTTTTTCATTTTGAACTCCTGAATTATGAAATCGTTTAGCCTACGAGAACGCAGGTTTGCCCGCGTTGTGTTACACAGTGTCGGCGAAAACTCAAGTCAGCGATGGTGGGGTGCCTGCACCGCAACAAAATAATCACGCACTGTTGCAGGAATGCGACAGGTGAAAAAAATCTGTGTAAATCGTGAGACTATTGCGCGAGCAGCGGGCTCCAAGCAGGATCGCTGGCATCCGTCGGGGTGGGCAGCTCGCGTAGGTTGAAGCCGGTGATATCCACCGAGAAGAGGCGTGCACGGTTGCCGCCGCGACCACCGGGGGACTCGCGATTAAACACGATCACGCGGCCATTGGGTGCCCAGCTTGGCCCTTCATCCAGCCAGCTTTGGGTGAGCAGGCGCTCGCCCGAACCGTCTGGTTTCATGACGCCGATGAAAAACTGCCCACCATGCTGCTTGGTGAAGGCGATGAGATCGCCCCGCGGCGACCAGACGGGGGTGGAATATTGCCCCTGACCAAAGCTGATACGACGGATGCCGCCGCCGTTGCCATCCATCACGTAAAGCTGCTGGCTGCCGCCGCGGTCAGAGTTGAACACGATCGCGTGCCCGTCCGGTGCGTAGGACGGTGAGGTATCGATCGCGCCAGTAGAGTTGGTGAGACGGCGCATGGTGCGGCTGTTCAAATCCAGTTCGTTAATGGTGGTGACACCGCCACTCGCAATCGACATCAGCATGCGCGAGCCATCATGGTTGAAGCGCGGCGCAAACGAGATGCCATCGAACTTGCCCATGGATTCCTCGCGCCCGGTTTGCAGGTCACGCAGGAACACGCGTGGCTGACGGCCAGAGTAGGACATGTAGAGAATCTGCTGCGTGTTGGGTGAGAAACGCGGCGTGAGCACGAGACTGTTGCCATCGGTCAGGTATTTCAGGTTTTCGCCGTCCTGATCCATAATCGCGAGGCGCTTAGCACGTTTGGTCGCGGGGCCGGATTCAGACACGAATACGATGCGCGAATCGAAATAGCCCATTTCGCCAGTGAGACGTTTGTAGATTTCGTCCGCTACGAGGTGCCCGACGCGGCGCCAGTTGCGGCCAAACGTGTTGTATTCCTTGCCAGAGATTTGCTGTTCTCCCAGTGCATCCCACAGGCGGAAGCTGACGCGCACGCGGTCGGTGCCGACGGGGGTGATGGTGCCGGTCATCACCGCCTGCGCATTGATCTGCCGCCAGTCAGCATAGCGCGGAATCGCATCGCCGTTGGTCACGTTCTCGATAAAGGCTTGCTTGTTGATGGGGCGGAATAGGCCGGAGCGCTCGAGATCCGCCGCGATGACCGAACTGATCGCCGCGCCGCTGGCCTCGCTGGTGCCGGTGCCGGTGAGAGTAGTAATCGCAATCGGCATCGG
This sequence comes from uncultured Azospirillum sp., assembly GCA_964530085.1. Lineage (GTDB taxonomy): Bacteria > Pseudomonadota > Alphaproteobacteria > Rickettsiales > UBA3002 > QFOX01. The sequence continues at coordinate 478,026 of CAZGXX010000001.1, forward strand.
CTCGACATTGCCTTTGGTGATGTCGATTTTGAGTTCTGCCCGCGCAGGGTTTGCGAGCATGAGTGCGGTGAGAATAGCAAGGGCAATGCGCGAACGCAGCATAGAGAGTCTCCATGAAAAAATGTCACGTTCACCGATGGCGTGCGCGTGGTAAAATATCAAGGGGAAAGATGTATACGCTGGGGCATAGTCTTATCACGGGGCCAGACTGTGTGCTTAGAGCATATCCTTCGGATCGAAGTTGAGCTCCATGCTGCTCCAGGAACCGAATTTATCGGCAGGGAGATTTTTGAGCGGGCTGCATTGATGGACGGCGCGCAATGCGCTATCCGCTGCGGCGCGGAAGAATGTGTCGCTCGCATAACGGCCTTGCTGATCGGGCGAGATGACGGCGGTTTTGACGGCACCGTCTTGCAGCAGTTCGATTTTGATGCGCACGGCGAGTGATGCGCCATCCTTCGCGCCAGCAGGCACGCGCCAGCAGGCGACAAACTGGCTGCGGATCATGTCGCGTTCGCTGATCGAGAGCGGCAGGCTCGCGTCGTACGGTGCGTCGGACTTGGTTTTGTTCTCGGTGGCGCTGGTTTTGTCCTTCGCCTCTTTGCTGGTGTCGGTGGTGTTCTCCTGCTTCAGTTTATTGAGCAGGGCGGCGAATTCATCCGGTGTTTGTTTTTCTTCCGGCTTCGGTTTTTCCTCCGGTTTTGGCTCTGCACCTTCGGTCGGGTCGAAGCTGCTCTCCGTTGGTTTCGGTGGGGTGGGCTCCTTAGGCTTTGGCACTTCTTTCGGCGGCTCTTTCACGCTGGGCTCCACCGGCTTGGGTGTTTTGGGCGTGGGGGCTTTCTGCTCTTTCTGGATTTGCTTGTCCGATGGCTTCACGTTGCTAACCTCGCTGATGGGTAGCACTTCTACGGTCATCACCAGCGGGGTGGGATCGGCATGCTCCGGCAGGATCGCGGGAAGGCCAACAAATGCAATCAGCGCCGCCAACACATGCAGCGCGATAGACGTATGCAAACTGCGCGAGTGAACGGGTAGCATGGCATGGGTCATGGGTTATTGTTTTATCCCCGATTGATCGGTGAGCAGCGCAACTTTACTGTAGCCCGCGAGCGTGATCTGGCTGATGATTTTCATCACCGCGCCATAATCGACTGAGGTATCGCCGCGCACGAAAATCCGCGTTTCAACCTTTTCGCCGAGGATAGCCTTCAGCTTCTCACCCACGGTATCGGCAGGGATCTCGCTGTTCTGGATATAGACGGTGCCGTCGCGCTTGATGGTGACGCTGACTGGCTGGTCGTTACCGCCGAGTGCGGTGGATTTGGTTTTTGGCAGGTCGACGGTGATGCCCGACGTCATCATCGGCGCGGTGACCATGAAGATGATGAGTAGCACCAGCATCACATCCACGAAGGGGGTGATGTTGATGTCGTTGAAGCCGCCCGCGGCACGGGTGCTGCGCCGCCCGCGACGGTTGCCGCCGCCACTGTTCATCGACGCGCCCATTAGTGGCTACCCTTATCGAGCTGGCGCGACAGCAGCATGTGGAATTCGGTCGAGAAATCCTCGAGCTTGCCGGCAAGGCGGTTGAGTTCGCCGTTGAATTTGTTGAACGAGATCACCGCCGGAATCGCCACGAACAGGCCGATCGCAGTGGCAAAAAGTGCCTCTGCGATCCCCGGTGCGACGACGGCAAGCGAGGTGTTTTGCGACCCCGCGATGCTCGTAAAGGAATTGATGATCCCGATACAGGTGCCGAGCAGGCCGATGAACGGTGCGGAAGAACCAGCGGTGGCGAGGAAGCCGAGGCCTTTCTCCAGCCGCTCCATCTCGCGGTTGCGGGTGACGGACATCATCTGAATGATGCGTTCTTTGATCGAGATGTTGAGCTCGTTGCCGCCCATGCTGCTACGGCCGGGCACCACGCGTTCCTGCGTTTTGCTGCGGCTACGGAACCATTCGTCCATCGCTGCGGTGAACATGAGCGCGAGCGGGTGGCTGCTTTTGCGTTTCTTCACGCGCTCATAATATTTGTCGAGCGCTTCGGCTTGCCAGAACTCATTCTCGAACTGGCTGGTGCGCTCATTCACGCTGCGCAGCGCGAGGAATTTCTCGATGATGATCGCCCAGCAGGCGACCGACATGCCAATGAGCAGCAGCATGATGATAAGCACCAGCGGCTGCGCATGCAGCACGAGGCCGATCAGCGATAAATCATGGCCGCCTGCGGCTACGCCGGAAACGGTTCCGGCAACATCGGCGGCGTTGACTCCGGTGACGGGTGCGGCGGTGGATAGGGGCATGGGTTACTCCTTCGTTTTCTTTTTCTCTTCAATCACATCGGCGGCAGGCAACTTGGCGAGCAGCGCAGCGGGCAGCGGGGTGGGAATAATCTCCCGGTTCACCGACACCAGCTCCAGATCAATCACGCAAATCACCTTGTTGTTGCAGCGCACCGTATGGCGCACGGTAATACGCACTTTGCCAATGCCTGACAAGCGGGTTTCGATCATCAGGTGATCATCCAGCCGCGCGGGCTTCAACCACTCGATGCTGGAGCGGCGGGCAACGAACATCACGCCATGTTCATCGACCAGTGTTTGGTTGGGGATGCCGATGGCGCGCAGCCATTCCGTCCGCGCGCGTTCGCATAACCGATAGTAGTTGGAGTGATATACCACGCCGCCCGCATCTGTGTCTTCGTAGTACACACGGGTGGGGTAGAAAAAACTGTCGTCTTTGAGATGGGGGGTCATGATTCGCTGTCGAGTAATCCGAGCTGCTCGGGCGTAATGGGTTTGCGCGGGGGGGTGAGGCCAAGATGGGTGTAGGCGGTGGCGGTGAGCATGCGCCCGCGCGGGGTGCGCTGGATGAAACCAAGCTGCAGCAAAAATGGCTCGATGGTTTCTTCGATGGAGTCGCGTGCCTCGCTCAGCGCGGCGGCGATGGTCTCGACGCCGACGGGCCCGCCCTCGTAATGCTCCACAATAAAATTCAGGTAGCGGCGGTCGGACGCGTCGAGGCCGAGCGCATCAACATCAAGGCGCTTCAGCGTTGCGTCTGCCATTTTCGCGGTGATGGTGTCTTCGCTGTTGGCGTGGGCAAAGTCGCGCACGCGCTTGAGCAGGCGCACCGCGATACGCGGCGTGCCACGCGCACGGCGGGCGATCTCGTTCGCGCCATCCGCCGCGAGGTTGACATTGAACAACGCAGCAGCGCGGCTGACGACTTTTTTCAGCTCCGCCATATCGTAAAAATTGAGCTTGAGCGGAATGCCGAAACGGTCACGCAGCGGCCCGGTCAGCAAGCCGATGCGGGTGGTGGCGCCGACGAGCGTGAAGGGCGGCAAATCAATCCGCACCGTGCGCGCGCTGGGGCCTTCGCCGATGATGAGGTCGAGCTTGAAATCCTCCATCGCGGGGTAGAGCACTTCCTCGACCGCGGCGTTGAGGCGGTGGATTTCGTCGATGAACAGCACGTCGTTCGCCTGCAGATTGGTGAGGATGGCGGCGAGGTCGCCCGCCTTGGTGAGCAGCGGGCCGGAAGTGGCGCGGAAATTGACACCCATCTCGCGGCTGACGATGTGGGCGAGGGTGGTTTTGCCAAGGCCGGGAGGGCCGTAGAGCAGCACATGGTCGAGCGCCTCGCCGCGTTTTTTGGCCGCGCGGATGAAGATGTCGAGATTCTCGATCACCTGAGGCTGGCCGGTAAAATCACTGAGCGCGGTGGGGCGGATGGTGTGCTCCACCACGTCGCTTTCGATTTTCTCTGCAGTGGTGAGGGAGGTCATGGTTTTATTCTCTCATAGGCGTCATCCTCGGACATGTTCCGAGGATCCATGGATACTCGCGACAAGCGCGAGTATGACGGAAAAGAAAAGGGGGTATAATGACTCATGCGGCCAGCTCCCGCAGGGAGTCACGGATGAGTTGGTCGAGCTTCGCTTCCGGCGCGGATTGCTGCACACGCATGACGGCAGTGAAGGCATCTGAACGGTTATAACCGAGATGCACGAGTGCGGAGAGTGCATCTTCGACGGTGCTCGGCGCGGTGGACGTTTTTTTAGAATTTTTTGCTGCTGTCGCAGACAGTTCACCCGCATGTGCCGTAGGTATGGTGAAGCCCGCCGCACCGAGTTTGATGGCTTGGGATTTCAGCTCGGTCACGATGCGTTCCGCCAGTTTGGGGCCGACACCGCTGACGACGGTGAGCGCCTTTTTATCCTGCGCGACAATCGCGGTAAGAATCTGCTCCGGCGCCATGGCGGACAGAATCGCCATCGCCATTTTTACGCCCACGCCCTGCACGGTGGTGAGGGTGCGAAACCATTGACGCTCGGCCACGGTGGCAAAGCCATACAGGTGAATATGGTCCTCGCGCACATGGGTTTCGGTGAGCAAGGTTGCGGCGCCTCCACGCGGGGGAAGTGCACCCAACGTTTTGCCACTCGCGAACACCAGATAGCCCACGCCGCCCACATCGAGAATCAGGTGATCCTCGGCGACGTCATCGACACGGCCTGTGAGTTTTCCAATCATACGCGCCTCTTATACCGAGATTTGTTCGCAGAGTCGAGTCGCGCGTATGAGTTATTAAGTGGCAGCTTCGCTGCGATGGGGGCGAGCCCCGTTAAACATGACATTGAGTCATGTTTAACCCCCTCGTTCGCGGTGCTCCGGCTCGCCATGGAAGGCTACGCACCGCTAAATGTCACCACTTTGCCTGATGTGCGTGGCAGATGGCAATCGCCAGCGCGTCGGCGGCGTCGTGCTTGCAGGCGGCAAGGGCGCTGCGCGCAGCGGGGAGCAGCACACCCACCATTTGACCCATCTGGTTTTTATCCGCCGTGCCGGTACCGACGATGGCTTTTTTGACGAGGCGGGTGGCGTATTCGGCGACGGGGAGGTTGCTGGCGGCGAGGGTGACGATGAGTGCGCCGCGCGCCTGCCCGAGCTTGAGGGTGGACGCGCCGTTCTGGGTGACGAAGGTTTCCTCGATCGCCGCCGTCTGCGGCTGATGCTGGGCGATGATTTTGTTGAGCTCATGGTGCAAAAACGCGAGACGCTCCGAGAGCGGGAGGGTGGTTTTTGGCGCAATGGTACCGCAGCCGATGAAGCTTAAACTCGCGCCCTTGCTCTCGATGATGCCCCAGCCGGTGCTGACCAGCCCGGGGTCGATGCCGAGGATGCGCACGGCGTGGTTCATTCTTTCGGCGCGGGGAGTTTGGTGATGCGTTCGCGCGCGCGGCGGATGAGGTGGCGGCGCACTGCGAGCAGCACCAGGTTCAGCAGCATATAGGCGGCGACCATGTCGATGCCGAAATCGGCGAATGCCTCGGCCGATTGACCGGGCAGGAGGGTGAACATCACCACCATGTAAATCACGCCAGCAAACATCAACGCGGCGTAGAAACCGAACCAGCGCGCTGGCACTAGAAAGGTGAGGATGGGAATGAAAAAGAGAAGAAAACGCGCCATGCTATGCGCCCCTTTTTAATCGGCGGCGGCGAAGGATGACGATAACAAAATTGAGTACAAATAGACCGCCCAAAATCAAAAGCGGCGCCATGTTAAACCCAGCATAGTCCGGATCCTCGGTGCTTTCAAGATGCTCTAGTGCAAGCGCGCAGACGACCAGCGCGGCCATGATTGTATAAAACCACGTGAACCCGACCAGAATCTGCTGAGAAATGAGCAGCGAGACGAGGGTTAGTATTAAAAAGAGAAGTATTATCATATCATGCGCTCAATTTCGCCAGCACTTCTGGCGAAAAATCGGCATTGGTGTAGACTTCCTGCACGTCGTCGTTATCTTCCAGCGCTTCCACCAGTTCCATGAGTTTTTCGGCGTCGTCGATCGACACGCTGTTGGTGGTTTTGGCGAGGAAGGTATGTTTTGAACTCTTCGCATCGCCGAATTTTTTGGCCAGTGCGTCGCGCACCGCGGCGAGGGATTCAAACGTGGTGGTGATGGTGTGCACGCCATCCGCCGTCTCGCAATTCTCAGCGCCGGCTTCGATGGCGGCCTCGAGCATTGCGTCCTCGAGCACGCGCTCGGCGGGGTATTCGATGACGCCGACATGTTCGAACATAAAGGCGACGGAGCCGGATTCGCCCATGTTGCCGTGGTTTTTGGTGAAGACGGAACGCAGATCAGCTGCGGTGCGGTTGCGGTTATCCGTCAGCGCGTCGACAAACACGGCGACGCCACCCGCGCCATAGCCTTCATAGCGCACGGTCTCGTAATTCTCTGCCGTGCCCGCGCCGGAGCCTTTAGCAATCGCCGCGTCGATGCGGTCCTTCGCCATACCCGCTTGACGCGCCTTGATGACGACCGTGCGCAGCTTGGCGTTGAAGTTAATGTCCGGCCCGCCCTTGGCCGCGACGATGATCTCGCGTGCGATTTTGGTGAAAATCTTGCCGCGTTTAATGTCTTGCGCGCCTTTGCGACGGGCGATGTTTGCTGCGTGTGAATGACCGGCCATAACGTCCTATTATGCGGTGCATGCTAATAGCGATCTGCGTTGTCGCGTCCGTGCTCGAATCCTCACATAGCGCTGCTACGCTACGGTTCTGCGCGCGGGCGCTCCTAGCATCTCGTCCATTATCATGCACCTCTTTCGAGAGTGATGCGCTCTTTTTAATGGGCGCAAAGACAACAATCAACCAAAAGACTTACGTCTTCACCCGCGCATAACGCCCCGGAGCTGGCTCGATGGGTTTATAGCGCGTGTTGCCGGGTTTGCGGGCGGGGACGAGTTTGCCGACGCGGGTTTTTTGCCATTCATGCCAGTGCGGCCACCAGCTGCCGGGAATTTCCTTGGCGCTTGCGAACCAGTCATCCGCTTTCGGTGGGGTTTTTGCGTTGGTCCAATAGCAGTATTTCTGCTTGGCGGGCGGGTTGATGACCCCCGCCACATGCCCGGAATCCGCGAGCGTAAAGGTGGTGTCGCCGTCATAGGTCTGCGTCGCCACATAACAGGATTTCCACGGCGCGATATGGTCTTCCCGCGTGGCGAGAATATAAGTCGGCGTGGTGATTTTGCTGAGGTTGATCGGCGTGTCTAGCAGCGTCAGCCCGTTCGGCTTGATGAGGTTGTTCTGCTGATACATGTTGCGCAAATAAAACGCGTGCATGGTCGAGGGCATACGCGTCGAATCCGAATTCCAGTAGAGCAGATCGAACGGATAAAGCGGTTTGCCGAGCAGGTAATTATTCACCACAAACGACCAGATGAGGTCGTTGCTGCGCAGCATGTTGAACGTCGTCGCCATCTCGGACGCTTCGAGATAGCCGCGCGATTTCATGCGGTCTTCGAGCGCGTCGAGCTGGCTGTCATCAATGAACACCGACATATCGCCCGCATCCGTGAAATCGACCAGCGTGGTGAGATAGGTGGCCGAGGCGATGCGTTTATCCGCCCCGTTCGCGCGCAGATAGGCGAGGGTAATTGCCGTCAGCGTGCCGCCGAGGCAGTAGCCGATCATTGCGGTTTTCTTCGACTTGGTGATGTTCTCCACCACATCCAGCGCGGCGAGCGGCCCCTCGCGCAGGTAATGCTCGAAACTTTTGCGCGCGAGTTTTTCGTCCGGGTTCACCCAGGAGATTACGAACACGGTGTAGCCAAGTTCGGTGAGCGCGCGCACACAGGAACGCTCCGCCGTGAGGTCGAGGATATAGTATTTATTGATCCATGCCGGCACCATGAGGATGGGGGTTTCGTAAACCTGTTTGGTGACCGGCGCGAACTGAATCAGCTGCATCAGATCGTTTTCATAGACCACCTGCCCGGGCGAAGCAGCGATGTTCTCACCGAGGGTAAACGCGCCCTCATCCGTCATCGAGATGCGGAAACTGTCGCCGTCTTTTTCGAGGTCGTGGAGCAGGTTGGTGAGCCCGCGCACGAGGCTGTCGCCGTTGCTTTCCATGATGGTGCGGGCGACTTGCGGGTTGGTGAGTGCGAAATTGCTTGGGCTCACCGCGTCGATAAATTGCTTGGTGTAGAAGCTGAGTTTGCGCCCCGTTTGCGCATCCACGCCGTCGATTTCGCCGACGAGATTCTCGAGCCAACGCGCGTTGACGAGGTAGTTCTGCTTGATGTAATCCGCCGCGCCGCCGCTCCATGACTCATCCGCAAAGCGGCGGTCACGCGGGGCGGGCTCGACATACGCCGCTTCCTCGCGCCCGAGCATTTTGCCCGTCCACCATTGCCAGAGTTTGAGATGTTCGTTCACGAGGCCGAGCTGCGCGTTCGCCAGTTTTTGCGGATCGACCGAAATATGCCGCGCCGCATTCATCAGCGATTCCGCCATCGTCATCGGGTCCGTATGCCCCATCGTGGCGGGTTTCGCGAGCGACTTTGCCGCGCCGTTTTGCATGATGCGCTGCCACAAATCTCCCGCCTTCGCCATGTTCTCAGCAAACACCTGCGGATCCAGTGGCTGCGCCACGGGCGGGGTTTTGGTTTGGCTGCGTGGCGCCCCCTGCGCCTTTGCGGGGGCGGGTTTGGAGGCCGCCGCTTTCGTAGCAGGCTTCACCGCCGCCTTCTTTTTCGGGGTGAGAGGAACCACCACCGCCCGCTTCTTTGCGGTGGAAGATCTAGTTTTTTTACCTGTGGGTTTTGCTGCCATGCCCGCGTTGGTATCGCAAATCGCGCAACGATGCAACGTCCTCACGTCGCGGCGGAAACAATGAGGCGATTCGCGCGTGCCAACAACTCATCCACAGGCCGTGCAGATTTTTGTGGGTGGGCTAGACAAACGCGGGGGGTATCGGTAACCTCGTGGGCAATAATAAAAAAACCAAAAACATATCGGGCAAGCTATGGGTCACTTCCAGAAGTTATCGTCTATTGGTGCGTGCGCGCTTATTCTCTCGGGTCTTTCGGGCTGCACGTATATTATTCCGCCGGATCCCAGCACGCCACGTTATAATGCGCTGATGGGCGAACGCCGCGCCCCAATGCGCAATCGCATGGATAGGGTGCCTCAGCAGGGCAGTTCACTCACGTCGCCGACGCAGGAGACGCCGTTTGCGGCTACTGCACCTATTATGCCCGCGCCCGTGCCGGAAGTGGTGGTGAACAACCTGCCGCCGATTTCGCCCGCCGCGCCTGTCGCTGTGGCTAATGCGATGCCGGAATTACCGCCAGTGGATGCCGCGACGCGCGCTGCGGCGGAGCGGATCGACCCTAGCATCCGCCAGATTCCGACCGAAAATTCGGCCTATGCGGTGGCGGAGAACAGCTTTAGCAGTGTGCCGACCTATGCCATGCCAGTGGGAAGCGATGCGCCCGCTGCGCGCTTGAATAATGTGCGCCGTGACCTTGAAACGGAACGCGCGCGTGCGGATGTTGCGCGGGATGCGCTGGCAAGTGATGCAGCGGCGGAGCCATCGCTGCTGCCGTTGCCTGAAACGCGGCGGCCCGCAGGGAATGTACCGGTGACACAGCCCGTGATACCGCAAACGCCGGCCCCTGTCGTGACCAGCCCGGCACCGCAGACCTATCTCGCGCCGCAGTATACGCCTACGCCGGTGACACAGCCGGTTGCCCCTGCGCCTGCACCGCAAATTGCCTATACCCAGCCGCAGCCGGGCTATATTGCCCTGCCACCACCGCCACCGCTGATGGGTGCGCCGGAAGCACGGCCGGTGGCGGTTGCTCCTGCAGCTCCGCAGCCCACCGCTATGAGCCCAACCACGGTTGCTGTGGCGGCGTCGCCTGCGCCGGTGGCAATGGTAAACGCGAATCCGTCACCAAGAAGCTTCGACCCGATGGCGGTGGCCGCGGCGAATCCGTCCTTGCCGCCGATTCAACTTCGCGCACCGGGCTCGTTTCCGCAAACGACCGTGGTTGCGCAAGCGGAGCCCGTGACCATAGCAGTGACTTCTCCTCAGCCATCGTCATTGAGCAGTTTTAACCCGATGGCCGCGCCCACGGCAGCTTCCGCTCATGGCGGTTATGCAGGCGAGGGCTTCATTGCGCCGTCGCGATACGCAGCGCGGCGCTAGATAAAGAAATAATTTCTATTTTCGAGGATTGACCTCGCGCATGCGCTTCGCTATGAAGCGCTTTCATCGATGGGTGTTGGGGCGTCGCCAAGTGGTAAGGCTCCGGTTTTTGGTACCGGCATCCCAGGTTCGAATCCTGGCGCCCCAGCCAACACCCTCATTGGATGATGATGCACGCCGGACTGTTGAAAGCATCCCATGGACGAATTTTACCGCATTAGCCGATTGCCACCTTATGTGTTCGCCGAGGTGAACAAGGTGAAGGCCGCGCACCGCGCTGCGGGCCGCGATATTATTGATCTCGGCATGGGCAACCCCGACAGCGCGCCGCCGAAACATGTGATCGAGAAACTGCGCGAAGTGGCGCTGGATGAAACCGCGCATGGATATTCTGTCAGCCGCGGCATTCAAGGCTTACGCAAGGCGCAGGCGGGCTATTACAAACGCCGCTTCGGCGTGACCATCGACCCAGAAACGGAAATCACCGCGACGATTGGCAGCAAAGAAGGGCTGTATAATTTAATTCAGGCCATCACCGGCCCGGGCGATGTGATCGTGACGCAAAATCCGTGTTACCCGATTCATGCGTTTGGCCCCGTCATCGCGGGTGCGTCCATACGCTACATCAAGATGGATGACGGCGGCGATTTCCTCGAACTGCTCGAACGCGCGATTAAAAACATGACGCCCAAACCGGTGGCGGTGATTGTGAACTACCCCGGCAACCCCACGGCGGAAGTGGTGGATGTAGCGTTCTACGAAAAGCTCGTCGCGCTGTGTAAAAGCTACGGCGTGTATATCATTTCGGATTTGGCGTACTGCGAGATTTATTTCGATGGCAACCCACCGCCGAGCATTCTGCAGGTCGAAGGTGCGAAGGACATCGCCATTGAGTTCACTTCCTTAAGCAAAACCTATTCGATGGCGGGCTGGCGCGTCGGCTTCGCGGCCGGGTGCCCGAAGTTGGTCTATGCGCTGACGCGGATTAAGTCGTACCTCGATTACGGCATGTTCACGCCGAGCCAGGTGGCGGCCACCGCCGCGATCAACGGCCCGCAGGACTATGTGGACGAGATGCGCGCGATGTATAAAGAGCGCCGCGATATTCTGGTGAAGGGGCTGGCCGAGGCAGGTTGGGCGATTCCGTCGCCTTCCGCCAGCATGTTTATCTGGGCGAAACTGCCGGAGAAATATGCCGCGCTCGGCTCGTTCGCGTTCAGCAAGCTGCTGCTCGACCAGGCCGAGGTGGCCGTGGCACCGGGCGTCGGCTTCGGCGAATATGGCGACACGCATGTGCGCATTGCGCTGGTGGAGAACAAACACCGCCTGCGTCAGGCCGTGCGCAACATCAAAGCCTTCATGGCAAAAGACCCCGGCCAGTTTTTGAAGGCTGCATAATACCTCACAGGAGCACCACATGACCGCCACACCGCATCGCAACGAACCGGCTAACAAAGACTGGATCATGGACCGCAACTTCGCGCTGGAAGCCGTGCGGGTGACGGAAGCTGCCGCGCTGGCGAGCAGCCACTGGACAGGGCGTGGGCGCGAGAAAGACGCCGACCAGGCCGCGGTGAACGCGATGCGTGAGGCGCTCAACGGCCTCGCGATCGAGGGCACAGTGGTGATCGGCGAAGGCGAGCGCGACAAAGCGCCGATGCTTTACATTGGCGAGAAAGTCGGCACCGGCGAAGGCCCACGGATTGACATCGCGCTCGACCCGCTGGAGGGTACCACGCTGTGCGCGACGAACGGCCCCAACTCGCTCGCGGTGATCGCGATGGCCGAGCATGGCGGGTTCCTCCACGCGCCGGATGTGTATATGGACAAAATCGCCGTTGGCGGCGGTCTGCCGGATGGGGTGATCGACCTTGATAATAGCGTGGCGGTGAACCTAAAAAATCTTGCGAAGGCGAAGGGTAAAGACATCAGCGACCTGACGGTGGTGATTTTAAAACGCGAGCGGCACGAACAGAAGATTGCCCATCTGCGCGAGGCAGGCTGCCGTGTGCAGCTGATTCCGGATGGCGACGTGGCAGGCGTGATCGCCACCGCAACGGCGGCGACGGGCATCGATATGTATCTCGGCATCGGCGGTGCGCCGGAGGGTGTGCTGGCGGCGGCGGCGCTGCGCTGCATCGGCGGGCAGATGCAAGGCCGCCTGCTGTTCGACGGCGAAGACGAGCAGAAAGAACGCGCGCGGCGCATGGGTATCACCGACCTCAACCGCAAATATACGATGATGGATATGGCCGGTGGCGACGTGATGTTCGCCGCGACGGGCGTGACCGATGGTAGCATGCTGAAAGGCGTGAAACGCTGGCCGGGCGGTGCTTCCACCCATTCGATCGTGATGCGCAGCGCGACGGGCACTGTCCGCTGGATTGAAGCGACGCATAATTTTGGGCTGAAGACGGAGATTTAGTGAAAGGGCGCGGGTGAAAATGGCGCACTGCGTCGTCACGTCCGTGCTCGGTCAATCACGTAGCGCTGCTACGCTCATCCCCTGTGCGCGGTCGTTCCTCGCATTGCATCCATTTTGACACGCGCGTAGAGTGCATGCAGAAAAGGGTTGTCTCATGAATTTCACCACCACCGCTTCCGGCCTGCCGTGGCGCTTGCGCCATGAGGATGCGCGCACTGTGACGGCGATGGCGCAGCAGCAGGGGATGAGCGAGTTGCTGGCCAGTGTGCTGGTGGGGCGGGGCGTGACGCTCGATGACGTGACGCAATTTTTGAACCCCACCTTGCGCGACGCGCTGCCGGACCCGTTTCATTTACTCGATATGGATAAGGCCGTGGTGCGGATTATCACCGCGCTCGAACGTGGCGAACGCATCGCGGTGTTTGGTGATTACGATGTGGATGGCGCGACCTCCACCGCGCTGCTGATGCAGTATTTTGGTGCGCTCGGCGTGGCGCTCATTCCCTATATCCCCGACCGGATGACGGAAGGCTATGGCCCGACGACCGAAGGATTTAAGAAAATTATCGCTCAGGGAGCGACGCTTATTATCACCGTTGATTGCGGCACCTTGGCACACGCGCCGATTGCGTTTGCGAAAGAGCAGGGGGTGGATGTCATCGTGCTCGATCATCATTTGAGCAGCGGGGCGTTGCCCGATGCGCTGGCGGTGGTGAACCCCAACCGTGCGGATGAGGCTTCGCCGCATCGCAACATTGCGGCAGTGGGGGTGACGTTTTTGCTGCTGGTGGCGCTGAATAAAACGCTGCGCAGCAACGGATTTTTTGCGCAGCAAAAGGAGCCCTCGCTACTCTCGCTGCTCGACATTGTCGCGCTGGGCACGGTGTGCGATGTGATGCCGCTCACCGGCCTCAACCGTGCCTTCGTGGCGCAGGGGCTGAAGGTGATGGCGGGGCGCACCAATCTCGGACTCTCGGTGCTGGCGGATGTGGCGCGCTTGAACGAACTGCCGAACGTGTATCATCTCGGGTTTCTGCTCGGCCCGCGCATCAATGCGGGTGGGCGGGTTGGCAAGTCGAGCCTCGGTGTGGAACTGCTCACCGCGGAGGATGCGGACGCGGCACGCGGGATTGCCCAGCAGCTCGATCTGCACAATAGCGAGCGGCAGGCGATTGAGTCTGACGTTAGCGCACAGGCTTTTGCTGCAGCTGAACTGCAGCAAAATATGCCGGTGATTTTGGTCGCGGGTGAGGGCTGGCACCCGGGTGTCATCGGCATCGTCGCCGGACGAATCAAAGAAAAATTCAGCCGCCCGGCGATGGTGGTTTCGCTCGATGCGGGCAGCGGCAAAGCGTCTGGCCGTTCAGTGACAGGCGTGGATATGGGCGCGGCCATTCACGCCGCGATTGCGGAGGGGTTGATTGCGAGCGGTGGCGGCCATGCGATGGCGGCGGGGTTCTCGGTGACGGCGGAACAAATTCCAGCGCTGCATGATTTTTTCATTCGTCGCATGGAAGCAGCAGTCGCGGCTTATAATGAGGCGCGGGTGCTGAAGTTTGATGGAACGCTCTCGGTCGGCGGGGCGAATCTCGACACGCTCGACGACATCGCGAGTGCGGGGCCGTATGGGCTTGGCAACCCGTCCCCACGGTTTATTCTGCCGCGGGCGACGATTCTGCATCGCAGCGTGATGAAGGAGAAGCATTTGAAGCTGGTGGTGGGCGATGCTTCCGGCACCGCGCGGCTCAACGCCGTGGCGTTTGGCGCGGTGGGCAGTGTGCTCGGCGAATGGCTGATGAGCGAACGCGAGCTCCATCTGCTCGGCGAACTGAAGCGCAATGTCTGGCAGGGCAATGAATCCGCGCAGTTTATGATCGATGATGCGGCGCGGGTGTAGTGTCTAGGATTATAACTTCCAGCCTGTCTGGCTGGTTTTGTCGACGATGTCGCCGAGGCCTTTTTCACGCAGGAGTTTCTGGCTGGCTTCATCCAGCACATCGTTGCCAGCGGTGCTGTTGAAGGTTTTCTTCAGCGTGTCGATCACGGCGTCGATTTTCTTTTTCTCGGCGGGGGAGATTTTCGCCAGAATCTCCGGCGGGAGCAGCGCACCTTGCACTTGCTCGATCACGCGCCACTCATCGGCGCTGATGTTTTTAGTGTCTTTGTTCCATGTGTTGTTCCAGTCGCGCTGCATCTGGGCAGTAGTTCCTTTTAGTACGCCCTGCTCACCATGGATAACGGGATCAAGTTTTTGACCAGGATCTGCCGTCCATGTTTTGTGGCCGTGTGCACGAATGCTTTCGGGCGATTCGGAGATATACACTTTCAAAGAGCCGCTAATGCCAACTACTTTTTTATAAATCATATCTTTATCGTAGTAATTTCCACGTGGAGATTTACCGAGCAAGTTGGAGAGAATGTTGGTGCGATCCATCGCGTCATCTTCATCGTGAAGACCTGCATCTTTGAATGCTTTGTAGGCATCAAGCCATTCCTGAGCGAGTTTTTTATAGGTGGGGTCTTTAAGGAAATTGGGGTTTACGCCATCAAGCCATCCATACATTGCATTATTTAGGTAAGAGTCAGAGTCTCCGCCATGGCGTTTAATGTAAGCCTCTAATGCCCCATAAGGCGCAGCGATTTTTTCTCGAAGTGCCTCGGCCTTTGCGTTATTGTGTGCATAATCCGGTAAGGTTTTCTGCACTGCGTGCTGTAGCTCGTGCACCAATACTTCGTTGAGGCTCTCCGAGTAAATTTTATTATCTATGCCAAGATAGTAAGAGGGCTTGAAGTCGAGAGAAAGGGTGTCTTTTCCTAGATCGTATTGGCCCGTAACTCCATCTAAAATCGAGCTACCCAAGTTGCCGTCAACTTTGATCTTCTTCAACTTCCCGGCCTTCTGCCCTTGGCGGATTTGGTAGATCATGTCGTTGAATTCGGGGAAATGCTGCTCCAGCCAGTTGAGCGCTTCGGCGACCTGGGTGCGTTTGTCTTTGGGCAAGCCGTTCAAATCGAGGCAGCTTTGCCATGCGTGGATCGTGGGCAGGGTGGGTGTCCTTTGTTGGAATTCGGTTAGGGTACTCTACCTTGCATTGTAACATCAGAAGGTTAAGCAACCGTTAACGCGGGGTGGGGTGGGGAAAATGGTAAAAAATCCTTTGATTTTCAGGTGGGTGGAGGAAAGCGGGACCCCGTCGTAAAGACGGGGTGACAAGTAAATGCGCTGCCACTATAGAACCTAAGAAACCTTATGATTGAGTGGAGTAGACTATGAATCTGGCAGGGAAAAAGGCACTGATTACGGGCGCATCGGGCGGGATTGGCGGGGCGATTGCCAAGGCGTTGGTTGCGGCGGGGGCGAGCGTGGCGATTTCCGGCACGCGTCAGGAAGCGCTTGAGGCGCTGAACGCCGAACTGGGCGGCGTGGCGAAGGTGCTGACCTGCAACCTGACCGATGCGGCGGCGGTGGAAGCCCTGCCGGGGCAGGCGGAAGCGGCGCTCGGCGGGTTGGATATTTTGATTTGTAACGCAGGGGTGACGAAAGACGGCCTCGCCATGCGCATGAAAGACGAAGACTGGCAGGCGGTGATTGATATCAACCTCACCGCGACCTTCCGCCTCAACCGCGCGGTGCTGCGCCCGTTCATGAAGGCGCGCGCGGGGCGGATTATTAATATCAGCTCGGTGGTGGCGGTGATGGGTAACCCCGGTCAGGCAAATTACTGCGCGAGCAAGGCGGGGATGATTGGCATGAGCAAATCGCTCGCGGCGGAGGTGAGTAGCCGTGGCATTACGGTCAACTGCGTGGCGCCGGGCTTCATTAAAACCGCGATGACGGATAAGCTGAACGAAGAGCAGCAAAAACGCATTACGGATAATATTCCTGCGCAACGTTTCGGTTCACCGGAGGATGTGGCAGCGGGCGTGGTGTTTTTGGCGAGCGATGCCGCAAGCTATATCACCGGGCAGACGCTGCATATCAACGGCGGCTTGTTGATGGTGTAGGAGAGGGCGTTGTCTTATAGATAATGTGCGTCAGGGATGCATCAGTGGTTGTTACTACAGGCGTTGGAATTACGGTGCTTGTGTAGGATACGTTGTCGGTTCGCGGCGCTTCGTCAGGCAAGAAATCGTCGTGCGATAGCGGTTCCATTTCGCCGTTTATCACGGCCTCGGCGGTATTCCCGGCGTAGTTAATGGCGTCGTTCGACGCGGCAATGAGATCCGGCATAATCTGCCTGTAGTCCTCATCGGTGAGTTTTGCTGGCTTTCCTGGCGCAAGCGCCATTTTATTCTGCATGTGGTGGCGATAGATATCCGCCGCCGCTTCTGCGTAGGTATAAAGATACAGGGATTCTTCTGTATAGTTCACCTCGGGGTCTTCTTCGATGGCGAGGTCGCCCGCGCAGATAGCAGCATCATCCTTAGCGGCGGCGATGCAGTGGACGATAAACGGGTGATCGGCGGGGAGTTTAGTATAGAACTGCAGTACGCGCTGCAAACCACTGAGCACATTAAGGTGAAAGTCAGGATAGTCTGGTACAATGCCCTCGTCCGACATAGTATTTTCCTCGTTTCTTTGCAGGTCACTATAGCGGAGAACTATGTCAGAATTATGACAACCGGACGTTATTTGCAGATTTTTGTAAAAATAGCGCAGAACCATGCCTGTTATATACGGTAATATTTTTCTAGCCAAAGGCGCGCGGGGTGTGCTAATCCCGCAAAACGTTCCCAAGATGGTGGCCGACGAAGGCCGCAAAAAACCATCGGTAACACTTAACGAACCTATGAGGATACCATGTCTGATATTGCTGCACGCGTAACGAAGATCGTTGTTGAACATCTCGGCGTTGAAGAAGCAAAAGTCACCCCAGCATCGAACTTCATCGACGACCTCGGTGCGGATTCGCTGGATACTGTTGAACTCGTGATGGCGTTCGAAGAAGAATTCGGCGTGGAAATCCCGGATGAAGCAGCGGAGAAAATCCAGACCGTGCAAAACGCGATCGATTTCATCCAGAAAAACGCGGCCGCTGCTGCGTAAGCACGGTGTGTTCGCCTAATATAAAACCACCGTTTGCCTGCCGGTAAACGGTGGTTTGTTCTGTAAGGGAGAAGTTATGAGCCGTCGTGTTGTTGTTACCGGGATGGGCATTGTGTCGCCGCTGGGTTGCGGCATTGACCATGTATGGAGCCGCCTGATTGCGGGTGATTCCGGCATCGCCGCCATCACGCGGATGGATGTGTCCGACATCAAGGCGAAAATCGCAGGGCAGGTGCCGCTTGGCACCGGCGCGGGCGATTTCAATGTCGACGCGCATATCGAACCCAAAGAACAAAAGAAAATGGATACGTTCATTCACTTCGCCATGGGCGCGGCGGATGAGGCGATCAAGGATTCCGGCATCGACCTCTCGACTGAGGAAAAACGCGTGCGCGCGGGGGTGATGATTGGTTCGGGCATTGGCGGGCTTCCGGCGATTGAGGAAGTGGTGCTGATGATGCATGAGCGCGGCGCGAGCCGTGTTTCGCCGTTTTTTATTCCCGCCTGTCTGATTAACCTGGCGTCTGGTCAGGTGAGCATTAAGCACGGCCTCAAAGGCCCCAACCACTCGGTGGTGACGGCCTGCTCCACCGGCGCACACGCGATTGGCGATGCCGCAAAAATGATTGCGCGCGGGGATGCGGATGTGATGGTGGCCGGTTCTGCCGAGGCAACAATCTGCCGCACGGGGATGGCGGGTTTCGCTGCCGCACGTGCGCTGTCGACCGCGTATAACGAAACGCCGACCAAAGCATCGCGCCCGTGGGATCAGGGGCGTGACGGCTTCGTGATGGGCGAGGGTGCGGGTATTGTCGTGCTCGAGGAATATGAACATGCGAAAGCGCGCGGCGCAAAAATCTATGCCGAGTTCGGCGGCTATGGCCTCTCCGGCGATGCGTATCACATCACCAGCCCGGCAGATGACGGGGATGGCGGTTTCCGCAGCATGAAAATGGCACTCGCGGATGCAGGGCTTGCGCCTGAGGCGATTGGGTATATCAACGCGCACGGCACGAGTACGCCGAAGGGCGACGAGATCGAGGCGGGCGCGGTGCGCCGCTTGTTCGAGGGCACCAACGTGAGCATGAGCAGCACTAAATCGGCCATCGGGCATCTGCTCGGCGGCGCGGGTTCGGTGGAGGCGATTTTCTCCATCCTCGCCATGAAACACGGCGTGCTGCCACCGACGCTGAACCTCGAGAACCCGTCGGAATCCGTTGCAGGGATGGACCTTGTCCCGCTCAAAGCAAAAGAGAAAAAAGTCACCGCCGCGCTCTCCAACAGCTTCGGCTTCGGCGGCACGAATGCGAGCCTGGTGTTTAAAGCGGTGGCTTAGCGGAGGTATGCCTTTGGGGAGTTGGCTAACGTTGCTAAAAAGTTAGCAGCGTATGAGTCCTCGTCATTTAGCGTGACCAAAATCCCTTTGGTGCTGTTTTTAGGAATGGCTTTCTGCGCATTCGCCAAGAGTGTCGCAATGATTTTTCCGATGGCTTCGCAACGCTTGTTCCAGTCGCTCTCACTCTCCAGAAGCGGCTTAGGAATCACGAGGTTGAAGGCGTTCTCCTCGTGCGATTTTTGTATGTTGACGACTGCAGGAATATCTACATCGGCAAGCATTTTTTCAATGATTTCATGACAGACGCCTTGGCGTTCTTCCCAGCTGCACGCCTCGATTTTCTCCCGGAAGCTTTTTTTAGCAAGAAAGTCATTTTGTGTTTTGCCAAACATAATAGGAGGGGGATTAAGTACAAACACGGTCTGCTGCAACTTGAATAATGCTTCCACGATTTCGTCATCGGATTTATCAGACCCAAAAGCAGTTGCGGATGCGTCGTTTGCGGCAATGCCTGAAAGCTGCTGCAGGAAGGCATTGACCTTTAGACCGGAAGCCTTCTTGCCGTATTTCTCTGCCTGAGGTGGAGGGATGAGTAAGTCGAGGTGCGGCTTATCATTTTTGGGAGTGCTTTCTTTTTCTGGGTAATGTTTTCGCAACGAGCGAATCATGGACGGAAGTGTCTTATCGCTGAAGACAAGCAATAGCTGATCTTTGGCTTTATCGCTGGCAAGGCCGAACTTGGTTTCGAGATATTTTGCGACGGGCAAAAAATGATTGCTTGCTTCGTCATCCCACCCAAAATCAATCACCAGTTCGAGCGTATCGTTTCGTTCGCGCAGAAAGTAATTAAGGTCTTTGGACAAGCCGTCGGGAAGCTTCTCGGGCAGTTTTGGTTGTGGGCCTTTTTTTGCCATAGGGTTTTGCCATCGTCTTAATATGTTCGTGGTTACCAAAGGATAGTACCCCCTTTTCCCTCCAAGAATTATGACAGTTTTGTGAAGATTTTTGCGGTTGCATCCGTGGGCGGGCACCGATACGAACGGGGGATGCGGCGTGTGATTTGGGTTCTTGTGGGGGTGGTGCTGGCGGGCTTCGGCTTTGTCGCCAGCAGTAGCTATGTCTACCGCACAGCCACCGCGCCGATCCAAAAAACCGTTATGATTCAGCCAGGTAGCGGCGCGCGGGCGATTCTCGCGCAGCTGCATGAGGCGGGGCTCACCCCACCGCCGCTGATGCTGATGGTGCCGATCTATGGCTCCGGCGCGAGCCGAAAACTGAAGGCGGGGGAGTATCTGTTTGAAGCGGGGGCGACGCCGGCGCAGATCATCGGCAAAATCACCCGCGGCGAGGTAGTGGTGCATAAACTGACGATTCCCGAAGGGTGGAACAGCTATCAGCTGCGCGCGGCGCTAATGGCGGAGCCGCTGCTTTCAGGCGAGCTTCCGGCGGTGATTGCGGAGGGCTCGGCCTTCCCCGATACGATGCATTTCGCGCGGGACGAGCCGCGCGCGGCCGTGCTGGCGCGGATGCAGAAGGCGCAAAGCGAACTGCTCGCGACCTTGTGGGAAACCCGCGCGCCGAACCTGCCCGTCACCACGCCGGAGGAAGCGCTGATTCTGGCTTCTATCGTGGAGAAGGAAACGGGCGTGGCGGATGAGCGGCCGATGGTGGCGGGGGTGTTCACCAATCGCCTGCGCATCGGCATGCCGCTACAGACCGACCCGTCCGTTGCCTATGGCGTGGTGGTGGCAGAGGGCGGAAAGGCAATGGAACGCGCGCTCACCAACGCCGACCTGCGGCGCGATACGCCGTATAATACGTATACACGCAAAGGCTTGCCACCGACCCCCATCTGCAACCCCGGCCGCAAGGCGATCGAGGCGGTGCTGAACCCGGCGGCAACGGATGCGCTTTATTTCGTGGCGACGGGCACAGGTGGCCATAATTTCGCGGCGACGCTGGCGGAGCACGCGCGCAACGTAGCGGCCTATCGTCAGCGGGTGAGCCGCTAACGGCGGCCGGTCCCTAATGTCTTTTTAATAAAATATCAATATATATCAGCATATTATTTTTCGAGGAACAATGGCGCGGCGCCTGTTGCCTTATTGTCACAGTTGTGGCCTGTTCGTGGGATAACGTACCTAAACGGCAACAGAATGTTTGCATTGCACCGCGGCTTTTGCCAGATCTGTGCCGATGCATTGGCTCGTGCGCGGGTACGATGTAGCGATCAACAATAATAGCGTAAGGAAATCATCATGAAAAACTTCAATACATCGACGATTCTGGCAGCCGCTGGCGCGCTGCTTCTCGCCGCATCGGCACATGCAGCAATGAACGAAAAAGTAGTACACAGCACCAACGGAAACGTTGTGGTTGACAGCCAGGGCGACTGCGTTGTGACCAAATGGGAATCCGCTACCAACGAATGTAAAGGTGGCAAAGCCATTTCGGCAAACGAACTGCGCACCGTTTACTTCGGCTTCAACTCTTCGGCTCTCAGCGCGAAAGAGCGCGGTGAACTCGACATGCTCGCAAAAGGCCTGAAGTCGGATAAAGTATCGGCTGTTAAAATCGTTGGCTACGCTGACGAAATCGGCAGCGACAGCTACAACGACAAGCTGAGCATGAAACGTGCAAACACCGTTGCTTCGTATCTGCGCGGCAAAGGCATCAAAGTAAATGGCAATGCTGAAATCCGTGGCCTCGGCGAATCTTCGTCGGTATCGAGCTGCGAAGGCAAAACCGGTGCAGCGCTCCGCGCTTGCCTCTGGCAAGACCGCCGCGTTGAAGTTGAAATCGCTGAGTAGTTAGCGACTTCGGCTTTACGGCCAAGAAATGAAAAGGGCGGCTCGCGAGAGTCGCCCTTTTTTATTTTTGAAGATGGATTCCCGATGAAGCAACGTTGCCAAACGCGTTGCGTTTGGACGTCGCTAGCTCGGGAATGACAGATTTTGGTTAAAGCACAAATACCACGCCGTGGATGGCGCAGGCGGCTTGCAGCGTGTTGCGCAGCAGGCAGGCGATGGTCATGGGGCCGACACCGCCGGGTACGGGGGTGATGAATTTGGCGAATTCACGCGCGGCATCGAAATCTACATCCCCCACCAGCGCCGGCGTGCCGCCGGAGGCAGCCATTTTGCCTGCAGGCGCAGCCTGCCGGTTGATGCCAACATCGATGACCGTCGCGCCGGGCTTGATCCACGCGCCTTTGACGAATTTTGGTTTGCCGATGGCGGCGATGAGAATGTCGCCGCGCCGCACTTCCTGCGAGAGAAACTCGGTGCGCGAATGGCAGATGGTGACGGTGCAGGACTCGCGCAGCAGCAATTGCGCCATCGGCTTGCCGACGATGTTGCTGCGGCCAAGAATGACGGCGTGCTTGCCTGCGAGGTTATCGCCCAGCGCGTGTTTTAATAACAACAGGCACCCGTAGGGTGTGCAGGGGACAAGGCCGGGTTGGCCGACGGCGAGGCGCCCGGCGTTGATGACATGGAAGCCGTCGACATCCTTCGCCGGGTCGATCGCGTTGATGACCGCGTCTGCATCCAGATGTGCGGGCAGGGGCAGCTGCACGAGAATGCCGTGTACCGACGCATCCGCATTGAGGCGCGCGATTTCGGCGAGTAGCGTTTCCTGTGTGGTGGTGGCGGGGAGGATGGTTTCGAACGAGGTGATGCCCGCTTCGCGGCAGGCTTTGCCTTTGTTGCGCACATACACCGCGCTGGCCGGGTCGTCCCCCACGAGGATGACGGCGAGGCCGGGGGTGAGGTGGTGTTTGGCTTTGAGGTCGGTCACCGCTTGGGTGATGCTCGCACGCAGTGCGGCGGCGATGGCTTTGCCGTCGATCAGCTTGGCGGCGGTCATGCCGGTACGCCTTTGCTGGTCGAGTATTCAAAATGCAGTGGGGTATCCGGATTGAGGCGGTTATAGATTGCGTGGGCAGCGTGGGCGGCCTCGGCAAAGCCGCAGAGAATCAGCTTCAGCTTGTGCGGATAGGTGGCGATGTCGCCAATCGCATAAATGCCCTCGGCGCTGGTTTCGCAGGTGCCATGGGCGACGGTGATGCGGTTGGTGTCGAGCGCCAACCCCCAGTCGGCCAGCGGCCCCAGCTCCATCGACAGGCCGAAGAACGCGAGCAGATGTTGGGCATCGAGCGTTCGTGCTGTTCCATTCATGCTTTTGACGATGACGGCGGAGAGTGCCTTGCCGTCGCCTTCGAGCGCTTCCAGCTGATACGGCACCACCATTTCGATTTTGCCGGATTCGGCAAGCGACTGCATTTTTGAGACCATCTCCGGCGCAGCGCGGAATTTGTCGCGGCGATGCACGACGTAGATTTTCTCGGCGACATCCGCGAGTGAGACCGCCCAGTCCACCGCGGAATCCCCGCCACCGGCGATGACGAGGCGCTTGCCCCGGAAATCCTCGCGGCGGGCAACCATGTAGTGGACGCTAGTATTTTCGTATTGCTCGATGCCTGCCAGCGGCGGACGGTTGGGCCCGAATGCGCCGCATCCGGCGGCGATGATGACGGCGCGGGCGGTGATGGCGGTGCCTTTGTCGGTGGTCAGTGACCAGTGGCCGGTGGCCAGGCGCTCAAGTTTCACCACCTGTTCGCCGAGCACATAATGCGGGTCGAACGGGGCGGCCTGGGCTTCCAGGTTTTTGATCAGCTCCGCGCCGTCCACGCTCGGGTAGGCTGGGATGTCGTAGATGGGTTTCTCAGGGTAAAGTGCCGTGCATTGGCCGCCCAGCGCGGGCAGGGCGTCGATGACGACGGATTTCATTTTAAGCATACCCAGTTCAAACACCGCGAATAGGCCAACGGGTCCGGCGCCAATCACGGCGACGTCGGTGCTGAGGGTTTTATTGCTTTGCGAGACAGTCATTTGACAAACGTGAATAAAACACGCATCGTGATTAGACAAGAAGAAAGCGATGGAGACGCCGCATGACCGACCAGCCATACCCATGGGAAACCCATTATCCCGCAGGGCTGCGCTGGCATGAGACGTTTCACGGCAAACCGCTTTACACGCTCCTCGACGAGGCGGTAGCGCAGTGGCCGGAGCATATCGCGCTCGATTTTTTTGGGAAGACATACACTTACGCGCGCCTCGGCGAGATGGTCGATTCCATCGCCGCGGGGATGCAGAAAATCGGTGTGGGGCGCGGCACGCGGGTGGGCCTGTTCATGCCCAACTGCCCGCAATATGTGATGTGCTATTATGCCGCGCTGAAAGTGGGTGCGACGCTGGTCAATTTCAACCCGCTCTACTCGCATCACGAGATTGAATATCAGCTGAAAGACGCGCATGTGGAGGTGATGGTCACGGTGAACCTCACCGTGACCTATGGCAAGCTGACGCCGTTTATCGGCAATAGTTCGCTGCGCAAAGTGATCATCTGTAATTTCGCGGAAGCGATGCCGATGGCCAAACGCGCCCTGTTCGTAGCGGCGAAGCAGAAGGATATTTTTAACGCACCGAAAGACAGCTACCATATTACGCTGAACGAGATGCTGGAGAACCCGCCGCAGGTGACGCCGCCGAACATTTTGCCCGATAGCCATATCGCGGTGCTGCAATATACCGGAGGCACCACGGGTGTGCCCAAAGGCGCGATGCTGACGCACAGCAACCTCTACATCAACACGCTGCAATGCAGTCGCTGGATGGTGGGGCTGGAGCCGGGCAAAGAAACCATGCTGGCGGTGATCCCATTTTTCCATGTGTTCTCGATGACGGTGGCGCTGAACCTTGCCATTGCGAGCGGCTATACCATCATCATCCACCCCAAATTCGACTTGAAGCATGTGCTCGCCGACATCAACGACAAGAAGCCGACCATTATGCCCGGCGTGAGCACGCTGTATGCGACGATCAACAACGCGCGTAACTTGGATAAATACGACCTGTCGAGCATCAAGATGTGCATCAGCGGTGGCGGCCCGCTGCCGGTGGATGTGAAAGAGAAGTTCGAGAAACTGACCGGCTGCGCGTTGGTGGAGGGCTATGGCCTCACCGAAACCTCACCCGTGGTGAGCTGCAACCCGCTGCAGGGTGGCGGGAAGACAGGCTCGATCGGCCAGCCCTTCCCCGGCACGACGATGGAGATCATCGACAGCGAGGATCACGAGACACCCATGCCCATCGGCGAGATTGGGGAAGTGTGCGTGCGCGGCCCGCAGGTGATGGCGGGCTACCTCAACCGGCCGGACGAAACCGACAACGTGATTCGCAACGGGCGGCTGCATACGGGTGACCTCGGGCGGATGGATGCGGACGGGTATTTTTATATCGTCGGCCGCAGCAAAGAGATGATTATCGTTGGTGGATATAAGGTTTATCCGCGCAATGTGGAGGAGGTGATCTACACCCACCCGGCGGTGCTCGAATGCGCGGTGGTGGGGCTCGAGCACCCGACGCGCGGGCAGATGATCAAGGCCTATGTGGTGTTGCGCGAGGGGCAGACGCTCGACGAGCCGACCCTCAAGGAACATATCAAGGGCAACATCTCCGCCTATGCCGTGCCGCACGCGTTTGAGTTTAGAAGCGAACTGCCGAAGAATAATATTGGCAAGATTTTGAAGCGCGTGCTGGTGGACGAGGAGAAGGGGAGGGGTTAACGCACGGGTGAAAATGGCGCACTGCGTCGTCACGTCCGTGCTCGGTCAATCACGTAGCGCTGCTACGCTTATTCCCTGCGCGCGGGCGCTCCTCGCATTGCATCCATTTTGACCCGCGCTCTTCTCATAAATCCCCTTCCCATTTGTTGCGACATCGCCTAAACCACCGGGGAAACCATTTTTGAGGAGTTCCCATGTCTGCTGCTGCGAAAGCCCCTGCCAATTTCACCGATTACAAGGTGGCCGATATCGGCCTCGCCGACTGGGGTCGCAAAGAGATCACCATCGCCGAAACCGAAATGCCCGGCCTGATGGCGCTGCGCGAAGAATATAAAGGCAAGCAACCGCTGAAAGGCGCGCGCGTGGTGGGCTGCCTGCATATGACAATTCAGACGGCGGTGCTGATCGAGACGCTGGTGGAGCTGGGTGCAAGCGTGCGCTGGAGCAGCTGCAATATTTTCTCGACGCAGGATCAGGCGGCGGCAGCGATTGCCGCGGTCGGCATTCCGGTATTCGCGTGGAAAGGCGAAACGGAAGAGGAATATGAATGGTGCATCGAGCAGACGCTGCGCGGCCCGGGTGGCTGGACACCGAACATGATTCTCGATGATGGCGGCGACGTGACGCTCATCATGCATAACAAATATCCCGAGATGTTGAAGGAAGTGCGCGGCGTGTCGGAAGAGACGACGACGGGCGTGCAGCGCCTGCTTGAGATGGAGCGCGACGGCAAACTGATGATTCCGGCGTTCAACGTGAACGATTCCGTGACCAAGTCGAAATTCGACAACCTCTATGGCTGCCGCGAGTCGCTGCTTGATGGTATCAAGGCTGCAACCAATGTGATGATTGCGGGCAAAACCGCCGTGATCGCAGGCTATGGCGATGTGGGCAAAGGCTGCGCCGCCGCACTGCGCGGCATGGGTGCGAAAGTGGTCGTCACCGAGATCGACCCGATCTGCGCGCTGCAGGCGGCGATGGAAGGGTACACGGTCGACACCATGGAAGCGTTCGCGAGTGTTGCGGATATTTTTGTGACCACCACCGGCAACAAAGACATCATTACGCTGGAGCATATGCGCGCGATGAAGGACCGTGCGATTGTGTGCAATATCGGCCATTTCGACACGGAGATTCAGGTCGCCTCGCTTCGCAACATGAAATGGCACAACGTGAAGCCGCAGGTGGATGAAATCGAGTTCCCGGATGGTAAACGTATCATTCTGCTGGCGGAAGGCCGCCTCGTGAATCTCGGCTGTGCGAACGGTCATCCGAGCTTCGTGATGAGCAGCAGCTTTACCAACCAGACGCTGGCGCAGATCGAGCTGTGGAACAATCACGGGAAATATGAGAACAAGGTCTATGTACTGCCAAAACATCTCGACGAGAAAGTGGCGGAGCTGCACCTCAAACGCGTGGGCGCGAAGCTGACGAAACTCTCCAAAGAGCAGGCGGATTATCTCGGCGTGCCGGTGACGGGGCCGTTCAAGAAGGACTGGTATCGGTATTAGGGGCATCTCTCCCGTCGGGGGGCGCGGCAATTTGCGTGACAAGTGCGCGCGGGGCGATACTATAGGCCTATGATTGCATCGTTTATTCGTAAATTCGCTAAGGGAGCACCCGCCGCTTCGCCGCCGGACGCTGAGCAGGCGCGGCTTGCGGCGGAGAATACGCGGCTGAAGCTGGAGGCGCGGCGCTACGCCAATATGCTTAACACGTCGCTGAATCCGGTGTGGAACCGCGATCTCGATCTCAACATCACCTATTGCAACCTGGCGTTCTCAGAAGTGGCGGAGGCAACCTCGGAAAACGTGATCGCGGTGGGCGATATGGAGCTTTACAAAGGCCATCGCGCGCTGGCCAAACGCGCCATTGAAACCGGGGTGGAGCAAACCGAGCGGCGGCATATTATTGTGGAGGGCGAGCGGCGGCTTTACCTCGTGCGCGAAGTGCCGATGAAGAGCGAGGGGACCATTGGTTATGCAGTGAATATCAGCGAGCTGGAGGACGCAAAAACCGAGGTGACGCTGCACGCACAAGCGCTACGCGATTTGCTCGATAGCTCGACGGCGGCCATGGCGATTTATGGACGTGACATGAAACTCAAGTTCCATAATTTCGCGTTTGTTGCGCTGTGGAAACATGACGAGGCGTTTTTAGAATCCGCCCCGACTTACGGCGAAGTGTTGGAGGTGATGCGCGAAAAACGCAAGCTGCCAGAGCAGGCGAATTTCAAGGCGTTTAAGCAGGCACAGCTGAAATTATTTACCTCGCTCATCGAGCCGCAGGAGGAGTTTTTCTACCTGCCGGATGGTAAGACGCTGCGCGTCATCGCGATTCCGCACGCGCTCGGCGGCATTTTATTTGTCTATGAAGACGTGACCGACCGCCTCGCGCTTGAGCGCTCGTATAACACCCTCATCGCCGTGCAGCGCGAAACGCTTGACCATTTGCACGAAGGCATTGCTGTGTTCGGCGAGAACGGGCGGCTGACGCTCTCTAACCCCGTCTTCCGTCTGTTGTGGAAACTGGATGCGGATTTCATGACCAGCGAACCGCATATGCGCGACGTGTGGGCGCGTTGCCGCGAGATGTTTGTGACGGAAGACTGGCCGGGCTATCTCGACACGCTGCTTGGCAAATTTCAGTCGCGCAAACTGGCGACCACGCGCTTCGACCGCAGCGATGGCAGTGTCATCAGCTGTGCGGTGGTGCCGTTGCCGGATGGGGCGACGCTGCTTTCGTTCAACGATGTGACGGACTCGACCCTCGTGGAGCGTTCCTTACGCGACCGTGCGGAGGCGCTCGAGACCGCCGACCGTATGAAGACCGAATTCCTCGCCAATATGTCGTATGAATTGCGCTCGCCGCTGACCTCGATCTCCGGCTTCTCGGAAATGCTGGCACGCGAATATGCCGGGGCGCTCACGCCACAGCAGAAGGATTATGTGGGCGGGATTTATCAGTCGGCGCAGCACTTGGCCGCGCTCATCGGCGATATTATCGACCTCGCGACGATCGAGGCGGGGTATCTCAAGCTCGACATCCGCCTCTTCCCTGTGCGGCAGGCGATTGATGCAGTGCTGGCGCTGCTTTCCACGCGTCTTAAAACCGACAATCTGACGATTGATGTGGAAGTGATGCAGGGCATCGACAGCATCGAGGCGGATGAAACGCGGTTTAAGCAGATCCTCATCAATCTGCTTTCCAACGCGCTGAAGCTCGCCAAGGCGCACGGAAAAATCACTGTGCGTATCAGCCGGTGTGAGGCCGGCCATGCGGCGCTCACCGTGCATAATGCGGGCGTGGTGCTCGACGAACAGCGCCTCGCGCAGCTGTTTGATCCGTTCCAGCGTTCTGGCCAGGCACCGGGGGCGGATTCGATGCTCTCGCTCGGCCTTGTCAAACGCTTCACGGAATTCCACGGCGGCAGCGTGCATGTCACCTCCACCGAGGCGGACGGCACCGCGATCATGTGTGTGTTTCCGCCCCCAGTGGTATAATCCCTAAAGAGATGTTTGGGTTGTGCTTACTAGCCCTGGCGCGGTGGAAGTGCTGACGGCAGCGCCTAAGGTTTGGGTTGAAGGATTAATTATAGCTATATTCTTCTCTTTATTCTTGGCAGCTCTTGGTTGCTTTTTAAGGTCCTTCTTTGCTAGATTCTCTTCGAGTATTCCCTGGGCTTCTTTTTCCGCCTCCTTTGTCACCGCCCATTTCTCCACTTCTGCGGCGGCGGCAGTATCCTTCGCTTCTATCCGCGCCTTGATCGCTTCATTGGATATTTTTACGACTTCTCTAAACCGCGCGGCTTTCTCTTCAGATGGGTTCAGTTCGAATAAGATTTTTTCGACGTTGCCGGCGGGTATAGCTGCTGTTCCTGCTTTCCAATTCATAACACTATACGTTGCGGCGATTTTTGTTAATGCGTTGTTCGCTTCGGAACACAGCGCCGTCAGGTAAAGCCCGCCCCACCTATCTGGGGGCTCTTTATCTAGCAACGCATCATCAAATGCCAGAAGAGGATCAAGCACAGTGACTGTACTTCTTGGTTTAAATGGTTTAAGCAGTTTCATTTGCGCAGCTCCTGTTCATTAGGGCTTTATTGAGGATAGTATACAGGATTGCGCCAGCCAGTAGTGTGAAGATTCTGTGACAAGCGGTACGGTAAGCCCTTGAAATAGAGCGATGGAGGCGCTATACCCGCGCCCATGAGCGATAAGGCGACACAGTATATACTCACCCTCTCCTGCGCGGATGCGCGGGGGATTGTGGCTGCGGTGACGGGATTTCTTGCGGAGCAGGGCGGGTTTATTGTTGAATCTACCCAGTTTGGCGACCCCTCCACCGGGCGGTTTTTTATGCGTGTGCACTTCATGGCCGAAGAAAAGGCGATGACGGGGGATGTGCTGAAGGAAAAATTCCTGCGCGGGGTGGCACACCCCTTCGGGATGGAGTGGGAGATGGTGGATGCGGCGGCGAAGCCCCGCGTACTGGTTCTGGTCAGCAAGCAGCTCCACTGCCTCAACGACCTGCTCCACCGCGTGCGCACCGGCCGGCTGCATATGGAGATTCCGGCCGTCATCAGCAACCATCAAGACGCGCGCGGGATTACGGAATGGCATGGCGTGCCGTTCTACCATCTGCCGACCGAGGGCGGAAATAAGCTGCGTGTGGAGGAAAAACTGCGCGAGGTGATGGCGGCCGAACGCGTCGACCTCGTGGTGCTCGCGCGCTATATGCAGATTTTAAGCCCCGCGCTGTGCGGGCAGCTGCGCGGGCGGGTGATTAACATCCACCACTCGTTCCTGCCGAGCTTTAAGGGCGCCAAGCCCTACCATCAGGCGCATGAGCGCGGGGTGAAGCTCATCGGCGCGACGGCGCACTTCGTGACGGACGACCTCGACGAAGGCCCGATCATCGATCAGGAAGTGGCGCGGGTGGACCATAGCTATTCCGCCGAGGCGCTCGCCAATATGGGGCAGGACATCGAAGCGCAGGTGCTCGCACGCGCGGTGAAATATTTTACGGAGCACCGCGTGCTGCTCAACGGCCATAAGACGGTGGTGTTCAGCTAGATTTTGTAGAACCACGAGAAGAGCGCGTCGTTGACGAAGTTCAGCAGCAGGATCAGCACCACGGGCGAGAGGTCGATGCCACCCAGCGCGGGCATGAACTTCGCGAGGCGAGTGCGGATGGGGCGCAGCACTGGCTCGAACAGCTGATCAAGGATGCTCATCATGCGGTTGATGAGTGGGTTGTTCCGGTTCACCACGTCGAAATGGATCAGCAAACCAAGCACAATCCAGATCAGCAATGCGTAGTTGATCAGTGAAATCACTTTACTTATCAGCATAATAAATGGATTGAACATGGTGTGACATTTTCTCCTTGTCAGATGGTGCAAAAAAGCTTATACTGTAATCGTAATGGTGTATCAAGCAGCAGTTAGCTGTGAGAGCATTATTCACGGTTTCCAGCAAGAGAAACCGAAAAAAGACGCAACATTGGTTTAGAAGGTATTCTGAACTCGGAGCTGTACCATGACGGTAACATCAACACTGCCTACTACGGGCGTTATACGTAGCCTCGGTGACCAGAGTGTCAAACTCTCGGCCGTACTTAGCAATTCTGTACCTGCCAAGGAGGCGAGCGCGAACGCTGCAAGCGTGAGCGTTGCTGCGCCGGATGAGGTAAAACAATTTCCGCCGCTGAACCTTCGGGTGGAGACAGTCAATGTGGGCTATGTCTCTTCTAATGTCGGCGCGATCGATGTTGGCGCTGCGCAGGTGAGCGCGATCCTCGGTCAGCTGCGTAGCATTGCCGTGCGTGCTAACGCTAGTGGCTTGAGCGAAAGTGCGCGCGCTGCGCTTAGCGCACAATTTAAGGCGCTCGCGGGCGCGATTCGAACCGTGCCGCCTTCGCCTCAGCCGAAGCTGGATGTGGACGCGACGCTTCAGGCGCTCGGTAGCGATGCCTCGGCGATTGATGCGGGCGCGCCGAAACAGATCGGTTTCTCTACCAGCGAATTGGTTGGCGGGGCGGATGTCTTGACCGAAGCATCGGCAGCGGCTGCGCTTGAAACTATCTCGAACGCGCAGGCAATCGTTGGTGCACAACAAGCGGTGATTACCCAGTTGAAAGATATCGCGGATTTCGCATCCGCATCGGTTGAAAGTGCATTGCAGAACCAGGATGCGTTGCGTTCGACCCTCACGCCGGATGATATCGCTGGGAAAACCGGTGCGAGCCTCATCGACGCGCTGCGTGCGCAGTCGGAGAAGGCGAGCATCGCTCAGACCAGCCGCCTGCCGAACGATGTGCTGAAGCTGATTTCGTAAGAATCAGCGCGGCAAATCGTTTCTGCAAAAAAAGCCCTCTGAAATTCAGAGGGCTTTTTTGTTGTCTGGAATGTGGGGCTGCTTCGCAGGGCGTTCACCAAATTTTAACCAATTCTATGCTAAGATGAGCGCATGTGGAAGTTTGTAGAGAATATCGTGCATCGCTGGCAGGGCGGGGCGGTTGAGCATCTGCCCGATGGCGGCCAGGCGGCGCATGTGGAGCGCATCAAGGACAACAAGCACTTCATCCGCCGTGATTATTCCTATAACAAGGACGAAGTGGTGATGCGCACGACCGATACCGACCCGCAAGGGGTGAGCGACGTGTCGGAAGTGTATATTGATAAACAACACCACAGGCTGAAGACATCGCATTTCAGGCTGACAAAAGACGGCACCGTGGTTGATAGCCGCGAACACACCCATTCCTATGGCGTGGAGGTGATGCTGGAGGATGCCTTGCGGCGGGCGATGGCCGATGGCAACATCAAGGGCAAGCTACACGCGCTGCGCTGCTTGCAGGATAAGGTGATGCAGACGATTTCTGGAGATGGCGAGATCGATATGAAAGAAGCCAGACGTATTGATTCGGACTGTCGGCCCTTTCAGCGGAAGAAACTTCCATCGTCGCACGAGCGATAAAAAAAAGCCGCCCCCGCAGGTGCGGGAACGGCTTATGTTTAGGCGAATTCGCTCTGTTCTAGCGCTTATCGAGCGTGATGAATTTGCGTGGTGCGGCACCCACAAAAAGCTGACGCGGACGGCCGATTTTCATGGTCGGATCCTCGATCATCTCTTTCCATTGCGCTACCCAGCCGGCAGCACGTGCGACGGCGAAGAGCACGGTGAAGAGTGCCGTCGGGATGCCGAGCGCGCGGTAGATGATACCGGAGTAGAAATCGACGTTCGGGTAGAGCTTGCGCTGGATGAAATATTCGTCGTTCAGCGCGATATTCTCGAGCTCCATCGCGATTTTGAGCAGGGGTTCGTCTTCCTGCCCCAGCTCTTTCAACACGTCGTAGCACGCCTTGCGCAGCACGGCCGCACGCGGGTCGTAGTTCTTGTAGACGCGGTGACCAAAGCCCATCAGGCGGAAATTGTCGTTTTTGTCCTTCACGCGTTTGATGAAATGCGGGATGTTTTTCACATCGCCGATTTCCATGAGCTGGGCGATCACCGCCTCGTTCGCGCCGCCATGGGCAGGGCCCCAGAGCGAGGCAATACCTGCGCCGATACAGGCGAACGGGTTGGCCCCGGACGAGCCGGAAAGACGCACGGTGGAGGTGGACGCGTTCTGCTCGTGGTCGGCATGGAGGATGAAGATTTTCTCCATCGCATCCGCAATCACGGGGTTTACCTTATATTGCTCGCACGGGGTGGCGAACATCATATGCAGGAAATTCTCGCAGAAGCCGAGATCGTTCTGCGGATACATGAAGGGCTGACCGACGGAATATTTGTAGCACATCGCGCCCAGCGTCGGCATTTTGGCGATGATGCGCAGCATCGCGAGTTCGCGCTCGGCGGGGTCGTGAATGTCGAGGGAGTCGTGGTAGAACGCGGAAAGCGAGGCCACGGCGCCGACCATGATCGCCATCGGGTGCGAACGACGCGGGAAGCCGCGATAGAGGAATTGCAGTTGCTCATGCACCATGGTGTGGCGGTTGATGTTATATTCGAACCAGTTTTTCTGCGCCTTGTTCGGCAGGTCGCCGTAGTTCAGCAGATAGGCGGTCTCGAGGAAGTTAGCTTTGCTCGCAAGGTCGGCAATGTCGTAGCCGCGATAACGCAGAATGCCTTTGTCGCCGTCGATATAGGTGATTTCCGAATCGCACGATGCCGTCGAGAGGAACCCCGGGTCGAACGTGAAATGGCCGGTCTGCGCGTAGAGCTTGCTGATGTCGATGACGCTTGCGCCTTCGACCGCTTTGTAGATGGGGAATTCCACCGGCTTGCCGCCGTTGACGGTGAGCTGCGCGCTGCCCGTGGTTTTAAAGCGGCTGGTGATGTCTTTGCGGCTGGATTGGAGTTTTGCCGGGCGTTGTGGCTCGCCACCGACGCGGGTTCTGGCCTTCGTGGCTTTCTTTTTCGCTGGGCTTTTCTTGGCCGTTTTCGCTTTAGTTTTCAGTGCTGCTTTAGCCACGGGGAACTCCTTACATAGGTGGGTTATCGGCGAACGCTAACCAGCCGCTACCGGGGCGTCAATTTTTGCTGCGTGCTGCTCCTTTTTTACGGGGCTTATTTTGCGGACTGTGACGTTTTTCAACCAGTGCTAGAACTTTATGGTCGAGGGTTGAAAGCGGCAGTGCGGCGATTTCCTCTCGCGTGTGCCAGTCCGGCGAATTGCTGACGGTCGTTTGTTTTTCATACACCACCTCGCCGATGAGTTTGAAGTGGGAGTAGATGTGGGTGACGGTGCCGAGGGAGGTAGTCGTCAGTCTCCAGTCTTCAGTCCTCAGTGAGAGACTGTCCGCTTTTGCTTTCTTGCTGGAGACTGGTGACTGGAGACTGGTGACTTGCGGAAAGCCCCACAGCCCGCCGAGGAGCTTGGCATCGCGCGGTTCGAGGAAGAGGCGGCCACGCGCATCCTCGCGCACCGAAATTGTGACATGGCGGGTGGGTATGGCCTTCTTTATTTTGCGGGTGGGGTAGCGCAGTGGCGCGGTTTTGCCCGCGCAGAGTGACGCGGTGGGGCAGGCATCGCAGTTCGGGTTTTTCGGTGTGCAGATCATGCTGCCCAGATCCATCATCGCCTGATTGTAATCGAACGGTGCGGCCTGGTTGAGAAGCATCTCGGCACCCGCCCAAAGCTGTTCGTCCGTTGGTGTTTCGAGCGCAAAGACGCGCGCAACCACGCGCTTCACATTCGCCTCCAGAATCGCGATGGGCTGGTGATAGGCAAAGGCCAGAATCGCGCTCGCCGTGTTGCGGCCGATGCCGGGGAGGGAGAGAAGGGTGGCAAGTGACGGGTGGCATGTGGTAGGCGAATCACCTGTCACCTGCCACATGCCACTACTCACTATCTGCTGCGCCGCTGCGCGCAAATTGCGGGCACGGGAATAGTAGCCGAGCCCCTCCCACGCCTTCATGACGGCGGCCTCCGGCGCGGCGGCGAGCGCCGCGACGCTGGGGAATTTCGCGAGGAAGGGGGCGTAAAAACGGTCGCGCACGGTAGCGACCTGCGTTTGCTGCAGCATCACCTCCGAAAGCCAGATATGGTAGGGGTCATCCGTGTTTCGCCAGGGCAGGTCATGCCGCCCGTGGGTTTGATACCACCGTGCGAGCGCCCGATGAAATGTGCGTAACTGCCGCGGTTTCATTTGCGGCAGCGCGGCGGAGATGGTAGTTCTGGTGGCCATAGAATCTGTATAATTCATTCACCCCACATCTCAACGAGCAATTGTTATGACCCCGCCAAAGAGCAACGCTGCCACCAAAACGGCTGAGAAACCTTTCACTGTTACTACCGGTGCCATGCCCGGCAGCGCCAAAATTTACGCGCAAGGGACGGAGCGCCTGATGGGCGTGAACGTGGGGATGCGCGCGATTGCGCTCTCGCCCAAGGCGGAGGAAAAACCGGTGGTGGTGTATGATACCTCCGGCCCCTACACAGACGCGAGCGAGGTGATTGATATTCAAAAAGGCCTTGCGCCGCTGCGTGCGCGCTGGGTGGAAGCGCGTGGCGACGCCGAGCGCTACGAAGGCCGCGCCGTGAAGCCGGAGGATAACGGGCTGCGTGCAGGCCGTGCGCTGGATGCGGCGCTTGCGGAAACGCTGCAATTCCCCAACGTGCCCGCAAAACCGCTGCGCGCGAAGGCGGGCATGAACGTGACGCAAATGCATTACGCGAAAAAAGGCATCGTCACCCCGGAGATGGAATATATCGCGATTCGTGAGAATGAGGGGCGCACGGAGGCGATGGAAGCGGGCAAAGGCGGCAACAGTTTCGGCGCCAGCATTCCGCAGCTGATTACGCCGGAATTTGTGCGCGACGAAGTGGCGCGTGGGCGGGCGATTATCCCCGCTAACATCAACCACCCGGAGCTGGAGCCGATGATAATCGGCCGCAATTTCAAGGTGAAGATCAACGGCAATATCGGCAACTCGGCGATTTCTTCCTCCATCGCGGAGGAAGTCGAGAAAATGGTGTGGGCGACGCGTTGGGGCTCGGACACGATTATGGATCTTTCGACCGGCAAGAACATCCACGCCACGCGCGAATGGATCATTCGCAACTCCGCTGTGCCGATCGGCACCGTGCCGATTTATCAGGCGCTGGAGAAAGTGGGCGGCATCGCGGAAGACCTGACATGGGAAATTTTCCGCGATACGCTGATCGAGCAAGCGGAACAAGGCGTGGATTATTTCACCATCCATGCGGGCGTGCGCCTGCCGTTCATTCCGCTGACCGAACACCGCGTGACGGGGATTGTTAGCCGCGGCGGCAGCATCCACGCCAAATGGTGCATGGCGCATCATCAGGAGAATTTCACCTACACGCATTTCGAGGAAATCTGCGAGATTATGAAGGCCTATGACGTGACCTTCAGCCTCGGCGATGGGCTGCGCCCGGGTTCCATTGCGGATGCCAACGATGCCGCGCAATTTGCCGAGCTGAAAACGCTCGGCGAGCTGACGCAGATTGCGTGGAAGCATGACGCGCAGGTGATGATCGAGGGGCCGGGCCATGTGCCGATGCATCTCATCAAAGAGAACATGGATAAGCAGCTTGAAGCCTGCCACGAAGCGCCGTTTTACACGCTCGGGCCGTTGACGACCGACATCGCGCCGGGCTACGACCATATCACCAGCGCGATTGGCGCGGCGATGATCGGCTGGTTCGGCACGGCGATGCTGTGCTATGTCACGCCGAAGGAACATCTCGGCCTGCCGAATCGCGACGATGTGAAAACCGGGGTGATCGCGTATAAAATTGCGGCGCACGCGGCGGATTTGGCGAAGGGGCACCCGAGCGCGCAGCTGCGCGACAATGCCCTCAGCCGCGCGCGGTTTGATTTCCGCTGGGAAGACCAGTTCAACCTCGCGCTCGACCCCGAAACAGCGCGGAGCTTCCACGACGAAACCTTGCCCGCGGATGGCGCAAAAGTCGCGCATTTCTGCTCGATGTGCGGCCCGAAATTCTGCAGCATGAAGATTAGTCAAGAGGTGCGGGAATTCGCAAGAGTGGCCAGTGGCCAGTCGCCAGTGACCAGTGAAGCAGAAGCGCAAAAAGGCATGGACGACATGAGCAAAAAGTTCGTGGAAGGCGGTAGCGAGATTTACAAAAAGGTGGGGTGATGGAGCATCTAACGCTTTATCATTATACGTCTGAGGAATCTGCTGAAAGCATTATCAAGACAAGAGAATTGTGGCTTACAGATGCCAATAGTCTTGATGATGGGAAAGAGATCAGAGCGCGCTTTTCAATTTTCAAAGAACAAGTAAAAGCATCAGA
Organism: uncultured Azospirillum sp.; assembly: GCA_964530085.1. Taxonomy (GTDB): domain Bacteria; phylum Pseudomonadota; class Alphaproteobacteria; order Rickettsiales; family UBA3002; genus QFOX01. The sequence continues at coordinate 515,269 of CAZGXX010000001.1, forward strand.
AAGTTTTTTACAGCTTAGTATCAAGAACCAACAAAAATTTTCTGAGTATATTATAGATCATTTGGTGGAAGATGAGTATTTTTTAGCTTGTTTTTGTGCCACTGAAAGAAACCCCTACCTTTGGGAACATTATGCCCACAATAACACCGGCAGGTGCCTAGCTTTCAATTTGCCATTACCAGATGGAGAAAAGAGGCTATTCCCGCTGCAGATAGTACCTATGCAATATAAAGACGTAGGTAGCTGTAGCGATCTGCAAGCGCAGTTGAACAGATTAGTCTACCCAGATTTAACTGAGTTGGATGATTCAGTTAAACGACTTCGCAATAAAGGAGTCCGTAAAAAGAGAGCTCTTAAAGTTTTGCAGAAGAGTTTACATGGGCAGCAGGGCTATTTAGAATGTAGGAATGCCATTGCACGTAGCTATGTTGACTTTTGTCTAAGAACTAAAAGCGAAAAACATAAGTTAGAACACGAGTGGAGGCTTGTAGCATCTAGGCATTTAGAAACTTGGTTTGATCCAAGCAGGATTTTCTATCACAAGCAAAAACAAAAGCGTTTTATGCGGTTTCCTATGCCTGAGGGATTCTTGCTGGGTATCGATTACAAAATTTCCCAAAACTAGAATCTGGTATGACAATCTCGAACTATATTTAAGTTGATTGAGGTGATGATTGCATCCTAAATGACGCTTTCTCTTCACTGGGGGTGGTTTATGAAAGGTCGTTTTATGCTAATCGTTATTCTCTTTCTCGCGGCGGCGGGGGCAGCGTTTTATTGCAACTATCGGCTTGGGCAGATTGCGCCGATGGCGGATGCGGGTGCGGTGGTGAAGACGGATGCGGTGATTACGCAGGTCTATACGCCGATGGTGAAGAAGAACGAGACGACGAGCGAAGTGGTGAACCAGATCAGCTTCGCGTTCACGGTGGATGGCAAGGAAATCCTCGGCGGCTATGAGCTGCGCGACCGCAACAAGGCGCCGGAGCTGGGGGCGAAGGAGCCGGTGGTCTATCTCGCGGCCGACCCGGCGGTGTTTTTGCGCGCGGGCGAGTATGACGATCTGCCGCGGCAGATCACGGCGCTGAAGGTGATGCGCGTGCTGTTCGGCATCGCCGCGCTTGGCCTGCCGCTGCTGCTGCGTCGGCGGGGGTAGTTTTCCTTTAGGCGCAGACCCCGGCACTCGCCGGGGTGACAGACCGCTGGCACGCCGTGCCCTATTTCAAAATGCTGCCAAGTACGCCGCGGATGATCTGGTTGCCGATCTTGCGGCCGATGGTGGAGGTCGCGGAACGCACGGCCGCTTTGGCGATTTGTGTACCGATACTATCGGCCGGGCGACCCCCACTGCGTGGGGAGGCGGTCGTTTTTCCCATCACGGAACCCAGCAGGCCGCCGCTGGATTTTTGCGTGTCTTGTTCTGCCTGCGCACGCCGTGCGCCTAGTTTCTCATACGCCGATTCACGGTTGATGGCGGTGTCGTAGGTATCGCCAATGACGTCGCCGCCCATCACGCCGCCGCGCTCGGCATCACTCAGCGGGCCGACGCGTGAGAATGGCGGACGGATTTTCGTGTGCTCGACCATCGCCGGGCTGCCATCCGGCAAGAGGAACGAGACCAGCGCCTCCCCCACCGCGAGGGTGGTGATGAGGGTTTGCGTGTCGAACGCCGGGTTGGGGCGGAAGGTGCTCGCCGCGACTTTGACGGCTTTTTGATCCGCCGGGGTGAAGGCGCGTAGCGCGTGCTGCACGCGGTTTGAAAGCTGCGCCAGCACGGAATCCGGAATATCCTGCGGCTGCTGGGTGATGAAATAAACCCCGACGCCTTTGCTGCGGATGAGGCGCACGACCTGCTCCACTTTTTCGAGCAGTGGTTTTTCCGCAATGTTGAAGAGCAGATGCGCTTCGTCGAAGAAGAACACGAGTTTCGGCTTGTCGATATCGCCCGCTTCGGGGAGGTTTTCAAACAGCTCCGACAACAGCCAGAGCAGGAAGGTCGCGTACATGCGCGGCTTCTGGATCAGCACGTCGGAGGAGAGAATATTGACGACGCCCATGCCGTCTTTCGTTTGCATGAGGTCGTTGATGTCGAGCGCGGGCTCGCCGAACATTTCCTCCGCGCCCTCCTGCCCGAGCTGCAGCAATTTGCGCTGAATGGCGGCGACGGTGGTGGTCGAGACATTGCCGTATTTCGCCGACAGCTCCTTCGCGTTTTCGCTGACATGCACGAGCAGGGCTTGCAGATCTTCGAGGTCGAGCAGTAGCAACCCCTCGTCATCCGCCACTTTGAAGGCGAGGGTGAGCACGCCTTCCTGCGCGTCGGATAGTTCGAGCAGTTGCGATAGCAGCACTGGCCCGATCTCCGACACGGTGACGCGCACGGGGTGGCCTTTTTTGCCGAATACATCCCAGAATACGGTGGGCAGCGCGGCGAATTCGAACGGGGTGATGTTGAGCGACGCGGCGCGGTCGGCGAATTTGGCGTTGTTGCCCGGCGCGGCGATGCCGGACAGATCGCCCTTCACATCCGCCATGAAGACGGGCACGCCTTGCCGCGAAAACCCCTCGGCGAGGGTTTGCAGCGTGACGGTTTTGCCGGTGCCAGTCGCGCCCGCGATGAGCCCGTGGCGGTTGGCGCGCGTGAGTTCCATATATTGCGCCGCGCCGTTCACGCTGACGCCGACGAGTGTTTGCCCGCGCGGGAAGAGTTCGATCGCGGTGGATGCGGTGGCAGCGGCGGTGGATGTGGCCATGGGGGACTCCTGATGTTTTGCGCGGAGAATCTAGCGTTGCCTCACGCTTTTGGCAAAGAAAAAGGGCTGCTTTTTGAGGAGCAGCCCTTGGTCTGGATCCCCGCCTTCGCGGGGATGACGGGAGCCTAAGCGGCATAGCCGCTAAGGCTTACTGTCATTTTTTCAGCGCATCGCGGATTTCCCGCAGGAGCACGATGTCTTCCGCCGGAGCAGCAGGTGCTGCTGCTTCCGCTTTGATCATTTTGTCTTTCAGCTTGTTGACGTTCTTCACCAGGATGAACACCACAAACGCCACGATCAGGAACTTGATGATGGCGTTGATGAACAGGCCATACATGATGAGCGGCGCGCCTGCTTTTTTCGCCGCTTCGAGCGACTCATAGCCACCCATCGACAGGTCGAAATAGTAGTTGCTGAAGTCGATGCCGCCGATGAGCATGCCGATCACGGGGTTGATGATGTCGGACACGAGCGAGCCAACGATGGCGGTGAATGCTGCGCCGATGATGATACCAACGGCCATATCGAGCACGTTGCCTTTTGCGATGAATGCTTTGAATTCGTTTAACATGAACTTGCCTTTCGGATAGTAGTTTAAGTGCGCGTTATTTAGGGAAATTGCGGCGGGGAATCAAGCGATTGTTGTTTCGCAGATGCAACATGGTGCGCCGCGCTTGCCTTTGCGCTTTATTCTCGCTATCAACCCCAGCTCGCGCGGGTGTAGTTCAATGGTAGAACGAAAGCTTCCCAAGCTTTAGGCCAGGGTTCGATTCCCTGTACCCGCTCCAGCCTACTCACGTGGGCGCGCATTTTAACAGGCTGGTTATGAACCTCCCCCTTTACCTCGTTGCCATCAACCTGCTGACCTATGTCCTCTACTGGCAGGATAAGCGCGCGGCGATCAACGGCAGCTGGCGGATTTCCGAAGGCACGCTGCTGCTGAGCGGCCTTGCGGGGGGTACGCTGGCAGCCATTGTTGCCCAGCAACGGCTGCGGCACAAAACCCGTAAAGGCAGCTTTCAGTTCAAATTCTGGGCGGTCACGGTGATTCAGGTCGGCGTGCTGATTTTTCAGCCGGAGATTTTTACTAAGGCGATTGCCCGCGTGCTTGGGTAATCAATGGGTTGTTGGACTCCAGGCGCTGCCCGACGCAATCTTCACAAAACTGTCACACTTCTGCTGTCGGGATTCTGCTAGGTTAGGGGTAATGAATCCTTTTTCGTGAAGTGAGGCCGTATGCTCAAGTTTTTCCGTGGATTGCTAGGTGGTAACAAGGAAGTTCCTTTTGTGCCAGTGGAAGCGCCCGTGCAAATGCAGCCCGTGATGGGCGGTGGTGGTGCGACTACCTCGGAAGCGCCGGTGGAGGAAGACTTCTCCATTTCCCGCGAGGCGGGCAAGATATTTGCGGCGGCGCTCAAGAGAGTTCCAGTGGTGCGGCATGGGTACAAGGTGATGGTGGCGCCGCAGGTGACAGAGGCGGCGTTCGGGATCGACCCCGGCTTTTACACGCCCACACTGAGGAAAGAACATGCCCTGCTGACGGTAACGCTGAAAGGTGATGTAGTCGATTACGATCCGCAGGCGCTCAATGCGGCAATCCGTACGGTGCTCGGCACCGTCCCGGCGCTGGCGGGGAAGCTGAACCCGAAACAGGTGCATATTCCGGCGAACCATGCTTCCGCATGGACGGAACTCAAACCCCTCCTGCAAAAGCAGCATGGCGGGAAGCCGGTATTTTCCGAGCATGACCTCGCGATGATGGAACAGTTCTTCGTGGCGCAGGAAGTGGAGGACGGCAAACATCCGTGGTATAGCGAGTCCGCCATCAAGGCGCAGCATATGAACGGCAAGGTGAGCATCGAGATCAATGCCAAGGAACTGCCGCACGATAAAGCGGAAGTGGGCTCGACGGATACGGTCATTGTCGATTACTTCAAGGAACACCACGACGCGTTCCTTGCCAAGATCAAGGAAAAGGCGCTGGCGCTGGGGCTTATGGAGGCCAAGGACCTGGAGCATCTCGAATGCTACGTGACGGCAACGCCATGGCGCGTGGAATTCAAGCTGGGAACGAAATATCCGGTGGCGAACGATCCGCAGACCAACATTCCTTACACCGAGATGCAGCTTGCCGAAAAAATGACCGAAACGGCGCTTGCCAAGGTGGATACCGAGAAGCTCGAGGATATCTTCACCGACGCGCTGCTCGAGATCGGGCCGCAACTGCCGCCGATTACGGCGCGTGTGCTGGATGGCCCGCTGCTGAAGAAGATCGTGCATAAGCGCATGGGCCAGCATCCGGAGATCGAGGCGGTGCTGAACCGGCACGAGATCTTCAAGTCCGAAGACGAGAAAACGGCGGAGCTGTCGGAGAAAGCTGCCAAGCATATGGTGGATATCGAAGACTTTACCGTCGACCGCGACAAGCCCAATAAGCTGCATGTGAAGTTCGATTTCCCGGATGGGGTCAGTATGGGCGAGATCATGCAGGGGATTTACGATTCCAAATCGCAGATGATGGTGGCGGCGCAGCCGCGTAGCGGCATGAGCGTGAGCAAAGCGGGCGGCAACCGCCTTACGCTCGAACAGGCGCCTATGGCGCCGGGTGCTGCGGCATAAGACGCGCAAGACGCGCTTTCAGCTGGCCTCAGGGCATGGACATGGAGCAATTCCTGAGCAGCATCGTCGGCAGGAAATCGCAACATGCATTGACGGTGGCACCGAAGGGTCAATTGGGCGTTGCCGCCTAATCGGGTAGAATTGTAACACCCCGCCACCAAAAGCGATGCAGGGGCGGTGGGAATGGTAATGTGTTTTTCATCGCTTAGCGGTTGTGTATAGTGAGTGCGTAACTCTAGGGAGCTTTTCGCATGTCTCACGCCGTGATTGTCGGTTATCTTCGTTCCCCGTTCACTCCTTCGCATAAAGGCCAGCTGGCGACCGTCCGCCCGGATGATCTGGCGGCGGAGGTGATTAAAGCGCTGATTAAAAAAACTGGCGTGAAGCCTGAGGACATCGAAGATGTGCTGCTCGGCTGTGCCTTCCCTGAGGGCGAGCAGGGGCTGAACCTCGCGCGCCTCGTGGTGCTGCTCGCCGGGCTGCCGGTGACGACAGGTGGGTTGACCATCAATCGCTGGTGCGGCTCCTCCATGGAGGCGATTCATATCGCGGCGGGGAATATCGCGGCGGGCAAGGGCGAGGTGTTTATCGCCGCCGGGGTCGAATCCATGACGCGCATTCCGATGGGCGGATATAATCCGCTGCCGAACCCGGTGCTCTATAAGAATATGCCCGACGCCTATGTGGGCATGGGGCTGACGGCGGAAAATGTCGCGAAGAAATTCCATGTCGAGCGTAAGGCGCAGGAAGAGTTTGCTCTCGCCTCGCACCGCAAAGCGGCGGCGGCGGATTTGAGTGGCGAGATTGTGCCGATCACAACCAAAGCGGGCGTGGTGGATAAGGACGGCACGATTCGTGCGGGCTCGACGCCGGAGGATTTGGCGAAGCTTGACCCGGTGTTTGATGTGTATGGCACGGTGACGGCGGGGACATCCTCGCCGTTGACGGACGGTGCGGCGGCGGTGCTGGTGACCTCCGAGGACTACGCAAAAAAACATAAGCTGCCGATTCTGGCGCGGATTAAATCGATGGCGGTTTCGGGGTTGGAGCCGGGCATCATGGGGCTGGGGCCGATCAGTGCGACGAAAAAAGCGCTCGACCGTGCAGGGCTGAGCATTAAAGACATCGACGTGATCGAGCTGAACGAAGCGTTTGCGGCGCAGTCGATTCCATGCATCGCCGAAATCGGGTGCGATGCGGCGAAGGTGAATGTGGAAGGCGGCGCGATTGCGCTCGGGCATCCGCTCGGGGCATCGGGCGCGCGGATTACCGGCAAGGCGGCACTGCTGCTGTCGCGCGGCAAGGGCAAATACGCGCTCGCCACCGCCTGCATCGGCGGCGGCATGGGCATCGCCACGGTGCTGGAGAAAGCCTAATGCAGCGCGCGGCGCTATTCCTGTTCGTTGCAGCACTGCCGCTGATGGCGGGTGCTGCCGCGCCGCTTGAGCCGGGCAAGCACTGGCATGATTGCGAGCAGGATGCGGATTGCATTGCGGTGCAGGGCATTTGCGACCTGACGGCGGTGAACAACGTGTTTAAGGACGAAGCGATTGCCTATTATAAACAGCAAGCGCGCACGGTGCGCTGCAAAGAAACATTCTGGAAACCGAAAGACAAAATCGCACGCTGCCGCCTTGGCTGGTGCGAAACGATTGCCAACCAACCGGCGAAATAATCACCTTACGAGTGGAGAGTCGCGTGACTGAGATGAAACAAGTGGCCGTACTGGGTTCCGGCGTGATGGGTTCGGGCATTGCAGCGGTGCTCGCCAATGCGGGAATTCCGGTGCTGCTGATCGATATGGTGGCCAAAGAGGGCCCGCGCAATGCACTCGCCATGGGCGCGATTGAGAAGCAGATGAAAGGCGGTGCGCCAGGTTTCGCGCACAAGAAATTTGCGAAGTTAGTGACGCCGGGGAATTTTGAGGACGACCTTGCCAAGCTCGCCGAGTGCGACTGGATTATTGAAGTCGTCGTCGAGAAACTGGAAGTGAAACAGGACGTGTATCGCAAGGTGGAAGCGGTACGCAAGAAAGGCTCGATTGTGTCGAGCAACACCTCGACGCTGCCGCTGCATGTGCTCATCAACGGCATGCCGGAGAGTTTCCAGAAGGATTTTCTGATTACCCACTTCTTCAACCCGCCGCGCTTTATGCGCCTGCTTGAGGTGGCGAAATCGCCGAGCTTCGATGCTGCGCGCTTCGCGACGTTCTGCGACTTCGCAGATCGTCGCCTCGGTAAAGAGGTGGTGCCGTGTAAGGATACGCCGGGCTTCCTCGCTAACCGCATCGGGGTCTATTGGATGACCGCCGGGTTGATTGAGGCGCAACGCCTCGGCATTTCCGTCGAGGATGCGGACGCGGTGATGGGCCGTCCGCTTGGCTTTCCGAAGACGGGGATGTTCGGCCTCTATGATTTGATCGGGATCGACCTGATGCCGCTGATCGCGCAAGCGATGATGGCAACGCTGCCCGCGAACGACGCGTTCCGCAGCCTGTATGCGCTGCCGGACATCGTGAAAAAAATGATCGCCGATGGCTATACGGGCCGCAAAGGAAAAGGCGGTTTCTATCGCATGAATAAAGAGGGCGGCAAGAAAACGCTCGAGGCGATTAACCTGAAAACGGGCGACTATGCGCCTCAAAAAACCTCGAAGCTCGAAAGTGTCGGTGCTGCTAAAGCAGGCATCGCGGCGCTGCTTTCGCACCCGGATATCGGCGGGCAATATGCCGCTGCGGTGATGCTGAAAACGCTGCATTACGCCGCGTCGCTCATCCCCGAAATCTCGGACGATATCTATGCCGTCGATGCCGCAATGCAAACCGGCTATAACTGGAAATACGGCCCCTTCCAGATGATCGACCGTGCTGCGCACGGCGGCAAAACGGGTACGGAGATTGTGGCGGCTGCATGGGAACAACATGGCATGACGGTGCCCGCGATCATTGCGGAAGCGCGGGGCAAAAAACTCTACGAAGCCAAGGGCACGCGCACGCAGTTTGCGATCGGCGGGAAATATATTCCGGTGCCGATCCCGAACGGTTCGTTGATGCTCGAGGATTTGAAAATCACTGGCGCGAAGCCGGTGAAGAAAAATCCGTCCGCGCAAGTGTGGGATCTCGGCGATGGCATTGCCTGCCTCGAACTGACCAGTAAACAGAATACATGGGACCCGGAAAACCTGAAAATGGTGGGGCAGTTGCCCGACATTGTGAAAGGTAATTTCCGTGGGCTGGTGATCGCCAGCGACGGCGACCATTTCAGCTTCGGTGCGAATATCGGCTACTTCCTGCTGGCGTGTAATACGGCGAGCTGGTGGGCGGTCTCCGACATGGTGAAGCAAGGGCAGAACGCGTTTATGGGGCTGAAATACGCGCCGTTCCCGGTTGTCTCCGCGCTTTCCGGCATGGCGCTCGGCGGCGGGTGTGAGATTATTTTACACTCTGACGCGGTGGTCGCGAATATCGAATCCTACCCCGGCCTTGTTGAGGTCGGTATCGGTGTCATCCCCGGCTGGGGCGGCTGTAAGGAGATGCTCTATCGTCACATCGCTGCCGGTGAGGCGGCACAGAAAGCCATCGCCGCGGGCAAGCGCCCCGAGCCGATGATGGCGCGCGGGCCGATGCCAGCGATCAGTAAAGCGTTTGAGTATATCAGCATGGCGAAGGTGGCAGGCTCCGCTGCGGAAGCGCAGGAGATGATGATTCTGAATGCGAAATCACGCATTACCATGAACCGTCGGCGCGTGCTGGCGGATGCGAAATCCCTCGCGCTGGAACTGGCGCAGGATTACACGCCGCCGGAGACACGTAGCGTGAGGCTGCCGGGGCCAACGGGGCATACGGCGCTCGCGATGGCGATCGATACGTTCCGCAAAAATGGCAAAGCCACGCCGCATGACGAGGTGGTGAGCCTCGCGCTGGCGCGGGTGCTGACGGGCGGCGACACGGACATTACGCAAGAGGTGACGGAGCAGCAGATCCTCGACCTCGAGCATGATGCCTTCATGGAGCTGACACGCAGCAAAGGCACGCGCGACCGCATCGCCCATATGCTTAACACCAGCAAACCGCTACGCAACTAGTGAGGACGACATGCCCACCTATTCCGCACCGCTGAAGGACTATCAGTTCCTCATCAACCATTTTCTGGAACTCGATGATTATAACGATGTCGAGGGCTTCGCCGATGCGCGGGCGCTGGTCGAGCCACTGCTCGCCGAATCCGCCAAATTGTGCGAGGAAATGCTGTTTCCGCTCAACGTCGTGGGCGACCGCGAAGGGCTGAAATTCAAGGACGGCACGGTGACGACGCCGACGGGGTTCAAGGAGGCATATAAGGCCTATGTCGAGGGCGGCTGGCCGACGCTGACCTGGCCGACGGAATTCGGCGGGCAGGGCATGCCGGAGTTTTTGAATATGCCGATGCTGGAGATGGTGTGCTCGAGCAATTTGAGTTTTGGTCTGACGCCGGGGTTGACGCATGGGGCGATTCACGCGCTGCTGCTGCATGCGAATGACGCGCTGAAAGCGAAGTTTTTACCGCAGATGATTTCGGGCAACTGGTCGGGCGTGATGTGCCTGACGGAGCCGACGGCGGGGACGGATTTGGGTTTGCTCAAGACGCGCGCGGAGCCGAATGCGGATGGAAGTTATAGCATCACCGGCAACAAGATTTTTATCTCCGCCGGAGAGCAAGACCAGACGGAAAATATCATTCACCTCGTGCTCGCGCGACTGCCGGGCGCACCGAAGGGTAGCAAAGGAATTTCACTATTTGTCGCGCCGAAATTTCTGGTGAATGAGGATGGATCACTCGGCGCGCGCAATGCGTTTAGCTGCGCGGGCATTGAACATAAGATGGGTATTCATGCGAGCCCCACCTGCGTGATGAATTACGACGGCGCCACGGGCTGGCTGGTGGGCGAGCCGCATCGCGGGCTGCCGGCCATGTTCACGATGATGAACACCGCGCGGCTGTATGTCGGCGTGCAGGGGCTTGGCGTAGGGGAATCCGCCTATCAGAACGCACTCGCCTATGCGAAAGATCGCCTGCAAGGGCGCGCGCTGACGGGCTCCAAGTTCCCGGAGAAAGCGGCGGATCCGATCACCGTGCACCCGGATGTGCGGCGCATGCTTTACACGATGAAATGCTTCACTGAAGGCGCGCGGGCGCTGGCGCTGTGGACGGCGCGGGAGGTGGATATCGCCCATCGCCACACCGACAAAGCACGGCGTGACGAGGCGGATGATTTCGTGCAGCTGATTACACCGATTCTGAAATCATCGCTCACGGATGGCGGGTTTGAAACCGCCAGCACCGCGATGCAGTGCTTCGGCGGCTATGGGTACATCGAGGAATATGGCGCGGCGCAGTATCTGCGCGACGCACGCATCGCCATGATCTACGAAGGCACCAACGGCGTGCAGGCGATGGACTTGGTGGGGCGCAAATTGCCGACCGATACGGGGCGTTACCTTGGCCGCTTCTTCCATCCGGTGGATGCGTTTATCGAGGCGCATCGCAACGACCCGGCGATGGCGGAATTCACCAAACCCCTCAAGGCGCATGTGAAATATCTGCAGCAGGCGACGATGTGGATTGGCACGATGGGATTTGCCAACCCGAACCATGCGGGCGCAGGCGCGGTGGAATATCAAAAGATGTTCAGCATCGTGCTGTTCGCGTTCATTTGGGCGAAGCAGGCTGCGCTTGCATTAAAGTTGAAGGATTCAGACCCTGAGTTCTACAATGCGAAGCTTGCCACCGCGCGGTTCTACTATGCGAAAATTTTGCCCGGCACGATTTCGCTGCTCAGCTCCATCACCGCTGGTGCAGATTCCGTGATGGCCGAGGCCGGGTTTTAGGACGCTAGTCGCTGGTTTCCAGAGCGTCACCCCATGTTTACCACGGGGTCCATCTGTTACTTGCTCCGTCGGTGTGTGTGACAGATGGACCCCGGCGTCCGCCGGGGTGACAGTTCTGGAAGCCAGAAACAATCCAACCTATTGTTTTTAATAAGCATTGATCCAATCCCTCGCGGGGATGACGGGTTTACACCCCCGTCAATTGTCATAAAACTGTCACACTTCTCCCATGCAAACTTTGCTATAGTACATAGTGAAGGACTGTCTATGCCCGGGAAAAGACGGGCGAGAGGGCCGAAGAAAAATAAAATGCCATGGATCGGTAAATCTTAACGATTTATTTACTAATTCTATGGTAAAACGGTAAGAAGGTTAATTAAGGAGATTTCTATGGGCGGTTACCATAATTATGTAAACCAGAACACGTGGTTGCATCGTTCTACTCAGCAGAATAACCAGACGTACCGTGATATTAACCAGAATGAGCGCGGGGTAACTCAGGGTATCAAAGGTGCTGAGCGTCTTTGGGATGCGGGTATTCATTTTGTCGCTAAAGTTAAAAATACGGGCGCCATAGAGCAAACACAAACTAATCGCTACCAAACACAGGAGATAACCTCCGATACCAAGCTTACAAAATCGCAGATTGCAAACCAGAAGGCGCATGACCAGCAAGCCGACTACTATAATCAGCGCGGCGGGAATAATCAGAGCCATAATGACGGCAACGGCGCGGCGAATGACAACACCAGTTTCTTCGTGCCGCAGAGACCGCAGGCGCCGCAACTCTCGGAAAAGGATGCGGCTCGCGCGAATGAGTTGCGCGACTTGAAGAACGCAGCAAATGCGGATGGGGTTGTCGACGAGAAAGAGCAGAAAAAAATTGACAAGCTCGAGAAAAAAATCGGCAAAGAAGATATGGCGGCGATTAATCAATACAACGAAGCTGATGCGCAGTTCCAGGCAGATGCATCTGCACGTGAAACCGCCACCGCCGAGTTCCGCGATGCGGTGAGGCTGGCCAATACTCAGATCGACCCACAAAAGCGCCAGGCAGCGCTGGAAGTGGCATTTGATAAACTCGATGTCGAGGCGCTGAAAGACAAGTCGGGCGAGGGTGTAAACATCGCTTTAAATGGCAAGGTGGAGCATTTTAACTCTCCTGCGCTCGCAGTAGAACAGATGAGCAAAAGACAGGCCGAGCTTCGCTATGGTACGGCGGTTTCCTCTGCCGATGTAGCGCTCGTACAGTCGTTCAAGGTTAACCCTGAGCTCAAAGAAGAGCTGAAGGCAAAGGATGCTGCGGCGAAGCAAGCTGCGGCGAACGGTCAGAACCAGACAGGCACGGGTGCGAATACCGGCACCAACACAGACCAACCGCAAAACACAGCGGGGGATGAGGGGCAAAATAGCTCGACCGGCTTCCCCGCGATCACGGGGGCATTGGCGCAAGGCACGCGTAGCACCCATGCAAACGTGCCGAAGATCGACACGGCGCAAGTGGCGGCGCTCCAGGAGATCCTTGCGGTGAATGATCCGGCACTTGCTGCGGCGCTTCAAAGCCAAGCGGGTGGTAAGGGCAGCTATGGCCCAAAAACCGAAGCTGCTTTAATCAAGGCGACGGGACTCTCGAAAGAAGAAATCCACAAGCTGGACTTCAGCAAGGGCATTCCGGCTGAGATTGCAGATAAGCTCGGCGCGGGGAATAGCAGCTCGAAGACGTCTCCGAACACGCCTGTGAAGTATGAGATGGAGGAGATGCCTAAATCCGATGCGAACGTAAAAGCGCTGCAGGAGAAGTTGATTGCAGCAGGCTATGACGTGCAGGCGACTGGCGTGTGGGATGAAAAATCAAAAGCCGTTGTGATGGGAATTGCCGAGAACCAGAACATTGATGGCGTGCCTACGACAACAAAGATTATTTCTGGCCGCCCGGGGTATATTGATGGTCGTGTTGACGAAGTTCCGGTGATTAACTTCAATGATCCGAAGGATCCGGGACTCGTGGCGATGAGCGCTGCGATTGCTTCGGGGAAAATTGCAGGGCCGAATGCCATTGAGAAGCTTCTCAATGAAACCAAAGCGGAGACCAGCAAAGTCGAGACCAAGACAGAGGCTGAGACTGGAACCAACAAGGAAACCAGTAAAGTCGAGACCAATACCCCAACTGATGCAGCATTTGAGAAGGCGGCGGCGGCGGATATTGCCAAAAATCCCGATAACTTCCTTGAGCAGATGGTGACAGGACTGAAATTCAAGGATGTTGCCAGCGCGAAAAAGGAAATCGATAAAGAAGGCAATGGCATCGACGCGGGGGATGTGCGTGTGGCGGAAGCACAATACCAGAAGGAAACTGGAAAACATTCCGTAGCGTTCCAAGTGGCGCTGGGTCAGGCAGAAATGCTTGGCGTGAACGAATCGGGCACTATTAGAGACGGGCAGAATACTAGCGATGTCGCGTTCCAAAGCGGTGGTGTAAAACCCAAAACGAACGAGCTCACCGTTAATTAGTGAACGTAGTTACTGTTTGTAGTCATGGGGCGGGTTTGATAGACCCGCCCCATGAACGTTTCTGAACCTGTGAATGTTACCAAAGTCGGTGCGGTGGTGCTGCGCGTGGATGGCGCCGCGCCACGTTTACTACTGGTGCAACCCAAGCCCAAACCTGCTACGCCGGAAGATATGCCCCCCATGGGGCTGCCGCGCGGCACGCGGATGTATGCGCTGGCGGATGGGAACTATGTGGACGCGAACCATGACGGCAACACGCCGCCGCCGCCGGGCGCTCAGCTTGAGCCACTGGCCGATACGCTCGCGCGGGAAGCGGAAGAGGAAGCGGGCGTGAACGCCGCCATGCTTGCCCGTGCAGAGGTGCGCGAGATGGGCGCGCGCCTGTTTGCCTCGCGCAAAAAAGCGCCGTATTTTGTGCATTGGTTTGTGGCAGTGCTTGATGCCGCGGATGCCGAGGCGGTGGTCGCCGCGCCGCTCAAGGATTCGTTACATGTGCAGTGGGTAACGCTCGCCGAGTTGCGCACGCTGGTGGAAACTGGCAAGGCTTCGGCGGGCTATGTTGCTGTGGCGGAGGAGGGGTTTGGGTATAAGTTGTGAGTCGTCAGCTGTCAGCAGACTGTTCTGCTAACGACTCACCACTGGCAACTGAGAACTCTCTTACGCGCTCCAGACCAGGCCGTAGCCGCCGCGATGCGGGGTGACGCTGGCGGTGAGTTTTCCGGCGAGGAGCGCTTCTGCCGCGGCCCCAAAAATCTCGTAACGCCAGCCATGGCCGATGCTGCTCGCCGCGAAGGTGATTTTGCCGCGCACGAGGGCTTCGAGCTCTTCCTTATCCACTACCAGACGCGGCACGACATGTGCGTCCTCGCATTTTTGCCGTAGCAATAGGCGCAGCTGGTCGAGGCAGGCTTCCTGCGCGGCGGGCATCGGCTTTTCGCGGGTTTCCGGCTCGGGGAAGCTTTCCTTCGGCGCCATGCGCGCCTCGTGCATTTTGGCGACGAGAATCTCCATCGACTCACGCGACATCTGGCCGTTGAGGCCACGCACCTGCTGCAAATCTTCCACCGTTTCGGGCATCTGCGTCGCGATCTGCACCACGATTTCGTCCTTGAGGATGCGCTGGCGCGGCACGTTGCGCGCGGCCGCTTTTTCCTCCCGCCAGGCGGCGACGGCGCGCAGAATTTGCAGCATCGTGCTCGAACGGGTTTTGATTTTGAGGCGCTTCCAACAATGCTCCGCATCCACCCGGTATTTGGTGATGTCGGCCAGCGCGTTCATCTCTTCTTCGATCCAAGGGCCGCGGTTTTCGGCGTCGATTTTGGCTTTGAGCTTCTCATAAATCACGCGCAGATGGATCACGTCATCCAGCGCGTAGACAAGCTGGCGGTCGGTCAGCGGGCGGCGCGCCCAGTCGGTGAAGCGCGAGGCTTTGTCGAGCGGTGCGCCGACGATGTCGCGCACGAGGTTTTCGTAGGAGATGGACTCGCCATAACCGCAGACCATGGCGGCGATTTGCGTGTCATAAAGCGGGTAGGGCACGCGGCCGGAATCATGCACGAAGATTTCGATATCCTGCTTCGCGGCGTGGAAGACTTTGACGAGGGATTCGTTGGCAAAGGCGTCGTACAGCGGCGTTAAGTCCATCTCCGCCCCGGCGATGGGGTCGATGGCGACGGCCTCGTGCGAGGTCGCGACCTGCATCAGGCAAAGCTGCGGGAAATAGGTGCGCTCGCGGATGAATTCAGTGTCGACCGTGATGAATTTTTCGTCGCCAAAGGTGGCGCAGAATTGGGCAAGGTCTTCCGAGGTCGTGATAACGCGTGTTTTCATGCAAGGGGTTGTAGCGCCTCAGGCGTCGAGCGCAATCACTTTGTTGCGGTTGGTGAGGCCACGGGCGATGGAAAGGCGCGATTTGGCGATGCCGAATTCCTTGGCGAGCAGGGCGATGACGGCCTCGTTGGCCTTGCCGTCTTCGGCCACCACGGTGACTTTGACCTTGAGGACAGGGGCGCCGTTCGCGTCGTCCACCCACCCCTCCACCGCCGCCCGGCTGGCGCGGGGCGTGACTTTGAGCGCTAATTTGCCGGTGGTGAGTAGTAAATCTTTTGCTTTTTCCATGGGGTCGGTTATACCACGGCCAACGAAAATTGTAAGGATTACGACCATGCACCAGTACCGCACCCATACCTGTAACGCCCTGCGCGCGAGCGACGCCGGGAGCACCGTCCGCCTCTCGGGCTGGGTGCACCGCGTGCGCGACCATGGCCAGTTGGCGTTTATCGACCTGCGCGACCATTACGGCATCACGCAGCTGGTGGTGAACGTGGATAGCCCGATGTTCGCGGTGGCGCAGAAGTTGAAGAACGAATCCGTCATTACCGTGACCGGCAAGGCGACCGCGCGTGACGCTGCGACGGTGAACAAGGACCTGCCGACGGGCGATGTGGAGGTGGTGCTTGAATCGCTGCATGTGGAATCCGTCGCGGATGTACTGCCGATGCAGGTGAATTCGGACGTGGAATTCCCCGAGGCGACGCGCCTGACCTACCGCTTCCTCGACCTGCGCCGTGAGAAGCTGCACAATAATATCGTGCTGCGCAGCAAAGTGATTTCCTCGCTGCGTCGCCGGATGAATGAGCAGGGTTTCCTCGAATTCCAGACGCCGATTCTGACGGCATCGAGCCCCGAGGGCGCGCGGGATTATCTGGTGCCGAGCCGCGTACACCCGGGCAAATTCTACGCGCTGCCGCAAGCGCCGCAAATGTTCAAACAGCTGCTGATGGTGAGCGGCTTTGACCGTTATTTCCAGATTGCGCCGTGCTTCCGCGACGAGGACGCGCGCGCGGATCGTAGCCCCGGCGAATTCTACCAGCTCGATATCGAGATGAGCTTCGTGACGCAGGAAGACGTGTTCGCGGCGATTGAGCCGGTGCTCGCCGGGACGTTCAAAGAATTCTCGGACTGGAAAATTATCGCGAATGCGGACGGCAGCTTCCCGCGCATTTCGTATGACGACGCGATGCGTAAGTACGGTTCGGACAAGCCTGATCTGCGTAACCCAATCCTCATCGCGGGCGGGATTTGCAGCCTGTGGCGCGATTCGGAATTCACCATCTTCAAACAGGTGCTGGCGGCGGGTGGTAAAATCCGCGCGATTCCGGCACCGGGCTGTGCGGATAAACCACGCAGCTTCTTCGACAACATGATCGAGCTCGCCAAAACCCACGGCGCGAAGGGGTTGGCGTATATTTCGTATGACGCGAACGGCGAGCCGAAAGGCCCGATCGCGAAATTTTTGACGCCGGAAAAACATGCCGAATTGCGCGAGAAAGTCGGCCTTAAAGCGGGCGATGCGGTGTTCTTCGCCAGCGGCCCGCAGCGCGAGGCAGAGAATATCGCGGGCAAGGTGCGCACGGCGCTGGGCGAGCAGCTCGGCCTCATCGAGCAGGGCGTGTTCAAGTTCTGCTGGGTGGTGGATTTCCCGTATTACGAATGGAACGACGAAGACAAGAAAATCGACTTCTCGCATAACCCATTCTCCATGCCGCAGGGCGGGCTTGAGGCGCTTAGCAACGCCAAAACGAACGAAGAGCTGCTGGCGATTAAAGCGTTTCAGTATGATATTGTGTGTAACGGGGTGGAGCTTTCGAGCGGCGCGATTCGGAACCACAAGCCGGAAATCATGGTGAAAGCGTTCGAGATCGCGGGCTACACGCAGGCCGATATCGAGAGCAAATTCGCGGCGCTGTTTAATGCGTTCAAATACGGCGCACCGCCGCATGGTGGTCTCGCTCCGGGCGTTGACCGCATGGTGATGCTGCTTGCGAATGAGCCGAATATCCGCGAGGTGATCTGCTTCCCGATGAACCAGCAGGCGCAGGATTTGCTGATGCAGGCGCCGAACACGGCGAGCGAGAAGCAACTGCGCGAGCTGCATATTCAGCTCAGCCCGAAAGCCAAAGCTGCGCTTGAGGAAGAGAAGAATAAAGAAGCAGCGGCGTAGCGCATGACCCTTACCACCATGATCGGGCTGCTCGGCGTGGTTGGCGTGCTGGTGGCCTATGGGCTGATGACGCTGGGCAAATGGCGGGCGGATAGCGCGCGCTATCAGTGGCTGAATGTCATCGGCACTTCGGGGATTTTAGTGTCGCTGATTGGCCAGTGGAATGTGGCGGCGTTTGTGGCGAATGTGGCGTGGATTTCCATCGGATTACTCTCGCTGGTGCGGATTTATAAGCGCCGCAAAGCAGGTGGCGCATGAGTCTCTACGCCCTCATTGGCCTGATGGCCCCGGTGCTGTTTCTCTATGCCTATGCGATGGTGTCGCTGGGCCGCTGGCCTTCGACCGCGATGAAATTCCACGTGCTGAACCTGCTCGGCGCGGTGTTCATTCTGATTTCGCTCCTCGAACAGTGGAATCTTTCCGTGTTCGTGCTTGAAGTATGCTGGAGCAGCATCAGCCTTTACGGCATGTGGAAGGGATCGAAGGCAGCCTAATTCACGCGCGTTAGCACCGAAATAAAATGGTAATGCGGTGGAATAATCCATCCAAAAACACCATTATGAACCCGCACACCTAGCGTTTGTTTCAACTCCTTCAGGCCAGCTGATTCTAACAATGTTTGCCATGTGCTCTGATCAAAATAACGTTTTGGAACCGTAACGCCATACGCATAATTTCCGTACCAATCCGCTAGCCGCAGCAGTTGTCTTGATATGAACCCGTATTCAAAATGTTCTTTGACTAGAATATATCGGCTTATGGCCGATAGTTGGCGTAAAATGACAGGTTGATCGGCTGTGGATGCGTGGTGCAGCACGTCGTTTACTAAGGTAATATCAAACTGTTCTGTGACGCTGCCAAGTCCGGTTTCGGGAATTTTTCTGTAGTGGCACCAGAGATCGGGGTTAGTTGCATTCTCAGGTGGAGAAAAAATATCCATCCCTACGAAAGATGTAATGATACCTTCTTGCTGTAGACGCTGTGAAAAACTCATCACGCCACAACCGTAATCTAGCAGTCGAGTCTGAGTGGGGAGATCGCTCATCGCATGTATCTCGGTGACCAGTGCGCGATACAGATTTTCGAATCGATCTCCGCCCACAAAAGTGCGAAACGTCGAGAGAAGCTTTGCTAGTATAGGGCGCGGGGTTGTGTCCGTAGGTCGGACGAAGTTTGGGTTTTCCTGCGCCTCATTCGTCACTTGCCTCTCCAAAATGCATGCACGTATCACAGTGCCCCGTGGCAATGCTTGAACTTCTTGCCAGAGCCGCAAGGGCAGGCCTCGTTGCGGCCAACGGCACCCCAGCTGCTGGGGTCGTTCGGTAGCACAGTGCCGGGTTTTACGTTCGCACTGATGGGCACGACTTTGGATTCGGCGTCATGCTCGATGGCAGGGTCGATGCGACTTTCATGCATCTCGCTCGGCAGTTTGAGGCGCATGATTTCGTCCGTCAGCTCCATGCGGATCTGCAGGCGTGCGAGGCGCAGCACCACGACTTCGCGCAGGTGGTTGAGCATGGCTTCGAACAGGCTGAAGGCCTCCTGCTTGTACTCGTTCAGCGGGTCACGCTGCGCATAGGCGCGCAGGTTGATGCCTTGGCGTAGATGGTCGAGCGAAAGCAGATGGTCTTTCCAGAGCTGGTCGAGCGTTTCGAGTAGCACGCGTTTTTCTGCAAGGGCAAACACGCCTTCGGGGAAGCTTGCTGCTTTCTCGTGGAAAATATGCTCGCCCACTTCGTTCACCCGCGCAAGGATTTCCGCATGCGCGATGCCTTCTTCTGCCGCCCACTGGACGACGGGCATATCCACCCCGTAAATGCGCAGCAGCTCGAGATGGAGCGCCTTTGGGTCCCACTGCTCGGCATAGGTTTCCGCCGGGATATAGGTGGAAACGAGATGCTGGTTCACATCCGCGCGCATGTCGGTGATGGTGTCGTGCACGTCGGTCACTTCCATCAGCTCGATGCGCTGTTCGTAGATGACTTTGCGCTGATCGTTCATCACGTCGTCGAACTTGAGCAAGTTTTTGCGGATTTCGTAGTTGCGTTGTTCCACCTTGGTTTGCGCGCGCTCGATGGCCTTGTTCATCCACGGGTGTATGATGGCCTCGCCCTCTTTCAGGCCGAGTTTCACGAGCACGGCGTCGATGCGCTCCGAACCGAAAATGCGCATTAAATCGTCCTGCAGTGACAGGAAGAATTTCGAGGCGCCGGGGTCACCCTGACGGCCAGAGCGGCCGCGCAGCTGGTTGTCGATGCGGCGGGATTCGTGACGTTCGGTGCCGATGACGAAGAGGCCACCCGCGGCGCGGACGATTTCTTTATCGGCGGCGACTTGCGCGCGGATTTTCTCGGCATTGGCGGATTCGCCCGCTTGCTTGATGAGCATTTCAGCATTGCCGCCGAGCATGATATCCGTTCCGCGACCCGCCATGTTGGTGGCGATGGTAACAGCACCGGGGCGGCCGGCTTGCGAGATGATTTCCGCCTCCTGCTCGTGATAGCGCGCGTTGAGCACCTGATGGGGAATTTTCTCGCGCTTGAGGCGCGCCGCGAAGGATTCGGACTTCTCGATGCTCACGGTGCCGACCAGCACGGGTTGCTGGCGTGCATGCGCCTCTTTAATCAGCGCCACGACGGCCGTATCGCGCTCGTCGCTGGTGCGGTAGATTTCGTCGTGGTCGTCTTTGCGCGCCACACCCACATTGGTCGGGATTTCGACGACTTCGAGTTTATAAATGTCACTGAACTCGCCCGCTTCGGTCATCGCGGTGCCGGTCATCCCCGCAAGTTTGGGGAAGAGGCGGAAATAATTCTGGAAGGTGATGGAGGCCAGCGTCTGGTTCTCGTTCTGGATGCGCACGCCCTCTTTCGCCTCCAGCGCCTGATGCAGCCCTTCGGAATAGCGACGGCCTTCCATCATGCGGCCGGTGAATTCGTCGATGATCATGACCTTGCCGTCTTTGACGATATAGTCCGAATCGAGCTTGAAAAGCTTATGCGCGCGCAGTGCCTGCGTGACATGGTGCACGACTGAGACATTGTCGATGTCATACAGCCCGCTGCCCTCTTTCAGCAGCCCGGCGGCGAGCAGCATTTCTTCCATATGGCGCACGCCTTCTTCATTCAGCGTGACGTTGCGCGATTTTTCGTCGAGGTCGTAATCCTTTGTCTCGAGCCGCGGCATGAACTGGTTGATGGTGACATACATTTCGGAATTGTCTTCCGTCGGCCCGGAAATGATGAGCGGCGTACGCGCTTCGTCGATGAGGATGGAGTCGACTTCATCCACAATCGCGTAGTTGAAGGGGCGCTGCACCATTTCTTCGCGGCTGTATTTCATGTTGTCGCGCAGATAGTCGAAGCCGTATTCGTTGTTGGTGCCGTAGGTGATGTCGCAAGCGTAGGCGGCTTTGCGCTCTTCGTCGTCCAGATCATGTACAATCACGCCGACGGTGAGCCCGAGGAACTGGTGGATTTTGCCCATCCATTCCGCGTCGCGCGCGGCGAGGTAGTCGTTCACGGTGACGATATGCACGCCCTTACCGGACAGCGCGTTGAGGTAGGACGGCAAGGTGGCGACGAGGGTTTTACCTTCCCCGGTTTTCATCTCGGTGATCATGCCTTTATGCAGCACCATGCCGCCGATGAGCTGTACGTCGAAATGGCGCATGCCGAGCACGCGGCGACCCGCTTCGCGCACGACGGCGAAGGCTTCGACCATCAGGCTGTCGAGCTTGGCACCCGCGGCGAGGCGGGCGCGGAATTCGTCGGTTTTGGCACGCAGCTCGGCGTCGGATAGCGCTTGCATCGCGGGTTCGAGCGCGTTGATGGCTTTCACTTCACGTTCGAGGCTGGCAACCAGGCGGTCGTTCGCGCTGCCGAAGATTTTTTTAGCGAGGGAGCTGAGCATAGAAAGCCTTAGCATGTTCGGGGTATCACAAATGTCGCGGATAGATAGGGCGCGCGCGGCGAACTGTCAATGGAAGAGCGCGAAAAAGCGACGTTTTTCCCGATGTTTTCTGCATTGATAATCCCAATGATTTGTGGCAGACCGTGATTCGATCATATTCACCCCCTACGGATAAGGATTTCCCATGCGTTTTGCTGCCACTGTATCGATGATTGCCCTGCTCACCTGCGCCACTCCCGCACTCGCGGCGGATTATGTGATGATGAAGGTCAATGGTCAGGAGATTTCCTCGGCCGATGCCAAGAAATTCTGGGAAGGGTTGTTTCCGGCTGGCGAAGCGCCTGCGTTCGATGGCGTGAAGCCCGACGTGCGCGACAAAGTGCTGCGCGGCATGATGGCGGAAAAGCTGATTCTGGCGGAAGCGACCGCCAAGGGCGTGGATAAGAGCGACGCCGTGGTGAAGCAACTGGAGGACATGAAAAAGAAGTTGGTGGTGAAAAGTTTCCTCGACAGCAAAACGGCAGAGATGATTACGGATGCCGACCTCAAGAAGCAATATGACGCAATTGTGGCGGTGAACAAGGACGAGCGCGAAGTGCGTGCGCGTCATATTCTGGTGCCGACAGAGGCTGAGGCAAAAGACGTGCGCAAAAAACTCGACGAGGGCAAGAAGTTCGAAGACGTGGCGAAGGATTTCTCGAAAGACCCGGGATCGGCCAAAAATGGTGGGGATCTGGGTTATTTCACCAAGGATAAAATGGTGAAGCCGTTCGCGGACGCCGCATTCGCGCTCAAAAAAGGCGAGATTTCGCAGCCGGTGAAGTCGGATTTCGGTTGGCATATCATCAAAGCAGAAGATAGCCGCGCCGTGAAGCCGCCAGCCTTTGCGGAGGTGAAAGAGCAAATCCGTAACAAGCTGCAGCAGGAAAAACTCAACGAATATGTTGGCGGGTTGGTGAATGCGGCGGATGTGAAAGTGTTCGACGCGAAGGGCAAAGAAGTGGCATTCGAGAAGAATCTGCTCACTCCGGTTGCCGCACCTGCGGCTGCTGCGCCGGAAGCAAAACCTGACGCGAAGAAGGCCAACTAATGGCGCTCGTGCGTTCGCCGCTGGCGCCGGAAACCTACCCGCATTTGCCACCGTTGGCCGGGGTTCGCCTCGCGGCGTGTGAGGCGGGGATTCGTTATAAGAATCGCACCGATTTGCTGCTGGTAGAACTGGCTGCGGGCACGACGGCGGCGGGCGTGTTCACCCGCAGCAAAGCGCCGAGTGCGCCGGTCGATTGGTGCCGCGATATTTTGAGTGGTGGCACGGCACGGGCGGTAGTGGTGAATTCCGGCAACGCGAATGCCTTTACGGGGCGCAAAGGCGTGATGGCGGTGGAAGGCACCGCGCGCGCAACAAGCGCTGCACTTGGTTGTCGCGACGACGAAGTGTTTCTGGCCTCGACCGGGGTGATTGGCGAGCCGCTCGACCACACAAAAATTGCGCAGGCATTGCCTACGCTTCAAGCGGCGCTCACGGCAGATGCCTGGGCAGGTGCGGCGGCAGCGATTATGACGACGGATACCTTCCCTAAACTTGCGACGCGCAGTGTGGTGCTGGGTGGTAAAACGGTGACGATCAACGGCATCGCCAAAGGCTCGGGCATGATTGCGCCGGACATGGCTACGATGCTGGCGTTTGTATTCACTGACGCGAAAATAACTTCGCCTGTGCTGCAAGAAATGCTGCGCCGCAGCAATACAAAAAGTTTCAATGCGGTGACGGTGGATGGCGATACCTCGACGAGCGACACAGCGCTGCTGTTTGCGACCGGCGTGAGCGGTGTGGTAGTGAATGAGAATACGCCGGAATATACGGCGTTTGCGGCGGCGCTTGACGAACTGATGATCGAGCTTGCGGTGCTGGTTGCCAAAGATGGCGAGGGCGCACAGAAGCTGATGACGATTGAGGTGACCGGCGCAGAAAGCGATGACGCGGCGCATCGCATCGGCCTCACCATCGGCAACTCGCCACTGGTGAAAACCGCGATTGCGGGGGAAGACGCCAACTGGGGGCGCATCGTGATGGCGGTGGGCAAAAGTGGCGAACGCGTCGACCGCGACACGCTGCGCGTGAGCATCGGTGGCGTGGTGATTGCCAAGAAAGGCGAACGTGTTGAGGGCTATGACGAAGCGCCTGTCGTCGCACACATGAAAACGCGCGACATTCATATTGCGGTCGATATTGGTCTCGGCAGCGGCAAAAGCACAGTGTGGTCGTGTGATTTAACGCATGGGTATATTGACATCAACGGAAGTTACCGGTCGTGACCTTTTCCATAGCGGACCATCTGCGTCGTCGCGTCCGTTTTAGCGAGCCATCACGTAGCGCTGCTACGCTCAGTCTCGCTAAAACGGCAAGCGCTCCTAGCATCTGGCCCACTCTGGAAAAGGTGGGCGGGGAAGGAAGAAAGAAATAGTATGAAAACCGTTCTCGTTTCTGCGGTGGCGCTGTTCGATGCGGATGGACGGGTGCTGCTGGCACAACGTCCCGAAGGCAAGGCGATGGCGGGGTTGTGGGAGTTCCCCGGCGGCAAAGTGGAGGCGGGCGAAACGCCGGAAGCCGCACTCACCCGCGAGATCCGCGAGGAACTGGGCGTTGAGATCTGTGAGCGTTGTTCCTCTCCGCTCACCTTTGTCAGCCATGCGTATGAGAACTTTCATCTGCTGATGTTGCTATATGTCTGCCGCAAATGGGAGGGGATTCCGCGCGCGCTGGAGGGCCAAGCACTCACCTGGAAATTCCCGCATGAGATGAAAACCTTGCCGATGCCTCCGGCGGATGTGCCGCTCGTCGCGGCGCTGATGGATAGCATTCACGCAGTATAATTACTGCAACGCTTTCACCAACGATATTTTTCCGCTGCCGCGCTTGGCGGGTTGCTGCTGATTAGCCGCGGGTTTCCAGCCGGTGAGGGTGATAAGCTCGACCGTGGCGGTGAGTTCGTCCTCCGCGTTTTTATAATGTTCGGCGTAGTGCGCAGCGGCATCCGCAAAGAATCCGCGCGGGGTAAAATGCTGCACTTGCTGCTGCAGCATATTGGTTTGTGCTGCACTGCGCAAATCGTCCATCAATCCGAACAGATGTGGGTAGGTGATGGTGAGCGTATCGCTATCGGCCACCGGCAGCGCGAAGCCTGCGCGTTGCAACAGCGCACCTGCATCCCGCACATCGATAAACGGCGCAACGCGGGGGTGGATGCCGCCGGTGCGCACGCTCTCGACCGCAGCAAAGGTGGCGCGCAGCTCGCGCAGCGTTTCGCCGCCGGGCATGACAGCGATGAATAGCCCATCGGGTTTGAGCATGCGGTGAATTTGCGCCAGCGTTCCGGGCAGGTCGTTCACCCACTGCAGCGAGAGGATGCTGAGCACCGCATCCACCGAGTTTTCTGCGAAGGGGAGCAGCTCTTCATCCGCACAGATGCGTGCGCCCTCGAGCTGGCTGAGCGCCGCTTCTGCGAGGTCGCAGGCGATATAATGTTGCGTTCCTGCGCGTAGCGAAACCGCCTCGCCGAGCAGGCCGTTATGGGCGCCGAGCTCGACGACGGTGGGGAAAGCGCGGGCGATGAAATGCAGCGATTTGGCGACAGATTCCACCGCCTCGCGATGCAGAAAATCGGCGCGCGCAAAGTCGGCCACGCGGCGCGCACGGAGCTTGCGAAGTCGGGCGCGATCGAACAGAATGGGCGGCGAAGATTGCATGCAACCGAGTATGTAGGGAATAAAAACAATTGTCACTCGCGGTTTTGAGTAGCGTGCGCGCGGCCTCGCAGATGCTGGTGGATATGGCGTTTCCGCCGCGTTGCGCTTCGTGCCATGGGGCGGTGGAGGCGGAAGGGAATTTCTGCGCGGCGTGTTTTGCGAAGCTGCGGATGATCTCGGCGCCGCTTTGCGCCTGCTGCGGCATTCCGTTCGTGGTCGCGATCGAGGATGACATGCAATGCCCCGCCTGCCTGGAAGCGCCGCCTGCGTTCAGCAAGGCGCGCGCGGCGATGGTCTATGACGCGGTGAGTGCGCCGCTGGTTTCCGCACTGAAATTTGCCGACCAATGGGCGGGGTTAAAACGCCACGGGAAAATGATGGCAGGCGCGGGCAGCACAGTGCTGAAAGGCGCGGATGTCCTGGTGCCAGTGCCGCTGCATTGGCGACGCCTGCTGCGCCGCCGCTTCAACCAGTCGGCGCTGCTGGCTTATGCGATTGCTGCGGAAACGGGGTTGCCCTGTGCGCCGGAATGGCTTGCGCGCATTCGCCATACCACACCGCAGATGAAGCTGACGCGCAAGGAGCGGCTGACCAATGTGGCGAAGGCGTTCGCCGTTCCCGCAGCGCGGGAGGCGGAAATAAAAGACAAAGTGATTGTGCTGGTGGATGATGTGGTGACGACGGGGGCAACAGCGGAAGCCTGCGCCAAAGCGCTACTGAAGGCCGGTGCGCGCGAGGTGCGGGTGATTGCGCTCGCGCGGACGGTGAAGGAGTGAATTCAGGACATTTTGGGCTGCAAACGGATAATTTTTGCGCTTCCGGTGCTCACGTACTTTAGTGTACGCTGCGCTCCGGTTCTCAAAACCATCCGTTTTCGCTCAAAAATCTCTCTGAATTTTTAACGTAAGGAACCCCATGACAACATTCACTGCAGCGGCAATCCAGATGACCAGTGGCGACGACATCGCGGCCAATATTGCTGCGCTCGCGCCGATGGTAGCGGAGGCGGCGGCGCGCGGGGCGACGCTCATCACCACGCCGGAGAATGTGTTTTATATGCGGCGCGAGGGCACGGCGCGCATGAACGATGTGCCGATGCTCAAACATCCCGGCATCGAGTGGGCGCAGGGTGCGGCGAAGCAGCACGGCGCGTGGCTGCTCATCGGCTCCATCCGCGCGCGCGAGCCGGGGATGGAGAAGCCGTTTAACCGCAGCGTGCTCGTCGCGCCGACGGGTGATATCGCGGCGCATTACGACAAGATTCACCTGTTCGACGTCACGCTTCCGGACGGCACGGAATACCGCGAATCCTCGCAGGCGACGGCGGGGTATCGGGCGGTGACGGCGGCGCTGCCGGGGGCGACACTCGGCCTCAGTATTTGTTATGATCTGCGCTTCCCGAACCTCTATCGGCAACTGGCGCTTTCCGGCGCGACGCTGCTCGCCGTGCCCGCCGCCTTTACGCGGCCGACGGGTGCGGCGCACTGGCACACGCTGCTCGCCGCGCGGGCGATTGAGAATGCGTGCTATGTGATTGCCCCGGCGCAATGCGGCACTCACCCGGGCGGGCGTGAAACCTATGGCCATAGCGTCATTTTTGACCCGTGGGGGACGGTGCTGGCGGAGGCGAGTGGCGACGCGCCGGAGGTGATTTATGCCGAGATTGACCCGGCGCGGGTGGCGGAGGTGCGGGCGCAGATTCCCGTGCTCGCGCATCATAAAACGATTGGGTGATTAGCCTAGAGCAACGTCTGACGTGAGGTCGAGCGCGCGGCTGGTAGTCGCGCCATCCGTGCTGATATGCGCGCTGGGCGTGGTGCGGGCATGGTCGTCCGGCGTGACATGCAGTTTGCCGTGCTTGGCATCCGAGACGGTTTTGAGGTCGTCGAGCGCCAGCTCGGTATCGATGAGTTTGCTGCGCAGCTTCTCGTTCGTCTCGCGCAGGGTGATGATTTCGTCCTTCGCGGTTTCGAACTGCTTTTTGCCACGGTGGGAGGCGCGCGAGCCACTAAAAATGCCGGTGATGAAGCCGACGGTTGAAAGCCCGGAAGAGGCGACGATGGCACCTTCAATGGCCGTGCCGACGCGCTTATAGGGGTCATTTTTCTCGAGCTTGGCGAGGCCACCATCAATCGTTTTAATGCCGCGCATCCATTTCACAAAGCCTTCGCCCATGCCGAGGAGCCAGTTTAATAGCCCACCCGCGCCATGCACGAAATGATTCTCAGACGCTTCCCATTTGGCAAGATATTCGCGGCTATTTCTAGTAAATTCCGCAGTTTTTGAAGGAAAAACAGCGCCTGCGATGCCGCCGAGCAGAATGCCGGTCAGCAGCAGAAACTTGCCATGCAGCACGCTCTCGCCCGCAGCGGCAGAGGCCACACTCGGCCCGCGATAGCGCTGTTCGGCGATGTCCGTATCGGCGGTCTGTTTATTCTTTCCCATGCACCTATTCTACAGGTGAAATATGACAGTTTGATGACAATGGGGCGGATTTTTTGCCCAATCCGCCTTCAAAAATGCCAAAAAGCATAAAATGTTAATGAAAAATTAACTGGGGAGAGGGTATACTGCATGAATGCTCACACAGTATGGGCACAGAAATATTGCCAACAAAAAGGATGGAGATTTTTATGCCTGAGCTATCAAAAATTGATAGTAGTTTCTTAGATCATTTGTCTGTGGGTAGGCTTGATCTTGCAGCTGCAGACCTCAAGAAAGGTGCCAATGTTAATGTCATTATTCCCAACACGACGCCGCCTGAAACCCTTTTGTATTTCGTAGCTTCTAACTATCCAGAGGACAAAAACACCATTAATTTTTTGATTGAGCACAAAGCTAACATCAATTTTGCAACGAAAAATGGCGAGAGTGTTCTTGACGGGGTGCGGGCACGCAAATTCCAGATTCAGCATACAATCGGGAATTGCTGGAATAGTGAAAAAGCTGCTGAGCAAGAGGCGAAAGACAAAAAAACAATCGAGGCGCTAGATGCTGTTGATGCGCTGCTTGTAAAAGCAGGCGCAAAAACAGGGAAAGAATTAGGCGTTGCTAAGGAGCCTAAAACTGTCACGTTTGGCAATTGTTGGGGCAAAGAACTTTCTCCAGAGGAGCAGAAAGCGCAAGATGAGAAGATAAAAGAATCTCTCAAGCAGTATGAAGAAAACAAAGATAAGCCCATCGATCGCTCCGATAAAGAAGGCAATCCGAATCAGCATTTGCAGAAACAAGGTGTCGATTCGTTGCAGCGCCGCTAATTCTTCGCCACCATCATGTAGTTCACGTTGAGATCGCGGGGGTTAAGGGCGAATTTCCAGCTGAGGGGGCTGAAGCTAATGCCGCAAGTATCCGCCACGGTGAAGCCGCGGGCGGTGAGGGCGCGTGCCATTTCGCTGGGGCGGATAAACTGCTTCCAGCTATGCGTGCCGCGCGGCAGCCAGCGCAACACATATTCCGCGCCGACGATGCCCATGGCATACGACTTCGCGGTGCGGTTGAGGGTGGAGAGAATCAGTAGCCCGCTCGGCTTGACCAGCGCGCGGAGTGCATCGAAAAACAGCTCCACATCCGCCACATGCTCGATGATTTCAAGCGCGAGCACAACATCGAACTGCTGACCTGCTTCGGCGAGGTCTTCTGCCGTGGTGGCGCGGTAGTCAATGGTGAGGCCGCCGTTTTCGGCATGGAGTGCCGCGACGCGGATGTTGGTTTCCGACGCATCGATGCCGGTGACGGTTGCGCCGAGTCGCGCCATCGGTTCAGCAATGAGGCCGCCGCCGCAGCCAATATCGACCAGCGAAAGATTGTTGAGCGGTGTGGCGCTTTGGCCATCCACCCCCGTGCGCCCTGCAAAATGGCGGATTATCTGCTCGCGCAGGTAGGTGATGCGGACCGGGTTGAGCCGATGCAGCGGCGCGAATTTTCCGCCCACATCCCACCATTCCTCGGCAATTGCGGAGAAACGCGCGACATCCGCCGCATCGATGGTGGTGGGCTTGGGCTGTGTGGCTGTGGTTGGCATTTACACTCTCTTGTTTTTCATGCTATAAAATGGTGGAACTCGGAAATCATAGGCGCGATGAAACCCACAGGCAAGAGACGATCCTTCATGAGTATCCTCGGCGATGCGGAAAGCGCACTGCGCGAGGTGTTTGTCGACAATCCGCGGGCATGGCTGATGGACGCGCGCGAGAAAATGCGCGACCTGCCGAAAACCAATTTCGACCTCGCCTGCCGCTTCGCCGACCAAGGCAAATGGCACGATGCGATGTTCCGTTTCCGCATCACGCTCTATTTGCAACCGGCCTATCCGCAGGCGTTATATAATCTCGGCTGCTGCTATTTTCGCCTCGGCAACCGCGCCAAAGCGCGCGATACACTGAAGCAGGTGTTGCGCCAAAACCCGGGTAATTCCGATGCGGTGTTTATGCTGGCGGCGATCGACCCGAGTGCGCTTGAGCCCAACCAACGCCCGCAAGCCATGCCGCGCGAACTGGTGACGAAGTTTTTCAGCAGCATCGCGGGGGGCTATAATCAGGCCGAGGCGGAGAATAAATATCGCGGCGGCGCGGCGGTGGCCGAACAGGTGAAGCCGCTGCTGCCAGCTGCGGGCATCACGGTGGTGGATCTCGGCTGCGGTACGGGGATTACGTCGATCCCGTTCCGTGCGGCGGCGGCGCAGATGATTGGCGTGGATGTGACCGCGAGTATGGTCGCGCAGGCGCAGAAGGAAATGGTGGCGGGCAAGCCGCTGTTCGACCGGGTGGTGGAAGCCGATATCGCGAGCGCCGCTGAGGCAGTGGGTGAGGGCGTGGCCGACCTGGTGCTGCTGGTCAACGTGGTGCAGTTTGTCGGCGCGCTGAATGCGGTGCTGGCGAGCGCGGCGAAAATAGTGAAGCCGGGCGGGTTTATTGCGCTGACGGTGGAGCCCTATAGCGGTGGTGACGGGTTTGGCATTGTGGTGGATTCGGGGCGTTTCGGCCATGCAGCGGGCTATGTGAAGCAGATCGCTGCGCCGCTTGGCCTTACGCCGGTGAAGGAAATGAAAACCGCTCTCTACCCCGAGACATCGGCCGAGCTGCTTATTTTTCGCAAAGGTGGCGCGGCATGATGATGCATCACCCGGAGCAATACCGCATCCGTTCGGTAGGGAAGGAGCACGCCAAGGCGCTCGCCCATCTGCATAAAAGCTGCTTCGCGAAGGGCTGGAGCCATCTCGAGTTCGAGAGCTTTTTTGAGCGCAAGGGCGTGTTCGCCGCCGTCGCACACCACAAAGACCATGGCGAGGTGGGGTTTGTGCTCTGCTGGCTGATCGAGGACCAGTGCGACCTGCTCTCGATGGGCGTGCTGGCGGAGCATCGCCGCGACGGGGTGGGGTTGATGCTACTCGACTACGCAATGGAAAATGCGGCCTCGCTTGGCGGTAAGGCGATGGTGCTCGAGGTGAACATTAACAACACTGCCGCGCAAACGCTCTACGAAGCGCACGGGTTCGAGAAATTTAGCGTGCGCAAGGACTATTACGCCAACGCCGACGGCACCCGCGCCGACGCGATTTGCATGCGGAAGAAGTTGGGATGATTTTCCACTAGCCAACCTGCGTCCCGCGCCGTATAACCCGCGGGAGTTATGGCACTTATTGTACAGAAATTTGGGGGCACGTCGGTCGCCGATATTGCGCGCATTAAGCATGTGGCGCAGCGCGTGAAGGCGGAAGTTGAGGGCGGCCATCAGGTGATTGTGGTCGTCTCGGCGATGGCGGGGGTGACCAATCAGCTGCTCGACTATTGCAACGGTGTGAGCACGCTGATGACCAACGAGGCGCGCGCGAATGCGGACCAGGTGGTCGCGGCGGGGGAACAAATTACCTCTGGCCTGCTGGCGCTGGCGCTGGAATCCATCGGCATCAAAGCGCGGGCATGGGCGGGCTGGCAGCTACCGCTCTCGACAGATGACATGTATAGCAAGGCGCGCATTGCGCATATCGAAACGAAGGAGTTACTTGTGTCGCTCGCAGCGGGCAACGTGGCGGTGATCGCGGGGTTCCAAGGCATCAGCCCGGAGGGGCGGATTACCACGCTCGGGCGCGGCGGGTCGGACACTTCGGCGGTCGCCATTGCGGCAGCGTTTAAGGCCGAGCGCTGCGATATTTATACGGATGTGGATGGGGTCTATACGAGCGACCCACGCATCGTGAAAAAGGCCAAGAAGCTCGATAAAGTGAGCTACGAGGAGATGCTGGAAATGGCGTCGCTCGGCAGCAAAGTGCTACAAACGCGCAGTGTCGAGCTTGCCATGAATTACCGTGTGAAGGTGCAGGTGCTCTCGACGTTCGACGAGCGCCCGGCGGATTCGCTGCCCGGCACGCTTCTGGTGGATGAGGAGGAATTAGTGGAACAGCAACGGGTGACAGGGCTTGCCTATAGCCGCGACGAGGCGCGCATTACGCTGGTGAATGTCGATCATAAACCGGGTGTCTCGGCCGGGATTTTTGGCACGCTCGCCGAGCGCGGCATTAACGTGGATATGATCATTCAGAACGTCAACGAAGTGGGCGAGAAAACGGACGTGACCTTTACCGTCGGCAAGGCGGATTTCAACCGCACACTGGAGATTTTAAAAACTACGCCGGGCATCCCGAAATTCGACAGCTACCACAGCGATGTGGGCGTCGCGAAAATCTCCGCCATCGGCGTGGGGATGAAGAGCCACGCGGGTGTGGCGGCGGAAATGTTCAAAACGCTGGCCGAGAAAAATATCAACATCATCGTCATCTCAACCTCGGAAATCAAAATCTCGGTGCTGATCGATGAGAGCTATCTGGAGCTGGCGCTGAGGGCGCTGCATACGGTCTATGGGCTGGATGCGGTGGAGGAATAATAACGATTGCCATAGCGGACCATCTGCATCGTCGCGTCCTCTTTCGCAAATCCTCACGTAGCGCTGCTACGCTGCGGTTTACGAAAGCGGCAAGCGCTCCTAGCATCTGGCCCACTCTGGCAATCGTAGGAAGAAAGTGAGAAGCGATATGACTACATCACTGCAACAACTCTGGCAGCGCGGGCGGGATTTGCTCGGTTGCGAACATGCCATCATGGGCGGGGCGATGAGCTGGGTGAGCGAGCGCAACCTCGTTGCGGCGCTTTCGAACGCTGGAGCGTTCGGGGTGATTGCAGCGAGCTCGATGCCGCCGGAACTGCTCGAGAAAGAAATTATTGCAACGCAGCAATTAACGCAAAAACCGTTCGGTGTGAACCTTATTCTGATGCACCCGCAGCTCGACCAATTGGTCGAAGTGTGCATTGCACAAAAAGTGACCCATGTGGTGCTCGCGGGCGGGATGCCGAAAGCGCCAACCATCAACCGCCTGAAGGAGGGCGGCTGCAAAGTCATCGGCTTCGCGCCGACGGCGGCGATTGGCAAAAAACTCGTGCGCATGGGCGTTGACGCGCTGGTGATTGAGGGCACGGAAGCGGGCGGCCATATCGGGCCGGTTTCGACCTCTGTGTTGGCGCAGGAAATTCTGCCCGTTATTCGCGACGTGCCGGTGTTTGTGGCGGGCGGCATCGGCCGCGGTGAGGCGATTGTCAGCTATCTCGAAATGGGCGCGAGCGGGGTGCAACTCGGCACGCGGTTTGTCTGCGCGAAAGAATCCATCGCTCACGCGAATTTCAAGAAAGCGTTCATCAATGCCAATGCACGCGATGCGATGGCGAGTGTGCAATATCACCCGGATTTTCCGGTGATTCCGGTGCGCGCGATTGTCAACAAAGCGTCGGAGGAATTCACCCGCTTCCAGAAGGAGACGGTGGAGAAGGTCTTCGGCGGGCAGATGAGCAAGGACGAAGGCCAGCTCGCGATTGAGCATTTCTGGGCGGGCAGCCTGCGCCGCGCGGTGATCGACGGCGATGTGGACCGCGGCTCGCTGATGGCGGGGCAGTCGGTCGGTATGGTGAGCGGCATCCAAACCGCGCAGGAAATCATTGACGAACTGGTGGGGCAGGCGACAGCCTTCCTGAGCCGTACATCCGCAGCATAATCTCAGTATTTTTGCAGCGCAGCATCGAATTTTTAGTGAACGGTTGGTAATCGCGCCCGGGGATGGTATAGTGGGAAAAATCCACTAAAAAAGAACCCTCGCGCATGGCAAATATCATTCCCATCGATCCCGGACAGTTGGCGTTAGCATCGCCGATTGCGCTGCTGCGTCAGGTGCGCGACGCGATGACCACTGGCACGGCGAGCGCGCAAAGCCGCCTCGACACGTTGGTGAAAACAGTAGCGGCGGGGCTGCATGCGGATATGTGTGCGCTGTTTTTTGCGCGGCCGGGCGATATTCTCGAGCTGTTCGCGAGCCACGGATTCAACCAACAATCTGTGCATGTGACACGGCTGCGCGTGGGCGAGGGGCTGGTTGGTGAAATCGCGGCGACGGGGCTGGACCTCAATCTCAGCGAGCCGCAGCAACATCCGAAATATGTGCATCGCCCGGAAACGGGGGAGGAGCAGTACCACTCGTTCATTGGTGTGCCGCTGCTGCATAGCCATAAAACTATCGGCGTGTTGGTGGTGCAAAGCAAGGCGGCGCGGACGTATACCGACGATCTCGCGGAGATTCTGCACGCGGTGGCGATGGTGGTGGCAGAGCTCGCGGTTGGCAATAAAATCGTTGATCTCTATGAGATTACCGGCGGCGCGCACCCGACGCTGCAATCGCAAAAACTCTCCGGCAACACGCTCTCCGGCGGGATCGCCAAGGCGACAATTGTGCTGCATCGCCCCAAAATCGAGATCGAAACGCTGGTGAGCGAATCACCGGAAGACGAGGAAATGCGCTTCCACGGCGCGCTGCTTTCGCTGCAGCAATCGGTGGATTCGATGATCGATCAGTCCGGCCTTGAGGAAGGTTCGGCGCATCGCGAAATTCTCGAGAGCTACCGCTTGTTCTCGCAGGATCGCGGCTGGATCGATCGCATCGCAGAGGCGATTCATACCGGCCTCACTGCCGAGGCCGCCGTGCGCAAAGTGCAGGAAGAAATGCACGCGCGCCTTAGCCAGATTACGAGCGCCTATATTCAGGAACGGGTGCACGACCTTGAGGATTTGTCGGAGCGGTTGCTCTACCACCTGCAGGGCGTGGAACCCTCGGCGGCGCTGGGCGAATTGCCGGAGGCGTTTATTTTGGCGGCGCATAATCTCGGCCCCGCGGAGCTGCTCGAATATGACAGCAAACGCCTGAAGGGGGTTATCCTCGCCGAGGGTGGGGTGACAAGCCATGTGGCGATCATCGCGCGGATGATGGATATCCCGATGGTCGGGCGGGTGGAGAATATTCTCGATGTGGTGACGCGCGGCGACCTCGCGATTGTGCAGGGCGACCAGGGGCTGATTTATATCCGCCCGCCGGAAGATATCGAGGCGGCGGCCGATGCGGAAATCGCGGCGCGGGCGCGGCAAGTGGCGGTTTATGCGGAAACGCGCGCGCTGCCGCCCGTGACCAAAGACGGCGTGCGCATTTCGCTGAACCTCAATCTCGGACTGTTTGTGCAGGCGGAGCATCTTTTGGCGAGCGATGTGGACGGGGTCGGCCTCTTCCGCACCGAGCTGCCCTATTTGGCGAGCCGTGAGCTGCCGAGCATCGCCGACCAGCAGCGCATTTACCGCGACGCGCTGGAGAAAGCGAAAGGCAAGCCGGTCATCTTCCGCTCGTTCGATATCGGCGGCGACAAACAGGTGCCCTATATTCAGGTGGGCGACGAGGAAAACCCCGCGATGGGCTGGCGCGCGACGCGCATCGGCCTCGACCGCCCGGTGATTATGCGCCAGCAGCTGCGCGCGCTGGTGCGGGCGGCGGCGGGGGAAACGCTCTCGGTGATGTTCCCGTTCATTGCGGAAATTACCGAATTCGACGCGATGAAAGCGCTGCTGATGAAGGAAATCGCACGCGCGCGCGACGAAGGGATTACACCGCCGACGGCGCTTCGGGTCGGCACCATGCTCGAGATTCCGTCGCTGATGTTCCAGCTACCGGAGCTGATGGAGCGGGTGGATTTTATCTCCATCGGCAGCAACGATCTGTTCCAGTTCCTGTTTGCGTGCGACCGTGGTTCACCGCGCATCAGCGGACGTTACGACACGCTCAGCCCGATCGTGATTCGCCTGCTCAAAACCATCGCGAGTACGGCGGCGGCGCATAAGGTGGATGTCGGTTTCTGCGGCGATATGGCGACCCGCCCGCTCGACGCGATGGCGCTCATCGCCTGCGGTATCCGCTCCCTTTCCATGCCCCCGGCGGCGATTGGCCCGGTGAAGGCGATGCTGCGTAGCGTGAACCTCGCGGAACTCACCAGCTATGTCGATTACATCGCCGCCGAGCCGCTCCACTCGCTTCGCTTGCAGATGGAGCGGTTTGCCAAGGATCATGGGGTGGAGATAGGGTAGGCACTCGCCTATTGCACTCCGCGGCGGCATTCACTAAAACGCTGGGATGGCAAGCACAGCATCTCTCAAGGCGATTTCAGAATCGATGGGGCCGAAGGAAATCGGCGCGCATCTGCGCGCCTGCCGCGAGGAATTTTTGCTGAGCGTGCAGGACGTCTCGGAGCGGCTGCATATCCGCCCGCGCTATCTCACGGCGATCGAGGAAGCACGGTTTGACGTCATGCCTGCGCCGGTCTATGCGCGCGGGTATCTCGCGACCTATGCCGAGTTTCTGGGGCTTGATGCTGCACGCGTGGTGCAGCAATGTTTCGCGCCGCCGCCCGCTGCGCCGACTGCGTCGGAGGCGAAGCCGGTTGCACCGCTGGCTGCGCCAGAGGCAAAAGAAGAAGTGCATGCTGCACCCGCAAAATCCGCGCCGCGCCCGGCGGTCTATACGCCCAAGCCGCTGCCGCAAACCCTTGAAACGCTGAAGGCTGAACGCTCGCGCTGGCAGTGGCCACTGGTCGCGTTGGCGCTGGCAGCAATCGGCGTATTTTCGGTGATGAAGGCACAAGCCCCTGCCACGACAGAGACAAAAGAACCCGTGGCGAGCGTGGCAGAGGTGCCGGAAAATCTCCTCGCCGGGATGCGCAGCATGGTGATGCCCACGCCGCAGAACCTCGATTGCCTCGGCGGTGACCTGCTGCTCTCGTGCCTGTTTGCGAGTAAGGAGATGGTGGATTTAAATGCGCTGCTCGCCCCGCATGACCCGGTGGCAATTGATATGATCGCGGTGAATGAGGCGCTGGCAAAAGCCTATGACGAAGAGGCCGGGCATGATTAAGCGTCGTGCAACCGTTGGTGTGATGGTCGGCGGCCTGATGGTGGGAGGCGACGCGCCGATCCGCGTGCAATCCATGACCAATACCGACACGGCGGATGTGGCGGCGACCGTGGCGCAAATTCGTGCGCTCACCGAGGCAGGCAGCGAGTTCGTGCGTATCACCGTGAATAATGAAGCAGCGGCGCGCGCGGTGCCGGAGATTCACGAAAAATTGCTGCAACATAACTGCCATACGCCGCTGGTGGGTGACTTTCACTATAACGGCCACCGGCTGCTGACGGCCTTTCCCGAGATGGCGGAGGCGCTGGCGAAATACCGCATCAACCCCGGCAATGTGGGGTTTGGCGAAAAGCAGGACGCGCAGTTTTCGCAGATGATTGAAGTGGCGGTGCAGCGCAACAAACCGGTGCGCATTGGTGTGAACTGGGGCTCGATGGATAATGCGCTGCTCGCGCGGTTGATGGACGCAAATGCTGCATCGGCTGCGCCGAAGGCGAGCGAAGAAATTGCCCGGGAGGCGCTGGTGGTTTCCGCACTGCAAAGTGCGGCGCAGGCGGAGGCGGTGGGCTTGCGCGCCGACCAGATTATTCTCTCCGCCAAGGTCAGTCGCGTGCAGGATCTGATTTCGGTGTATCGTGCACTCGCGGCGCGCTGCAGCTATCCGCTCCATCTCGGCCTGACGGAGGCGGGGATGGGCAGCAAAGGCATCGTGGCGAGTAGCGCGGCGCTGGCGGTGCTGCTGCAGGAGGGCATCGGCGATACGATCCGCATTTCGCTGACGCCGGAACCGAATGGCGACCGCACGCGTGAGGTGATTGTGGCGCAGGAATTGCTGCAGACGATGGGGCTACGTAACTTCGCGCCGCTGGTGGTGGCCTGCCCTGGTTGCGGCCGCACCACGAGTACGTATTTTCAGGAGCTGGCCGCGGAAATTCAGGACTATCTGCGCGCGCGGATGCCGGTGTGGGCGAAGGAATTCGCAGGCGCCGAGGCGATGCATGTGGCGGTGATGGGCTGCATTGTGAACGGCCCCGGCGAAAGCAAACACGCAAATATCGGCATCTCACTCCCCGGCACGGGTGAATCCCCCGTCGCCCCGGTGTTTGAGGACGGCGAGAAAGTGGCGACCCTGCGCGGGGACACCATCGCGGCAGAGTTCAAAGCGCGGCTTGAGGCCTATGTGGCGCGCAGCTACGCGAAAGTGGCGTAACCCCATCTTTCTGCTTGCGTAATGGCGCGCAACTGGCTAACACTTCCCTATTGCCGCGCGACAGAAGCGCCGCGAGAAAGCACACTGCCTGCGGGCGTGCATTTTATCAGCAGTAACAGCGAGATTTTACCACTGCATGAGTACCAAAGAATTACAGCCCGTACGCGGGACACATGATTTGTTAGCCGCCGATTACGCGCTGCATGAGCGGGTGATTGGTGCGGCACAGCGCGTGGCCGCGCTTTACGGCTTCGACCGCGTGGATACGCCGATTTTCGAGTTCTCCGAAGTCTTCCACCGCGCAGTGGG
Source organism: uncultured Azospirillum sp. (assembly GCA_964530085.1). Classification (GTDB taxonomy): domain Bacteria; phylum Pseudomonadota; class Alphaproteobacteria; order Rickettsiales; family UBA3002; genus QFOX01. Next base: position 553,462 of record CAZGXX010000001.1, read on the forward strand.
CGAAACCTCCGACATCGTGAGCAAGGAAACCTATACCTTCACCGATCGCGGCGGGGAATCCCTCACTCTGCGGCCGGAATTTACCGCGGCCATCGTGCGCGCCTTCATCAGCAATAAGCTGACGCAGGAACTGCCGTTTAAATGTTTTTATGCCGGGCCCGCCTTCCGTTATGAACGTCCGCAAAAAGGCCGTATGCGCCAGTTTCACCAGATCGGCGCAGAGCTGCTCGGTGCGGCCGATGCGTGTGCGGATGTCGAAATGATCGCGCTCGCCGCCCACACCCTTCGGGTGCTTGGACTTTCGGATGCGGTGACGCTTGAGCTGAATTCGTTGGGGGACGCTGACTCGCGCGCTTCCTATCGTGATGCGCTGGTGGCGTATCTTTCGCAGTATGAGGATACATTATCGGACGACAGCAAGCTGCGCCTGACTAAGAATCCTCTTAGAATTCTGGACTCGAAGAGCGAGGGTGACCGCGCGATTATTGCGGGCGCACCGACGCTGCATGATTATTTCAATGACGCATCGCGCAGCCATTTCGAACGGGTAAAAGCGGGGCTGACGGCGCTCGGCATCGCCTTCACCGTCAGCGAGAAACTGGTGCGCGGGCTCGATTATTATTCGCACACCGTGTTTGAATTCACCACCGAAAAGCTGGGCGCGCAAGGCACTGTGCTCGCGGGTGGCCGCTATGACGGCCTCGTGAAATTGATGGGTGGTCCGGACACACCGGGCATCGGTTTTGCAGCGGGTGTGGAGCGCCTTGCGGCGCTGGTTGCCGAAGCGGGCGCACCAAAAAATGCTGCAGCAATTGCTGCGATCATCCCGATGGGTGAAGCGGCGGAAGCTGAGGCGTGGAGCCTTGCTCAGGCACTGCGCGCAGAAGGCATCCGCAGCGATATCGCCTATAAGGGCAACGGCAAAAAACGCTTCGAGCGTGCGAATAAAATCGGCGCGCAGTTCGCGCTGATTATCGGTGACGACGAGCTGAAAAACGGTGTGGTCACCCTCAAGAATTTGCAATCTGGCGAGCAGCAACCGCTGAGCCGCCAACAGGTAACGGAGACTTTAAAAGCCTATGTCATTTGATAAAAAAATCGATGCGCTGGTGAAGCGTCATGGTGAATTACGCGATGCGATTTCCTCGCCGGATACCCTCAAGGGCGGCGATTACGCGAAGTTTTCGAAGGAATATTCCGACCTCACGCCCATCATCGAGACCGCGCTAGCGCTGCGTCAGGCGACACAAGAGCTCGAAGACGCGAAGGTCATGATCAACGGCAAAGACGATGGCATGCGCGAACTGGCGCTGGAAGAGAAGGCGGCGCTCGATAAACTGATTCCGAAGCTAACGGAAGATTTGCAACTCGCGCTGTTACCGAGGGACGAAGCCGACGCAAAGAACGCGATTTTGGAAGTGCGCGCAGGCACGGGCGGCGACGAAGCGGCGCTGTTTGCGGCCGAGCTTTTTCGCATGTATCAGCGCTTTTCAGAGATCAACGGCTGGAAGTTTGAAGTGCTGGAAGTGAGCGATTCGACCCTCGGCGGTTATAAGGATGCGAGCGCCAGCATCAGCGGCAAAAACGTGTTCCAGAAGCTCAAATGGGAATCCGGCGTGCATCGCGTGCAGCGCGTGCCCGCGACGGAAACCCAGGGGCGCATTCATACCTCGGCAGCGACGGTGGCCGTGCTTCCGGAAGCGGAAGAAGTCGATATTCAGATCAACGAAAACGACTTGCGGATTGATGTGTTCCGCTCCTCCGGCCCCGGTGGTCAGTCGGTGAACACAACCGATTCCGCCGTGCGCATTGTGCATGTGCCGACGGGTGTGACCGTGCAATGTCAGGACGAAAAATCGCAGCATAAAAACAAGGCGAAGGCGCTGAAAATTCTGCGCTCGCGCCTTTATGATGCAGAGTATCAGAAGCGCGAGGCGGAACGCTCGGCGAGCCGTAAAGGGCAGGTTGGCTCGGGCGATCGCAGTGAGCGCATTCGCACCTATAACTTCCCGCAAGGGCGCGTGACGGATCACCGCATCAACATGACGACCTATGACCTCGACCGCGTGATCGAGGGCAGCGGGCTGGGCGCGTATTGCGACGCGCTCATTAAAGAAGATCAGGCGAGCAAACTCTCGGAGATCAAGGAATAATGAAGGCAATCGCGGTACAGTTGAGCGAAGCGCGGGAGGCACTGGGTGCCGTGGCGGGCAGCAATGCGGCGCTCGAAGCGCGCGTGCTCGCCGCGCATGCCTGGGGCATGACGCCGGAAGCGCTGGTGCTCGCGAGCAACGAACCCCGCGAGCCAACTGCGTTGGCGGGCTTGGTTAAGAGGCGGATTGCGCATGAACCTGTCGCGCAAATTCTGGGCACCAAGGATTTCTGGAAACATACATTCATGGTGACGCGCGACGTGCTGACCCCGCGCGCGGATAGCGAAACGATGATTGAGGAATTGCTGCGCCTGCGGACGGACACGGCTGCGCCGCTGCGCATCCTCGACCTCGGCACGGGCAGTGGCTGTTTGCTGCTCTCCGCACTGGGCGAATACCCGAACGCGAGCGGTGTGGGGGTGGATGTCAGCGAAGCGGCGCTTGCCGTCGCCGCACAAAATGTTGCAGCGTTAGGGCTGGGTACGCGCGCCGCGCTGCGGTGCAGCAATTGGTGCAGTAATGTGGAGGGCACATTCGACGTGGTGCTCTCGAATCCGCCGTATATTCCGCGTGCGGAAATCGCGACGCTCGATACGGATGTGCAAGGTTTTGAGCCACACAGCGCACTCGATGGCGGCGTGGATGGGCTGGACTGTTACCGCGCGATTTGTGCGCAGATTCTGCCGCACCTCAACCCCGGCGCGCTGCTGCTGTTTGAAGTCGGCGCAGGGCAGGCAGATGACGTGGCGACGCTTGGTGTCGCCCACGGATTAACCCTTATTTCGATCACTTCTGACCTTGCGGGCATTCCCCGCATTGTCGCACTGCAACATTCCATCTAACGAAGGATTTTTTTATGATGCGCAAGAACAACAATAACGGTGGCAACCGCAACAAACATCGCAACAACAATGGCGGGCGACGCTATCAGAATAACAATAGCGGCGGCGGCAATCGTGGCGCCAATGACGGGCAGAATATCGCACGGCAAAAACACCATGCAACGCAGCAGCTCGGCAAATACGGCGATCTGGCACGTAACGCGCAAATCAACGGCGACCGGGTGGATGTAGAATATTACCTGCAACATGTGGAGCATTATAGCCGCGTGCTGACGGATATCGCAGCGATTGAGGCGGAGCGCTTTGCGCATCAGCGCGAGCATCAGCCGGCGCATACGCCAGCAGAAGCCGGGGCAACGGAGAACAACGCGCCAGAAGGCGAGAGCAGCAACACCGACGGCGCGAATGAAGCCGGTGCGGAAGGGCAAGTGCAGCCACCGCAACAGCGTCATCGTCACCCACGCCATCGCCACCACAGCGCCCCCGCGGCGAGCGATAACGGCGCGGCCGAAGCCAATAGCAACACCACCGAAATTCCGCTGCCGGGGAATATCCTCCCGCCGATTTAGAAGGGGGCTTGCCCCCTCGCTACGCTGACCACAGCCGCTTTGCGGCTCGCGCCATAAAGCGCTAGGCGGTGACAAATTATTCCCGCTTCGCTACTTCAACTCTACCAGCGTGGCGGTGATGTGGCCGACGACGGCATCTACGGTAACGCGCAGCGGCAGCGCCTTGGTATCTGTTCCAAAGTAAAAATGAATGGGCGGGTCGCCTGCCGCAAATTTCTTGAGTTCTTTCGGTGTATAGCCTGCGATGGGCTTGCGGGTAATCGTGGCATCGATTGCTGTCACATCTTTGTCCATGATCTCGAGTATCACTGGCTTGTCGGCGAGGGTGAACTGCATCTCGGCGAGCCGCTCCCCATCGTAGGTCTTGGTGCGGATGGGCTGCGCGCCATCGCCAAAGACCTCGTGAATGCGGCGGCGGGCGATGAATCCGGCAGTGACGGGATCGGTGGCAATGCTTGCTTGTGCCAATGGTACGGGTGGGCGCCAGTTGGGGTCATCTTCCGGGTCGCGCAGGCGGGTGGCAAGCTTACCTGTGGCATCGTAGGTGAGGGTGGTGATATCGCCCTTGTCGTTGGCTTGTGGCCGGGAATCAAAACGCTGAGGGATATAGCCCGCTACGCTGACAGTGCCGCTGGCCTCGGCGACGCGACGCTCCTTTGAGAAGAGGGCGGCGACACCCGTGGTTTTTGTGTCGACCGTCATGCTGTAGCGCCCGCCTTCTTCGCGTGCGGTGAGGCGGATGCGGCCAATGGGCAAGCCGTTCCAGGCGACGGCGTATTTTCCCTCCATGGTGAGCGGCGCGAGTGGCGCGGACTCCCCAGCTGTCGCTGCATAAGGCAGGCTAAACAGCAAAATTGCAGCGGCGATCTTGTAACTCGTGCGGGGCAGTACCATATTAGCAGCATAGCAAACCAGTAAGGGTGGGCAACTATTTATGGAACTTGAGCAATTTACCGAGAAATCCCGTAGCGTCATTCAGGAAGCGCAGGCACTGGCGCTGCGTAGCGGGCATCAGCGTTTTACGCCGGAACATCTGTTCGCAACGCTGCTCGATGAGCCAAGTACGCTTAAGCTTCTGGAAGCGGCGGGTGGAGATGCGGCGACCATATTGCAGCGTAACAAAGCGGCGCTTACCAAGCTGCCGAAAGTCGATGGCGCGGGGGCGCAGATGTATCTTGGCGCCGATACGGCGCGGGTGCTCGAGAACGCGAAAGACATCGCCAAAAAAGCGGGCGACCAGTTCGTAACGGTGGAGCGTTTGCTGCAAGCGCTTGCGCTCGAAACGGAGGCGGCACCGGCCAAAAACCTCAAAGAATCCGGCATCACGGCGCAGACGCTCAACGCGGCGATTAACGAGGCACGCAAAGGGCGTACGGCGACGAGCGCCAATTCGGAAGACCAGTTCGAGGCGCTGAAGAAATATACGCGGGATTTGACTGCGCTCGCGGCGGAGGGGAAGCTCGACCCCGTCATCGGGCGGGACGAGGAAATTCGCCGCTCCATTCAGGTGCTGGCGCGGCGCACGAAGAATAACCCGGTGCTGATCGGCGAGCCGGGCGTGGGCAAAACCGCAATTGCGGAAGGGCTCGCGCTGCGCATTATCAACGGCGATGTGCCGGAAGCGCTGAAGGGCAAAAAGCTGCTCGCGCTCGACCTCGGTGCGCTGATTGCGGGGGCGAAATTCCGTGGTGAATTCGAGGAGCGGTTAAAGGCCGTGCTCAATGAGATTGATGCGGCGGCAGGCGAAGTCGTGCTGTTCATCGACGAGCTGCACACGCTGGTGGGTGCAGGTGCTGCTGAGGGGTCGATGGATGCGAGCAACCTGCTGAAGCCGGCGCTGGCGCGGGGGCATCTGCACTGCCTCGGCGCGACGACACTGGCGGAATACCGCAAATATATCGAGAAAGACGCGGCGCTCGCGCGGCGTTTTCAGGCGGTCTATGTCAGCGAGCCGACGGTGGAGGACACGGTTTCTATTCTCCGTGGGCTGAAGGAGAAATACGAGCTGCATCACGGGATTACCATCTCCGATGCGGCGCTGGTGGCGGCGGCGACGCTGAGCAATCGCTATATTACGGATCGTTTTCTGCCGGATAAGGCGATTGATCTGGTCGACGAAGCGGCGAGCCGCCTGCGCATGCAGGTGGATAGCAAACCCGAAGCGCTCGATGAGCTCGACCGCAAATTGCTGCAACGCCGCATCGAGTGCGCGGCGCTGAAAAAAGAGTCGGATAAGGCCTCGCGCGACCGCCTGAGCAAACTGGAAGACGAAATCTCGGAATTTGAGGCGGAATCGGCCGCGCTGACCAAAGCGTGGCAGGCCGATAAGGCGCGCCTCGCGGGCGCGCGTGGGGTGAAGGAGAAGCTCGAAGCCGCGCGTGTGGAAGTGGAAGCGGCGCAGCGCAAAGGCGACTATGCGCGCGCAGGCGAGCTGACCTATGGCGTGATTCCGGAGCTGGAGAAGAAGCTCGCCGCGGCGGAGAAAAGCGAAAGCAGCGCGGGTGAAACCGTGCGTGAGAGCGATATTGCGGCGATTGTCTCGCGCTGGACGGGCATTCCGGCAAGCAAAATGCTCGAAGGTGAACGCGACAAACTGCTCGGCATGGAGGCGGCTATCGGCGCGCGCGTGGTGGGGCAGGAGGAAGCGGTGAAGGCCGTGGCGCTGGCCGTACGGCGGGCGCGGGCGGGGCTAAAAGACCCGAACCGACCCATCGGCAGCTTTTTGTTTTTAGGGCCGACCGGCGTGGGCAAAACCGAGCTGACCAAGGCGCTGGCGGGGTTTATGTTCGACGACGAATCGGCGATGATCCGCGTCGATATGAGCGAATATATGGAGAAACACGCGGTGGCGCGCCTTGTTGGCGCCCCTCCGGGCTATGTCGGCTATGATCAGGGTGGCACGCTGACGGAAGCGGTGCGGCGGCGGCCTTATCAGGTGATATTGTTCGACGAGGTGGAAAAAGCGCACCCGGACGTGTTCAATATTCTGTTGCAGGTGCTCGATGACGGGCGGCTGACCGACGGGCAGGGACGCACGGTCGATTTCCGTAATACGATTATCATTCTGACGAGTAACCTTGGTTCCCGCCACTTGGTGGAGCTGGCCGAGGGTAAGCCGGTCGATTCAGTGCGCGAGGCGGTGATGGACGAGGTGCGTGCGGCGTTCCGCCCGGAATTCCTCAACCGGCTCGACGAAATCATTCTTTTCCACAGGCTCGGTCGGGCGCAAATGGGGTCGATTGTCAACATTCAGGTCAAGCATCTTGAACGCTTGCTCAAGGACCGCGAGATCACCCTCTCGCTCGACGATGCGGCGCGTAACTGGCTCGCCAACCAAGGCTACGACCCCGTCTATGGCGCACGCCCACTGAAGCGTGTGATTCAGAAACAGGTCGCCGACCGGCTCTCGACCATGATCCTTGAAGGCAACGTGGCCGATGGCGCGCATGTCACCATCACCGGGCATGATTTGGGGCTGAAGATTGAGGCGAAAGCGGCTTAGAAGCTATGGAAATCCCAGCCGGAGTTGACGACTGCCGGGGCAACATTGGGGACAATGCGTCCTTGATGTTGCAGCGTGGCAAGTTGATGGAAATAGCGGGCTGTTGTGTCCATCGAGGCTGTGTTCATCGCTTCGGTATGGGCATCGGCAATCGCAGCGGCGTAGTTGCCGACAACATCGTTTTGCGGGTTATTTTGCATTGCCTCTTTCATCTCCATGTAAGGCTCAATTCCTTCGATTTCCATGACCTGAAGTTCGCCATTGACCATCACCCCATCCACGCGGGTGTAGAGCGGCGGTTCAACGTTCTTGAGAGCCAGCATGGTGGAGATTTTATTGTGAATCGAGGTTGCCTGCTCTTTTGCCGACGTGATTTCTGCGGCAGATAAATCAAGATCCGGTCGGAACTCGTCTCTAATTTTCTGGATAGAACTTTCTATGTCATTATCATTAATATGGAATGATTTCCCTCCGTAAAAAACCTGCACGCGTTCTTCTTTTGCTGCGGGAACTTTCACGAAACTATGGCTGAGGGTGCCGTTGAAAAAGACAAAGCTCATCTCACCTTTTTTGCTTACTTCGGGGAGGAATGGCTGGATCACGACGCCTTCGTTTTCTTTCTTTAGCTGCTCGAAATGGGCTTCGTTCTCGGCGACTTCGTTCGGCTTGATGTGTTTGTAGCCAAAGGCCGCCGCATCGACGACGCCTTTGATCACGAGGTCATCAATGCCGTAAGTGCGCTTGAACTCGGCCTGAATATCAGCGAGTGATTGCGTTGAATCTAGCGTGACAATGCGCGTGTAGGGAATGGGGACACCAACATTTTCGATGTCCTGCAAATAGGTCTTCATGAAATTCTGTTCAACAAATTCAGGGCAGTTTTTTAAGCGCACCTGTTCTGCAGTCATTCTATGCAGCCACTGATTAAACTGCTCCTGTTCCTTCGAGTAGCCCCAGACCGGGCCCATCACGACCAGTTCCTTGCTTTTCCAGTCGATGCTCTGGTCTTTCCAGCTCAGCACTTCGACATCATACCCCATCTCGCGGAGTTTGGGTACGGCTAGCGAAAGCCACGGATATTGGCCGCCCCAAATGCAATCCATCGTTTCTGCATTGACGCCATCGCCGCGTGTGTCATCATTGGCGACGAATGTGATAAGGCCTTTGGGTTTTTGCATAACTTCTCCATGCTTGAGAAATCATCCTAGCATGTAAAACGCCATTGAATGTGACAGTTTTGTGAAGTTTTTGGTTAACTACTTCTTCACCCCACGCAGCCACGCCATTGCATCGGCGAAGGCGGGGGAATCCATGAGGTCGAGATGGCCGAATCCGGGATAGGTTTTGAGGGTTTTGGGTGCGTTGGCGGCGGCGAAGAGGGCGCGGCCATGATGGACGGGAATGATGTGGTCGTCCTCGCCATGCATAATGAATAACGGCGCGTGGATGCGGGTGACCGCCTCGCGCGAGAGATAGGTATCGCGCACGATGAGGGTGGTGGGCAGGAGCGGGAACAGCTCGCCTGCGCGGTCGACCACGGCGGTGAACGGCGCCTCGAGCACCAGCGCGGTGGGGGGGCGCTCGGCGGCGACCTGCGTGGCCACGCCGGAGCCGAGCGAATAGCCCCAGATGACCGGCGCGCGGCGCTGGGCGAAATGATCGAACAGTGCGATGCCGTCGGCGACGATGTTTTGCTCGCTCTTGCCCTTCGGCGCACCCGGATAGCCGCGATATTCCATGGCGATGACGTGGAAGCCCTGTGCATGGAGGTAGGCAAGCGGGCGGGTGAACATATGCAGCCCGCCGCCATTGCCGTGGAAATAGAGCAGGGTCGGCGCGCCGGGCTCGGCGTCGGATTCCCAATAGGTGATGGGGGTGCCATCCGCCGCTTGGGTGCTGCCGCGCGTGAAGCCGCTGAGCCCGGCGGCCACCGGCTCCGTTGGCCCGTCAAACGGCACATAGATGAACGAGCGCTGAGTGAGTGCCATCACCCCGCCGAACGCGACATAAAGCGCGAGGGCGAGGGCTGCGAGGCGAAATATGCGGCGGCGCATGCGCTAGCGGCTTGCGAGTTTTTGGGTTTTTGGCTTCTCGGCCTTTGCCGCGGACTTCGTCCGTTTGGCATTTTTGGTAGGCTTTTGTGGCTTCTCCGCCTTCGCGAGGGTGCTGGCGGCAGGTTTCTTGCCGCTCAAGATCGCCAGCTCATTCATCGAGGATTGTTGTGCGGTTTTGAACGCCGCGAGCTGCTTGCCGCTGAGGCCAGAAGCGAGGTTGAACTGCTTGGCCACCGGGTTCACCTGATCGCCATTCTGCCGCACTTCATAGTGCAGATGCGCGCCGGTGGAGTTGCCAGTTGACCCCACATAGCCAATGATTTGCCCCTGCTTCACGCGGTTGCCGACGCTGATATTGCCGAAGCGGCTCATATGCGCATAGGCGGTTTCGTAGGTGGCGTTGTGCTTGATGACGACGAAATTACCGTAGCCGCCTTTCCAGCCTTTGAAATCCACCGTGCCGTCCCCCGCGGCCATGATGGGGGTGCCCGTCGGCGCGCCGAAATCCACCCCTTTATGCATTTTGTTGTAGCCCATAATCGGGTGCGTGCGCATGCCAAAGCCCGAGGTAATCCGAGCCACATCGAGCGGGGTGCGGATGAGGGATTTTTTGATGCTGTTGCCCTTGGCATCGTACCACGCGTAATCGCCGCCCGCGTTCGACTGGAAGCGGTAAATCTCGTGCTTCTTGCCGCGCAGGGTGAGCGCTGCATAACGCACGTTGCCGCCCGCGCCGACGCGGCCATCTGAAGCGGTTTTGCGGTCCATCAGCACTTCGATACTGTCGCCCGGATGAATCTCGCGCTGGAAATCCACGTCGTAGCTGAAGGCTTTGACGATGTCATTCATTACGACCTGCGGAATGCCTGCATCCGCGCCCGCCTGAAACAGGCTCGAGCGCACTTTGCCGAGTTTGCGGTAGGCTTTGTCGCTCACCGGTTCTTTGCTGGCGGCGACGCTAAACCCGCCGCCCGCCTTGCGTTCGAGCGCGATCGTGTCAAAATTCGGGAGCTTGATGGCCAGTTCCTTCACTGCTGCCGCATCCCCCAGCGTTTCATGACGGGCGAGGGTGACGGAGATTTTCTGCCCGGCCTTGAGGTCGGTGGGGTTCAGGCGGGCTTTGAGCGCTTTCATTACCGCCTGCGCCTCGCTCAACTGCACGCGGTTGGCGGTGAGCATGCTGATGATGGTATCGCCCTTGCCGAGATTGAGTGCCAGTTTGCGCGGGTAGGTGAGTGCCTGTGGCACGGGCGTTGTTTTGGCAACCTCAACCTTTGCAGGTGTGGGTGTGAAGGCGGGTGCCGCGGCGATGAGGGCAGGGGCGGGAGCAGGCGCTGCGGCGCTTGCCGTGGCTGATTCTCCCGGCGCTGCACGATGCATGTAGTTACGGTATTCCGGCATCACCACCGTGGTGACGAGCAGCTTCATGAAGAGGGAGGCGCCAATGCCCACTACCGCGCCGAGCGCAAACCAGCTCATCCGCACCCGCGAGAGGCGCTTGAGCGACATGGCGCGCGAAATGGGCCCGACGGTGACATCCGGGATTCGCGAAACCATCAGCGGGCTTTGCTGGGGCTGTTTAGGCATCTACCATCCTGTTTTATTTACTCATTCTCAGAAAGAAACGTGTTCTTTTTCTGTGCTCACTTGCCGTGTGCGAGAGTATTTTACGCCAGTTCAGTGCGGCGCCTTGGATGGCGCATCGGCGTTTGGTATAATCTAGTGATCGCCGCGCGAAATGCAATAGAATAATGGCAATGGGGTGCGGAAAACATGGCAATTGTTAGGCTGGTGTCATGAGCCATCTGTGCAGTTGTTCTGTAAATAAACGAATGGGAAACCCGCATATTTTCTGGGTTGGCTAGGGAAGACCTCAGCAGTGCGGCGCTGCTTTGTGAAATCATCGCATTTTTTCTCAAATTCCTGCTTGACGCGCCCGGTTTCCCCTCCTATAAGGCGCGTCCCGACGTTTAGGCGTCTGCAAAAAAAGCTCGGCTTGTGAATACAAAAAACCTAGCTTTTCTGCGGCTTCGCATCGGCTCGATATTAACCTAATTATCGTGGCTCCGGCACAGTAACCGGAATACCCACGGATAAGAAAGAGGATTTACCCATGCCAACAATCAATCAGTTGGTTCGCAAAGGCCGTCATCCGCTGAAAGCGCGTGATAAGGTTCCTGCGATGGAAGCATGCCCGCAAAAGCGTGGCGTTTGCACCCGCGTTTATACCACCACCCCGAAAAAACCAAACTCTGCACTGCGTAAGGTCGCGAAAATTCGCCTGACCAACGGGTTCGAGGTGATTGGCTACATCCCGGGTGAAGGCCACAACCTGCAGGAGCACTCGGTGGTGCTCATCCGCGGCGGCCGTGTAAAAGATTTGCCTGGCGTGCGTTACCACATCATCCGCGGTACGCTGGATACGCAAGGTCTGCCAAAACGTCGCAAGCGTCGTTCGCATTACGGCGCGAAACGTCCGAAATAAGGAGTTACTATGTCACGTCGTCACGCTGCTAAAGAGCGCCAAACGCTTCCCGATCCGAAATTCCACAATGTCGTGGTCGGTAAATTCATGAACACCATCATGTATGATGGGAAGAAATCCTCGGCTGAGGAAATCGTTTATGGTGCGTTTGATATCATCGCGCAAAAAACCGGCAAAGATCCGCTCGTTGTGTTCAACGAAGCGCTCGAGAATGTTGGTCCGACCGTTGAGGTGCGTAGCCGCCGCGTCGGTGGTGCAACCTATCAGGTGCCGACCGAAGTGCGCAGCAAGCGTCGTCAGGCGCTGGCGATCCGCTGGCTCATCATCGCGCTGCGCAACCGCGGCGAGAAAACCACCCGTCAGCGTATGGCGGGCGAGTTGATGGATGCGGCATCCGGCCGTGGCAACGCGGTGAAGAAGCGTGAAGATACCCACCGTATGGCGGAAGCAAACAAAGCGTTCAGTCATTACCGCTGGTAGTTTTTAAGAACATCGCACAGGAAATTTGAGAGAGTTATGCCACGTACTACCCAGTTAGACCACTATCGCAATATCGGCATCTGCGCGCATATCGATGCGGGCAAGACGACGACGACCGAGCGTATTCTGTACTACACCGGCAAATCCCACAAAATCGGTGAAGTGCACGAAGGTGCCGCAACGATGGACTGGATGGAGCAGGAGCAAGAGCGCGGCATCACCATCACCTCCGCGGCGACGACCTGCTTCTGGACGGGTGCGGACCAACAGCAATACCGCATCAACATCATTGATACACCTGGCCACGTAGATTTCACCATCGAAGTAGAGCGCTCGATGCGCGTCCTCGACGGTGCCGTGACTGTGTTCGACTCCGTTGCTGGCGTAGAGCCGCAGTCGGAGACCGTATGGCGTCAGGCGGATAAATACTCCGTACCGCGTATCTGTTTCGTGAACAAAATGGACCGCGTGGGTGCAGACTTCTACCGCTGCGTGGACATGATCATCGACCGTCTCGGCGCGACCCCGCTGGTGATTCAATTGCCAATCGGTGGTGAAGAGCATTTCCAAGGCGTGATCGACCTCGTGAAAATGAAAGCCCTTGTTTGGGGTGGCGAAGAGCTAGGCGCGAAATTCGACGAAGTCGAAATTCCGGCAGAGTATGCTGCGAAAGCCAAAGAATACCGCGAGAAGCTCGTGGAGCTGGCGGTTGAGCAAGACGACGCGCTGCTGCAAGCCTACCTCGATGGCAAAGAGCCGTCGGTCGCTGACCTCAAAAAATGTATCCGCAAAGGGACGGTGAAGTTCAAATTCGTTCCGATCCTCTGCGGTTCTGCGTTCAAAAACAAAGGCGTTCAGCCGTTGCTTGATGCAGTGGTTGACTACCTACCAACCCCGCTCGACCGCGGCGTGATGGACGGGATCGACCCGAACGCGAAAGATCCAGAGAACAACATCATCCAGCGCAAGCCGGACGATTCCGAGCCGCTCTCGATGCTCGCGTTCAAAATCATGGACGATCCGTTCGTCGGCTCCATCACCTTCTGCCGTATCTACTCGGGTATGGTGGCTTCGGGTACGGGTCTTACGAACTCGACCAAAGACCGTAAAGAGCGCGTGGGCCGTATGCTGCTCATGCATGCGAACAGCCGTGAAGATATCAAAGAAGCATACGCAGGCGATATCGTTGCGCTCGCGGGCCTCAAAGAGACCCGCACCGGCGACACGCTGTGTGATTCGAACAAACCAGTGATCCTCGAGCGTATGGAATTCCCTGAGCCGGTGATCGAGCTCGCGGTAGAGCCGAAATCGAAAGCCGACCAAGAGAAGCTGGGCGTGGCGCTCTCCAAACTCGCGGCTGAGGATCCGTCCTTCCGCGTGAGCACCAACCATGAAACCGGCCAAACCATCCTGAAAGGCATGGGCGAGCTCCATCTCGACATTAAGGTGGATATTCTGCGTCGTACCTACAAAGTGGATGCTAACGTGGGCGCGCCGCAAGTGGCGTACCGCGAGACCATCAGCAAACCGTATCAGGAAGACTACACGCACAAAAAGCAGTCGGGTGGTTCGGGTCAGTTTGCGCGCGTTATCATCGATTTCGAACCGCTCGAGCCGGGTTCAGGCTTTGTGTTCGAAAACAAAACGGTCGGTGGTTCGGTGCCGAAGGAGTATATTCCCGGCGTTCAAAAGGGTCTCGAGTCCATGCTCGGTTCGGGCGTGATCGCCGGCTTCCCGATGATCGACTTCAAAGCAACGCTGGTGGACGGCGCCTACCACGATGTGGATTCGAGCGCACTGGCGTTCGAGATCGCAGCGCGTGCGGCCTTCCGTGAAGGTTTGGCGAAAGCCGGTCCGAAACTGCTTGAGCCGATCATGAAGGTCGAAGTGGTGACCCCTGAGGATTACCTCGGCGACGTTATCGGCGATCTCAGCTCACGCCGCGGCAACGTACAGGGCATGGATCAGCGCGGGAATGCCCGCGTGGTCAACGCACTGGTACCGCTGGGTCAGATGTTTGGCTACGTGAACACCCTGCGCTCGATGAGCCAAGGTCGCGCGAGCTACAGCATGGTATTTGGTCACTACGCGGAAGTGCCGTCGCACATCGCGGACGAGATTAAGAAAAAAGCTGCGTAAGCAGTAACGTAACGAAGACATTGAAGGAGAGAAGTCATGGCTAAGGAGAAATTCAACCGGTCGAAACCACATTGCAACATTGGTACGATTGGACACGTGGATCACGGGAAGACGTCGCTGACGGCGGCGATTACGAAAGTACTGGCGA
>CAZGXX010000002.1:0-415194 GCA_964530085.1 uncultured Azospirillum sp.
GGTGGGGGATGTGATCGGTAAATACCACCCGCATGGCGACACGGCGGTCTATGACACCATGGTGCGCCTGGCGCAGACCTTTAGCGTGCGCTATCCGCTGGTGGATGGTCAGGGCAACTTCGGCAGCATCGATGGCGATAACGCCGCGGCGATGCGTTATACCGAAGCCAAGCTGACGGATGCAGCCATTCTCCTGATGGAGGAGCTGGATAACGACACGGTGGATTTCCGCCCGACTTATGACGGCACGGAAAGCGAACCGGTGGTGATGCCAGCGGGCTTCCCCAACCTGCTCGCCAACGGAGCGGAGGGGATTGCTGTAGGTATGGCCTGCGCCATTCCGCCGCATAATATTCTCGAGCTGTGCGATGCGCTCGCTTACCTCATCAAAACGCCGAATGCCTCGATCGAGAAGCTGGTGAGCTTTGTGCAGGGGCCAGATTTCCCGACTGGCGGGCTGATCGCAGAATCCGCACAAACGCTGGTGGATACCTATACGAATGGCCGCGGCAGCTTACGTGTCCGCGCGCGGTGGGAGAAGGAACAACTGAGCCACGGCCTCTACCAGGTGGTGATTACCGAAATTCCCTATCAGGTGCAAAAATCGAAGCTGATTGAGAAAATCGCCGAGCTTTTCCGCGAAAAAAAGCTGCCGCTGCTGGGCAATATTCAGGACGAATCGACCGACACGGTGCGCGTGGTGCTGGAGCCGAAATCGAAAAATGTTTCGCCCGAATTACTGATGGAGTCGCTCTACCGCGTGACCGATCTTGAAATCCGCTACGGCGTAAACATGAACGTGCTGGGCGCGGATGGTATTCCGCGCGTGATGAACCTGCGAGAGCTGCTGCAGCAATTCCTCGACCATCGCCATGAAGTGTTGGTGCGCAAGAGTAAGCACCGCCTCGAAGCGATTAAGCGCCGCCTTGAAATCGTCGAGGGCTTCATCACCTGCTTCCTCAACCTTGATGAGGTGATCCGCATCATCCGCGAGGAAGACGAGCCGAAGCAGGAACTGATAAAAGAATTCGACCTGACGGACTTGCAGGCGGAATCCATCCTCAATATGCGCCTGCGACAGTTGCGTAAGCTCGAGGAAATGGAGCTAAAACGCGAGCATAAAGAGCTGAAGGCCGAGCAGAAGGCACTGAACGCATTGCTCAAAAGTGATGATGAGCGCTGGGGCGCGATCAGCGAAGAAGTAAAAGCGGTGAAGAAGCGCTTCGCGGCCAACAAAAAACTCTCCGCCCGCCGCACGGAGCTGACGGAAGCGCCGTCGAACGTGCCGATCTCGCTTGAGGCCTTTATCGAGAAAGAGCCTATTACCATCGTCTGCTCGCGCATGGGGTGGATTCGCGCCTTCAAAGGCCATCACGACGCGTTGCCGGATTTGAAATTCAAAGAGGGCGATGGCCCTGGCTTCCAGCTCAAAGCAAAAACAACCGACAAACTCCTCGTGTTCGCGACGGATGGGAAATTCTACACCCTGCCGTGCGACAAGCTGCCGAGCGCCAAAGGGCAGGGCGAGCCGGTGCGCTTGATGATCGACCTCGATAACCAGCAGGATCTGGTGGAGATGCTGGTGTATGATGCATCGGCGAGCCGTAAGCTGCTCCTTGCAGCGGATAATGGTAAAGGCTTCGTCGTGGAAGAGGCGGATGTGGTGGCACAAACACGTGGTGGCAAACAAATCCTCAATTGCGCAGAAGGTAGCAAGGCCAATGTCTGTGCGGTGGCGAACGGCGATTATGTTGCGGTGATCGGCACCAACCGCAAGCTGCTCGCCTTCCCACTCGACCAAGTGCCGGTGATGAAGCGCGGGCAGGGCGTGGCGCTACAGAAATATAAAGATGCCCATCTGGCGGATGCCAAGGTGTTCACGCTGGCGGAAGGCCTCAACTGGCAGATTGGCGACCGTGTGCGCACCGAAGCGGATATGACCCCATGGCTCGGCGCCCGTGCTGGTCAGGGCAAACTGCCGCCGGTTGGCTTCCCCCGGACGAATAAGTTCGGCGGTTAGTTGAGAGATTTGCTAAAATCTCTAAAACCCTCTAACGAGGCACTAGGCACTCACCACTAGGCACTCTCATGGCTAGCAATTCTTTCGGTACGATTTTCAAATTCACCACGTGGGGCGAAAGCCATGGCGAGGCCATTGGCTGCGTGATTGACGGCTGCCCGTCGCTGATTCCACTGAGCGAGGCGGATATTCAGCCATGGCTCGACAAGCGCAAACCGGCGCAGAGCAAGTTCACCACCCAGCGCAAAGAATCCGACACGGTGAGAATTCTCTCCGGCGTGTTCGAAGGCAAAACCACTGGCACCCCCATCTCGCTGATTATTTATAACGAAGACCAGAAGTCGAAAGACTACGCTGAGATTAAAGACAGCTTCCGCCCCGGCCACGCGGATTATACCTATCAGGCAAAATACGGCATCCGCGACTATCGCGGCGGTGGACGCAGCAGTGCGCGCGAAACGGCGATGCGTGTGGCTGCAGGCGCTGTTGCCCGGAAGCTGCTGACAGCGGCGGGCATTTCGGTGAAGGGCTATCTGGTGCAGGTGGGGGATGACGCCATCGACCGCGCGAATTTTCAGCTAGGTGAAATTGAAAATAATCCCTTCTGGTCGCCGGATAAAAAGGCCGCCGCACGCTGGGAGAAAACGCTCGATGAGGTCCGTAAGTCTGGCTCCTCACTCGGCGCGGTGATCGAGGTGGTGGCTGAAGGCGTGCCCGCCGGCCTTGGCGAGCCGATTTACGATAAGCTCGATTCCGACCTCGCCCGCGCGATGATGAGCATCAATGCGGTCAAAGCCGTGGAAATTGGCGATGGCTTCGCCGCCGCCGCGCTTCGGGGCGAACAGAATGCGGACCGGCTACGCGCCGGAGCAGGCGGAAATGTAGAATTCCAGAGCAATCACGCAGGCGGCATCCTCGGCGGTATCAGTAGCGGCCAGCCTGTGGTGGTGCGCTTTGCGGTGAAGCCCACCAGTTCGATCCTTACGCCGGTCGAAACCGTTACGGCATCCGGCGAGAATACGGAAATCGTCACCAAAGGCAGGCATGACCCGTGCGTGGGTATCCGCGCCGTGCCGGTGGGCGAGGCAATGATGGCTTGTGTGCTGGCCGACCATCTGCTGCGCTTCAAGGCATATAAAGCCTAGGGGTTGCAGGACGCTTCTGCCGCCCTATATCAGCATCCCATACATCACGAGGGTACCATGACCAACAGCGTTGAAACCAAAACTTTTTCCGCAGAAACCGGGCGGGTGCTGCATCTGATGATTCACGCGCTCTATACCAACCGCGATATTTTCCTGCGCGAGTTGATCAGCAACGCGTCGGACGCATGCGATAAACTGCGCTTCGCCGCGGTGACGGAGAGTGCGCTGCTCAAGGATCAGCCCGAGCTTTCGATTCACCTCACCCTCGATGAAAAAGCAAAAACCCTGACGATTACCGATACAGGCATCGGCATGAACCGCGAGGATATGATTGCGAATCTGGGCACGATTGCGAAGTCCGGCACCTCGGAATTTTTGAGCAGAATGAGCGAGGATAATACGAACGCGGTAAACCTCATCGGCCAGTTTGGGGTTGGGTTTTATTCCTCGTTCATGGTCGCGGATAAAGTGACGGTCACCAGTCGCAAAGAAGGCGAAGACGCCAGCTGGATGTGGGAATCCGACGGGCAGGGGGGCTATACGGTTGCGCCCGCTACGTCGCACGCACGTGGCACCTCGATCACGCTGCATATGAAAGACGAAGCGAAGGAATATCTCGACCGCCACCGCCTCGGCCATATCGCGAGCACCTATTCGGACCATATCGATTTCCCGATTACGCTGACGGATGCGGAAGGCGTCACCCATACGCTGAACGAGGCCTCGGCGATCTGGACGAAGCCGAAAGCCTCGCTGACGGACGAGCAGTATCAGGAGTTTTATCGCCATGTGGCGCATAGCCCGGAGAAGCCGTGGGCGGTGCTGCATAACAAGGCGGAGGGGAAGGTGGAGTACACCAACCTGCTGTTCATTCCGGGCATCAAGCCGCTCGACCTGTTCCACCCAGAGCGCAAGCGCCGCGTGAAGCTCTATGTGAAGCGCGTATACATCACGGATGAAGGCGTGGAGCTGATTCCGCCCTATCTGCGCTTCCTGCGCGGGGTGGTGGATTCGGCCGATCTGCCGCTCAATATCAGCCGCGAGACGCTGCAGAAATCGCCCGTTCTCGATACGATCCGCGAATCGGTCACGAGCCGCGTGCTTGGCGAACTCAAAAAACGTGCCGAGAAGGACATGACGGACTATGCTGCCTTCTGGGAGAATTTCGGTGGCGTGCTGAAAGAAGGTCTGTGCGAGAGCATGGCGCCGCGTGATAAAATCCTCGAATGCTGCGCGTTCTACACGCGTTCGTCGCCGGAGAAGCTGATGACGCTCGCCGAATATAAGGCCAATATGCGCGAGGGGCAGGAGGCGGTCTATTACCTGAGTGGCGATTCCATTGCGGCGCTGAAATCCAGCCCGCAGCTTGAGGGCTTCACCAAGCGCGGCATCGATGTGCTGCTGCTCACCGACCATGTCGATGATTTCTGGACGAACGTGACGCTGAAATATGCCGATGTGCCGTTCCGCTCGGTTATCAAGGCGGGTGCGGATCTCGAGAAGTTTGCAGTAGAGGGCGAAACGAAAGACGAAGCGGTTGAAGCCGAAAAAAGCGACAGTATCGAGGCGCTGATGGCGGCGATGAAAACGCTTTATGGCGATACGGTGAAAACGGTGCGCACCACGCGCAAACTCTCGGAAACGCCGATTTGCCTCAGCGTCGGCGAGGGCGATATGGACATGCGGATGGAGCGGTTTTTAACCGAGCATAAGCAACTGCCCAAGCGCGCGGCGAAAATCGTTGAGATCAACCCGAGCCATGCGGTGATTCAGTCGCTCGCGGCGCGAGTGGCGGCGGGTGGTATGAGTGCGGATACGGAAGACGCGCTGTGGCTGCTCTACGACCAAGCGCTGATCGCTGAGGGCGAGCCTGTGACCGATAGCAGTGCTTTTGCCCGCCGTCTGGGGCAATTTATGGCGAAAGGGCTTGCGGCGTAACAAAAAACCCCGCCGAATGGGCGGGGTTGATGTTATTGGTACGTAATGCGTCGGCTACGCCGGTTGATCGGGGTAGATCTCGAATTCGAGGGTCTGGATCTGGTCACGCAGTTGCAGTTTGCGCTTTTTCAGGCGGGCGATAGCCATTTCGTCCTGAGCGCCTGCAAGGGATTGAATTTCAATATCTAACTGGCGATGTTGTTCTTTGAGTTCATCCAGTTGTTTGTAAATAACGACGTCATCATTCATAGTCATCTGCCATTGTGAATACATGTGGAATGCCTCGTTTTATGGTGTGAATTTTCTATTCAACAGCGACTTTTATACCACAAATAAGGCAATCATTAAAGGGGAAATCAACCGAGGGGTGCATTTTTTACAAAACTGCCCGCGAAAAGGGCATTTCCCTGTAAAAACTGCTCCGCAGCCTGCCGATTCTTACCCGGCCGCTGCAGTTCCTGCAACCGTAAAGCGGTGCCGTTTCCGGCATTGATGCGTAATTGGTTGTCGAGCGCCATTCCGCTGGGTTTGTCTTTGTCACCGACGTCGACTGCTGCACGGAAAATTTTCACCGTTTCGCCGTTGATTTCAGTCATTGCAGCAGGGGTTGGGCTGAGGCCACGAATCTGGGCGAGCAGCTCCGTCGCTGGCCGGTTCCAGTCAAGAACCCGGTCGGCCTTGGTGATTTTTTCGGCGTAGGTAATGCCCTCGTGCGATTGCGTTTGGGGTTTCGCACTGCCGCTTTCCAGCTGCGCGAGCACGGTGAGTACTTGCTCGGCACCGAGTGTCGCCATCGCGTCGTGCAGCCCGCCTGCGTCCATCTCTGGCGGGATGGTGTAGGGTGTGCGTAGCAGAATAGGCCCGGTATCGAGCCCGAGCTCAAGCTGCATGATGCAGCAAGCCGTTTCGCAGTCGCCCGCCATCAGCGTGCGTTGAATGGGTGCCGCACCCCGCCAGCGCGGCAGGTCAGACGGGTGGATGTTGATGCAGCCAAGCCGCGGGGCATCGAGCACCGCTTGCGGCAACAGCAAGCCATAAGCCGCGACCACGGCGATATCGGCACCATGTGCGGCGAGATCTGCCTGCGCCTCCGCTGATTTCAGACTCACGGGAGTGAAGACAGCAATGCCATGCGCCTCCGCCAGTTGATGCACAGGCGAGGGGGTGAGCTTCAGCCCGCGCCCGGCGGGGCGAGGTGGCTGGCTATAGACCGCGACAACCTCATGCGCTGAGCCAAGCAGCGCCTTCAATGCCGGAACGGCAAAGGCGGGAGTGCCCATAAAAATAACGCGCATGCGAACCTATTGTTTGGATTGTTTTGCCTGAGCGACGCAGTTTTCGCGCAGGGTAATGTAACGTGTATCCGCCTCCATAAGATGCGCTTCGTTCAGCCGCAGAAATTCATCGTGCGTCATTTGCACCATCAGCCCGTTGATGATGCAGCGGCACGTCGGTATTTTGTCGATATTGAGGTGCGAGCAAGCGGTTACAAAAATCGGAATCGTATCGCGCGGCCATAATTTAGCGGGGCGCCCAGGCGATTCTGGCGAGGGCGGTGACGCAGGACGAGCTGGGTGCTCTGGCCGCGGTGGACTCGCAGGACGTTCCGGCCGTGCTGGAGAAGCGGTTTTATCCTCCGTCGTATTCTCTTCTGGTGTGGCGGCAGGCGTTGCTTCCGCTGCAGCAGGCTGACGGGTCAGCACTGCGCCATCGCCCACCGCGATCAGCGGTGCGTTTAAACGGCTCTGTGCGAGCGTGGCTAGCGGCAGCAAACCGAGCAGAATAAGTGTAGAGAGAAAGCGCATGGACACGGTTTAGCAGTGTCGCCAGCGGTTGTCATTTCTAAAGTGGGGTGCCCTCTGGCAGTGGGCTGAGAAGCCCGAGGCGCTTGGCTTTCTTCAGTTTACGAAGAATCATATCGCGCTTCATCAGCGAGATGTGATCGACGAAGACTACGCCGTCTGTGTGGTCGATTTCGTGCTGTAAACAGGTGGCGAGAATATCGTCGGCCTCGATGGTTTTCTCAGCGCCGTTTTCATCGAGATAGCGCACGGTCACTGTGTCGGGGCGCTCCACATCGGAATATTGGTCGGGGAAGGACAGGCAGCCTTCCTGGAAGACGCGTTTTTCATCCGACGTGCGAATGATTTCCGGGTTTATGAATTTGATTGGGTCGCGCCCACCATCGCGCACGGCAATGTCCACCACAATACAGCGCAGATGCACGCCAACCTGCACCGCCGCGAGGCCGATGCCTTGGTTCGCATACATCGTGTCGAGCATATCATCCAGCAGTTTGCGGATGGTGTCGTCCACCTTCTCCACCGGTTTGGAGGGGAGGTTGAGGCGCTCGTCCGGCGCGATGACTAGAGGAAGAATGGTCATGGTTTCAGGATACGCCTATCTGTTGCAAAATCAAGCGGCAAGCGCGGTGGTGAAGCGTCTCAGCACCTCGTCGCGGCCTAGGATCGTCATCGCTACTGGTACGTCTGGCCCGCTCATCGCGCCTACGAGTGCGGCGCGCATGGGCGGCATAACCTCGCCCAGTTTTTTTCCGAGTTGTTCCGCAATAGCCGCGATTTTGGCCTTAATCGACTCGGCTTCCCATGCGAGGGTGCTGTCCTCCGCAAGCAGCTTCACGGCATCGGCGAGCGTCGCGCGCCCTTTGTCGAGTGCGGATTTAGCCTTGTCGTCGTAAGCAGTCGGGGCGGCGAGGTAGAACTGAATCTGCTCCTTCAGCTCCGGTAGCGTGTGGGCTTTGGATTTCACGCTCTCAATGGCAGCGGCGAGCGTGGAATCGACCCCAATCAAGGCGGCGAGTTCTGCCACTGGCCGTGCACGTAGATAATGCGCATTCACATGGTTCAACTTGGCGAAATCAAGACGGCTGGGCGACTGTCCCACATGGTCGAGCCCGAACCACTGAATCGCCTCGGCATCGCTGAAAATCTCGCTGTCGCCATGGCTCCAACCCAGGCGGGCGAGGTAGTTACGCATCGCTTCTGGCAGGTAGCCCATAGTGGCGTATTCGGTTGTGCTGGTCGCGCCGTGGCGCTTGCTGAGCTTTGCGCCATCCGGCCCGTGGATGAGGGGGATATGCGCGAACACGGGGATTTCCCACCCCATCGCCTGATAGATGAGGGTCTGGCGACCAGCGTTGTTGAGATGGTCATCGCCGCGAATCACATGCGTCACGCCCATGTCATGGTCATCGACGACAACGGCGAGGTTGTAGGTGGGGTTGCCATCCGAACGCAGGATCACCATGTCATCGAGCGCATCAGGGCCGAAGCGTACATCGCCCTGCACTGCGTCATGCACGATGATCTCGCCTTCAAGCGGTGCTTTGATGCGGATGGAGGGTTTGATGCCAGCGGGAGGTGTGAGCTTTCCATCTCTCCATTTTCTATCATATTTAAAAATCTCGCCCTTGGCCTCAGCCGCCGCGCGTTGCTCGGCCAGTTCTTCCTGCGTGGTGTAGCAGTGATACGCCGCGCCGCGTTTGACCAGTTCTTCCGCAATTTCGCGATGACGCGCAGCGTTCAGGCGCTGATACACAATCTCGCCATCATGCGTGAGGCCGAGCCATTTTAGCCCATCGACAATCGCCTGATAGGCGGCGTCGGAGTTGCGGGCTTCATCCGTGTCCTCGATGCGCAGCTTGAACTGGCCGCCATGGTGGCGTGCAAACAGATAGTTGAACAGCGCCGTGCGTGCGCCGCCAATATGCAGCATGCCGGTGGGGGAGGGAGCAAAACGGGTGACAATAGTCATAAAATTTCTCATAGATGAACAGGAATGGGCGCACTTATAGCAGCGGGAATCAGGATGTCACGCGGGATAGAGGCTATGCAGAAATGGTGGGAGGCAGAGCGTTCGCGCCGTTTCCTGTGGCTGCCCGTGTGGTTTGGGGCGGGGATTACGCTGTATCTCGGCCTAAATAATGAGCCTTCGGCCATTCTTTTTCCGGCGTTTGCGGTTGGGGCATTTCTGACGCTGCTGGCGCTGTGGCGACGCCTGCATTTGCTTCTGCTGCCGCTATCTCTGGTGCTGATGGGTGCAGCCTGGGCGCAAATCTACACGCATTGGACACCGCAAACCGTGCTGCACGAGTCGCTCGAACCCCGCCCGGTGATGGGCACGGTGACGGATGTGGTGCAGACCGAACATGGCGTGCGGCTGACGTTGAAAGACGTGATGATCAGCGATTTTCCGTCGGAGCATACGCCGCAGAACGTGCGTCTCAGCGTGCGGATTAAAAAGGGCACGAAGCCTGAGCTGCCGATGATCAGCGACACGGTGAACCTGATGGCCGGGCTGCGGCCGCCGATGGGCCCGGCGTTACCGCATGGGTTCGATTTTGCGCGCTATTTCTACTTCCGTGAGATTGGTGCGGTGGGGTTTGGCCTGCCTCCTTGGCGTGTGGTGGCGCATGAAACGTCGCCAGGCATCGCGACGGATTTCCGCAATTGGCGGGTGCGCATTACGCAAGAGATTCTCGATCAGCTGGGGCCGAAGACAGGCGGTATCGCCGCCGGGCTGATTACGGGCGAGGCACGCGCCATCAGCGAGGCGGATTTCGACGCGCTTCGGGCAAGCAACCTCTACCACATCGTCGCGATTTCCGGTGAGCATATGGTGGTGATTGCCGGGGTAATTTTTATCAGCCTCCGGTTGCTGGCGCTGCTGTTGCCACGCCGCTTGCGCCTGCGCCCGCAGGTAAAAACCGTCGCGGCTTGCGCAACGCTGCTGCTGGTGACGGCCTATCTGTTCGTGACTGGCCTGCCGACCTCCGCCGTGCGGGCGTATGTGATGATTTTCCTTCTGCTACTCGCGGTGATTCTGCGGCGGCATGTCGACCCGATGCGCTCGCTTTCCATCGCCGCATTGCTGATGCTCGTCGCGAACCCCGCAGTGATTATTGATCCTGGATTTATCCTCTCCTTCGCGGCGACACTGGCGATTATCGCGCTGGTGGAGACCACCCTGCTGCGGCCGGAGGCAGCGGAGCCGCGCTTCAGCCGCGCGCTGCGTGTGCTGTTCACCATGGTGCTGGTGAGCGTGGTGGCCGAGAGCGCGACGGCGCCGTTTGTCATTGCGCAATTCAATAATCTTTCGATCTATGGCGTGCTGGCTAACACGCTTGCCACGCCGCTGGTCAGCCTGTTCCTAATGCCGACCGTGGCGCTCTATTTTATCCTGCTGCCGCTGGGGCTGCATAGTGCGGCGCTATGGCTGATGGATTGGGGCATTCGTACGCTTCTTGCAATTGCGTATTGGGTGTCGTCTTTCCCTCATGCGCAGATTTTTGTGCCATCGATTCCGGCCCATGGCGTGGGGCTGTTTGCGCTAGGGCTGATGTGGCTCTGCCTATGGCAAACGCGGGCACGGCGTTTTGGGGTGGTGCTGATGCTGGCGGGGGTGGCGACGCTCGCCTTGGTGAAACAGCCCGATATGCTGGTCGGTAGCGAGCTGAAGCAGATTGCCTTGCGCGGGAACGACGGCTACGTGCTGGCGCGTGGGCGAGAGGGTTCCATGATCGTCGATTTATGGGCGAATGGGCTTGGCTACGCCGAGCTGCCGGAATCAGATATTCCCGCCTGGCGCTGCGATGACCTCGGCTGCGCGGCAACGGTGAAAGGCGTCGTCATCAGCTTCCCGGCGGATGCAGGTGCGGTAGCGGAGGATTGCGAAAAATCCGCACTGGTGCTGAGCGGAATCAATGGGCTGCACTGCGCGAATGATACATTGCTTCTCGACAAAGAACGGCTGAAAAATAGCAATGTGCTCGCGTTATGGGTCGAAGAAAACGGCGCGCTCCGCATCAAGACTAGCGCCGATTGGCAAGGAAATCGGCCATGGACGGCGAATGTGCCGCTGGAAGATTAATCGATAAAAGTAATATCGTTAGCAGTACTCTTAGTTTTTACGTTTAGCGTGTAGTTTGGACTCATTTTACCCAAATCTTTTTCGCTAATATGCAAATCTTTAGCGGTGCTGATAACAGAAGATAGGCTAACTGAGCCCTTGCCCACTAATTTCTCAAAGCGCGCATGATTTTTATTATCAATCGCGTGTAGTACTGCGGCTATTTCTTCTTTCTCTACGAATCCATCTTTATCGCGATCAAAGAGCTTGAGGGTCTTATCATCGCCCCCATTTGCGCAAAATTCATCCTTGTAAAGTTGTCCGTCAGCCTTGCCAAAAGTCACTTTGCCATCCCATGATTTGGGTAAGTCAACATGCTGTGTCGCGCTGACTTTGTCTTCGGTGTCTTTAATTTTTTTTACATATGCCTCTGCAGCCTTATTTTGAGCTTCCTTCGCAGCTTTATTGTCTGCCTTCGGTTGAGTTTTTTTATAAGAGTCGATCAAATGATCATGCTCTTTCTTAGACATGGCGCTGTGGGTGGGAGCTTCTACATGCCCAGTATATTCTGTAATCTCTACAGTGATGTCTTTGGTTGGCTTGCTCATCATGCTTCTCCCGCAGGAAGTGGTTGGCTACTTCCTCACTATACCCAAACATCCTTAAAACTTCGTTAATAGACTAAAGTTTTATACAAAGAAAGTGGGGTTTCATTCTAAAGCGTTCGAATTGCTGGGAATTTTACGATGATGGTCGTCACGCGGTCATGCGTCGTTTTAACATCGAGCGTGCCTTGATGCATGGCGATAAGTAGGCGGGCAAGGGCGATGTCGAGCCCATGCTTACTACGCGCGGTGCTATTAGGGGTGGCTGTAATCGCATAGGAGAAGGTAAGGCAGACCTCCTGCGCTTTAATATTACATAGAATCCGAATCGTATCCCCAGACGTCAACTGTTGGCTAGCGGCGTTCAGAATGCTGAGAACCATTTGTTTCATACGTAGGTCGTCGGCCTGCAGTTGAATTGAATTGGCCGGAATATCTGCTTGAACCTCAAATGCGTTTTGGCTTTTATCTCGGAAGATACGGATGGATTTTTGTAGTACAAAGCCCAGATCAACGTCTGTTTCATTCAGCGCCAGCAGGCCTGTTTCGGCTTTTGAGATCGCCTGGATATCGCTAAGCATGGCAAGAACCTGCCGGGCGTGCTCGTAAATATCATCCGCAGTGGCCAAGTACTTTGTATTTCCGATGGGGCCAAAATGTTGATCTTTTACCGTTTCGCTATGCGCAAGAATTACTTCCAGAGGCTCTGTGAGTTCTTGCCCGACATAGGCAAAAAAGTCTGCTTTGACCTGATTGGTCATTTGGGCGGCTTCTTTAATACGTGTAAGTTCGGATTTCTTGAGGTGGAGCTCCGCCTCTACTCGCAATCGCTCTTCGATATAGTCGTAGAGGCGCTTGATTTCGTTCGAGAGCTGTTCAATTTCAAGCGGGCCAGAGGTGCAGGAAGTATCAAACGGTATCCCGCGCATGATAGATGCAGTTTGATCCGTAAGTGCAATCACCGGATGAATAATTCGCTTGCGTACGGTCCATAATATAAACAGGAGAAAGGCTGCAATCACGCATAGTTGAAAGAGGCGCGGGCCCAGTAATTTATAAATAGCAGTGCGGCTTGCATCAGCATCTATGCCGAGAAAAATAATATACGGGTATTCGCTGGAGCGCTCGAAATAAGAGTAGATTTTTTTGCTGTTGAATAACGATCCTTCGGAATAGATTTCTGATTTTGTAGAGGAGAAATCAATTTTTGAGAGAGCACCTACATCAAAATTTTCACTAAAAAAACGCTCTGCGGAACCTGATTGTGTTAGTAGCGTGAGTGCCAAGTTTGTTAACGCGAAATGAATGCCGCTATCTTTCATTGTACGGCTCATCTCCTCGCTCAGCGTGGTAGTATCTAGCGCTACAACAACCGTTCCGAGATAAGTCCCACTATTATCCGTAATGCCAAGGCTCATCGGTAGGACCCATTTGTTCGATAAGCGTCCATCAATCGGCCTTCCAATATGGACCTTCCATGGTTCAGCAATGGATTTTTTGACATAATCACGGTCGGAAACGTCGATGGGTATTTCAAGGACGCCAAGATTATTCGAGACCGTAATCATCTGGGATTTATTCACCCATGAGAAGATGTTTCGCTTGGAGCCCTCTGCCTTTGCGAAAGAGAAATATAGCTGTGCAATATTTTCTTCATTATCGCCTGTGGCTTGTATTTGGCGGCCGACGGATTCAAGGATGTACGAGCTATTTTCGAGCTCGACGATGAGCGCGCGATCAAGGCGCAGTGCCTCGCTCTCCATCTGCTTGAACACGTCGCGTTCGTATTTATTGGTGGTATCGACAATCACGCCGATTGCCACCCCCACCAGAATAAACAGGATGAGCAGCGACAGCATAGCGAAGTCGCGGCTCAGGGAGGGTTGGGTGCGATTGACGGTCATAGGAGCCCACTATACGCATAAACGCTGGCAACTGCAATCAGGCGGTGACTTCCTGTGCGTGAGTCGGCTCAGCCAACCGCTGATGGTGCGTCGTCTGGGACACATGGTGGGTTGGTGCGTGCTCAGTGTGTGTCGCAGTATGTTTAGGTTCAGCCGCCACAGGCAAGGTTGTTGGCGCATCCTTGACTTGTTGTGTAGTCAGCGCTTCTTCTTTACTCTTTTTGCCAATAATGGGCGCAAGAATTCGTGTAAACGCATACAGTGTGACACTGGTGATGATGCTGTAGAAACCATCCAGACCGATATAGCTCCAGATTCGCGTTGCCACACGATCCACATGCGGAGCTTCGCGTAAAATCTCGATCCCCTTATCCGTCATTGCCTTGTTGGCGGCAGTGATCTCTTCAATCTGCTTCACAATAGCGGGATTGTTTTTATTCAACGTTTTATCCATCCAACGCCCAAATTGTGTGGAGCGGCGGTCGATCGACTCACCTGTCGCTCTGGCGAGAGGGCTTTCATTAGACCCCATAACGAGTGCGGTGCCCAGTGTTGCAGCGAACGCGATCAGGCGGGAACTAAATACCGATCCCCATGTTTGTTGGGGCAGGGCCTCCATTTCTTTATGGGCGGCTACAATGTCAGGGTCTTTTTCTGCGATTTCTTTGCCGTAGAACCAGTGATCGAATTTTTTAACGAGTCTGGCCTTATTGTCTTCCAGCCACTTGATTGGCAGAACAGAAACAATGGTGCCGCCGGTGAACAGGGTGGCAATGGTTGCATTGGAATTGATTGCGGGTTCGTGTTTTGGAAAGCGTTCGCACACCTTTTTTACAAAGGCTTCGTATTTAGCGGAGGTCTTAGGGTTATCGCGCAGTATCCACGTCATGAGCACGGAAATGCTGGTCACGCCAAAAAAGGCAACGCCCGTATAGGTGATACGGTTGAACAGCCGCTCGCCTTTGGTGCGGTTGCGGAAGCCCTCAGCAATCACGTTGCGCTTGGAGCGCACGGCGGTCTGGGCATCGTCTTTCTTCGATGCGCCTACCAGTGATTCTGCGTTGTTCTGTACGTCGTTGGTCAAAGGAATCCTTATCTTAATGAGTTATAGTAGCATGATTTATCGGAGAGTTTTGTGACAGTTTTGTGAAGATTTTGGCGCGGGGGTTCAAACCACGCGTCACATCGCCATGGCCATGGAGGCCACGGACAGGATGGTGAGCAGAACGGTTTGAAAAAAGGTCATTAGCCCCCGCAGTTGGTGCGGGTGGCAAAACAAGCATAGGGGGTGATAAACGCGTCTATACAGACGGTTATGAATTATCTATCGCCGCTTTAGCTGCTTGTTTAGCGTGCCCGCAATTTGGTAAAATCAGCACGTAGTCCACGCATTTATGCAAATTTGCTGCGCTGCGTCAAATGAAAAATGCTTGGGGCTGCAATTGTCACAGAACTGTCACACAAAAACGCCCTGAAAGGAGGTATGGTGAAGAGTAAATTAGTTTTAGGAGGCATCTATGCAAAACACCGAAATCACCGCCGCATCGCCCAACCTCGCAGAACTTGCCGCACGCGAGCAGCTTACACCGCCGGAGCATCACTCGGTGGCAGATGATGCGACTCGTAAAGAAGCACCCCCTACGCCGGAAGCAGGGCATCCGCATGTTGCGCAGGATAATATCAACATCAACGTCTTTAATCCTGAGGAACCGCATGCGCCTCAGCAGCCTGTAGTCGCACCAGCACCACATCCGGTGGCTGATTCGGCTTTGGCTGTGCCAGTAGCAGCGCCCACTATGCAAGCGGCTTCGCCCGCGGTAGTACCTACGGCAGAAGCAGGACTAATCGTAGAGCCATCTGAATTTAAACAGGCAGAGAAAAATCTTGCAGATTATATCGGCCAAACCATAAATTCGCAGCTGCTGAAGGGGGATGAAGCGCACCCAGAAGGGCTAATTCTTTCGCTAAGCAATATGATTGGTGATAATACGCCTAATGCGCCAGTGACGAAATTTCAGCTCTCATTCCGTGGCCCTATGATTGAGAGTAATTTTGCCGAGGCATCGCGTGAGATTCTCGAGGCGCTGAGAAGCCATCATGTGATTTCTGCGCTAATGAGCAACCACTCTGTGACGATTGATCAAATTCGCGGCGACGCCGACGAGCAAACGCTTAATCTGCATTTACCTAACCTTACCCCTGGGCAATATGCGTCGCTGATAAAAGACTTGAGTGCGTCGGCGATTGCGCATGTTGTTCATCATCACACTGACGAAGCCATCAAAGATGCCGAAATCACAGCGATTCAGGACAAGGCGCTGGAGCATTCCGATATGCATGTTGCGGAAGGTGGCAGCTTAGTCGATGCCGCTGGGCATGCGATCAATGCTGAAGCGTCGCCCGGCATCAACAATGCCGATACGCGAATTGAAGTGCCCGCGAAAAAAGAGATCAAACTGCTGCGCGAAGCACCCGCTGAAGCGCAGGTGATGGGAGTCTAATACGCCACAGTTCGAGCACAGTCGAATCGGGTTATGGTCGAGCGCAACGCTGGCCTCGCTTACCCATTGGGTGCAGGGGCTGTTTGGCCATCATGATTTTTCGCCGGAGGAAAGCCTCGCCGGCACGCCGAATATCGACCCGCATCTCGTGCCACGCGTGGCGATGAGCAACGAAAATATCGACGTGCATCTGCTGAACGAACTGGGCAAGCTCGGCCTCAAGCGTGGCAAGTTGATCACGCGGGAGTCTCACCCGGAGTTGATTGCAGGCTGGAACGCCATGTGCGCCCGCGCGGGAATGGTAAAAGCGCCGCAGCTGATTCTTACCGAAAATAAAGCGCCGAATGCGCTCACTGTTTCGCCCGAGGAAGTGGTGGTCACGACAGGGCTGCTCAAACTGCTCAACCTGCGCGAGGTAAATGCGGTGCTCGGTCATGAGATTGGGCACGAGGTGAGCAATCACAAGACCCCACGCATCATCGCGACGGCGTTGTTTGGTGGAGCAGGAGCGATTGCTGCGCATCGGCTGGGGCTGCGCCTTGGCGCTTCGCGTTGGAGCCAAGGCTCTGTGCTGTTCCGCGCGTTCGATGAGTTTTTATGCCTCGCAGTGGGCGCATTTGTCGGCGGCGTCGTCGCCAACAATATCGCCGTGCGCCCCACAGAGCTTGAGGCAGACGCGAAGGGCGCCAGAATCTCCGGCGACCCGGAAGCGCTCATCAGCGCGCTACAAAAATTACAAGGCACGCAGTCGGGTAAATCATTCTTGGGCGCGTTGGCTCAGCTGCGTTCCGGCTACCCGAGCACCGAAACGCGCATCGAAAAGCTACGCGAAATCGCTGCACAGATACACCCGCAGCCAGCGTTAACTGTTGCAGCCGCCCCGCCATCTGTGCCGCAGATGCAGCCGACCAACGCGGTGAGCAACATTACGCCTTCCGCCCGGCTTGAAGCGGTGCCGACAGAACAGCTCGCCGTAGGCTAGACATTTCCGCCAGAATCCGCTATGGCAGCCGCATGAGCGAACCTGTTACTATCACTACGTTTTATAGTTTTACGCCACTGGCCGACCCTGCGGCCGTGAAGCCGTCGCTGCTCGCGCGCATGCAGGAACTGGGCATTCGCGGTACGGTTACGCTCGCGCGCGAGGGGGTGAATGCCACTATCTCCGGTGCAGCGGAGCAAGTGAATATGCTGATTACGTATCTTACCAAACAGCTCGCTATCTCCACCGAAATGAAGCGTGAAAGCCATTTTGGCGCTCAGCCCTTCAAACGCACAAAGGTAAAAGTAAAGCGGGAGCTGATCTCCATCGGTGCGGAGGCAAACCCGTCGCAATGTGTGGGTGTGCATATCGCGCCTGCGGACTGGAACGCCCTGATTACCGCGCCGGATGTGATTACCATCGACACGCGCAACCAGTATGAATACGAACTCGGCCATTTTACGGGCGCGGTGAACCCTGGCACGCGCAACTTCAAGCAAATGGTGGCGTTTACAGATGAACATCTCGCCGCAAAGGCAAATACCCGCATCGCGATGTATTGCACTGGCGGCATACGCTGCGAAAAATATTCGGCCTATCTCGTCGCGCGCGGGTTTACGGAAGTCTACCACCTCAAAGGCGGTATTCTGGCCTATTTGGAGCAAATTCCTGAGGCGCAATCGCTCTGGCGCGGCGGCTGTTTTGTGTTCGACGAGCGGGTGACAGTCGGGCACGGCCTTGTTCCTGTTGCAGCAGAGCCGATCGCCGCATGAGCCTATGCCCTGTCTGTTCCAAACCCACCACGCCCGAGGCAAAGCCCTTTTGTTCCGCCCGTTGCCGCGAGGTGGATCTGAACCGCTGGTTCACCGGCGGCTATAGCGTTCCGGCGGTGGAGCTTGACGATATCGACGAAGAAGGCCTCAGTGCGCTGCTCGATGAATCGCCAGAAAAGCCACAGTAGCCGGCCTTTTTGAGATAGTTGAAACAGATGCTTGCCATGCCGGGTGGCTTTAGCTATAGCACTGCCCACCGTAATAGCGTGGCCAGGTAGCTCAGTCGGTAGAGCAGGGGATTGAAAATCCCCGTGTCGGCGGTTCGATTCCGTCCCTGGCCACCATTTCCCTATATGTTTTTAGTCGCTGATGTTCAGACGTGTTCGATATTCCTAGGGAATTAGCGGCATATCCTTTTGCTGGACTGTTCGTAGATAACTCCCTTCGTTCGCACACATTCGTTCAATCAGGGGGTATCCGAAGGGGTAACGCCCGCTAGTAAGGGGTAAAGACTATGAAACTGAGCAATCTCGCCTGCCAGAATGCCAAACCTGCCGCCAAGCAGTACAAGTTTAGCGATGGGGGCGGTTTGTACCTGCGCATCATGCCAAACGGTTCGAAACTGTGGCAGATGAAGTACAAGTATTTGGGGGTAGAAAAAGTTCTCTCGTTTGGCTCTTATCCTGTCACGAGCCTTCTGGAAGCCCGTGAGCAGCGTGATAATGCCAAAAAGCTACTTCGCCAAGGGCAAGACCCAATGGCCCTAAAAAAAGATGAAAAGCGGAAGGCAGCACTCAACGCACGCAATACCTTCAAGGCGACTGCTCTCGAATGGCATGAGGTAAACAAGGGTAAGTGGTCGGAAGGCCATGGCCAGTACCTTTTGCACTTACTGGAGACCGATGTTTTTCCGGCAATCGGCTTGTTGCCGATTGCTGACATCAAGGCTCCCGATCTCCTCGACGCACTTAAGAAAATCGAAAAGCGGGGCGCTCTCGACACGGTAAGCCGTGCTAGGCAGGTATGCGGGCAGGTCTTCCGCTATGGCAACCAAATTGGCCGCTGCGAGCATAATCCTGCACCTAGCCTACAAGGAGCACTCAAAACACGGAAAACCAGACACTTTGCTGCTATCGAGTCGGATGGCGTGCGAGAACTGGTGAGGGCAATCCATCGTAATGATGCGCGGCTCATGGTCCGTACGCGCAACGCGCTGTTGCTTTCACTCTTAACCTTCGTTCGCCCCGGCGAATTGCGCCAAGCACGTTGGGAAGAAATCGACTTCGACAAGGCAGAGTGGCGTATACCGGCGGAGCGCATGAAGATGCGCCGCCCGCACATTGTTCCTTTGTCAAAACAGGCCATCGCCGTGCTAAAGGACCAGCAAGTTGAATGCGGGTTGCTACAAAGCCCGTGGGTGTTTCCAAGCCAGCGGGGGCACCGGCACGCCATGAGTGATGGCACGGTGCTTGGTGCGCTCAAGCGCCTTGGTTTTCGTGATCGCATGACTGCCCATGGCTTTCGTGCATTAGCGAGAACGACCATACGTGAAGAGCTGGACTACCAGCCTGACATTATCGAGGCGCAGCTTGCACACAAGGCATCTGGCCCACTTGGTGAAGCCTATGACCGGGCTAAATTTCTTGGCCAGCGCCGAGTGATGATGCAGGATTGGGCCGACCATATCGACAAAATGGCGGTGGGTGGTGAAGTCATCCGAGCCGAATTTAAGCAAACCGCGTAGGAGTGGCAATGGAAGAGTTCGAGATAGACAAACTCAATTTGGGGTTAACTGATTTGCCGGGTGAAGACCCGGCAAATGGTCGGCTTGGTGCTCTGCTTCAAATGGCGGATTGCCTAGAACATGGAAAACTTCCACCTGAAGAGTTGCGCGCCTACTTTGTTTCTAGCGTTAAAAAGCTAGCCGCCAAACATGCAAAAATAGACTCTGCATCTCTACCAGCCGAGAAAGTCATGGAAATGCGCCAGAGGGCCATTTCCAGTGCTTTCGAGTATACTCGCGGGGCAGGCAAACCTAAGGCCGATATTGTTGCCGAACACAACATTGCCAAAGACATTCATCGCATAGCGCAGCGGAAGAAATGCACTGATGATGCAGCGGTGGAAGAATATATAACGGATGGCGCTAACCCGGATAAACGTCACGCCAGCTTCGAGCATCTCCGTAAGCTGTATTACAAATACAAACCCTTGCTCCTTATCGAGTATGCGGAAGAAGACACACCGTAAGTGTGGTCGATAATTCCCAGTAGTTACGGGGATAGGAGTAGATAACCACAAGCGTATTCTGAAGGGCAATGGCGTGCACCCGCACATCATCAACCCCAAGAAGGATATTGCTATGAATAAGGACCTCCTGACTATCACGGAGTTCTGCGACAAAATAGGCGTAGGACGAACCACCGCTTACTCACTCTTGAGGAGTGGGAAGCTAAAGGCACTCAAAATTGGGCGTCGCACCTTCATCGAAAAAGCGGCGGTGGATGCTTGGCTTGCCAGTCTGAGCGCCTACAAATCGCAAAGCGAGGCCAACCATGGATAGCGCTGATGCCGAGAAAGACATCCCTGAGTTCATGAAAACCAAGCCCTCGCAATTAGCGGTTGGCACTGAGGTGCATGACGAGGGGGCTGCCCAAAACGAAACCGCCGCAGATGCTGATAACATCGCGGCGGCAATCAAAAACGTCCAAGACGAAGGTACACCATCGGACGTGCAATCGCAAGAATCAGCGGAAAACGCGGCCCTCAGCACTATCCAGCAACTCAGCGAGCTGCCATCTGTGCAGTACACGCTTCGTCGAAAGAAAGCAGCGGCGGCACTCGGCATCAGCATGGCCGACTTGGATAGAGAAGTAATCGCGCTTCGACGCCAGCGTGCTGAATCTGTTGCAGGCAGCGACATGGGCCTTCACACGCCCGAACCATGGCCGGACACGGTAGACGGCGCGGTACTGCTGGAGCAATTTGCAGCCGAAATCAAACGCCATACCATCCTGCCTGCCCATGCAGCGGATGCAGTTGCGTTGTGGTGCTTGAAGACTTACGTCTTCGACTGCTTCATGATTTCGCCACGGCTGTTGCTCACCTCTCCTGACAAAAGGTGCGGCAAGTCCACGCTCCTCGGCATCATCCAGCAGTTGGCCTACAAGCCAGTGACCACCGCGAATGCCTCGCCAGCCTCGATTTTTAGGCTCATTGAGGACGTCAAGCCGACCATCCTGATTGATGAGGCTGATACGTTCTTGGAGTCGATGGTTGAGGCCCGTGGCATAATCAATAGTGGCCATGTGAAGACCAGCGCCTACGTCACCCGCACCGTTGGCGAGGAGTTCAAGTCCAAGCGCTTTTCGACGTGGGCACCCATGCTGATAGCGCAAATCGGACTGCCCGTGGCAACACTGTTGGACCGCTCCATCGTTATCGAGCTTCAGCGAAAGAAGAAGGGTGAAATGGTCGACAAGCTCGACCTTGCCAGCCCTCTTTACGCGGAACTGCGCTCGAAGGCACAGCGTTGGGCGAATGACAACGCAGGCGTTCTTGGGAAAATGACAGCCGCAGTTCCGGCAAGTCTTCATGACCGAGCGGCGGACAACTGGCTGCCGCTGGCCACCATCGCTTCTGCCGTTGGCAAAGATTGGCCCCGCCGGACGGAAGTCGCTGCCTGCAAGTTATCAGCCGCCGCCGCTGCTCTCGATAGCTCGCACGCGAGCAACGCCTTATCTGACATCCAGCAAATCTTTACGGAAGCCGGAGACATCAGGATGGCCAGCGCTGATATTATCGCCGCCATGTGCAAACTCGACCATCGGCATTGGGGGGATTGGAAGCATGGCAAGGCGATTACGGGGAGACAGCTAGCCGAATTATTAGCGCCGTTCGGAATACGCCCACGCACCCTCCGCATAGGCATGGAACAGTACAAGGGCTACGCCCTCGAAGACTTCGAGGATGCCTTTGAGCGCTATGTGAGCTGATAATCCGTCCCAGCGTACCATGTGGGACGGCGGGACGGCATTGCGGGCATTTAAACGCCTCGGTGGCAACACCGGGGTGTTTGTTTATCTGTGACACCTAGTCGAATGGACATGCGCGTTGCCGCGCAGTCCAGTTGGGCTAAACAGGGTCATTAAGGACTAGGAGCGGGCTTTACTTCCACACTTGAGGAACTACCAAGTGCATGCATAGCTTCTTCTTCCATAACGCGAAGACGCTCAAGAAGCGGCTGGAGGGCTGATACGAACGCATCCGAAGGATGCAAGGCTACATACGCTTCCATAGAATGGAGCATTACGGCGATAGCGGTGCTCAGTGCATAACCTTGCAGCTGGTCCGGGCCCCATGCAATGTTTTTTATGCCGCCCTCTGCATCGACTTCAACGTGACCACCAAGGCTTCTCACCGCTGAATGCACAGTGTTGCTGAAGACCGAATAAATAGCGTGGTAAAAATCTTCCATGCCCGCATATTCTGCGATGCGAGATGCCTTCAGGTCATTATCATCGGTCAGGGCAGCTTCTTTGTTTTGCTTATACAGTGTATCCAGGTCACGCTGGGCTTCTTCGATCTGTTTTGCGATAGCATCGAGTTCGGTTTGTGTGAGGGTTGAACCCTGCGGAGAAACCTTCTGAAGGCTCTTTGCCATTTTTTTCACAGTTAGTGCGTCCCAATCCGCCAGCTTGTAATGAAAATCTTCGTGCTTCACACAGGCAACAAGCGAAAATGCTGGTTCGAGCAAAATCCTTGTCATGGCTGTAGCGCTATTTTCCATATTCCGTTCAGCCATCAAAACTGTAGCTTGGTAATGCTCAAGCATCCGGGCAAATAGCGCTGCGACCAGCAGACCACGGTCCCCTTGAGGAGAAGAGCTGATAAAAATAGCCTGCGCCAGCCGATTCACGTCTCGCGCAAGCAGTAGTTCTGGCTTTTGACTTTCGTTTTCACGAATCCAGTGCTGGATGTCTGTTGCTAAAAAGCCTTCTTCAAGAATGCTGCTCACAAGACCTCTCAATCGTCTAAGCGTCGTGGGTCACGGCGAGGTGCGTTTCTAAAAGTATTGAGGGTCTCGATTGCTTCAGCGGATAAATTACCCGTATTCGCCAGCAGTTCATCTACTCGTGTGTTCAGGCGGACTATGTCTATGATTTCCTGATACGTAACTTCATGAACCTGTGTATTACGACGGGCCACTCTATCGCCGTTTCCGTCTATTCCCATACCTTGCGACCAGCCATGTGAAGTCATGGTCTTTGCAATATTGATAACAAAGGTATCATTGGCTAGCTGCTGATCTGTCCATTGTCGTACTTCGGTCAGGCCATCTGGCAGACGACGCCAGATAAACAGTAATTCGCCAAGTCGTGTGTTGCTGGCGAGCGCGCCGCTTGCCGCTTCTTCACGCAACTGAGCGATGCTACGCGCCACTAATCTATTCGCAGCAGGCTGCGTTACTAATGGAGGTATAGTGTTTTGTCGGTTTGGGTCATGAAAACGCTGGCAGCGGTCGGCAAAATCACAGAGCCATCCCAAAGGGGCAGATTCTGCTGCAGTCTCGAATATGGTATCCCTGCGAGCCTCATCGAACCGCTCGGTAATTCGATTGCACATCCAGTGAATACGCAGCGGATTGCTGCCAATATTGAATCCGCGAGCTTCATCGGATGGAATGTCGAGTTCATCCCCTAATGAAAATATGGCAGACAGGAAACCTGTGATTCTGGTTTCGTCGATGTCTGCTGAGCGTCCGATAAGTTCGTCTAGGAGTAGTGATGCGCGAGTCGTACCATTGCGTCTTATGCGCTGGATATTCTGTCGTACGTAATCCTGCACAAACGGGACATCATCTGCTCTGTTTATAAGCTGCTGTAGCTCTTCTTCCGGTATAGCCTCATCGGATACAGCATAGGAGAAGTAGGTTCTAAAATGTCGAGAAGAACAAACACGGCGTTGTCTATCCCACTCATCGCCCTGATGATAAGTGTTCGCCCAGATGCTATCCAGCTTGGGAAATAAGCGCCTAAGTGCTGATTGCCAACGCGCAGCCTCACGCGGCGACAAATTGTTTAAATGGAGCATTTCCAAGTAGCGTTGACCGATGTCTGGGTCTCTGCCAGCCCCGATACCCCTCGTACCACACAGTGCCTCGGGATTATTTCTTATGCCTTGATATATTTCTGGTGCCGATAGGCGAATCGCTGCCAAAGCCACAAAATCACCTCTGTCCACATTCCCGCTAATAGAGGGCCATGTTGCAGCAAGTTCACTGGTGAGACGGACCATGTCGCGTGGAGTATGTAATAAAGGTGCTACTACATCGTAAAAAATGTTCATGAACCGAACTAAGTTGGTCTCGGAGGGCTGCCCGATAGTTTCGAAAACCCGAGATAGTAACTGCTGGCGGAGTTCATCAACCAATGGCGGAGGAATTTCAAAAGCAGTCTGAATAATTTTTTCGAGATAACTTGGCCCTTCGGATGGAAAGCGCTCAGCAACAAGGCGTTCTGATAAAGTCCGGTCAAATGCTAGCAGGTAAATCACGTTGGGCAGCCGTCCCACCGATTTGACAAGGCGGAAAATATTTAAAGCATCATCTGGGTTTAAGCGGTCTATATCATCAATGATTACAAGGAACCGTTTTTTCTGTTCCCGTAAAGCCTCAACGAGAACTTCATGCTCCTGCTCAACTGTCCGATTATTTTTTGAGCGGGCTCCCAAGAAACTAAAAATGCTGCCGAGCACGTCTCCGATACCAGGTGCTTTTAGGTTTACTGCGGTAGCTATTACCTGCCCCACGGCGGAGACACCGCTGCCAATGGCGCTAAACGCTTTTCGGGCTTTTTCGGAAAGCGAGGGGCCAATAGCAGCATTCAATTCTTGAAAGAAGGCCACCGTCAAAGCATCCGCCCCTGCAAACCACCATGGATTAAAGGTCACAAGCTGGATATTTCCTGCCGCAACCGTGTCGGCCAGATGGCATTTCATCAAGTTAATGGCGCTACTCTTACCTGAACCCCACGGCCCGTTGATTGACAACACTGTGCCTTCTGGCGCGGATAGGTTTTCGATGTTTCCGGCAAGTGCTTTTGCAAAGGTATCAAGACCGAACAGGTCATCAGCAGGCGCGTTGATGGGGGTATCATTGGATAAAGGCATGGTTTCCTCCTGTAATGGCCTGCATTGGATTAGAAATTGCCAGATAAGACAAGGTCAACTAATGATGTCCACATGAGCGGCGAAGTTGCTCTGGGGGCTGAATACCTCCTATCGTTGGCGGCCCTAGTGCGCCGCAAGCACTCCCCACCGTATGGTCGGGGAGGCGCTGGTGTATGTCCAAGGGCGCAAGCTCTAAAGACCCGCGCGGCCTTTCCAACGATAGGTCTATTCACTCCCCGATCACCATCGGAAGGGAGTAGTCATGCGCATTCTTTGTTGTGCAATCATCTGGTTGGCGCTGTCACAACAGGCCATAGCTTCTCCACCACAGACAGCCGATGAGCTGATGGAAAATGTTCGCCGAACTGCTGAATATAACGGCATGGCGATGCTGTGCGGCGATAGCCAGACCAGCGTTGATGCCTCATCACATTTTAGACATTTGGTAAACGTGGCACTACTTCGCTGGGCAATTCCGATTCAACAAGAGCCGGAGTTCTATCGTGCTTACGGGGAGCGAGGGAAATCATTTTATACAATGCTACAGACCCAACAAAAACATGACATGCACCCTCCAGCTGATGCATGTCAAGACAACGCCGCAGGCTTCATAATCTTCAAAGTCAGCACGGCTTATGACCTCAGCAAAGACCCGCGCATGGCGGAAGCTTTACAGGCGCTCAATGGTAGAATTGCGGGTGGATATGGGAGTGATGACCCAAAGCTGGCCAAGGCATACGCAATTTTACAAGAGCGCACGAGTGATATTGGTGGACCCGGAGTGAACGATTCATACGACCTGCTGAAAAGCAACCCGCTCATTGCATCCGCACTCAGTGATGCCCCAACATCAAACCCCAACTCTGGCCGCTCCCTAGGATGGGCAGATGGTATTGGTGAGGGGAAGAAAAAAGCTTCTCTGGACCCGGCCTCGACCGTGTTGCTGGCAGCATTTATTCTCTGCCTCGTTGTTGTTGCCAGAAACCTTTCCAAGGTTACGCCCGTCGACAGATACGAAGGAACTTTATCGAAGCAGGGCAAGCCTCGTTGGTGGGTACTCGCGGCGCTCAGCTTTGTGTCGATTCGTGGATTCGTTGACCTATACGTGGGTGTTAGCAGCAACAATGCACTAAACCTTCTCTTCGGGATATTCGGCATCGGTTGCGCGCTTCTGCCTTTCATTGAGAAATATCGAGCACGGTTCCTTCTGTTGACTGGATACTGGATGCTGGCGCGTGGGATTCTCAGTATATTCATCATTGTCTGGATGACAGATGGTCTCGAAGAATTCCTCGAATTTCTCACGACCATGCCGATTAGTGTTCTGCCAAACGTGCTGATTAGCTACGTTCTGCCTATCCTTATCGGGGTGCACTTCCTCCGCCTACACAAAGCAACCGCACGCTTGGCAGGTAAGTAATGGAAGCGGCGCTTGTCATCGGTGGGCTGTTTATGGGGGCTGGC
Source organism: uncultured Azospirillum sp. (assembly GCA_964530085.1). Lineage (GTDB taxonomy): Bacteria > Pseudomonadota > Alphaproteobacteria > Rickettsiales > UBA3002 > QFOX01. The sequence continues at coordinate 26,371 of CAZGXX010000002.1, forward strand.
ATAGCAATGTGGAAAGCGTGCGAAGACGGCACCCTGCAGGAAGTCGGCATGGCCATGACCATCCTTGGCGGTATCGGACTGGCCGTATTGCTGTTCTAGCCGTACAGCTGTGCCATGACTGCGAAGGGAGACCTTCGGTAGGCCATTTGCGCGATTACCGCGCATGGCCGGAGCACGACCAGTGGCTCGTTTTTGAAAACTGGTCCAAAAATGACGCGGCCTAGTAATGGGCACCCGTAATCTAGGCGGCGAAAGGGGTGTACGCCCCCCATAAGCATATCGTCCCTGCATCAAAAAATTGACCCCACCCGGTGGCTCAAGGTGGCCAGCCCATATGAGCGCGCTTGTTTTTTGTCGTTCGTTTTTGTATGGTGGTGTTCGTCTAGTTCATCAGATGACGAGAAAGAATAGGGGTAATAAACGGGGTAATGCCTGTTTCTTATCTTTGCAAATGGCGACACAACAAACGCTTAAGAACGTACTTCGGACGCGTCCCTGGCCACCACTACTTCTCAAACACTTCTTCGCGCGTGACGCCCCAGATATCGCTTTTGCGGATCCAGGCTTTTTTGTCCTGAATTTCGATTTGGCACCAGTCGGGCTTGCATTGTTTGAGGTCGCCAATCACCAGCGGATCAACACGCATCACGGGCTTTGAGGTAGCATCCGCATCCGCGTAAAGCGTTTGCGCCTTATCGAGCACGATGACGGTGCGTTTGCCATCGACAAAGCCCTTATGCACCCAGCCCGTCGCGCCTTCATAATCCTGAAGTCGGCGCCAATGCGCGAATTCTTCGATGATCTGTACGGGCAGAAATTTGCGATGATATGACCAGCGGATGGGGTAGCGTTTGCCGGGGCCAACGCGCACATTCACGTCGTCGGACTTCAGCGACACATAGCGCGGGATCGGCAAGCCGGACGGGTTCAGAATCGACTGATCCTCGGCGAGGGCGGGTAATGCGGCCAAGCCAATCAGCAATGCAAGGATATGCGGTATAATTTTCATAGGGCTCAACATAGCCTTAATTTTTGGCTGTGCCAGTGAAAGCTGACGCTGGGGATGAATCGCCACAAATTCTGCAATTTACATCGTGTGTCAGAGTGACAATGCGTTGCTCGTGTGTGGTTCCGTCAAACAACGCGAGTTTACCAACCAGAGCGGGTTTTCCGAGGGCGAGGCGGATGACTTCGAGCGCCTGCATGCTGCCGACAATACCTGCAAGCGGGCCGATGACGCCGGATTCGCGGCAGGTATTGGCTTCCGGCGCGTCCGGGTGCACGAGGCATTGATAGCATGGTGCACCGGGGGTGATGGTGGTAAGCTGCCCGCTGAATCCGGCAATCGATGCACTCACAAGCGGTACGCCAAGAGTCACGCACGCCGCATTCACCGCAAAGCGCGAAGCGAAATTATCGCAACCATCTGCCACGATATCATATTGCGCAATCAGCTCCTTCGCGTTCTGCTCTGTGAGGGCATAGGGATAGGTTGTGACCTTCACATCCGGATTGATCTCGGCCACGCGATCCGCCGCGCTCTCCACCTTCAGGCGGCCGATATCCGCCGTTTCATGCAGAATCTGCCGCGCGAGGTTCGAGAGTTCCACACGGTCATGGTCGACGATGCCGAGATGGCCAACGCCAGCCGCCGCAAGGTAACTGATCAGTGCGGAGCCAAGCCCGCCCGCGCCGATAATAAGTACGCGCGTGTTGAGTAAGGTTTGCTGCCCGGCCTCACCAACCTCACTCAGCATGGTTTGGCGAGCATAGCGGCGTTGTTGCTCGAAACTAAGCATCCGCAAATAATGCGGTGGAAACATAGCGCTCCGCCGACGATGCACAGATAGTCACGATCAGCTTACCTTTCATCTCTGGCCGCTTGGCAACCTTTAGGGAAGCCGCGATGTTCGAGCCAGAGGAAATGCCTGCCGGAATTCCATCGAGCTTGGCCACTTCGCGCGCCATCGCAAAAGACTCGGCGCTATTTACGGTGATGATTTCGTCGATCACGCTGCGGTCGAGAATATCTGGCACGAAACCCGCGCCGATGCCTTGAATTTTATGCGGCCCCGGCGCACCGCCCGAAAGCACGGGGCTTTCCTCCGGCTCTACCGCGATGATTTTGACATTCGGGTTCTGCGCTTTCAAATAACGCCCCACGCCGGTCACCGTGCCGCCCGTGCCCACACCGGCGATGAAGACGTCCACTTTACCCGCGGTATCTGCCCAGATTTCCGGCCCCGTGGTTGCCACGTGAATCGCAGGGTTCGAAGGGTTTTGGAACTGTTGCAACATCATCGCCTTCGGGTTGCTGGCGACGATTTCTTCCGCCTTCTTAATTGCACCGCGCATGCCCTCGGCAGCAGGTGTGAGCTCAAGCTGTGCGCCGAGGAAGGCGAGCATCTTCCGCCGCTCGATCGACATCGAATCTGGCATGGTGAGGATGAGTGCATAGCCCTTCGCCGCAGCGACAAACGCAAGGCCGATGCCGGTGTTGCCCGAGGTTGGTTCGACCAGTGTCATACCCGGTTTCAGGGTGCCGTCACGCTCAGCCGATTCAATCATTGACAGCGCAATGCGGTCTTTAATCGAGGAAAGTGGATTAAAGAATTCGAGCTTCGCATATACGGTCGCCAGTGCGCCTGCTTGTTCCGCAACGCGGTTGAGCTTAACCAGCGGTGTGTGGCCAACGGTTTCAAGAATGCTGTCGTATAAACGGCCGCGCGGTGCGTCGAGATGATCAAGTGCAGACATGATTAGCCTTTCGTTCCGGTAGAGCCGAAGCCGCCCGCGCCACGTTGTGAGGTGGGCAATTCAATCACTTCGCTGAATGCTGCGCGTGTATAAGGGGCGATGACCATCTGCGCAATGCGCATGCCGCGCTCGATGGTGAATGGTTCGCTGCCGTGGTTGATGATGATGACGCCCACTTCGCCGCGATAATCCGCATCGATCGTGCCGGGGGTGTTGACCAGCGTGATACCGTGCTTGAGCGCGAGGCCAGAACGTGGGCGAATCTGTGCCTCATAACCATCTGGCAGCGCCATCGCGAGGCCGGTTGGTACCAGCATCCGTGCACCGGGGGCGAGGGTGGTATTCTCCTTCACCGCAGCGAGTAAATCCATGCCGGCGCTTTGTTCTGTAGCGTAGGCTGGTAGGGCGAGTTCTGCCGCGTGTGGCAGGCGGGTGATGGAGATGGTGACCGTGTTGCTCATGCGATTTTTCCTTTCACGAGACGGGTGGCAGTGGGTTTTGCAGAAGCGAAATGTTCCGTAATTTTTTGCACCAGTTTTTCGGCGACTTCTTGCTTGCTCATGGGTTTCCATGCTTCTTCCCCGCGCCCGGTGAGGAGGGTGACTTTATTATCGTCTGCCCCAAACACTGCGCCATTGGCAACATGGTTCGCGAGCATCCAGTCGCAGTTTTTGGTTTTGCGTTTGGCGCGGGCATGCTCTAGCAGCTTTTCAGTTTCTGCGGCGAAGCCAATAACCAAAGATGGACGTTTTTTGTGGGTCGCAATGCTCGCAAGTACATCCACGGTAGGCGTGAGTTCGAGCATCAGTTTATCCTTGGCGGATTTCTTTTTCAGTTTTTGCGTCGCTGGTGTGGCGAGTTTCCAATCTGCTACCGCTGCTGCCCCAACAAAAATATCGGCAGATAAAGCCTTCGTTACTGCTGTAAGCATCGCATCGGCATCCGTCGCGCGGAGGGTGGTGACTCCTGCTGGATCGGCTTGGGACGTATTACCGCTGATGAGGGTTACGCGTGCGCCCTGCGCGGCGAGCGCTGCGGCAATCGCATGCCCTTGTTTGCCGGAGGAATGGTTTCCTAGGTAACGTACAGGGTCAATCGCCTCCATTGTCGCGCCGCTGGTGACGATAGCGTGTTTGCCAGCAAGCGCACCGCTATGTGTGCCCGACAGAGAATCAATAATCGCGGCTGGTTCGGCCATCCGGCCAACACCATACTCACCGCAGGCCATGTCGCCTTCAGTGGGTGCTATCACGCGGATGCCGTCGGCTTTCAGCTGTGCGACGTTGCGTTTCGTTGCTGTATGACTCCACATTTTATGGTTCATCGCCGGGGCAACGACGACGGGCTTATTGGTGGCAAGCAGCGCTGTCGTCGCGAGATCGTCGGCAATTCCTGCGGCCATTTTAGCAAGGATGTCCGCACTCGCCGGTGCAACCAGAATCATATCAGCCACGCGTGAAAGTTCGATATGCCCCATCTCCACCTCATCCGTTAGCGAGAAAAGATCGCTATAGGTTTTGGTGCCAGTGAGTGAAGACACAGCAAGCGGCGTAATAAACTGCGCACCACCACGGGTGAGGATGGCGGTCACCGTTACGTTCCTCACGCGCAGCAGCCGAATCAGCTCCAGCGATTTATATGACGCCACCGAGCCGGTAATAATGAGTAAGACGCTTTTTGGGAACATAATCTGCTCGCTGCAAAATGAGCGGAATAGATAGTAAATCTGCGGGTTTTTAGCAACTTATATTTCGCACTAGGCGTCGGCCTTGTTCAGCAGCTCTTTTAGCTTTTGTAGGATTTTCGGAGCATCGCGCAGGATCTCAACCACCTCTTTCGCATGGGCTTTCAGCCGCGCGCGGGGGGAGAGATGCTCCTCCGCCCACGCCCGAATCAACGGTTCAGAGAGCTGCCACATATTGACATTCGGGTTGAGGTTGCGCCCCACGCCTTCCGCCGTAATCATGGTTTTATGCAGTAGAAACAGATGCGGCTGCGCTTCCATCTCGAACATCCGCGCCACGGTAAGCAGCTGGCCAAACAGGCGGCCGACGGAAATTTCATTCATCGCCTTGCCCACGATAGGGCTGCCCACGGCGCGGATGGCCTGCGCAAACTGGTCGATCGAAATATGCGCGGGGATATAGCCCGCCTCGCGATGCAGGCGTGCAACCTCGTGATAATTACCCTTCAAAAAACGCCATAAAATTTGCGCGAGGATGAGCTGGTTGGCATGATCAACCCGCCCCATAATCCCAAAGTCCACTGGCGCGAGGCGGCCATCCGGCAGGACAAATAAATTACCCGGATGCATATCGGCGTGGAAAAAACCATCGCGGAACACCTGATTAAAAAACGCCTTCGCCGCACGCTCCATCGTCGCGGTGAGGTCGATGCCTGAAGCTTTGAGCCCCTCTATATCGCCCGCAGAAATACCACGAATGCGCTCGGTTACCAGCACGCGCTTGGCGGTGCGTTGCCAGTCGACTGCGGGCACGTAAAAATCCGCATCGTCTTTGGTGTTTTCGCGAAGCTCGTCTGCCGCTGCAGCTTCAAGCCGCAAATCCAGCTCGATGCTGACGGTGCGCGCAAATTCATCCACCATAGCTAAAGGTTTGAGGCGTCTTAGCTCAGGTTTGCGACGCTCCAGTTTCTCGGCGATCCATCGCATCAACTCAATATCGCGTGCGAAGTCTTTTTCAATATGCGGCCGCAGCACTTTTACGGCGACTTCTTTGCCCTCTGGCGTTACTGCAAAATGTACCTGTGCAACAGATGCGGCGGCAATGGCTGTCTCATCAAACTGCGAGAAAACTTGCGTGATTGGTGCGCCGAGCTGCTCTTCGATTTCGCGTATCGCCACGCGCGTAGGGAAGGGGGGCAGGCTATCTTGCAGCTCCGTCAAATCCGCCGCGAGTTTTTCGCCAATCAGGTCGCCACGTGTGGAAAGTGCTTGCCCGGCTTTGATGAAGCTCGGCCCCAGTTTTTGGAGTGCGAGCGATAAGCGTTGGCCCGGACGCAGCCCGCGTTTTTTACCGGGAACGAGGTGATAAATCATTCGCGGAAGCAGCGGCAGGGATATCATGTCGAAGCTGCGCAGCGCATCGTATCGCGCGAGCACCAAGGCGAGGTGCATAAGTCGCAGGCTGTGTTTGGCGTCACGCAGCATTACACCCGCCAGCCTTGGTGAATGGCGACAGCACCGAAGGTGAGGTTGTCGTAGCGCGCGCGGGAGAAGCCTGCTTTTTCCATCATCGCCACGAGCTCCTTTTGCGCGGGGAACATGCGGATGGACTCGACCAGATATTGGTAAGATGCGCGATCTTTCGCGACGATCTCGCCGATTTTTGGGATGACGTTGAAGGAATACGCGTCGTAGAGTTTTGCGAGCATGGGCACGCTAACCTTGCTGAATTCAAGGCAGAGAAATTGCCCGCCGGGCTTGAGTGCGCGATACGCATCGTTCAGCGCTTGCTGGATGTTGGTGACGTTGCGCAGGCCGAAGGCGATGGTGATGACATCAAGCGATTGGTCGGGCACGGGCAAATGTTCTGCATTGCCGCACACCCAGCGCAGCCCTTGCGATTCACCACGGTCGAACTGGCGCGCCCAACCGGTTTTGAGCATGTCGTGGTTGATGTCGCAGATGGTGACGCTGGCGCCCGTTTTTGTTTTGATGCGCACCGCGATGTCGCCTGTGCCGCCTGCAAGATCGAGCACGTTGGAGGAGGGCGTGGCGCGCACGCGGCTGACGAAATCATTCTTCCATACGCGGTGTAACCCGCCGGACATAAGGTCATTCATGATGTCGTAACTCTCCGCAACGGAAGAGAATACGCCGCGCACGAGAGTTTCTTTTTCGCCGCTATCGATGCGGCGAAATCCGAACGAGGCGCTGTGATCTTCGGGGCGTTCTTGTGTTTTCTGGCTCATGATCCTACCTTGCGGGGTGCTGGTAGCGCGTTTTTTGCCGCGCCACAAGTTTTATGGAGAGAGTATGCCCGAATTGCCAGAGGTCGAGACCACACGCCGCGGGCTGCTTGCGGCTGTCAAAAATGCCAAAATTACGGGCTGCGAGGTGCGCCGCTTCGATTTGCGCCAGCCAATTCCACGGAATCTGGCTAAAAAGCTTGTTGGAAGCCGAATTATCGATGTTCGTCGCCGCGCGAAATATCTGTTGATTGATCTCGACTCGGGTGAGAGTATTTTGTCGCATTTGGGCATGTCTGGCAGCTTTATTGTGGTGAAAGAGGGGGGATATGCTTTCAAAACCCATGATCACCTGCTTATTTCGCTCAGTAGTGGCTTATTAATGGTATTTAATGATCCACGGCGTTTTGGGGTGGTGGATATCGTTAAAACCACGCAATCCGAGCGCCATCCACTCCTTAAAAACCTAGGGCCGGAGCCGCTTTCTGAAGATTTCTCGGTAGACTATCTGCATGGGCAACTTTTGCGCCGGAAAGGAGCCATTAAACCGGTGTTAATGGACCAGAAATTGGTGGTGGGTGTAGGGAATATTTATGCGAGTGAAAGTCTATATTTATCAGGCATTAACCCGCTTATCTCGGCCTCAAAAATAGCGCCCAGAGCGGAAGCCCTAATTGCCGCCATTCGCACGACATTAGAGGCAGCCATTGCCTCCGGCGGATCGACCTTGCGTAACTACGTTGGCGCGACCAATGAGGGGGGATATTTTCAGCATCATTTTAACGTCTATGATCGTGCGAACGAACCCTGTTTTTCATGTGGCAAAAAAATTCAATCCTGTGTGCAAGCCGGACGCGCAACTTACTGGTGTGAGTTTTGTCAGTCGACTTCAAAAAACACGCAGAAACGCTCATGATTTTTGATGTTGATAAAAAAATGGATGCTGTGAATAAAAGCGCTTGACGGAGACGATTCCCCTCGTTAGGTTCGCCCTCCTCGGAAGACATAATTCTAAACAACAAAGTGGGTTTACCATGGCACATCATAAATCGGCGAAAAAACGCATTCGACAAACGGAGCGTAGAACGGATGTTAACCGTTCACGTATGAGCCGTATTCGTACGTTCGTTAAAAAAGTTGAAACTGCAATCGCAACCGGTAATGCGACCGAAGCTCAGGCAGCGCTCAAAACAGCACAGCCTGAAATCATGCGTGGCGTAACCAAGGGCGTTCTCGCACTTGGCACCGCATCGCGGAAGGTTAGCCGTTTGGCCAAACGCGTGAAAGCGTTGTCCGCAGCTGCATAACGCAGCGCTCTAAAAAGTAGTCTGATTCTTGTGTGTGTCGCGGCCCATGTGGGCTCGCAATCCCCTTTCTATTGCCCGATTCCGGCGCAATACCCAGTAACGATTTAAAACACAAACTGACAGGTGACTTATGGCTTCCACTGCAAGTGCCCATTATCCCTTGTATGCTGGTGATGTCTCTCCCGTAGAAGCGTGGAGCGCCCTCACAAGTAACCCGGCAACACAGATGATTGATGTGCGCACGCAGGCAGAATGGGCTTTCGCCGGTGTTCCATCGCTGGCCTCTATCAGCAAAACGCTGAAAACGATTTCCTGGAAATTCTATCCGAACTTCGACCTGAACGCTCGCTTTGTAGAGCAGCTCGAAGCAGCGGTGCCGGACAAAACCGCACCGCTTTATTTTTTGTGTAAAACCGGCGGACGCTCGGCGGATGCAGCAATTGCAGCAACGGCGGCGGGCTATCTCACTTGCTACAACATTGAAGGAGGCTTTGAAGGAGACATCAACAGCAACTACCAACGCGGACAGGTGAATGGCTGGAAAGCCGCACGCCTGCCATGGCAACAAGCGTAAAAAACGTAAGTAACGATAAAAACATCTCAGTTAGGCACAAGCACATGAACGAAATTTCTTCCATCCAGTCCCGTCGCCCTGATCATTTTGCCCGTTGGGAGCGCGTGCGTGAACGCCTCCGCGTGAGCTACGGTGAGGCTATTTTCAAAAGCTGGTTGCAGCCCCTGAAGTTGGCGGATGTGAAGAACGGTCAAGCGATGATTACGGTGCCAACGCGTTTTATGCGCGAGTGGATTGTGGCGCACTACGCCGATAACATTCTGCGTTTCTGGTGTCAGGAAGATCAAACCGTTCACTCGGTGGATATTTTTGTGAAGGCAGAGCCTGTAGCGGTGAATACTGCTATTCCTGCGCAACCACAGCAGTCGCCTGCCGGTCTTGAAGCAGCAATGCTCGGCCAGCACGCGAACGAAGATAAGCCTATCAACCCGGATGCAATCTCCGCGCCGCTCGACCCACGTTATACGTTTGATAATTTCGTCGTTGGCAAACCCAACGAGCTCGCTCACGCTGCCGCGCGCCGCGTGGCCGAATCCGCCACCGTTACGCCCGGCAGCAACCCGCTCTTCTTGTATGGCGGCGTTGGTCTTGGCAAAACGCACCTCATGCATGCCATCGCCTGGCATATCCGCAAGACGGACCCTGCGCGCAAAGTGGTCTATCTCTCCGCTGAGAAATTCATGTATCTCTTCGTTCGCGCCATGCGCAGCAAGGATACGATGGCGTTCAAGGAATATTTCCGCAGCGTCGATGTGCTAATGGTGGACGACGTACAATTCCTCGCTGACAAGAACTCGACACAGGAAGAATTCTTCCACACCTTCAACTCGCTGGTCGATCAGAACAAGCAGCTCATCATTTCGGCAGATCGCTCACCGGCGGATCTCGAGGGGATGGAAGAGCGCGTACGCAGCCGCCTCGGCTGGGGGCTGGTGGCGGATATCCATGCGACGAGCTACGAACTTCGCCTCGGCATTCTGCAATCGAAGCTCGAGAAAATGCCAAATACCCATGTGCCAACGCGCATTCTCGAATTCCTTGCGCATAAAATCACCAGTAACGTGCGTGAACTCGAAGGCGCACTCAACCGGGTGATCGCCCATGCAACCCTCGTTGGTGGCACGGTGACGCTCGAATCCACGCAGGAAGTACTACACGATATTCTCCGCGCGAACGACCGCCGGATTACCATCGAGGATATCCAGAAAAAAGTGGCGGCGCATTTCAACATCAAGGTAAGCGACATGCATTCCGCCCGCCGTTCGGTGGCGATCGCGCGTCCGCGTCAGGTCGCGATGTATCTGTCGAAAAAGCTCACCACCAAGTCACTGCCGGAGATCGGCCGCAAGTTTGGCGGCAAGGATCACACCACGGTGATGCATGCGGTGAAGCGCATCGACGAACTCGCCCGCGCGGATAAGGAATTCGCCGGTGACGTCGAGCTGCTGATGAAAATGCTGCAAAGCGCGGCCTAAGCGATTCGGGGATTTCTTGATTTTTTCTAGGAATCCCCTACATATCGCGGTATGAAACCGAGCCCCTCCAATCTCGAAGAAGAAATCCTGCGGCTGAAGCGGGAGATGAACGCGGTCATCCTCGCGCATTATTATCAGGAGGATGATCTGCAGGATATCGCCGATGTGATTGGCGACTCGCTGGAGCTGGCCCGCAAAGCGGCGGAGACGTCGGCGGATGTGATTGTCTTCTGCGGCGTAAAGTTCATGGCCGAGGGGGCAAAGATTCTCAATCCCACCAAGCAAGTGTTGCTGCCGGATTTGAAGGCGGGATGCTCACTGGAAGATTCTTGCCCACCTGCGGAGTTCAAGGCCTTTCGCGCGCAACATCCGGATCATATCGCCATTACCTATATCAACTGCTCGGCGGAGATTAAGGCGCTGACGGATATCATCGTGACCAGCAGCAATGCGGAGGCGATTATCAACTCGCTGCCTGCCGACCAGAAAATTATTTTCGCGCCGGATCGGTTTTTGGGTGCCTATCTCAACAAAAAAACCGGGCGCGACATGCTGCTGTGGAATGGCTCCTGCATGGTGCATGAGCGGTTTTCGGAGCGTGAGCTGGTGAAGCTGAAAACGCAGCACCCGAGTGCGAAAGTCATCGCCCACCCGGAATGCCCGGAGGCATTGCTGGCACATGCCCACCACATCGGCTCGACGTCGAGTCTACTGACATTTACTGAGACTAATCCGGGGCAGGAATTCATCGTGCTCACCGAGCCGGGCATTCTGCACCAAATGGAAAAACGCTCGCCCGGCAGTCATTTTTACCCCGTGCCCGGCATGGAAGCGGGTGGTGCCTGCATGAGCTGCAATAACTGCCAGTATATGAAGTTGAATACGATGGAAAAGCTCTATCTCTGCATGCGTGATCGTACGCCGGAGTTGACGCTTTCGCCAGAACTCATCGCCGCGGCGCGCAAGCCTCTCGACCGGATGCTGGAGCTGTCAAAATCCATCGCGAGTACGGCGATTAGTAAGCCCTAACTTCGGGCGCAAAACTCGGCGCATCCGGCATATCCGCCGCGAGATGGACGGCGCGTGTCGCATGCGTGATTTTCCCACCGTTCACCCAGACTAGCGAGTGTTTGAGCCAGTTCGCATCATCCCGCGCGGGATAATCAGCGCGGGCATGGGCGCCGCGGCTCTCGGTGCGTTTAAGCGCGGCAAGCATTGTCGCACGTGCTTGGGCGAGGAGGTTCTCAGTCTCGAGCGCAGCAATGAGCTCAATATTCCATGGATGGTGATGGTCGTTCAGCACGATGGGTTGTGCCGCGAGTTCGGAAAGCATGTCATGCCCGCGTGTTAAGTCATCGCCATTGCGGAAAATGGGTGCGTAATCACGCATCGCCGCTTGAAGTGCAGCACGCTTTTCTTGTTGAGTCATACCTGTACGCTTCTGGCGATACGCGTCCAGCCGTGCAATGCTTTTGATCGCGATGCCGATGGTTTCTTCCGGTGTTTTTCGTATGCGACCAAGGTTCGCGACCGCCCAATCACCCGCGTCCTTGCCGAAAACGATGAGATCGAGCAGCGAGTTGCAGCCGAGGCGGTTCGCACCGTGACAGGAATTGCTCGCGGCCTCGCCAATCGCCATCAGCCCGGGCACGATGGATTCCGTGCCATCTGCCGCGATGCGCAGCACCTGTGAGTGCACATTGGTCGGAATGCCACCCATCGAATAATGCACCGTAGGCACCACGGGAATGAGGGTGGTGCGCGGGTCGATGCCCATCAGCGTTTCGCAGAGCGAGGTGATATAGGGCAGTTTCTCAGTAAAAATATCAGCAGCTAAATGCCGTAGGTCGAGATATACATGGTCGGCTTTTTCGCCCGCACCACGGCCTGCCCGAATCTCCTGAATAATCGCCCGCGCAATCACATCGCGCGAGGCCAGTTCCATCGAGTGTGGCGCATAATCCTTGAGGAATCGCTCGCCTTTGCCGTTGAGCAAATATCCACCTTCGCCGCGTGCACCCTCGGTAATCAGGATGCCGGAGCCGTAAAGCCCGGTAGGGTGGAACTGCACGAATTCCATATCCTGCAGCGGGAGTCCGGCGCGCAGCACCATGGCGTTGCCATCACCCGTGCAGAGATGCGCGGCGGTAGTTGAGGCGTAGGCCTGCCCGTAGCCGCCCGTGGCGAGGATGGTAAGCGGCGCGTGGAAGGCGTGGAGCTGGCCGCTGGCGATATCGATGCACAGCACGCCGCTGCAACTGCCATCATTTTCCATCAACAAATCGAGCGCAAAGAATTCAGAATAGAAGGTGATCGGGCGGCTGACGGCGCGCTCCAGCATCACTTGCATAATCGCTTGCCCGGTGCGGTCTTCCGCCGCGGCGGCGCGAAAGGCGGGGTCGCCGCCATATTCCACGGTTTGACCGCCGTAAGGGCGTTGATAAATCTTGCCGGATTCGTCGCGCGTAAACGGCACGCCCCATTCGGCGAGCTCGGTGATGGCGCGTGGCGCCTCGCTGCAGAGGCGCGCGATGGCGTCCTGATCGCCCAACCAGTCTGAGCCGCGCACGGTGTCGTACATGTGCCAGCGCCAGTCATCCGGCCCGCGAGTGCCGAGCGCGGCGTTGATGCCGCCTTGCGCCGCCATGGTGTGGCTGCGGCGCGGATCCACTTTGCTGATGACGCCGACATTGAGCGCGCCCTCGCTCGCCGCAATAGCCGCGCGCAGGCCAGCGCCGCCCGAGCCGACAATAACAACGTCGAGATGGTGGTGAATCAGGTCGTATCCGTGCATGGGCGGTTCTTGTAGTTAGTAAAGACCCCTTATATAGTCGTGCCGAAGCTAAAACCAAATAATTCGTAAAGACTTGATATGCATCACGCGCCGGAAATTCAGGAATTTTTAAAAGCCGCCTTAGCCGAGGATATCGGTACGGGAGACGTGACGGGCAATAGCGTGGTTCCGGCTGGGCTGCAATCGAGGCTGGCGGTGAATGCCCGCGAGGCGCTGACGGTGGCAGGGCTGACGTATCTTCCTCGGCTATTTCAGCTCATCGACCCCGCGGTGAAGGTGACGCTGCATGTGGCGGATGGAGAATCCGTCGCGGCAGGGACGCGGCTTGCGACAATCGAAGGCTCCGCGCGGGCGCTACTCGCGGGGGAGCGCACGGCACTGAACCTTATCCAGCATCTCTCCGGCGTGGCGACGCTGACGCGGCGCTATGTGGATGTCGTGGCGGGCACGGATGCAAAAATTCTCGACACGCGTAAAACTATCCCCGGTATGCGCGTGCTGCAAAAATACGCGGTGCGCTGCGGTGGCGGTCAGAACCATCGCATGGGGCTTTACGACGCGGTGATGATTAAAGACAACCATATCGCCATCGCTGGTGGTGTGAAGGCGGCGATTGAGGCTGCGCGCACGAGTGGCAAGAAAATTCAGGTTGAATGCGATACGCTGGAACAGCTCGATGAAGCGCTGGCGCTGGGTGTTGATAGCGTTCTACTTGATAATATGGCGCTGGATGATTTGCGCGAAGGAGTCTGCCGCGCGAAGGCGAGGGGGGTGCTCACCGAGGCTTCCGGCAACGTGAATTTACAAACGGTGCGGGCGATTGCAGAAACAGGCGTTGCGCATATTTCCGTCGGCAAACTAACCCATTCGGTGACTGCGGTCGATATTGGGCTGGATGCGCTCTAACCCACTAACCCATTGCGCACTAAACTATAACTTGCGCGAACCTGCGTGCTCGGACTATGTTCCTTGTCATGTCGAGCGTTTTAGAGAAAAAATGTATTGAAAAAGGCCTAAAAATGACAGGCCAGCGGCGCGTTATCGCGCGCGTGCTTTCAGATGCAGCTGACCACCCGGATGTCGAAGAACTTTACCGCCGCGCCGCGAAAATCGACGATAAAATCAGCATTGCGACTGTCTACCGCACGATGAAACTCTTTGAGGATGCGGCAATTGTCGAGCGCCACGACTTTGGCGATGGTCGCGCCCGTTACGAAGAAATTCCCGAGCAGCATCACGACCATCTCATCGATCTGCGAACCGGAAAAGTCGTGGAATTTGTGAACGAAGAAATTGAACGCCTGCAAGAGCGCATCGCGCGCGAGTTGGGGTATAAGCTGGTGGATCACCGCCTCGAATTATTCTGCATACCGCTCGATAAATCATAGATAGAAACGGTAATCCTGATGATTTTTGAATCCGTATTCGAGCCCGTCCATGCAGGTCAGCTCACCCTTCGCCTTGCCGAAACGGAAGCCGATGTGTACGCCGCTCAACGCCTTCGTTACCGCATTTTTTGTGAAGAAATGGGCGCGGTGGCAAACCTTGCCGTGCAGCAGCAGAAGCGCGATTTCGATATGTACGACGACGCCTGCTTTCACCTGTTGGTGATCGACAATAACCGCGTGGGTGATGCGCGCGTGGTCGGCACCTATCGCCTGCTGACGCGCCAGAATATGTCGAAAATCGGCAGTTTTTATACCGAGACGGAATATAATATTGCCCAGCTCAAAGCGTTTGATGGCGAAATTATGGAGCTTGGCCGCTCCTGTGTGGAGCAGCAATACCGCACGCGTTCGGTGATCCAGCTGTTATGGCAGGGCATTGGCTCCTTCATCGCCGCAAAGGATATCGGCTTGATGTTCGGTTGTGCCAGCTTTCATGGCGTGAATATCAAGGAACATGTCCATGCGCTTTCCTATCTTTATCACTACCATCTGGCGCCGGAGGCCATCCGCCCGACGGCGCTGCCCGCGCATTACAACAACATGAACCTGATGCCGAAAGAAGAGGTGGTGCCCCGCGCTGCAATCAATGCGATGCCGCCGCTGATTAAGGCCTATCTGCGCGTGAACGGCTATGTGGGCGATGGCGCTGTGCTCGATTACGCCTTCAACACCTGTGATGTGTCGATCATCGTGCAGACCGACCAGCTCAAAGCGAGCTACAGCAACCGTTATATGCCTGAGTCTGAAGCATGACCCCTGAAGCCGCTGCCCTGCCTAAATCCTATCTGCGTGGAATCATCCGGCTGACCGCGCTCATCAGCTGGGCGTTGTTCATGACCATTCCCGTATCTTTTGGATGGCTCATCCGTGCCCATCGTTTCCAAGGGTTTTCTGTCTGTTTATTTCACAAAGGCGCGGTGAAAATCTGCGGCATACGCCTGACGCATGAAGGTGAAATCGGTGCGAAACGGCCGTTTATTTTAATCTCCAACCATACCAGCTATCTCGATATTTTTATTCTTGGTTCCTTCCTGCCGGTGTCGTTCACACCAAAGCGCGAGATTCGCAGTTGGCCGTTTGTCGGTCAGCTTGCCATCCTTTCGGACTGCGTTTTTGTAGAGCGTAAACCGACCGATATGCACCGCGCTCGCGCCGAGATGGAAACAAAACTGCGCCAGGGCAAGGTGCTAGCCTTATTCCCGGAAGGCACCACGGGCGATGGCTTCCGTGTGCTACCATTCAAAAGCGGCTTCTTTAATTTGGTGGAGGAGCATAACCTGCCTGTGCAGCCGCTGAGCCTTGCCTACACGCATATCGGCACCACGCCACTCAGCGCGGCAACGCGTGAATCTGTGGCGTGGATTGGTGAGGCAACGCTGCTCGACCACACGCTGCGCCTACTCAGCTTCCCGTATATTGAAGTGAAAGCACGGTTTTACCCGGTCGAGCGGATAGATAGCCACGGCGATCGCAAAGCCCTGGCAAAAACCTGCGAACTAACCATGGCGGCGGGCCTCAAAGAAACGCTGGAGGCGAACGGTGTCTTTAGTTGAAATCACGCCGCAGTCGCACGATGTGCGCATCGACCTCAAATATGCCACGGCCGATAATTTCACCGGAAAGCCAGTCTATCGCAAAGGCGCGCGCTGCTATTTGCATGCGGAGGCGGCGGAGATGCTAGCAAAAGCCGTCACGCTCGCCAAAACGCAGGGTTATCGCTTTATTATTTACGACGCATTCCGCCCCACCGAAGCGCAGTGGAAGCTTTGGGAACATACGCCCGACCCGCATTTTCTGGCTGATCCACGCCGTGGCTCCCCCCATTCGCGCGGGGCGGCGGTGGATTTAGTGCTGTGCCGGTGGGATTTTACACCGCTCGACATGGGCACTGCGTTCGATGAATTCCACCCACGCTCGCACCATGGGCGGCTGGATATCAACGCCGAGGCGCAGCGCAACCGCCTGCTGCTAATGGGCATCATGACCAGCGCGGGGTGGGATTTCTACCGCAACGAGTGGTGGCATTACCAACTCTTCAACGCCCGCGCCCTCTATCCGCTTTATTCTGACGCCGAGGCCAGGACGGGGATGATGTAGCTTCTAAGCTATTGCTATTTATGTAAATATAAAAATAACATCAAAATTTATATATTTTTTGCATTTCCTTCTCTTTTTTGCTATACTGAAGCTTCACTTAGCTTTTGCTTATGCCCCTCACTCATCGAGCGGCCAAACGGAATATTTCGTACTTTTATTCACGAGGTCGTTCGTGGGTCAGTGGGCACGCAGAAGCTTTAAAAAACACAATATGAAAAAAATATTATTAGCCATCTGCGTGATGGTGATGGGTTGGGTCTCCTGTAATAAGGAGACCGACCTCTATGCTACGTTGGTCGCCCCGCGGCGATCACCAAAAACTGTCCCCAAAACATTGGGAGATAGAGAAAATATTGGTAATGTCCCCAGGGACATTACCCACCCAAAAACTCTTCCAAAGACATTGGGAGACAGAGAAACTATTGGCAATGTACCTAGGGACATTACCAATAGTCCAATTTGCACTATTGGTGCAAATTGGAAAGATCGGGGGGACTACCTCCCCCTGATCGGCTTTTCTCCACTTCTCAGTGGAGAAATTTTTTATAAGAACAGTGATATCTGGCAAGTCATGCCAGATACGCTATTGATAATGTCCTGCAAAACAGGACAAATAGCTACTAATCCCTCCTGGCTGGGGATTCTCAACCCCTGGGCGTACGGGGGACCTTACGAATTAAGCGAACGCCAAGCGTTCGCTGATTCATCATCAGCGGGCAGCATTTGCCCGCTAAAAATGCTGGCCACGCTTGCAGAACTGCAAGTGGTGGACAGCCTTTTGGTCGCCGAAGGCGTGTCCTTCGGTGGACCAAAAAAATGGTCGGTCACCACCCAAAAGGTGACCAATTTAACACCCACCACATTTGTGGTGGGTGCTGACACCTTTGTGGTGCAGCAAAATGGAGACTTGTTAAGCTCTTCAGACATAACCCTTCCAGGGGGTTATGAAAAAACCTATAGCTTTACAGCTATGGGGAGCACCACTCAATACTATGGCATCAGCCATATATGGAGTGGCCATTGGCTTATTAAAAGATAAGCCAAAAAAAAGTACGAAATTTTGTTGAGAAGGCGTCTTGTTGAAAAACAGGCGCCTTTTCGCGTTTTTGGGCGGTGTGCTAGGGCTGGCATTTGCGGGAAGAGGCGCTATACTGCCCCCATGCCCCACAAACCAAAAGCACCGACGAAAAAGAAACCGCCTGCATCCGCAGGGCGCTTGCCGCATGCGACGCTGAAGAACCCGACGATCGAGGCGATTCTGGGCGGGCATTTCCGTTTTGCCACGGCTGAACAAGCGGGGACGCGCCTTGCGTCCGTGCGCGAAAGTTTTATGGTGGCCAAGCCCACCCAAGGCGAGGCGGAGGATGGCCTGAAGCTCTGGATTCGCGGCTTCGGCATGACGGCGGAAGCGCGCGAGGCGGGCTATCTCGGCAATTTCGCGCAGCTACGCGTGGCGCGGGCGGATAGCGAGAAATGGACGATCACGGCGACGCTGCTCAACATCGACAAGAAATTCCACCCTGAGCGCCGTCAGGTGACGCAAAAATTTCCCAACTGGGGGCACCCGATTCTGCGTGACGTGCTGAAGGGCCGCATCCACCAAACGGCGGAGGCGGCGCAGGGCGAGCTTCAGCGCCTGCACGAGGCGTTCCCGGAAGTCACGATTCCGCTCGCCAGCAAGCAATATATCATGGTCTACCGCAAATCCGCGGGCGAGGGGAAATCACCCGTCGAGAAATGGGTGCTCGAGATTGTTTGGGAAGAAGGCAAGGGCTACCGCATCACCCACGCGTTGAATGAGCACGCACCAGCGGCCCCCAAGCCTCCGCGCGAAAAACCGGAAGCGGCGCCCGCGCCGGATGGCAAATTCGCCTCGCAAGTCATGCTCTCGCGCCGGAAGCGGAAGCCGATATTGTCGAAAAATAATAATAAAACAGATGATTAGAAATAATATATAGTTTTATATAATTATTGACTTGGGGGGGGGTACGCTACAATGCGGGCTCATTTGCTTTTGCTATGCCCGTCGTCTCCTCTGACCGGCCAAACTGAATAGTTCGCACTAAACCAATAGTCCGCATAATGGGGACGACGGCAGAGCATGGCAAAAATTTTAATCTTAAAAAAATATTATGAAAACAAAAAAATTGATCACTCTGACCATCGTCATTATGGTCACAGCAGTTGCTGCCTACGGGCAATGTAACTGCTGTGTCTACCCAGGAAACTGGGTAGCACAGCCAGAATATGCCGCCGTGCCAGGCGGTATATCTCTCAAAAAAAACTATTTGATATGTTCCGGATTAGGAGTCTATCAGATTGATTCACAGGATACGACGAAAGTCGTGAATTGTGCAACACTAACAAGTGTGGCAATTAATGGGAGTATACTGTCGGCAACCGGCCAGCCAACGGCTCCAAACCTGGATTTAAGTCAACGCAGGGGCTACGGAGCCCCATATGCATGTGCTTTGCGCTATCCCAACTCCCTCGCGGAGGTTGGGCAATTCAGTACTGTTCTCGTAAAAGAGACAACAACATTCTTGTTGTCTGCCCCGTCTGGTACATTGGGGTATAACAACAACTTCTCTACAAAAACTGTAACGACCCTCCCAGGGGGAGTTATCGTCATTGGGACTGATACCTTGGCTCCTCTGGTGCCGGGCGTGTATCAGTTCACGCAGGCAGGCTGGCCTGCGCCTGGAAAGAAACGCCTCACTTATAACGAAAATTACAAGATGGGCATGACTGACATGGTCGGCGGGTTCTACCCAGAACCCTACGTTCAATATTTTATTGAACGGTAGAGGGAAGTAAAAATTTAGTGCGAACTTATGACAAAAAGCGATCGTGAAAACGGTCGCTTTTTGCGTTTTGGGGTGCAGTGATGCTTCTTCTAGACAGCAACGCCCATCTGCCCTAGATAACCTGCGTGCAGAATCTATTCGATATTCTTGAGTTAACGCCTGCGTTTTCGCTCAACGAAAAAACGCTGACGGATGCTTATTTCGCCGCGCAGCGCGCCTGCCACCCGGATCGCTTGGTGGGTAAGCCCGAGGCCGAGCGCACAGCCGCGATTCTACGCTCGCAGCTGGTGAACGACGCGTATGAAACCCTGAAAAACCCACTGATGCGCGCGGAGCATCTGCTGAACCTCAACGGCTATGCGGCGCTGGACGATGACGCGGCACCGCCGCCCGCCTTACTGATGGAGATGATGGAGCTGCGCGAACACATCGCGGATGCGGGCGAGAGCGGTGCGACACTGGCGCAATCCGTCGCCGAAATTAAATCACGCGCGGCGGCTACCACCCAAGCGCTGGAAGAGGCCTTCGCGCAAAGCGATTTCGCGCGCGCGGCGCAGGAAACTATGCGCCTGCAGTATCTCGGCAAGGCGATGGAAGAGGCGCATATGCTCATTTATCGGTTGAAGGCTGCGCATGGTTAATTTGCTTCAGATTTACGAGCCCGGTGAAACGCCGCTGCCTCATGCGGATTCGGTGGCGATCGGCATCGACCTCGGCACCACGCATAGCGTCGTCGCAATCGCCAGCAACGGCGAGGCAGAGCCAATTCACGACGCCTTTGGCCGCGCGATTGTACCTTCCATCGTGCAGTATGCCAACGGGGCGGTGACAGTGGGGCACGAAGCGCGCCGCGCTTATGGTGAGGGCGAGGAGGGGGTGATCGCCTCCATCAAGCGCCTGATGGGCAAATCCGCGTCCGATATCGCAGATGTGGGCGGCAACGCCGTCTATTCCACTGTGGCGGAGGAAAACGGCCTTGTGCGCCTCGCAGTGGATGGCAAGCGCGTGACCCCGATTGAGATTTCGGCAGAGATTCTGAAACATCTGCGTGACATGGCGGCGGATGCGCTGGGGCGCAAAGTAAGCAAGGCTGTCATCACCGTTCCGGCCTATTTCGACGATGCAGCGCGCGCCGCGACCAAGGACGCCGCACGCATGGCCGGGCTCGAGGTGCTACGCCTCATCAACGAACCAACAGCCGCAGCGCTCGCCTATGGGCTCGACCAGAAAGCGGAAGGCATTTTCGCAATTTATGACCTCGGCGGCGGCACGTTCGATATTTCGATTCTCAGGCTGCAAGCGGGCGTGTTTCAGGTGCTCGCGACTTCGGGAGATACGGGACTGGGCGGCGACGATATCGACCGCTCGATTGCCGAGAAAATGCTGGTGCTCGTGGGAAAAGAACAAAGCGCCGTTTCGCCCGCCGAGCTCGGGGAATTGCTGGCGCTATGCCGCACGGCGAAAGAGCAGCTCAGCACGCAGGCGAGCGCTTCCATCACCTGGCATGGCGCGCATCTCGCGCTGGATGTGGCGATGCTGGAAACGCTGGCACAACCGCTCGTTGCGCGCAGTATTGCCTGCTGCGAAGCGGCGCTGATGGATGCCGGGCTTACCCCCAAAGACATCTCCGATGTAGTGCTGGTCGGCGGTTCCACACGCATTCCGTTGGTGAAGCGCGCGGTTGCCGCGCTGTTTGGCAAAAAACCGTATGATTCGCTCGACCCGGATCTGGTCGTCGCCCTCGGCGCGGCGTTGCAGGCGGAAGCGTTGACGAAGGGCGCAGATCACCTGCTGCTCGACGTGATTGCGCTGTCGCTCGGACTCGAGACGATGGGCGGTATTGTTGAAAAAATCATCCACCGCAACACGCCGATTCCGGCGGCGGTGGCGCAGGAATTCACGACCTATCAGGACGGCCAGACGGCGATGATTATTCATGTGCTGCAAGGTGAGCGCGAAAAAGTGGCGGATTGCCGTTCGCTTGCGAAGTTCACGCTACGCGGCATTCCGCCGATGGTGGCGGGTGCGGCGAAGGTGCGCATCAGCTTCACGATTGATGCGGATGGGCTGCTCACTGTGGCGGCGGAGGAACTCACCACCGGCATTACGCAGCAGGTCGAGGTTAATCCCTCGTACGGCCTTGCCTTTGAGGAAATCGAACGTATGGTGAGCGCCGGCATGGAACATGCGCGCAGCGATATTATGGAGCGGTTGCTCATCGAGGCGCGGGTGGAAGCCGAGCGGACGGCGAGGGAAGTCGAGTCGGCCATAGCGGCGGATAAGGCGCTGCTGAAGCCGGGCGAAGAAATGATGATTCAAGGCCAGATCGCGCGGCTGAAAGCGGCGATTGCGGGCGAGAATCGCGAGCGTATCGACCATGAGGCGCATCAGCTCAGCGCGCTGGTCGGTGGGTTTGCTGAACGGCGGATGAATCATGCCATTGCGGGCGCGCTCGCGGGGCGTAACGTGGATGAAGTGGAGTAGCAAATGCCTAACGTTATTTTTGTGATGCCAGACGGCACCGAGAAACATATCAGCGCGCCAAATGGCATTTCGCTGCTTGAAGTCGCACATAAAAACGCCGTGCCACTTGAGGGCGCGTGCGAAGGCTCGCTCGCTTGCTCGACCTGCCACGTGATTATTGATCCGGCGTTTTACGGCCAGCTACCTGCCGCGACAGAGGACGAAGAAGACATGCTCGACCTCGCCTTCGGACTCACACACACTTCACGCCTCGGCTGCCAGATCATGATGAATGACAGCCTCGAAGGCCTTAAAGTTTCCGTGCCGAGCGGCACCCGTAACATGTCTGTTGATAAGAAATAGAGAGAGCACCATGAACGAGACCCCAACCACTATCGCTAAAAAAGTTCCCGTAAAAAGATTGCTTGTAGGCGCTGTGATGCTCATAGCCATCGGCGGTGGGCTAATGGTTGCTCGTGGCGGGCTTGATGCCGAAATGGCCAAGAAAAAGCTCGATGAGGTCATCGCCGGCATCAAAGAAAAAAGCCAACAGGAAGGTCGCGATATCAACCTCACCTACGAAAAAATTGAAATGACCGGCGGGCTGATGGATCGCCATGCGAAGGTCTATAATCCGGTGATGGTGGTTCGTCCGTATGATCCGAAGATTGTTACGCCGGATCCAAAAGATTCGTTGCGGGTGACCACTGAAGAGTTGGATGTTTACGGTGCGTCGTATGATCTGTCGGCGATTAAGATTTCGCTGCCGAAACCACTTGATTTTGCCAGTGGTGATGCGCCCGATAAATCGCTGTTGAAGGTAGAGGCGAGTTCGCCGCTAGAGGCAACCATCGCACAGAAAAAAATCAACAATATCCCTTATGTGGATGTAGCGCACACGGCTCCTACGTCTCTTGATCTTACGTATCTGCGTGAAAAACAAGCGCAGGGTACGGAAGATGCAACACCATCCGTCGTGCCTGTCTATGACACGATTCATATCGCGATTGCATCTGGCGGAACGATCAAAACAAGTCTGGCTGAGGACGATAGTGGCTTGGGTCGTGCAGATATTTCTTTTGGGCAAATCACCACGGTGCCAAAATCAGCACCAGAGGGGGTTATAACGGTCGCAGGCATTGAAGGCCATTGGCTGAATGAAATGGATGCGCACCAGAAGCCCAATCTCGTCCATCAGTGGAAAATAGGGCCCATTACCGCGGCAGCGAATGCTTTGCCTTACGCGCCGATTGCGCTCAATATTGATTTCTCCCATACAGGCGTAAGCGAGGATACGGATAATGACGATTCTTCTCACGGTGGCAAGGTAGAAAGCAAGCCAAGCACTAAGCTGAAGGTTTTTGAGCTGAGCACCAAAGATGCAACGCTTTCAGCAAATGCTGATTTTATCACTAACGCTAACGATATTTTGCCCACGGGTAATGCGCATCTCAAGCTCACCAATGTTCCATTCGTGATGGCCGAACTTAAAAAGCGCGGCATTTTACAACCAGAGAAAGAGTCATGGGTGGCAGATCTTCTTCAGCGTATCACTGGCACGCCGTTTGATCAGTTGAAAGACGCCGACATCGCGATTGATCGTCCACAGGGTGGTCAGTTCAAGATCGGCAATAGCACGTTCGAAGAAGTGTTTGCCCTGTTCATGAAAAATGCGCTCAACATTGATGCTCCCAAAAATGGAGATGAAGGAAGCGACGAAGAAGAGTCGTCTCCGCCCGCCCCCCAATTGCCGGATGCATCGAAAGAAAAAGCAAAGCCGATTGCGGTACCGGATAACGGCGTGCGGGGATAGTCATGGCCAAGCGCACAGCGGTTAAAAAAACGACGGTGAAGGCGAAGCCGCTCCCGGTATGGGACTTGTCGGATCTTTACCCATCACCCAGCCATCCTTCCGTCGCGCGTGATCTTAAATCACTGGCAAAAAACACTGCCGCATTTGCCAAGCAGTATCAGGGCAAGTTGGCGAAGCTGACGGCGGATCAATTCGTAGATTCTGTCGTTGCGTACGAGAAAATGCAGGATACGCTAGGCCGCCTCGGCAGTTATGCCCAGTTACTCTATGCCAGCGACATGAGCGATGCTGCAATCACCCAATTCTACCAGAACACGGTCGAAGAGTTGACGGTGATCTCCTCACAGCTCGTGTTCTATGGGCTTGAAATCAACAAGCTCGACGAAAAGTTTCTTGCCGCCGCCTATAAAAAATCCGCCAAGCTCGCGCGCTATAAGCCATGGCTTGATACTGTGCGTAGTAGTAAGCCCTACCAGCTTGCCGATAATCTGGAGCAGTATATCCACGAGAATTCGGTGATCATGGGCTCGTGGCAGCGTTTGTTTGACGAATCGATTAGTCGTCTCACGTTCACCATCGGCAAAAAAGAAGTGTCGTCGGCGGAAGTGTTCGATTTGATGTCGGACAAGGACCCCAAAAAACGTAAGGAAGCTGCCAAAGAAATCGCCCGCGTATTCGAGAAAAACGCACCGTTGTTTGCGCTCATCGCCAACACGCTCGCCAAAGCGAAGCAGATCGAGGACGAAAAACGCGGTTTCGCGCGCCCCATCAGCAGCCGCAACCTTGCCAATCAGGTGGAAGACGAGGTGGTGGACGCGCTCATCGCCACCGTGAAGAAGAATTATAAAGACCTCTCTCACCGCTATTACGCGTGGAAAGCCAAGCAATTCGGCGTCAAGGCGCTGGATTATTGGGACCGCAATGCACCACTGCCGGCGGCGGGGGACAAGAACTACCCGTGGAGGGAGGGCGTATCGCTGGTGCGTAATGCCTATCACGCATTCTCGCCGGAACTGGCGAAAGTCGGCCAGAAATTTTTTGACAATGCGTGGATCGACGTGCCCGTGCGCCCCGGCAAATCGCCCGGTGCCTTCGCGCACCCGACAGTGCCTTCGGCGCACCCTTATTTGCTGCTCAACTATCTCGGTAAAACGCGGGATGTGATGACGCTAGCGCATGAGCTTGGCCACGGCGTGCATCAGGTGCTCTCCGCCAGCCAAGGTGCGCTGATGGCGGATACGCCGCTGACGCTCGCTGAAACCGCCAGCGTATTTGGCGAAATGCTTACCTTTCAGGAACTGCTCAACCGCGAGACGGATAAAAAACGTCGCGTGATGCAGATCGCCTCGAAGGTGGAGGACATGCTCAACACCGTGGTGCGGCAGATCGCGTTCTGCGAGTTCGAGCGTAAGGTGCACGACGCGCGCCGCTTCGGCGAGCTATCCGTTGCGCAAATCGGCGATATTTGGATGGGTGTTCAGAAAGAATCCTTCGGGAATTCGATTAAACTCTCCCCAGAATATCACGTCTACTGGATGTATATTCCGCACTTCATTCATTCGCCGTTCTATGTCTATGCCTATGCGTTCGGCGACTGTCTGGTGAACTCGCTTTACGGCGTCTATTTGCGTGAGAAAAAAGCGGGCAAGGGCGATGCCTTTGCTAAAAAATACCTCACCATGCTGAAGGCCGGGGGTACGCTGCGTCATAAGGAGCTGCTGAAACCCTTCGGGTTGGACGCCAGCAAGCCCGATTTCTGGCAAGCCGGGCTGGATGTGATCAGCGATTATATCGACCAGCTCGGGGCATAAATGCGTTACTGACGGCCAGCAATGCGTGCTTCGGCCTCGCGTTGCTTTTTGCCTTCATGGGCATAGGCCGCCCACGCGCCCGCTGCTGCCGCAACGGTGAGGCCAAGCGCCCATTTCCTGCCGCTGCCGCCACCACTCTCGACTATTTTTTCAACGGCAGACACTTCTTTTTTGGCATTCCTGCCCAGTTTTTCGCCTGCACCTTCAGCAGGTGCATCTTTTTTGAAGAATTTCTTTGCGCTTTCCAGCTTTTTCTCGAACCAGCTCTTCTCTTTCACGAGCGCTGCTTCGGCTTCCTTCACTTCAGCGGCAGGGGCAGAGCTTTCAATGGCTTTCTCTGATTCCCCCTCAACAATTTCCGTCGCAGAGGGCGCTTCTTCTACTACGGGCGTTCCAGCGGGTACAAACGCCGCATGTTCAGGGGGGATCGGCGCAGGCGCTGTAACCCTAACTATGGGATGAGGAGGTTCTTCCCCAAGCGCGATCGCTGTGCGGTTTTCCATCTCAAGTAAACCATTTTTTGCTTTTTGATTGGCTTCTTTAATTATCTCTTTTTTAGCTATGCCAATATTTTCATTATTCAAAGATTCGATGGATGGTAGATGCCAGAAACTATCTGGGGGGGAGAGAACTTCAGCCTTAGGCATATAGGCGGCGTGGAGATGTTCCGCTGCGGGTGCAACAGGTGTATCAGCAACCGCAGGCTTTTTCTTAAATGAATTGGGTATCTTTATCTCCGCATCAAGGAGGCCAAAAAGATTTTTCCACGATTTTGGCTTTGCGGTTTTTGCCGCCTGCTCGACGGTCTGCGCAATATTCTCTGCCGCAGATAATACTTCCTTCTCTGCCAAGGCCGCTTTATGTGCTATGAGGTTGACTGCTTCTGATTCCTGAATCAGCCCCTTTTCAACGCCATATTTTTCGATGGTGAGCTTATCGTCTGGCGCTAGGCGATTACCTTTACAGAGCATTTTGATGCGATCTGCGGTAAGTTCGGTATTCTCATTGATAACCTTATTGAGGCGACCCCAAGTTTCAGAAGTACGATTTTCTCTATACGCAGGATGCGTCACCGCAAACACCTTGAGGATACGCCTTGCTTCATCTTGAAGAGCAGCACCGCTTAGTTCGTTAATATTAGCCATATCATCCTCACCCATTAGGGGTTCTCTCTAGTTTGCATTATAGCAGCTTGATTGCTGAGAAATGTGACAGTTTTATGAAGATTTCGTAAAAATGGCCCTCCTTAGGGGATGTGCATAACTTGCAAAATCGCTTGGCAAGGGGGGCAGGGCATTTTATAGCATGAGGCATGCAAGCTGCCAAACAACCGCAACAACAATGGGATAATTCCATGAAACTGGTGATTGAACGCGCTGTTCTGCTGAAAGCGCTCGCCCCTATCCAATCGGTCGTTGAACGTCGCGGCACGATCCCCATTCTCGCCAACGTGCGGATCGAGGCGGACAAAGGCGAAGTGCGTCTCACCGCGACGGATATGGACATTGCGATTGTCGAGAAAGTGGCGGCAGAAGTGAGCGAAAAAGGCGCGACCACCGTACCCGCGCATATGTTCTATGAAATCGTGCGCAAATTGCCGGATGGCTCGAATATCCAACTGGTGGAATCTGACAAAGGTAAAATGGTGATTTCTGCGGGGCAGTCGCGCTTCTCGCTCGCCAGCCTGCCGGTGGATGATTTCCCGGTGATGGCCGAGGGCGACCTCGCGCACAGCTTTGTGATTACTCCTTCGGAATGTAAGGCATTGCTTGAGAAAACGCGCTTCGCGATCTCGACGGAAGAAACCCGCTACTACCTTAACGGGGTCTATCTCCACGCGGCGGATAATCAGGGCGCGAAAGTGCTGCGTGCCGTGGCAACGGACGGTCACCGCCTCGCGCGGATGGAAGTGGGCTTGCCGGACGGCGCGGAAGCGATTCCGGGCGTTATCATCCCTCGCAAAACGATCAACGAGCTCTATAAGCTGGTTGAAGGCGGCGGCGAGAAAGTCGAAATTTCGATGTCGGAGAGCAAAATCCGCTTCGCGGTTGGCAATGCAGTGCTGGTCAGCAAGCTGATCGACGGCACCTTCCCCGATTACGAGCGCGTGATCCCTACCGGCAACGACAAAGTGATGGAAGTCAACGGCAAGGAATTCGCCAATGCGGTGGATCGCGTGTCCGTCATCACCAGCGAGAAATCGCGCGGTATCAAAGTGGCGCTCGCGGGCAGCAAAATCACCCTCTCGGCCAGCTCGGCGGAGCAGGGGACGGCGACGGAAGAAATCTCCGTTTCGTATGGTGCCGACCCGGTTGAGATCGGCTTCAACAGCCGCTACCTGCTCGACATGATGGCGCAAGTCGAGGGCGACACCGCCCAGTTCGTGTTCGCGGATGCCAACTCGCCGACCATCGTCCGCGACCCGGCAGATGTGGGTGCGCTCTACGTCATCATGCCAATGCGCGTCTAATCAATCGATGCGTGAAGATGGCGAACTACGTCGTCGTTGTGAGTGCTCAGTCAGTTACGTAGCGCTGCTACGCGCCTTCCTTGCGCTTCATAACTCCTAGTATTTCATCCATCTTGACGCATCTTGCGCAGGTGCTGAGGTGAAGAAAAATATGGACGCATCGCACGCAATCACCTCGCTCACGCTGGAGAATTTCCGGAATTACCGAACCCTTTCGCTTGCCTTGCCGCCGCGGCCAGTGGTGCTGCGCGGGGTGAATGGCGCGGGAAAAACGAACATTCTTGAGGCGATTTCGCTGCTTTCGCCCGGGCGCGGGCTGCGCGGCGCCAAACTGCGCGATATGGATCGGGCTGCGCCCGGGGGCAAGAATCAGTCAACGCATTGGGTTGTCGCGGCGGAGGTGCAAAGTCGCGGCGAACGTTTACGCATCGGCACGGGGCGCGACCCGGATGCGAACATCGAAAAACGCATTACCAAAATCGACGGCGAAAAGGTGCGCGGTGCAGCAGCACTTGCCGAGCATGTTTCTGTGCAGTGGCTTACCCCCGCAATGGATCAGGTATTTGTGGAGGGTGGCACGGCGCGTCGCAAACTGCTCGACCGCATTGTCTACAGCTTCATGCCGGAACATGCCACGCGCGTTGCCGCCTACGAACAGGCCATGCGCGAGCGCACCCGGCTGCTCACCGATCGTCAGATGAGTGACCCGTACTGGCTTTCCGTGCTCGAACAGCAGATGGCAGAGCATGCTGTGGCCGTCACATTGGCGCGGCTTGAGGTGCTGGCGCGTCTCCAACAATCACTGGCAGAGGAGCTCACCCACTTTCCCCGCGCCCTAATCGGACTGGAAGGGGCGCTGGAGTCCTGGTTGGCGGAAGGGCTCTCGGCGCTTGATGTGGAATCTAAATTTGCTGAGCGTTTAATGAGTCTGCGCGGGGTAGATGCGGCACGTGGCCGCGCTTCTGAAGGTCCTCACCGAAGCCACCTCAATGTTATCCACAGAGAAAAAGAAGCGCCTGCCGAGCGTTGCTCCACCGGCGAACAAAAAGCGTTGCTGCTTTCCATTGTTCTCAACGCGGCGAAGGCGAGGGCGACATGGTGCGGAATGGCTCCCATCCTGCTTCTCGACGAAGTGATTGCGCATTTGGATGTGGATAAGCGCGCGAGCCTTTTTGACCTCATTCGCACCCTTCAGGTACAAGCATGGATGACCGGCACCGACGCCGCAGATTTCCAAGGGCTGGATGGGTTTTCAACGGTGCTGGAAATTGATGGCGGAACGGTGAAAATCTGCTAGAAAAACAGACGTCAAAAATAAGGCTCCAACATGAACGCCAAACACGCAACGAAAAGTGATGTGGAAATGAACAGTCAGAACGTAACGGGATCGCCCGCCAACAGCGCTGAATACGGCGCGGATTCGATTAAAGTACTCAAGGGGCTTGAGGCGGTGCGCAAGCGTCCGGGCATGTATATCGGCGATACGGACGACGGTTCTGGGCTGCACCACATGGTGTATGAAGTGCTCGACAACGCGATCGATGAATCCCTCGCCGGCCATTGCGACAAGGTCTATGTCGCCATCAACGAAGACGGTTCGGTTACGGTAGAAGATAACGGCCGCGGCATCCCCGTGGATATGCATAAAACCGAGGGGCGTAGCGCCGCTGAGGTCATCATGACCGAGCTACATGCGGGCGGTAAGTTCGACCAAAATTCCTATAAAGTTTCCGGCGGTTTGCACGGCGTAGGCGTTTCGGTAGTGAACGCGCTTTCCGAATGGCTGGAGTTGGTGATCTGGCGCGATGGCAAAGAGCATAAAATGCGTTTTGAGCATGGTGTTCCCACCGCACCGCTAAAAATGACGGGTGATGCAAACGGTAAAAAAGGCACGCAGGTGACCTTCTTCCCTAGCGCAGAGACTTTCTCGCAAATTGTGTTCGATTACGCGACGCTGGAGCACCGTATCCGCGAACTCGCGTTCCTCAATTCCGGCGTGCGCATTATTCTGGCAGACAAGCGTGGTGAAGCCCCGCAGGAGCAGGAATTCTACTACGAAGGCGGTACGGAGGCTTACGTAAAATACCTCGACCGCAGCAAAACCGCGCTGCACCCCACCATCATGATGTCGGGCGAGAAAAACGGCATCACGGTCGAAGTGGCGATGCAATGGAACGATTCGTACCACGAAAATACGCTCACCTTTACCAACAACATCCGCCAGCGCGACGGCGGCACGCACTTGATCGGCTTCCGCGCGGCACTCACACGTTGCATCAACAACTACGCGGCAGCATCCGGCATTGCCAAAAAAGAGAAGGTCGATCTCTCCGGCGACGATGCGCGCGAGGGCTTGACCGTCATCATTTCTGTGAAAGTGCCTGACCCAAAATTTAGCTCGCAAACCAAGGATAAGCTGGTTTCCAGCGAAGTGCGTCCGGTGGTGGAAGGCGTCTGTGGCGACAAGCTCGGCCAATGGTTCGAGGAACATCCGCAGGAAGCTCGCCAAGTTATCGGTAAAATTGTGGAGGCTGCTGCTGCGCGCGAAGCCGCGCGCAAGGCACGCGAACTCACCCGCCGCAAAGGCGCGCTCGACATTGCCTCTCTCCCCGGGAAACTGGCGGATTGCCAGGAGCGCGACCCTGCACTTTCTGAACTCTTCATCGTTGAGGGTGACTCGGCAGGTGGTTCGGCGAAACAGGGGCGTGACCGTAAATATCAGGCGATCCTACCACTCAAGGGGAAAATCCTCAACGTGGAGCGTGCGCGGTTCGATAAAATGCTCAGCTCGCAAGAGGTGGGCACGCTCATCACCGCCATCGGCACCGGCATTGGCCGCGACGAGTTCAATGCAGAAAAAGCCCGCTACCACAAAATCATCATCATGACCGATGCTGACGTCGACGGTTCGCATATCCGTACGCTGCTGCTCACGTTCTTCTATCGTCAGATGCCGGAGCTGATTGCGAAGGGCTATCTCTACATCGCCCAGCCGCCGCTTTATAAAGTGAAGCGAGGCCAGAGCGAAACCTACCTCAAAAACGCCGAGGCGCTCGAGCAATATCTGCAAAACGTAGCGCTGGATGAGGCGGAACTCGTGATGGCCAGCGGCAAGCTGAGTGGTGAAGCCCTCGCGAAGAAGATCGCCGATTCCGCACGCATTGTGGAGCTGATGGAGCCGATGGCGCGTCGGGTGCCGATGGTGATGATTGAAGCGGCGGCGCTTTCCAACCTGTTCGCAGGTGGTTCGGTGAAGGAATTTGAAAAAATCCTCAACCAGCTCTCTGCCGCAGCAACGCCGTGGAAGGCTGAGAAAACCGAGGCTGGCATCACCGTTGCGCGCACGGTGCGTTCTGTGGTGGAGCATGTACTGCTCGACGCGAAATGGCTGGGCAGCCGGGAAGGGAAGGAGCTCGCCTCCATCTACCCCACGCTTAAGGCCGATTACGCATCGCCAGCAAAATTCACCCGCAAAGGGGTGGAGGCAACCGTCAGTACGCCGGGCGAGCTTTACAAAACCGTCATGGATATTGGTCG
Organism: uncultured Azospirillum sp.; assembly: GCA_964530085.1. Classification (GTDB taxonomy): domain Bacteria; phylum Pseudomonadota; class Alphaproteobacteria; order Rickettsiales; family UBA3002; genus QFOX01. Next base: position 57,654 of record CAZGXX010000002.1, read on the forward strand.
CAAAGGCCTCACCAGCCAACGCTTCAAAGGTCTTGGCGAGATGAATCCGGAACAGCTCTGGGAAACCACGCTCGACCCGAAAGCGCGCACGTTGCTGCAAGTGTCGGTCAACGACGCGGCGGATGCGGACGAAGCCTTCAGCACCCTGATGGGCGACATTGTGGAGCCGCGTCGCGACTTCATCCAAAACAACGCGTTGAAAGTGGTGAACCTCGACGTTTAGCGGCATTAATTGGTTGAAAATGTCATAAAACTGTCATGCACAGAGGTTCAGCTTTTTGCTAGGGTTTGTCTATGACAGATAAACGGGACATCGCCGTTGACGCGCTTGAATTTCGAGAAATTACCGTGCCGGTTTCCGTCGCACTGGCCAAACGTCTAGCTGATGCGGAGGCTGTGCATCCTATCGACGCGCGGCGCTTAGGAAAAAATCGAATTGCCCCCAGTAGTCTCGAATTCTGCGACTGGGGAGGCTACGAAGAAGAGACGGATATTGGCGATAAGCACGCCTACGGCTTATTCCTTCCTGGTCATGATTTTCCAGAAATCGTCGTCTATGTGAAGCTGATGCACAGAAAGACAGACGAGACTGGTTTTGTTCCCAATAGCAATCTAACAGGGAATATTCTTCCTATTCTAGTGGAAGATTGTAAGTCGATTGAGTCCCCAAATACTGCAATTTTCTACACGATTACCAATATGGGATTTAATAATCCCCTCTATCCTATTTCCCTCAAACCCAGTGGGGATGGCCTCAAACCGGGTGAGAGCCTGATTCGCCAAACTGCGGCGCATCTTCAGAAAACGTATGGGATCAGTACGCTGACGACCCTTTCGCCGCTGCGTCAAGGTAAAGAGGGTTTTGCGCAGTGGTTAGAGGGGGCTTTATCTCACACGCAAGCGCTTCCCATGTTATCGTGTGATGAAATCTTCCAAATAAATACAATTGCGTCGCGGATTTCTGAAGATTGCTGCTGGACTCTCTACGAGAAAATAAAATATATTCACCAAAGCTATTCGCGGCTTGATCTCAAAGATCAGAAGTTCTTTGCGCAATGCATGTGCGATCTTGGAGTGTATTATCTCGCTGAAGCCAAAACGACCATAAAGTCAGAGAAGCTTCCACTTGATACGGTTGCGCGATTCCATCTCAGTAATGGGGCAGAATTGGCCAATATTCATTACCATCCGCCCGAGAAAACAACGGAAAAGGAAAGCGATCTGGCGCTTGGTCTCATGGTCAACTACCGGTATGATCCGGAGATGTTGGATTATAAGAAGAGCATCTGTAAAACCGGGCGAGTTGTCATGGATGAGGCGATGTATGTACGGCATTCTGATCGGTTGGAGCAATTCCGGACGCCTGGTTATTCGGTAAGCGGCTTCCAGCTTTCTCCATTTATTGTTGGGAATTCAAGGGGTATCATCTAAACAAATAATTGCCGCTTGACTTCGCAGGTGCAGCATCCTATAAACACCATCCCGCGGCGCGTCTGTTCGGATGCCCACAGGATTACTCACAGAAATTTGATGCAAAAAATTAGGAAAGCAGGATAGGGCAATGGCAAGACGTTGTGCAATTACAGAAAAAGGCGTGATGTCGGGTAACACCGTGTCGCACTCGAACCGTAAGGCAAAGCGCCGCTTTATGCCGAACATGACGCAGGTCAGCCTGCAGTCGGACGCGCTGGGTCAAACCATCCGTATGCGCATCACCGCGAGCACCCTGCGCACGATCGACCATAACGGTGGTCTCGATAACTTCCTGATGACCACGCACAGCAAGTCGCTGTCGGAAGAAGCACGCAAGCTGAAAGCCCGCGTAATCAAGGCGCGTGAAGCTGCTACGCCGAAAACCGCTGCGTAAGCATCGTTTAGAAGATAACGAAAAAGGCGCCTTAAGGGCGCCTTTTTTTATGCGATGATTTTCTCCATTACAAAATCTTGCATCTGATAGCCGTCGCCGATGTCGAAATCGGCCTCGCCTTCGATGACGAATCCCTGCTTCAGATAAAAATTCCACGCGTTCACATTCTTGCGCGCCACCTGTAGGCGTAAGCGCTTGATCTCAGGGCTTTGCTGCAGAAACGTATGAAGCATGGCCTTGCCGATGCCGCGCCCTTGTAGGTTTGGGTGGATATAGAATTTATGCAAAAAATGAGCATCCTCATGCGCGCCGCGCAGCAGAGGGTTATTAATCGCTGCCACACCGCCAATCGATATGAAGCCAACTGGTTCGTTGTCCTGTGTCGCAAGTAAAAACCGTTGGCCTTCATTTATTTGCTGCAGAAGGTTCTCCGGCGCATAGTTTCGGGTCAGCATGTAATCAATCTGCGCCTGGGTGATGATGGTGATGTAGTGCGCATTCCAGATGTGCCGCGCCAAGTCACCCACGGCGGGGATATCGTTCTCCTGCATCCAGCGATAAGTAATCATGCGGGAATGCTAGCAACTCTGGGCGTACCTACCAATAAAAAAGGCGCCCGCAGGCGCCCTTTTATTGAACATGTGAAATGGCTAACGGTAGTAACGATGATTGAGGCTACGCTCGTTATCATCTGAATATTCTGGCACATAGATCGCTGCACGCGCGGCCTTAAAAGATTCCACAAAATGACGCCATTTCGCACTGCCGACTGGGGTTTGAATAGACATAACGCCCTCCCTCGTTGGTGACGGTGTAACCATAGCAAAATAGGGTTAACAGAGCGTTAACAATGCCTCAAATACAGGTCATTTTCAGCACACAAAAAGCTACAAAAGATTACGAAGCCATTTTCTGGCGCTTTGCCTTGCGTTTCTGGCGTGGGTCTTCGCGGGTGAAGAGGCCGGTGATCTGCTCCAGCATCGCGTCGCCGAGTTGCTCCACATCGTGCAGCGTCACTGCACGGCTGTAATAGCGCGTCACATCATGCCCGATGCCAATGGCAAGCAGCTCCACCGCGCCTTCGCGCTCGATATCATGAATCACCGCGCGCAGATGCTGGTCGAGATAACCACCGGAGTTGGCCGAAAGCGTGGCGTCATCCACCGGTGCGCCATCAGAAATGACCATGAGAATTTTGCGTTGCTCGCGCCGCGCTTTTAAGCGCTGGTACGCCCAACGCACCGCTTCGCCATCGATATTTTCTTTGAGGATACCATCCTTCAGCATCAGCCCGAGATTATGCCGAGCGCGGTTCAGGCGCTGGTCAGCGGATTTATAGATGATATGACGAATATCGTTGAGACGGCCGGGGGCGAGGGGGCGATTCTCCTCCAGCCAGAGTTTACGGGCGTTTCCGCCCTTCCAGTCACGCGTGGTGAAGCCGAGAATCTCCACCTTCACGCCGCAACGTTCCAGCGTGCGCGCCAAAATATCCGCCGAAAGCGCCGCGATGGTGATGGGGCGCCCCCGCATCGAGCCGGAATTATCGATAAGCAGTGTCACCACCGTATCGCGGAAATCCGTATCCTGCTCCATCTTGTAAATTGTGGTGGTTTCCGGGCGCACCACAATACGCGCAAGGCGGGCATTGTCGATCATCCCATCCTCCAGCTCGTAATGCCAGCGGCGGGTTTGCTGGGCGAGCAGAAGGCGCTGCAAGCGCGTCGCCAAGCGGCTGGTGACGGTGTGGTATTGCCGCACTTTCTGCATCAGTTGGTTGAAGAGCTGCTCTAATTCTTCCTCCGGAATCAGCGCATTCGCGGCGATGATTTCATCGAACTTCGTGGTATAGGCACGGTATTCACCACCGCCGATTTCCTCAATATTTCCACGATTGAGCGCGCCACGCGGCTTTTTATTGCTCACTTCCCGTTCGCTTTCGAGATCGGCATCGATATCCGTCGGGGCGGTAGACTCGCGCGTTTCGCCTTCGCCATCCTTGCTATCCCCGGCGGAGGAAACGGATTCCATCGCCTGCTCGGCACTCTGTGTATCGCGTTCGTCGTCGTAATGGCCGGTCAGTTCCTGCGCGTTCTCCTGTGCTTCGCTGGCGTTGCGTTCGTTGCCGGGGCGGTGGGTGATGAGTTTTAGATCCGCCAGAATTTCCTGCGTCACCCGTGCGAATGCGTCCTGATTGCTGATGGCAGCGCGCAGCTTGGCGACATGTTTCTGCGCGGCATTTTCCACCCACGGGCGCATGGTGGTCACCAGTCGCTCAATGGCCGCGGGTGGGGCTTCGCCGAGCATGGCTTCGCGCGCGATCATCGCCACCACATCGGCGAGCGCATTGTCATGCGGGCGATCATCGCGTTCATAACCGGAGAGTGCAAAAATCGTATTATGTCGCGCGGCGATGTTGCCGCGGATGCCGGGGTAATCCATCGCGCCGAGCGCTTCAATGCGCGTCTGCTCCAGCGCGTCAAACGTCGCGGCGGCCTGTGGTTCCTGCGGGCGATAGCGCTGATGCGTTGCGGCGGAATGGTGTTTCATCGCCAGTGCCGCCATATCTACCTGCCCACGCAGATGTGCGGCGACTTTCTCCGCACTATCCGCCAGCGGACGACCGATGATGATGGATTCGCGCAGCGCCAGCGGCTCGTCGTGAATGCGGTTGAGGCCAATCGAAACCTTCAGCTCCGGCTTGCCGGAAATCGCCTGCGCGACCTCCGCCTGCCGATGCAAAAAGGCGTTCTCATGGTCGAGCGGTTTCATGCCGCCATCAGATCCACGTTGAAGCAGCGCTGGTAATATTCGGCGATGGTGCCGCGCTCCATTTCGTCGCATTTGTTGAGGAAGGAGAGGCGGAAGGCGAGGTCGGTATCGTTAAAAATCGCCATATTTTCTGCCCAGCTCAGCACCGTTCGTGGCGACATAACAGTGGAAATATCACCGTTCATAAACCCGGCGCGGGTGAGGTTGGCCATGTTCACCATCTGGACAACTAGCTTGCGGTTTTTTGCCGTTTGCATCGCCGGGAGTTTCTCGGTGACGATTTTTTCTTCCGTCTCATTCGGCAGATAATTCAGCGTCGTCACGATGTTCCAGCGATCCATCTGCCCTTGGTTGATGGCTTGCGTGCCGTGGTAAAGTCCCGTCGCATCGCCAAGGCCAATGGTGTTCGCCGTCGCAAAAATGCGAAAATAGGGGTGCGGAGTGATAACGGTGTTCTGGTCGAGCAGGGTCAGTTTCCCTTGAGCCTCAAGAATACGCTGAATGACAAACATCACATCCGGTCGGCCAGCATCATACTCATCAAACACCAGCGCCACTGGTCGTCTTAGCGCCCAGGGGATAATGCCTTCCTGAAACGCGGTGACCTGTTTTCCGTCCTTTAGCACAATCGCGTCGCGGCCAATGAGGTCGGTGCGGCTGATATGCGAATCCATGTTGATGCGGATGCACGGCCAGTTCAGGCGCGCGGCGATCTGCTCAATATGGGTGGATTTGCCCGTGCCATGATAGCCCTGCACCAGCACGCGGCGGTTATATTCAAACCCCGCCAGAATCGCGAGCGTGGTCGCGCGGTCAAACTGGTAGCTATCGTCAATCGCAGGCGTCAGTTCATGTGGCTTGGCAAAGGCCGTCACCTTAAAATCTGAGGCGAAGCCGAACAGTTTTTCTGTCGTCAGTTTTTTGCTGGGTGCGGTTTCGAAAGCGTCGTCATTTTTTGACATGGGGTTTTCCTGATGGTTTTGGTGAAGGCTCATCCAGCTTGCTCAAATCTCGGTCTTCAAAGCGGCAGGAAGGGTTGCGCAGCGGGTTATAGAGAATTTTATCTGCCGATTCCCAATATTTATCCTTACCGCTGATTTCTTTCAGCAGCGGCAGTGTTTTTTCGTTCAGTGCATCCAGCGTTACTGTGTCGCGCTTCAGGCTAACGGGGGCATTGGCGTAATCATGCTCGAAGGCTTCACGCATCGTCGGCACAAGGCGGAAACGCTCAAAAATACCGTTCTTCACGCGGAAGCGGTAGAGCCTGCCACCCTTATCGCCCACCTGCTTTTTCAGCATCAGGTAGGTGTTTTTCTCGTAGCTCCACCCGCGGGCGAGGTTGTCCATATCCGTCTCAACTGGCTCGCGGTTGAATTCCGCGTAGTAGAGTGACTGCGCAATTTTTGTCAGGCAGAAATCAGGCTTCGCTTCTTCCCACGCCTTGCCGAAATCATTGACCAGAATACAGGCGGCGAGCAGCATCAACGCCGCGAGCGGGGAAAAAACACGAACAAGGACAGGCTTTTTCATTTTACGACTCCAAGTAATGCGTTAGCAGATGTTGGTAGGCGAGGGTTACTTTCTTAAACGTTTCTTCGGCGTTTCGGTTACCTTTATTGACATCCGGGTGATATTTTTTCACTAGCTCGCGGTATTGCGCTTTGATTTTATCCTTATCGCTCGGGTGATCGAGGTTCAACACCGCCAGTGCATCGCGGTCGCGCGCTTTGAGGGGTTTTGCTTCTGCCTTGAAATTAGGCTGGCCATCGCCAAACATTTTGCCGAAGGCTTCTTCCAGCTTGGCGTTGAGATTTTTATCCGCCTGATCCATGCGCCAAGTGGGGCGGTGGCCGGTGGTTGCGTCGTGCTGAAAGGCGTAAATTTCGTCGGTCGTCATGCCTTCGAAATAGTTCCAGTTCTTGTTGAAGGCGACGATATGTTCCTCGCAGAACCACTGATACTCACGCAGATTATGGCGTGAACGTGGCGCACGAAAATTGCCGTCACGTCCGCAATCCGCCCAACTGCAGCGGTGGCCGGAGGGTTCAATGGATTCTGCCTTTTTACGCCGTGTCATCTTATGATTATGCCTCAGTTTTTTTTCGGTGCAAGCGCGCCTCTAGTCGGCGTAGCAGATCGGCCATAATCAGGCAGGAGGCGAGTGCAATGGTATAGGCGCCAGCTTTTAATATCCCCCCGTGCATTGCCATGAAGCGTAGGGATTCCCCTGCCAGATGGTGCAATAGTAATAGGAGCGGATAGTGTGAAATAAAAAGGGGGAAGCTGATATTTCCTAACCACAGAGATATATGTGTCGGCAAAATGGACTTTTCAGATTGAGCAAGGCTCAATAACAACAACGGATAGGTAAGATGAAGGATGGCAAGTGGAAAAGGGTAGATGTAGATCCACACCAGTAGAGCCAGCAGAAAGCTAGCAACTCCCAGCGATTTAGGTACAGAGAGTTGAATACGCGTTAACAGCATACCGCAAATAAAAAAGACGGCGCCACGCAGCATGCCACCCGCCCCATCGCTATGGCTCCCAAGCGGCACTAAATAACTGAAGACACCATAACCCACGAGTATAGAAAAAATGGCGGCGATGGCTCTACGTTGCGGTATCGGGCAGCGCACGAGTATGAGCGTGAGATTGGGGAAAAGAATATAAAGAAAAAAGGTGATGGAAAGTGTCCATGCCGGTTCGTTCCAGCTCGCCACAGGAATGATTCCCCATGCGTTCATGAGCATAAGGTTAAGCCCGAACGTCCATTCCCAATGCTTGAAAATAATATCGCCTATATCGGAACTAATAGGGTGCGCCACGCCTGTCAGGGCCATGATGCCAATAGTGACAACCATCAGCATGTGGAGCGGCCAAATTCGCTTGAGGCGTTGAAAATAGAATCTATCAATGTCGCGGCTTTTACTTGAGCGTGTGAAGGCGGTTCCATAACGCAGCGTTAACGTGTAGCCGCTGAGCATAAAAAAAATATCGACAGCAAGAAAATGTGGGATGGATAAAAGTCCGAATGCTCCAAAATCGTTATGGGTAGCGAAGCCTAAATTATAGATGGTGCCATAATTCTCTGTAATTAGTAAGTGCCCAGCGAGCACCCAAAACGCCAACAGGCCACGTAATGTATAAAATCGGTGGGCAGTGCTATCCATCGGTTGGGTCTAAATCACGCCGGGGGGGATTGCAATCGCTCTGAACGTTGCTAAAGTAAGCTCATGCATACCGTTGCCGAGAAAATTCATAGGACGCTGGAATCTGTCTTTCAGACCCGTGTTCTAACGGTTATCGATGATTCGGCAAAACACGCAGGCCATGCTGGGGCGCGGCCGGAAGGAAATACGCATTTTTCGGTTGCGATAGTGAGCGCACAGTTTGTGGGAATGAGCCGCGTGGCGCGCCACCGCGCGGTATATGCAGCGCTTGAGCACTTTTTTAAAAACGGATTGCACGCCCTCGCGATTGATGCAAAAGCGCCGGGAGAATAGCGCTACGCAACGGCGAGATGCGTGGGCGTTTCCTTGCCGAGAAGAATCTCTTTGATCTCCACCCCACCGAGACTGAAGCCACCCAGTGTGCCGTCCTTTGCGAGGACGCGGTGGCATGGAATGACCAGCGGTACAGGGTTGGCGCCACAAGCCGAAGCCACCGCACGCACCGCACGCGGGAAGCCGACTCGCTCTGCCAGCGTGGTGTAGCTAATGGTTTCCCCATGCGGAATCCGCGCGATTTCGAGCCAGACCATGCGTTGCAGCGGCGTGCCGTCTGCTAAATCAACCGGCAGTTTTAAACGGGCGCCATCATTGAGATAGCGATCTATCGCGGCTTTGGCAGTGGCAAAAAATCCATCAAGCTCTGTGAGGCTGGCGACAGGCGGGTTGCCGAATTTTTTGCTGAGATGCGCAGTCACATCGTCTTCCGCCGCAAGCAGCGTCAGGTAACGCACGCCCCGCGCGCTGGCGACAATCAGCAACTTGCCGATCGCGGATTCATGCGTGGTATAATAAAGAGCATCATTCATAGCACACTCCTAGGCGCTTTGGCGCGCTTCAGCCGTTTTACGATTGAGATACGTCATGATTTCTTTCGACAGTGCGCGCACTTCATCCGCCGCGATGCTGTTCGGTTGCGCTTCGGTCACACCTAGCCCGTGCATCAGCGCACCCGCAAAAATCACGCGGTTACCGAAGCGATTCGCGGTAAGGCCGATCATCTCGCCCGACACCGCTTCCGTCAGTTTTGCTTGCGGGTGCACGCGGTTCAGCACCATTTTCACCGGCACGCGTTCCTGTTTGCACATGCTGATGGTGGCAGTTGTCGCCCACACATCCATGGGGCTCGGTTGCAGCGGAATCACCACGAGATCTGCCACTCGCACTGCGGTGCGCGCTTCGGCATCCGTATGGGGTGGGGAATCAATGACGATGAGGTCGTGGGTGTGGCGCAAGCGGTCGACCTCGCTACGCACGCGCCACCCGGAAATTGCGGCGAAGGTGAGTCGATTCTCACCCTCGCCCAGACGTGACTCACGCACCTGATACCACTGGGTGAGTGAGCCTTGCGGGTCGATATCAACGATTGCAACCCGCCGCTTGCCGCTGGCAGCCCAGGCAACTGCAAGATGCGCCGCCATGGTTGTTTTACCTGCACCACCTTTTTGCTGTGCTATGGTGATGATTTTTGCTACCACTGCCTACCTTCAACTTTCGTACTTGCCGAACTAAGTAAACCCTAACAGAAACACTATATATTGTCAATGATTCGACCTAATACACTATATATAGATGCCGGCCTTGTGGATAAAGCTGTAACCCTTTGGCGCGAGGGGCAACTGGTGGCCTTCCCCACGGAAACGGTATACGGCCTCGGTGCGGATGCGGAGAACGGGCAAGCCGTCGCGCGGATTTATGCCGCCAAATCGCGCCCGCAATTTAATCCGCTCATTGTGCATGTGGCGAATGTAGATACGGCGCAGCGTTATGTGCAGTGGAATCCGTGGGCGGAAACACTCCGCCGGAAATTTTGGCCGGGGCCGATGACGCTGGTGCTCAAGCGTCACGTCGATTGCGCGTTGAGTGAATTGGTCAGCGCGGGGGGTGATACCGTTGGCATTCGCATCCCCAACCATCCGCTTGCGCTGGCGTTGCTGCGCGCATACGGCAAAGGCATCGCGGCGCCGAGTGCAAACCGTTCCGGCCGTGTCAGCCCAACCACGGCAGCCCATGTGGCGAGCGAATTTGCGGATGCCTTGCCGCTAATTCTCGATGGTGGTGCGTGCGAGGTGGGGCTTGAATCCACCGTGCTCGATCTCTCCGGCGATGCGCCGCGTATTCTACGCCCCGGCAGCATCACCCAGACGATGCTAGAAGAACTCATTCCGCTTCAGCCCACGAATAAAACCGCAGGCGAGGGGGCATTGAAATCCCCCGGCCAGTTGGAAAGCCATTACGCGCCGAGTATTCCGGTGCGCCTCAACGCGACGGATGTGCGCGCGAATGAGGCGCTGCTCGCTTTTGGTAACGACGTTCCCTCCGGCGCGATCACGATGCTGAATCTTTCGCCCTCAGGTGACATGATTGAAGCCGCCGCCAATCTTTTTGCCTATCTGCGACAGCTCGATGATCCTCGCCATCACGCCATCGTGGTGATGCCCATTCCATCAACCGGCATCGGCGAGGCCATCAACGATCGCCTCCGCCGCGCGGCTGCATAGGCAAATTAGCAACATTATCGCATTATATAATACAATGGCTTAGCTAAAAACTGTCACAAAAGCTTCACACTACTCGCCGCACTCCCATGGTAGAATTTAAAGTGAGAAGTACCATGAGGTTATGGTGGCAGAGCCGACCAACAACATTGACGACGATATCGACCCGCTGAATGACAGCGTCGAAACCATGCGCGCAAAACGCGCGGAGAAGCGTCTTGGCGATGCCGTTGAAGGGCAGCACATCGAACATGTTGAGGTCTCAAAAAAGAATCGCCATATTGGCAGCGCCTATGCGGACTCGCTCTTCAGCAGCGCGGGCACCTTCGGCAAACCCGCCTGGAGCGACAGCATGGGGGGCCGTGCGGCGATTCGCCTTGTCTCTCGCGGTATTTTCGGTGCGGCATTCTTCGCAATTGGCGGCCGCATCTCTCGTGCGCAACTGCAAAACTACAATCCTGAAACGTTCGAATTTAAAACTGCTGCGCCGCTGGAAGTGATTGCCAAAGGCTTCGATACTGTCTTCGGAAAACCAATTGCAGGAGCCGCGCGCGGTGTTGCTAAACTCGGCGGTCTGGGCGAGGCTGAAGCCAACAAGTGGGCTTGGAATGCCGTTAATTTCCGTACTAAATCCTACTATCCATCGACCCCGGGTGTGCTGAATGCACATGGCGGCGCATCCAATGGGCGTAGTCTTGGCGCAGAAATTGTTTCCGTATCTTTCGACTTCGCGATGATGTCCGTCGGCGATGCGATGATCCGAAATTTTGTACAGATGATCGACCCCAACATCCCCAAAACCTGGTGGCTAAATGATAAAGGCGAAGTCGCGGGCGAGCACGACAAGCGGCATTTCAGTCTCAGTAAATGGACGCAATCGACTGGCCTTGCTGCGTGGCGTATTTTCTCGAAGAACCAAGGTGAAGACTGGGCTGTGGCGCTACCTTATGTCTACCAAATGCGCTTGCAGCGGCATCTGATTAGTAAGGCGCTCGGCGGTGGTGGTGCTAAAATTGCTTTCGATGGCGGATGGAACGGCGCAGCCTATAAAATAAACAACGAAGGCAAAATTATTGGTGACTACCAACTCGCCGGCGCGATGGATCTGCATGCGCGTTTCGTGGGCTATAACGTCTTCACGCTGATGTTCCGCGAATCACATGCGACGATGGCACATGCTTTCAAGCATTGGAAAGACGGCGGCTACAAGCTGCAATTCCATATGCCAGAGCATTTCGACCCGCTGGATCGTGCACGCAAAGCAAGCCGCTATCTGGTGAAATCGTTCATTAAAGCGAACATGTATATGAACCCGGCGGTGATTCCCTTCTGGCTCATGCGTTCACCCCAAACCAAATGGCGGGGCGGGTTAATCAACGTGGAGGCCGAGCGCGGCGTTTCTGCATTGGCTTCTAAAACCAGTTTCAGTGATCGTGTGGCAGCAGCTGGTGAAAATGGTGCGCATATGATCATGGAGCATAACGGCAGCCCCATCCTTAATTTCAATACTGCTGCGGGCAGAATTTTGCCACATGAACCAAATCACGGAACTGTGCCGGAGCATATGTATCTCGGCGATAAGAAGGTTGAAAACCCTCTGGCCAATATGCAGGGGCCGAACGATACAAAAATATACGAAGGATACAAAAAAGGATTCTCTAAAAGCTTTAGTAAAACACTCAACCCACTGGGGCGCTTCTCTTATTGGCTCGGTGGCAAGGCCACTGAGCTTGCGCATAGTTTGCCAGACGGTGCGGTTAAGAATTTTATCGGTATCAACGAAGGTACGCTCAAGGGCCAGAAACCAGTCAGCAGCGCTGTGGGGCGTGAAACTTTCATGCGCAATATGGTGGATGCCTCGCTGGCTTATACACCGTATTTCTATGCCAAGGCGGAATTTGGTTTGCGTGTGGATGACCGTCCCAGCGATGGCACCCTCGGCCACATGGATAAGGCAATCTATAAATTCATGGATAACGCCGCCAAGCTAAACCTACACGGCATGAAAACCTCGCTGAAGGAAATGTGGCATCTCGGCTCAACGGTAAACCACGACCCCATCAGCCGCGAGGGCGGGCTGAACGAGGCAGAGAAAAAACTCCGTGCACAGGCGGTACAAAAACCTTCCACCTCCATCAGTGCCAAGGGCAGCGTGCACCACAAGCCTGCTGAACTTTCACATGATCCCGAACAGAATAATGAAAAATCCGAGCGGCAATGGGCGGAGCATGTGGCCGGGCGCAACCTTGCAGCGCAATTCGTTTCCAGCACATCCGCCACGCGGCATTAGCATATTGAACTTTCCCTGTAGGCTGTGATACAGCTTCTCCATCACAGAGCGGGATGAGCGATGTACTACACAGCAATTCGAGTTTTATTCGTAGCGGCAATGCTTGCATCCCCTGCACATGCGCTGCCTGAATGTGAGCCCACCGCAAAGCTTGCCACGGCTACATATCCCGGCGCTGCCGCCATTCCCACCACCAATAATTTGTTGCTGCCTACTGGCAAATCGATCGAGAGCGAAGGGCAAAAGCTTATCATCAGCGGGCGTGTGGTCGATAAGCATTGCATGCCAGTTCCGGAAGCAGTGGTAGAGTTATGGCATGTGAATCCCTTCGGCAAACGCGTGCTTGCCGATAAGGCCGAGCTTGCAACCCCATACCCCAGCTTCGCCGGCGCAGGCCGCACAATCACGGATAGCGACGGTCGCTTCACCTTCACCACCGCATTTCCCGGGGTGAGTGGTGGCTACTGGGTGAAGCCGCGCAAGGCGCCACGTTATTATGTAGAGCGCGCACCGCAGTTAAACCTTCGCATCAACGCGCCAGACATGGTGGATTTTTCGACAGTACTCTTTTTTGAGAACGATTGGCGCAACTATACCGACCCTGTCTATAAAAAGCTGAGCATCGAGCGTCGACGGGCTGTTACCATGAATACAGCGCCACAGGAGGAAGATGTACTCGGCACCATCCAGATCGTGCTGCCGGGCAACGCACGCTACCGTACTTACTGAGGACTCATCATGGCCGCCGTCACTATCTATACCACCAGCTATTGCCCGTATTGCGTGAAGGCGAAAGACCTGCTGAAGCGCAAGGGCGCAAGCTACACCGAAGTCAGCGCCGAGGATGACGAGGTGCGCGAAGCCATGATCGTCAAAGCGGGTGGTCGCCGCACTGTGCCACAAATTTTCATCGGCGAAACGCATGTCGGTGGGTGCGATGATCTCTACGCGCTCGATAAAGAAGGCAAGCTCGACGCAATACTCGCCGCGTAGTGCTAAACCTTGTGGCATCTATGCCGCAGTTGTCGCACTAATAGTGTGTTCGGCGTATGAATCCGCAAAATCCGTAGTCATAGTTATCCACAGCGTTACCATCATCAGTAACAACAACATTGTGGATGGTTATGTTCTGGCTCTACTTCGCACGTGAGTTCTACCGCTTACAGAATCAAGCAACACCAGCCCCGGTTGCGGCACATGCGCCCGCAGTTGCCGAAGAGCCAAAATCTCAGCCCACACCAAGCATTGCACCCGTCGCTCAACCACAGCCCCAGTTACATAGCGCCGAACAACCCGTAGCCTCATTCAACACATGGCTTCAGCGTTTGAGTGTAGAGGGCGACCATGCGTTTGGGGTGTGGGATTCTGAATCGGGGTTCAGTATGTTCTCCGCAAACTTCGATCGTGTTACTGGCTTGTCGAGTGGTGAATGCGCCGGGCATGATTGGATTCACACCATTCATAACGACCAGCAATACAGCATCAATGAAGCGCTGCTGAATGCGGAGAAGGGGCTGGATAGCCGCTGCCTCGTGCAGGTGTGCAGTCTGCATGCGGAGGAATCCTGGCGCTGGATGCTGGTGGATGTAAAAGCCGCGACGCCGCGTCAGCCGCATATCATGGTGCTGTGGCGCGACCTCACCGAACAAAAAGCGCTGGAAGAAACGCTGAAGCAAATGGAAACTTCGCTGGCCATGAGCGAGCGTGGCCGCAGCGCATTTCTCTCGAGCATGAGTCATGAATTGCGCACACCGCTCAACGCGATCATGGGCTTTTCGGAGATGATGAAATCCGGCGTCTTCGGACCGCTGGAGAACCCGACCTACGCGCAATATGCCGAACATATTCACGATTCCGGTTCGATGCTGCTCGCTAAAATCAACGACCTGCTAGACATCGCTAGCATGGATGCTGGCGGAATGGAGATCGAAGAAACCGAGTTCATGCTGCCGGATTTGCTGGCAGAGGTGATCGAAATTCACTCTCATCAGGCATTCACGCGCAATCAGCGTCTTCATCTTGACTGTCCGCTGAAGCTGATGGTGATGGCCGATCGCGCGAAACTGCTTTGCGCCACGTCGCACCTCATTTCGAACGCGCTGCGCCACTCGCAGAACGACGACGAAATAACAATCGCCGTGCGCGTGCAGGCGGATGATGGCGTGATCATCAGCGTGCGGGATGGCGGGGAGGGAATCTCGCCCGCCCAGCTGGATATTATCCGCAAAGCGATGGAGGCTGATGTCGCCTATTTCAACATCGAGTGCGGCGGCGTTGGCCTTGGCCTCTCGCTGGTGAAGGAGCTCGCTGCGCGGCATGGTGGCCGCGTGATGATCGACTCCATCCGCCATCGCGGCACGGTAGCATCGATTATCCTGCCGATTACCCGCGTTATGCGCGGCCTTCCGGCGAAAAAGAAAGCGCGTCACTCCTAGACGAGCCTTCTTTTCTGCGCTATATCCGCAGCCATGGACGATCTCAAACAACGTATTCTTGCGGCTGCACTCCCCCTCGTGGTGTTCGATGGGTGGACGCTCGGCACGCTCGAAGCGGCGGCGAAATCCCTCGGCCTCACCATGGCGGATGTCACCCACGCATTCCCGGCCGGTGTGGTGGATGCGGTAACCTATCACTCCACACAGGCGGATGAAGCGATGGTGGCCACGCTGCGCCGCGACTATCATCTGCCGAGCATGAAAGTGCGCGAGCGTATTGCCACCGCTGTCATGGTACGGCTGCGTCAGCAAGCCCCGCATCGCGAGGCCGTGCGCCGCGCCACCGCCTTCCTGAAAATGCCATGGAACATGCCTGCTGCCACTAAAGCGCTCTATGCCACGGTGGATGCGATGTGGCGTGAAGCGGGCGATACCAGCACGGATTATAATTTCTACACCAAGCGCCTGCTGCTTTCGAAGGTCTATCTCGCCACGCTACCCGTCTGGCTGGATGATAACTCGCCCGACCTCGCCGCCACGGAGGCCTTCCTCCGCCGCCGGATTGAGAACGTGATGCAGATTGAAAAGTTTAAAACTTTTCTTCGATCCACTTTAAAATCGGCTCCCAAACGAGCGTCCTAGCGCGGCGGCCGACGACCATGCTGACATGGCCGGTGTCGGGGGTGATGACGTCGCAGCGCGGCAGTTGCTCGGCCAGTGGCAGGGCGCAGCCTTGCGGCACAATCAGGTCGCGCGTGGGGATAACGGCGAGGGTGGGGGTTTTGATGCTCTCCGGCTCGATCCATTTGCGGCCGATTTTCCATTGATGCTGGCTAAGGATATTGCCCTGCGGCCAATCGACAAAGCATTCACCCGCCACGGCTTGCGTCAGCGACACGCCGTCATTTACCCATTGTTCCACCGCGAGGAAATGGCGTCGCTCTGCCTCGCTCAGGCTCGGGTAGCGCTGGTATTTCTCCTGAATTCGCCACGGGTCGATGAGGTGGAAGAGGGTCTGCGTCACCATCGGTGGCACGGGGTTGGTGGTGGTGATCCATTGCCGCATCATCACCTGCGTGGCGGGGTCGAGCAGCGGGCGAGGGGTGTCTTTCGCCGCGAAATCCCAAGGGGTGGCGAGCAGCACCATCGCATCCACAAACAACCCCGCGAGCTGCGCCATCGCCACGCTGAAAATGCCGCCCATGCAATAGCCCAGCAGCACGATGGGGCCGTCATGCTCCTCGCGTAGGGTTTGCAGGGCATTAAGGGCATAGACGGTGATGTAATCCGCCGTGCTGAAATCGCGTTCATCTTCGCCCGGTGTGCCCCAATCGAGGATGAGTGGCCGCAGCCCTTGGCTTTTTAAATAGTCAACGAAGCTAGCCTCAGGGTACAAATCCAGAATGGTCGATTTGTTGATGAGGGACGGGATGCAGAGCACCGCCACCCCATCGCGGCGGGTGGGTGCGAGGTCGAACATCTGCGCGCTGCCGCGTTGCCAGAGCACGTCATATTCTTTTTCCGGGCGTTGGTAATCGCTGGCGAGATAGGCCTGCAAGCCTTGCCAGAAGCCGGTGGTTTGGTTGAAAACCTCGGTGCCGAGCGCGCTCACGAAGGCGGGGTCGAAAAACTCGGCGTTATTTTCGGCGGCGCTTGGCGGCGGGCTTAGGTTCTTTAGCCACTCCTGGTTTGCGTTTAGCCACGGCTCGCTTAACTGTTGCCACTGGCTTAGGGCTGCGTCGCTGAGCTGCTCGAGCGGGCTTTTTGGCTTTGGCAGCCACGGAAAGAAGCTGTGCAAGTTGGCGCTCCACGGCGTCGAGCCGTTTTGCCATTGCCCGGATTGCATCATCGCGAGCATCAGGTGCAGCGGCAGGCTGTCGGGCATTTTCATCATGGGGTGGCACTCCAAAGGATTGCATCGCGGCGAGCATGGTGCGGATCACATCCGGGTCGCGCATCTGGCGGGTCATCTGATCCTGCCATTGCTTCAGGAATTCCGCGGCTTTCTGGCTATAATCATCGGTTTTTTTCACGGATTTTCCTCAATGCTTGCTAATTGCGCTAACATAATGCTAACTAGCGCCTATCGTAAACAAAAACAGCACCCCTGTGAGGAGTCTATGAGCAAGAAACCACAAAACGCCGAGCCGATCGTCATCAAGAAATACGCGAACCGCCGGTTATACAACACGGATACCTCGACCTATGTCACGCTCGACGACCTCTGCACGATGGTGAAAGACGGTGCGGATTTTATTGTGTATGATGCGAAATCCGGCGAAGACCTCACCCGCCAGATCCTCACCCAGATTATTTTCGAGCAAGAATCACAGGCCAATGGCGAGCATCTGATGCCCATCAATTTCCTGCGCTCACTCATTGGCTATTACGACAATTCACTGAAAGGCTTCGTGCCACATTACCTCGAATCCACCATGCAGGCGTTCCAGGGCAACCAAGGAAAAATGCACGAGATGCTCGGCATGGGCAATATGGGTAGCTTCGGCCAGGTCGCCGCACAGCTCGAAGAAATCGGCAAACAGAATATGGAAATGTTCACCAAGGCTTTCTCGATGTTCACGCCCTTCTCGGCCGAGGCGAAGAAGAAGTAGGAAGTGGTTTTTTGCGCTTCGCGCCTGATGGGGGCCTTACCCCCAAACCCCCGCCGCAAGCGGCTCGCGCCATAAAGCGCTACGCACGACACAAATTCTTCTTTAGTACCTCCCAAATAAAAAACCCCGCCACTGGCGGGGTTTTTCGTTGGAGGAGGATTTGTTTGTTAGCCGATGCCGTTGTCTTTGAGGGCGCCTGGGTAGCGTTTGAGAGCGCTGACCAGTGGGTTTTTGTCGCCCTCTAGGGCAGCTTTGTGCA
Source organism: uncultured Azospirillum sp. (assembly GCA_964530085.1). Lineage (GTDB taxonomy): Bacteria > Pseudomonadota > Alphaproteobacteria > Rickettsiales > UBA3002 > QFOX01. The sequence goes on from CAZGXX010000002.1 coordinate 75,614, forward strand.
GCAGTGGCGATTGCAGGTTTTGCGCTGTATTCCAGATAGCCATGGCGATGTTGCGCACATCATCTCTTTCAGCACCCATTCCGGTCATCTCGACGGGATTCTTCCCACCCGAGGTTCTGAAGGTGAAGTCCCCTGCTGCTGCGATCTCTGGGATGTCTGTCATGGCGAGAATCCTTGTTTGGTTTTTTCCTTACTCTCACCCTAACAGATGATTGTTACAGTTTGATGACAACGCAGACGATTTTATGTGAAGGTTTTGTGACAAAACGCACTGATAATTCACTAAAATTTTAGCGATTATTATCGCCGAGGGCGGCATCGAGGCGCATGCGATCATCGCTCAATGCTTGTGCAAATTCGCTGGCGCGCGGTTGAACTTGTGCACCAACAGGCTGCGATGCACGAATGGCAGCGCCATGGCTGCCGGTCGATTGGAAGGCTTGTTGGTAGTTGTTGGCACCCGTCATCCGGTCGCGCCAGTTGCGGCGACGGCTTACACCGGGGGCTTCATTCGGCATATCTACGTCTGGTGAAGCGTTGTCGTTATGATCTGCAGTTGGTTCATTGTTACCATGACGAGAAAAAATCTTACGTAGCGGCGAATGTGCGGCATTTTCGCTTAATTCGGCAACGCCATTATCTTCATGCGGCGCTTCCTTAGTGTGATGCCCCAAATGCGGAAGGTGGAAAGCGCCATGCGCATCATGATGCTCCAGCGAGTGATGCCCAAGTTCTGCTGCTGTTTGGTTCGCGTGTGCGGCGGCATGGTTGGCATGTTCAATCGAGCGCCGCGCTGCTTCCGCATTGGCAAGGTTTGCTGAGCCTGATTCCGGCACACCGACATCTGCTGCTGCGCCATGATTTGGTGTGCCGCCAGTGAACATCGATTTGATGCCGTCGAACATGCCGCCATGCGTGTGCGTGGTGGTTATGTCGTGGTTCGCATCTATCGGTGTAGCAACCGCAACATGGGTTGGGGTGTGGTCGAACAAATGAACACTCTCAAGCGCAGCGGCACCGCCGAATGCGGTGGCACCAGCAATGCCTATACCCGCGCCAGTTGCGCCTGCGCCACTTGCGATGGCTCCTGCCGTTGCAGGTGCGATTGCAGTGGTCAGCCCAAGCTCTTGAGCTGCGCCAAATAAAAATTTTCCAATAATGTCGGGCACGTTACTTAAAAATCCGCCGAGATAGGCAAGCCCGTTTCCGGCGGCAGTCACCACAGGTGCCAGTGCGTTGACGGTAGCAACGCCAAGAGGTGTGCTCATTGCCCAACCCGCAGCGGTGCTGAGTGCCCACCAACCCACCACACCCGCGACAACAATGCCGGTGACGATGAGTGCGCCTTTGACAACACCGCCCCAGTTGACGCTGTGTTTGGTGACGGGCTTCATCTCGATGGTTTGTCTGGGTACATCCGCAATGTTACCGCCGATGCGTGGGGCGGGGGCATAGGTCGGCTGCGGCACAGCGGGTGTATAAGTCGGTTGCGGCTGCACTATAATTGGCGCGGTGGTTTGTGGCGTTTCCTGATGGTTGATGTTGATGATGGTATCTGCATCCACGCCATCAGCCGCAGCAAAGCTTGCTCCGCGCGGCATATTCAGGCCAGACTGTATCGGTTGAACCATCGATTCCCGTAATTATTCATGCTAAGAATAACACAGGTCACTGCAGAGTTTTGTGACAGTTTTGTGAAGTTTTTGCCAAAAAGGTTAATTTAATAACTTCTTTTAGCCGTCCATCATGCTTTCTAGCCGCTCGACACGGGCATAGAGGCTCAGTGATCGTTCTGATAGATAATTCAAGTAGGTAGGCATGGTTTCCATGACTTCTGGATAGATGGCCGTGGCGGCCTCTTTCCCGCTCAGGCGGTATTCTTCGTTGGCTTTGGCCTCGCCGATGCGCCCGGCATTGACGGCGCGGCGCACCATCAACCACGCCATCGCGCTGGTGAGGCGCAGGGTGATGCGGCTCATTTCGTTAGCATAATAGAGGCGTTTGGAGGGCTCGATCGTGGCCTGGTCTTCCGCCCCGCGCGAGTGGAAATACTGATGCGCATCGAATAACAGCCCAAGGGTTTCGTTGAATACGCCGGGCAAAAAGAGTAATTGGTTATCGGCGGCGTTGTGTTGCTGTGCGTTCTGGCGCATACCTGCTCCCCTGGCGATGATGAGAGCGATTCCTTCGCTTCTTATCTCTCAGTATACCGCAGCATTGGTAAATAAATGGTTAACGAATAGACGTTTTTTGCGTCATTTTAAAGGAAAATAGCATTTTTTATGGCTGAGCACGGTTCCATCTGGATTACGGCAAATGCGGGGAGTGGTAAAACCACCTTTCTCACGCGGCGCGTGGTGGCGTTGTTGCTAGCCGGGGTGCTGCCGGAGCGAATTTGCTGTATCACCTACACCAAAGCGGCGGCGAGCGAGATGCGCGAGCGCGTGCTCTCCACTTTACGCCGATTGTTGCTGGCGGATGATGCGACGTGCCGCGCAGAGGTGGCTGAATTGTTGGGGCGTGCCGCAACCGATGCCGATGTCGCACGCGCGCGCAGTTTGTTCGGCGCCGTGCTCGACAGCGTGAGCGGTGGTTTACAGCTGACGACGATTCACGGATTCTGCCAGAATATCCTCAAGCGCTTTCCGCTCGAAGCGGGCATCGCTCCGCATTTTACCGTACTTGAAGATGAAGCGAGCCGAACCTTGCTCACCCGCGCAAAACATCGGTTACTCAGCGAATATAGGGCGGGCGATGCTGCGCTCGATGCCGCGTTTGAGGTGATCGGCAGCCGCAGCAGTGAATCACGTTTCGATGATTATGTGAGTAGTATCATCAGTAAGCGCGGCATGTGGGAGGCGATCTGGCGTCATCAAACGCCGGAGACCTTGCGCCCGCGCCTGTTTGCGCTGCATGGGCTTGTGGAAGACACGAACGACGAAGTCCTTCGCGCGGCGCTGTGTGCATGTGTGAGCGAGGCACAGGCCGCCGTTATCCGCGCCCATTTGCCGCTGCTTGAGAATCATAAAAACAAGGCAGAGCAGGGGCTGGCACGGATTATGTGCGGCTGGTTGGAGCTTGATACGCCGCTGCGCGAGGCCTTGATCGACGATTTTTGTCTGCTGTTTCTCACCAAAGAAGGTAGCCTCCGCAAGCAATTCGTGAACAAGAAGGAGTTCCCGGAAGGCTCACCCTTGGCCGAGGTGCTCAGCGCGCTCGCGGTGGTGGTAGAGCGCTTTTATACGCAGAGTGCCTCGCTTGCAAATGTCGAGGAATCCTACGCGATTGCGATCATCGCCCGTGCGTTGCTCACGCAATATGAGCAAGCCAAAGCGGCCGTGTATGCGCTTGATTACGACGATCTCATCGGCAAAACGCGCGAGTTGTTCGCTAACCCCGCCATGCTCGGCTGGGTGATGAGCAAGCTCGACCACCGCATCGACCATCTGCTGATCGACGAAGCGCAGGATACTAGCGGCGAGCAATGGAGCATCGCGCATTTGTTGGTGGAGGAATTAATCGCCGCGAATGAGGGCGTGGGCAGCGGAAACCTGCCGCGCAGCCTGCTGGTGGTGGGTGATGAAAAACAGTCGATCTATAGCTTCCAAGGTGCCGCGCCGGAGCTGTTCTCTAACAAAAAAACACAGTTCCATGACATGCTTTTTGGTAGTTCTGCGCCGTTATCTGAGGAAATGCTGACCAATTCCTATCGCTCGGCGGAGGCGGTGCTCACGCTCGTCGACCACATCGCGGCGCGGCCTGAAATCGCGTCGTCGCTCAACGAAGCAGGGGTGATCCATCCGCATCAGCTGAAACGTACATCCGCTGCGGGTTGTGTGACGCTCTACCCCGCGCTCATCGCGCCGGAGAAGGAAGTCGCGCCCGCACTCACTTTGCCGATGGAATATGCGCTGAGTAAAAGCGCGACGCAGCAGCTCGCCGATGCGGTGGCGGAGAATGTGGCGCAGTGGCTTGCCTCTGGCCGTATGTTGGCGAGCGAGGGGCGGCCTGTCGCGGCGGGGGATATTCTGATTCTTGTGCGGCGTCGTGCCACGCTTGTGCTCGCGCTCATCCGCGCGTTTGAACGGCGCAATGTGCCGGTGGCTGGGCTTGACCGGCTGACGCTTTCCGAACATCTCGCCGTGCGCGATCTGCTGGCGCTGATGCGTTTTGTGCTGAACCCGGCGGATGACCTCGCCCTCGCGCAGGTGCTACGTTCGCCGATCATCGGCATGAGTGATGAGGATTTGCGCGCGCTCTGTGTCGCGCGCGCGGGCAGTCTGTGGGCGGCGCTTAAGGATCATCCGGCAGCAATCGAACTCGCCCGGGCCCTCGCCAATCGCGATGCATCGCCCTATGAATTTCTGACGGATATTCTGGAAGTGCAGGGCGCACGGACGCGCTTTGCCAAGCGCTTTGGTGAAGAGGTGCACGAGGTGCTCGATGAGCTTAAAAATCAAGCGGCAGCGATGCCCAAAGAGACCACGCCGACCCTCGCTTATTTCCACGACTGGATGCATGGCAGCACGCGGCAAATTAAGCGTGAGCAGGAAGGTGCAGGCTCTGGCAAAGTACGGATTATGACGGTGCACGGCGCGAAAGGGCTTGAAGCGCCGGTGGTGATTCTGGCGGATATGGTGGGGCTACCAACCACGCAATTCGAGCGGATTTATTTCGCAGAAGACGCGCATGGCCAGCCATTCCCCGTGCTCGCAATCTCGGAAGAGGCGCAGAAAGCGCCGCTGATGGAGCAAGTCAAAGAGCGGAAAAAAGACGCGCTGATGGCGGAATATTACCGCCTGTTTTACGTTGCGCTCACCCGCGCGCGGGATGAATTGCATCTCTGGGGCACGGCGACAAAAAAAGGAAATATCAACGACGCCACCTGGTATGCGCTTGCGGAATCTTCGTTGAAACAACTCGGTGCGGTGGAAGAAAACGGCGCGCTGGTGCTGCGTGACGCGCGGCCAGCGGTAGCTGCAAAAGCCGATGCTCAAACAACCTTAGAAAAGCATGCGCTACCTGCATGGGCGACGGCAAGTGCACCGCGCTTACGTGCCTCGGTGGCGGCGGTGACCCCCTCGCAATTGGCGCCGGAGGTGGAAGTCTCGGCCTATGCGCAGGCAGGCGGTGGTTCCTCGCGCGCGCGCGGCGTAACGATTCACCGCATCCTCGAATTGCTGACGGCAGAAAGCGCTGGCGTAGAAATCGCCACACTCACCGCCATCCTCGCGCCGGATTGGACAGCAGCGGAGCAGGCAAAGGCTGTGGCGGAAGTGGAGCGACTGATGCGTTCCGAGCGCTGGATATGGCAAAATCCCTCGCATGCGGAGGTGACGATCAGCGGCACGATCGATATTGCGGGCACGAGCATGATCGTCAGCGGGCAGATCGACCGGCTGGTGGAAACGGTGGAATCTGTGGTGATTCTCGATTATAAAACCGGTGCGCATGTGCCGCCCACGCAGGCGGAAATCTCCGAGAATTACCGGGTACAGATGAAAACCTACCACGCGCTGGTGCGGCAGATTTGCCCGCAAAAGCCCGTCCGCTGCGCGATTTTATGGACGGCCTCGCCGCTGCTGATGTGGTGCGACGACGTGATAGCCACAACCGAGTGGCCAACACCCTTTGCCGTGGAACAGAAACCGCTTGTTGCTTGACGGCGCTTGGGCACAGGAATATCAGTGGATCAACCGAATTTTTGATGGAGGAATCCCATGGGTACCAAGCATATCACCGACGATGAATTTGAAAGCGTGATCGCGAGCAGCAGCACGCCGATTCTGGTAGATTTCTGGGCGGAATGGTGCGGCCCATGCAAACAAATTGGTCCCATCCTCGACGAAATTGCCAACGAAATGGAAGGCAAGTTGACGGTGGCGAAAGTGAACATCGACAACAACCCGGAATCGCCGCAACGCTTTGGTGTGCGCGGCATCCCGACGATGATCCTGTTCAAGGACGGCAAAGCCGTGGCGACCAAAGTGGGCTCGCTGCCGAAGAGCCAGCTGGTTGAGTGGCTGAACAGCGTTGTCGCCTAGCATCGACGAATTAAGCACTACCCTGATTGCGGAATGCGCACTCACGCCCGTCATGGCGGCGGAGATCGAGTGTTATGTGCTGCTCGCCGAGCAAAGCACAGAAGCGATGGATGCGTTCTGGGAGCCGGTGGATGCGGCATTTAAGGCCGAAGCGCTACCGATTTTACGCATCGAAAAAGAGCGCGGGAAACACCAGTATGAAGTGGTGACGCAGGTGACAACGCCCACGCGGCTGGCGCAGATGCTCACGCGCATCCACGAGATTATCGAGGCGCAGGCGGCGGCGATGGGGGTGGAGGCGAGTTTCGCCGCTAAACCCTTTGCCGATCAGCCCTCGAGCGGCATGCATATCCATCTCCACCTTGCGGATGCTGAGGGCATCAACGCCTATCACAAAACCGACGAGTGGATGAGCGATGCGATGCGCTTCAGTCTCGGCGGGTTGCTCGCCACGCTTACGGAGTCGATGCCGATTTTCTTTCCGAATGAGGAAGATTACGCGCGGCTCGGTGACGCCGACCATGTGCCGAAAATCGCCGGGTGGGGCGCGAATAACCGCTATTGCGCGCTGCGCATCCCCATGACGCCGGACCCATACGACAAACACATCGAGCACCGGGTTCCTTGCGCAAATGCCGACCCCGAACGCGTGATCGAGGCGATACTCTCAGGTGTGTTGAAGGGGCTGCGCGAGAAACTGGAGCCGCCGATGCAGAGTTATGGTAAGGCAGTCTAGCGCTTACACCCATCCGCCAGCGCACGCACAAAGGTGCTGAATTTTGGGATGTCCGCCTTGGTTTCATGAATATAGCTCACGATGGCGGAGCCGACGACGACGCCATCGGCGAGTGCGGCATTCGTGGCGACATCCGCCGGGGTTTTGATGCCGAAACCGACGCAGACGGGCAGGTGCGTCATCGCGCGGATGGCAGCGAGGCTGCGGCCAATATCCGCCGTCGATGCAGCAGCCTTCGCGCCGGTGATGCCTGTCATGCTGATGTAGTAGAGATAGCCCGACGCGCCATCCACCAGCAGCGGCACACGATCTGGCACCGAGGTGGGGGCGATGAGCCGCACCAACGCAATGCCATGGCGGGTGAGCAGCGGCTCCAGCTCCGGCGCTTCCTCCGGCGGCAGGTCGACGAGAATGATGCCATCCACCCCTGCAGCGGCGGCATCGCGCGCGAATTTCTCGTAGCCATAGACATAAACCGGGTTGAGGTAACCCATCAGCACCAGCGGTGTATCAGCATGTTTAGCGCGGAAACCACGGGCGAGGGTGAGGATGGAGGCAAGCGTCACCCCAGCCGTGAGCGCGCGCAGGCCCGCCGCTTGAATGACAGGGCCATCCGCCATCGGGTCGGAAAAGGGAATGCCGAGTTCGATAATATCTGCACCGGCGGCGGGCAACGCATTGAGTAAATCTGCGCAAGCTGTCGCCGACGGATCGCCGCCCATGATGAAGGGAATAAAGGCCGCGCGATTCTCAGCACGGCAGTGGGCGAAGGCAGTGGCGATACGGCTCATAGTGTCACCCCCAGCGCATCGGCGACAGTGAAAATATCCTTATCGCCGCGCCCGCAGAGGTTCATCACCAACACAGCGTGTTGAGGCATGGTTGGTGCAATCCGTATGACATGGGCAAGCGCGTGGGCAGGTTCTAGCGCAGGGAGAATCCCCTCTGTTTGCGCGAGGGTTTGAAAGGCGGCGAGCGCCTCATCATCCGTCACACTGACATATTCGGCGCGGCCAGAATCTTTCAGCCAAGCATGTTCAGGGCCGATGCCGGGATAGTCGAGCCCCGCGGAAATCGAGTGCGCTTCGGTGATTTGCCCATCTGCATTCTGCAGCAGATAGGTGCGCGTGCCGTGTAGCACCCCTGGTGAGCCTTTGGTAAGTGAGGCGGCGTGTGCATCCGTATCCAGCCCGCGCCCGGCGGCTTCGACGCCCACCATCTGCACGCCGCTATCTTTCAGCATGGGGTGAAACAAGCCAATCGCGTTGCTACCGCCACCAATCGCGGCGACGAGCATGTCCGGCAGTCGCCCAAGGCGCGCGAGGCATTCGGCGCGCACCTCGGTGCCGATGACAGACTGGAAATCACGCACCATCATGGGGAAGGGGTGGGGGCCGCTCGCAGTGCCGATGAGGTAGTAGGTGTTGGCGACGTTGGTCACCCAGTCGCGCATAGCTTCGTTCATCGCGTCTTTCAGTGATTGCGAACCGGCAGTAACCGGCACGATTTCAGCGCCGAGCAGCTTCATGCGGAAGACGTTCGGCTTCTGACGTTCGATATCCTTCGCGCCCATATAGACGACGCATTTCAGCCCAAAACGCGCACACACAGTAGCGGTGGCGACGCCGTGCTGGCCTGCACCTGTCTCAGCGATGATGCGTTTTTTGCCCATGCGCATGGCGAGCAGCACCTGGCCGATGCAGTTGTTGATTTTATGCGCGCCGGTGTGATTCAGCTCGTCGCGCTTGAAATAAATCTGCGCGCCGCCGAGTTTTTCGGTGAGCCGCTCTGCGAAATAGAGCGGGCTGGGGCGGCCGACATAATGCTTCATCAAATCATCGAACTGCGCGTGGAAGGCCGGGTCTTCGCGCATATCTTCGTAGGCTTCTTCCACCTCGCGGATGAGTGGCATCAGCGTTTCGGCGACATAGCGGCCACCATAAGGGCCGAAATGGCCGTGTGCATCGGGCTGTTCAGGGAGTATTTGCATCTTACGCTTCTAGCACGGCTTTATTAAACGCCGCAATTTTTTCGAGCGATTTTATGCCCGGGGCGTCTTCGATGCCGCTGCTTACATCCACCATCGGCGCATGCGTGCTGTGGATGGCCTCAGCCACGTTCCCCACATTCAGGCCACCTGCGAGGAACCATGATTTGGTGAGCGAGAGATTCTTGAGCAGCGACCAGTCGAAGGATTCGCCCGTGCCGCCCGCTTCTTGTGGATGATAGGCATCGAATAAGAGATGCGCGCTGAAGGCTTCCAGCGGCGCGAGATTCGCTAGGTCTTCCACCGTGCGTATGCGGATGGCAGTGATGACGGGAACACTGGTGGTGGCATGAATCGCGGCGATGCGAGCTGGGTCGCTGACGCCGGTGATCTGCCAGAAGTCTGGTTTGGGAAGGGATGCTAGTATGTCGTCGCTCGGGTCAACAAGCACGATCACGCGCGCGACATCCGGTGGCACATGGGTGTAGAGCGTGGCGATTTGCGCAGGTGTAAGATGACGTGGGGAAGCCTCGTAATGCACAAACCCAACGAAATCAGCGCCTGTCGAAACAGTGCAGGCAATGGCGGGTGGGGTGGTAAGGCCGCAGTTTTTAATGCGCGGCGGCACTAGTCCTTCGGGATCACCGAAACGATGCGCTCGCGCAGCTCTTTACCGGTGCGGAAGTAGATCGCGTGGCGCTGGCCAACATTGACCATTTCGCCGTTCTTCGGATTACGCGCGGCGCGTGCTTCGCGCTTGCGGACAGAGAATGCACCAAAGCCACGCAATTCCACGCGGTTACCGCTGCTGAGCGCACCGGCAATTTCGTCGAACATCGTGTTCACCAGCACTTCAATGTCGCGCTGATACAGGTGTGGATAGCGTTTAGCGAGCCGTGCGATCAGTTCGGATTTTGTCATAATTCCCTCGCCAAATGAGTGGGTTATATGGAGGAAGGATGCCAGATACTCACCAATCCGTCAAGCCCAATGGCGGAGCGGTTAAATAATTTTATGCCACTATATTGGCTGAGCTGGTCGAGCATGCTTTTTAGCTCTTCCTCTTGTTTTATATCGCGAATATCAAGTTTTTTATTGATTTCACGTTTCTCGGCCAGCCACGTCATGGCCTCATCCTCACCGCCGATGGCGTCGATCAGCTTTAGGTTAAATGCTTGATGGCCGGTATAAACACGGCCATCTGCCAACTGACGCACGGCGGCGTCGTCCATCTTGCGGCGTTCGACAATCATGCCGACAAAGCGGTCGTACGCGTCGGTAATCAACTCGCCGACGACTTTGCGCTGGTCTTCGGTGAAGGGCTCGCCAAGGCTTGGCACGTCTTTATAGGCACCGGATTTGACGGTGATGGAGGTGACGCCGAGCTTATCGGCCAGACGGCTGACTTCCACGCTCTGCATCAGCACGCCGATGGAGCCGGTGAGGGTGCCGTCGCGGGCGATGACGTGATCCGCCGCGAGGGAAGCCATGTAGCATGCCGAGGCGCAGAGTGTGCGCATGGTGCCCACCACAGGTTTCTTTTTCGCAATTTCGCGCAGTTGGAGGAAAAGTTCCTCGCCGCCGACGGTGGTGCCGCCGGGTGAATCGAGGCGCAGGATAACGGCTTTGGCGTGCTCATCGTCACGCACTTGTTTTAAAAGCTCATCGCGCTTGGGGTCGTCTACCATCACGCCTTCGATGGTGATGCGGGCGATGTAATCTCCACCGCCGACATGGCTGGCGGTCGGGAGTTTGCCATTGTTAAGATGGAAGCCAATGCTGACAAACAGCATAATCAAGGCGATTGTGCGCCAACCGACGAGTTGGCTTTTTAGCCGTTTACGATCAATCAACAAGTCGCTTTGGGGCTGCATAGTTCTCTCGTGCGTGAGGCGTTAAAATGAAAAGACGGCGCACGGGTGTCCCCATGCGCCGTCTGACATTAGGTGTATTAAGCAGCGTCTTCGTCGCCAGCTTTTTTCTTGGCAGCGGCTTTTTTCTTCGGTGCAGCAGCTTCTTGAATTGCTGCGCCGAGGATGTCGCCGAGGCTCGCGCCCGAATCCGATGAACCGTACTCGTCGATCGCGCGCTTGTGCTCGTCTTGCTCAAGTACCTTGATCGAAACGCCGACCTTCATCGTTTTCTTATCTACGCTGAAGACTTTCGCATCGACGCGGTCACCCACGGCAAAACGCTCCGGACGCTGATCCTGACGCTCACGCGAGAGGTCGCCCTTCTTGATGTAGGACTTGGTGCCTTCAGCCAGCTCAACTTCGATGCCGTCTTTATCAACCGCAACCACCGTACAGGTTACCACGTCGCCTTTTTTGAAGGCGGCGAGGGTGTCACCCGCTGGGTTTTCACTCAGTTGCTTGATGCCGAGGCTGATGCGCTCTTTCTCAATATCCACCACGAGGATGCGTGCGGAAACCTTGTCACCTTTTTTGAAGGTTTTGATGGCTTCTTCGCCTGGCTGATCCCAGCTGATATCGGAGTGGTGTACGAGGCCGTCAATCTCGCCAGCGAGGCCAACGAACAGACCAAAATCGGTGATGTTGCGCACTTCGCCTTCAATGATGTCGCCTTCATGGAAGTTGGCGGCAAAATTGTTCCACGGATTGTCGATGCACTGTTTCATGCCGAGGCTGATGCGGTGCTTGTTGGTGTCGATATCGATCACCTGCACTTCAACTTCCTGGCCGGTTTGTACCAGTTTGCTTGGGTGAACGTTTTTCTTCGTCCAGCTCATTTCTGACACATGCACGAGGCCTTCGATGCCCGAATCAAGCTCAACAAACGCACCGTAGTCGGTGATGTTGGTGATTTTGCCCTTGAGGCGCGCGCCCGGCTGGAATTTGCTGCTGACGCCTTCCCATGGGTTGCTGTCGAGCTGCTTCATGCCGAGGCTGATGCGCTTGGTGTCGGCGTCGAACTTGGTCACGATCACGCGTACTGGGTCGCCGATGCCGAACACTTCGGATGGGTGATTGATACGTTTCCACGAGATGTCGGTCACGTGCAGGAGGCCGTCAACGCCGCCCATATCGATGAACGCACCGTAGTCGGTGATGTTCTTTACGATACCATCAAGGATCTGGCCTTCGGCGATTTTATCGAGGAGCTGGCCACGCGCTTCTGCACGGCTCTCTTCCATGATCGCGCGGCGTGAAACCACGATGTTGCCACGCTTGCGGTCCATTTTCAGGATGAGGAACGGTTGTGGCACGTTCATCAGCGGGGTCACGTCTTTGATCGGACGGATATCGACTTGCGAGCCGGGCAGGAATGCTACGGCGCCTTTGATATCCACGGTGAAACCACCTTTTACGCGACCGAAGATTACGCCTTCGATTTTCGTTTGGTTTTTGTGGATTTCTTCGAGCTTCACCCATGCTTCTTCGCGGAGTGCTTTTTCGCGGCTGAGCTGTGCTTCGCCATGACGGTCTTCAATGCGCTCGATATAGATGTCGAACACGTCGCCGATGCGCACTTCGGCAGCTTGGCCGCCAACAGAGAATTCGCGCAGCGGAATGCGTCCTTCGGATTTCAAACCCACGTCGATGATGGCGAGGTCTTTCTCGATGCCGACGATGGTGCCTTTTACGACGCTGCCTTCAGACAGTTTGCCCGCGGCGCTGTTTTCGAAAAGGTCGGCGAAGCTTTCGCCGGTGGTGAAATTCTGGTCTTTAAAGTCTTCCTTACGGACGGTTGCAGATTGTGCCATGTAAATAAATCCAGTCTAAGTAATGGTTGAGGTTGCTTCATCACGAACGCACCAATGCGCCCGCGCCCCCACACACCTGCGCGAGGGAGTGGGTTTCATACGCCGGAAATAGGAAAAATCAAGCGATTTCCTCGTGAAAAGGGCATTATTAGGCCGGAATGCGCTCAATCGCTTCAATGGCCGCTGCAAAAACGGCGTCGATGGTCATGGCGCTGCTGTCGATCGTGATGGCATCCGCAGCCGCGATAAGTGGCGCGGTGGCACGCGTGCTGTCGCGATCATCCCGCTCAACGATGGCGGTGAGGATAGACGCATAATCCGCCGAGGGGTCGATCTGTTTCTGTTGCTCGAAGCGGCGTTTGGCGCGTACTTCAGCGCTGGCGGTGATAAAGAGTTTTACATCCGCATCTGGGCAGATGACGGTGCCGATGTCGCGGCCATCCAGCACGGCGCCGCTTTCCTGATCGGCGAAATCATACTGGTATTGCAGCAACGCGTCGCGCACTTCGGGAATGGCTGAGATAATAGAGGCTGCCTGCCCAATATCCTCGTTGCCCAAGTCATTGCGGGCAAGGTCGGTCACGCTGAGGTTCTGTGCGGCATGGATGGCAATCAGCTTATCCGAATCACGCGAGCCCTGCTGCCGTGCTTCCAGCAGTTTTTGCCCGACGGCACGGTAAAGCAGCCCGGTGTCGAGATGAGGCAGGCCGTAATGTGCAGCCAACTTGCGCGCCAGCGTGCCTTTGCCCGAGGCAGCGGGGCCATCCACGGCGATGAGTAGGCTACGGCTATCCATGGGGTGCTCCTAATTGCTGCATTAATGCTATGAATCCGGGGAAACTGGTGGCGATGGCGCGGCAGTCATCTACCGTGATAGGGTGCTCCGATGCAAGTCCCATGACAAAAAAGCTCATGGCAATGCGGTGGTCAAAGTGCGTTGTAACCTTACCACCACCCACAGGCGCAGCCTGTCCTTCGACGATAAGATCATCTCCCTCGGCATAGGCATTGATGCCGTTAGCGACGAGCCCCGCGATGATGGCGGCAAGGCGGTCACTCTCTTTTACGCGCAACTCCGACAGCCCACGCATAATCATTCTGCCCCGTGCAAAGCTCGCGGCAACGGCAAGGATGGGGTATTCGTCGATCATCGATGGAGCGATATGTGCTTCCACCTCAACACCCCTCAGCGATGAGTGCTTAACGGTGATATCCCCAACCGGTTCGCCGCCGATTTCGCGTTTGTTACCGATGGTGATATTCGCACCCATCGCTTTCAATACATCAAAAAGCCCGGTGCGTAGCGGGTTGAGGCAGACATTGGTGATGCTCACCTCAGAATTTGGCACAATCAGCGCCGCCACAATCGGGAAAGCAGCAGAGGAGGGGTCTCCCGGAACCTCAAACATTCTCGTTTGCGCCGTCTGCGATTGCTGCCCGGTGAGGCTTATGGAAACACCCCCTTCGGCTGCTAGCGCTGTTTCCACCGCGATGTCGAAAAAGCGTAGCATGCGCTCCGTATGGTCGCGCGTGGCCTCGCGCTCGATAACGGTGGTGGTGCCTGCAGTGTTAAGCGCGGCGAGCAAAATCGCTGACTTCACCTGCGCCGAGGCGACCGGTAGCGTGTAATGAATGGGAATGGCCGTTTCATTACCTGTCATCATCAGCGGCAGGCGGCCACCCTCACGCGCTTCAAAGCGGATGCCCATTTGCTCAAGCGGCGTCATCACCCGTTTCATGGGGCGCTTGCGTAGGGATTCATCACCCGTGAAATGGCTCTGGTAAGGGTAGGGGGAAAGGAGCCCCATCATCAGCCGCGCGGCGGTGCCGGCATTGCCCATGTCGAGAATATCGCTCGGGGCGTGTAGGCCGCCAATACCAAGCCCGCTGACATGCCAGATGCTATTATCATCGCGCGTGATGGGCACCCCGCATTTACGCAGCGCCTCGGCAGTGGCGATCACATCCTCACCTTCCAACAAACCGTGGATGGTGGTGGTGCCGAGTGCCTGACTCGCTAGCATCAATGCTCGGTGGGAAATCGACTTATCCCCCGGCACGGAAATTGCTCCGGCAAGGCGGGTGGCGTGCCGACTTGTCACAGGTTTCATAATATCATTGGAAGAATGCATCAGCGCTATTGCGTTTTGGAATAAACATACGTTAGGTAGATTGATGGGGTCACTCCTAGCGCATGTTTTTGCTGGGGGCAAGGCTAGGCACAGATAAGGATTGGTTGGAGGAAACATGACGTCTCAGAACTTAGGCACCAAGCGACTCTGCCCAAAGTGCGACGCCAAATTTTACGATTTCGGTGCGACAGACCCGGTGAAATGCCCAAAATGTGGCCATAGCTGGCGCGACGCGGTAAAAAAAGCGTCAAAGCCAAAAAAAGAAGCTAAGCTGGTAGTGAAGCCAGTGCGCAAGCCAAAAGATGATGACCTTCTGGGAGATGACGTGGATTTGCCAGAAGTCGAGGGCGACGACGATGCAATGGAATTGGAGCCGATGGATGACGATTCGGTAGAGCTTACCTCTCTCGAAGAAGTTGAAGAGCATGACGACGAGGACGATAAAGACCCTAATTCCGACGACGCAGACGACGATATGTTCACTGAAATCGCTGGAGATGGTAAACTCGTCGATGATCTCGAAGACCATCTTGAGGATGAGGACGACGAAGACGACGAAGAGAGTGAAGATGACGAGGATGAAGACGACGAAGATGACGAGGATGATCGTCCTAAGAAGAAAAAGCGTCGTCGCTAAGCGGATACAGAGAAAGAAGCGCGTATGCGTATAGTCAACAGAGAAGCAGAAGCAAGGCTGATTGAGCTTCTTAACCTGATCGAAGCAAGTCGAGAAGGCTGGCAGGTGCTATGTTTCTCTTTCTCAAAACTGCTCGAGCATTATCGCAGTGAATATCAAATAAAAATCGCAACCAACCTCATGAACGATCTGATCGGTGATCTAGACGGGGCGATCTACATTTGCGAAGACTGTACGATTTATGTTGTGGTCAGGAATTTGCAGAAAATGATCATGGAAAAAATGATTTTCCAGCTGCGTTATTTGTTCATGGATGACCCATTGGCTTACACGCTGGAGGGGGATGAGAATAAGGAATTCTCTACGCTTTACGACGTCGAGACGCAGTGGCACGATTTTATGGATATCTGTAAACGGCGCCTTGTCCTTCGCTTGCGCGATGTGAGAGGTAATGTCTTCGAGCCCGCTAAAATTGGTAAAGAGTCGCGTCGTGATGCGTCTCCTAAAGCCATGAAACTTTTTACGGCGGCGAGTCTTGCTACAATTGAGCGTGACATGCGTAATATTGATATTTCGCCAACCATCCGCCGCCAGCCAGTATGTGCTGCGATTCCAAACACCACCATGCGCACGGTGTTCGATGAAATGTATATCAACATTAATCATCTACGTCAGAGTATGGGGATTGAAGTCGATATCCTCTCGAACCGCTGGTTGTTCAGGTATCTCACGGAAATTCTGGACGAACGGATGTTTGATGCGATTCAGCGCAACCCAACGCGTTATCTTGCTAGTCCCGTCAGCCTTAATTTGAATATACCAACGTTGCTTTCTTCGCGATTCACGGAATTCGATGCGGCGATTAAACCCAGCGCCAAAGTCTCTATCGTGATGGAGCTTCAAATTTCCGACGTATTTTCAGATATGGGTGCATTTCTGGTAGCAAAAGAAACCGTACAGAAGCTTGGCTACCGCGTCTGTCTTGATGGCGTAACTGAACTCAGCTTTCCGCAAATTGACCGTCATCGTTTGGGGTTTGATTTTATTAAACTGATGTGGAATGCCGATAATGAAACGGATCTGGATTCCGAGAAAAACCGCGCCTTGCGTGAGGCGATTCGCCAGTGCGGTAGTAATCGCGTCATCCTCACCCGTTGTGATACGCTAAAAGCAGTCGAATTCGGTCAGGCCATGGGGCTCACGCTGTTCCAGGGCCGCTATCTTGATAGTGTCATTAACCCCAAAGCCACGGTGATGAATTGACGGATGGGAGTTAGGCGCTTGCGCCTTACGTATTCCGTCATCCAGGCATCTGCCGCAAGCAATAAAGGTATGTATGGATTACGGTTCAGTTAATACCCTTATCGGCATCATCATGATGTTGTTTGTCGGCTCTGCGTTTGGCGGTTATGCGTGCGCTGTGATTTATCGACTGCCACGTGGAAAAACACCGTTTGAGCAGGATCCTTTTTGTGGTCATTGTAACGCAGCTTTAAAACTCATTGATTTTATACCCATTTTCTCGTGGCTCATGTCGCGCGGAAAATGCCGTTATTGTGCAGGCGAAATTCCAGCGCTCTATGCGGTTGTTGAAGCGGTGTGTGGCGTCATGTTTATCGCCTATTTCCTGCATTTCGGCATCAGCGAGCTCTTTATTCTCTATAGCTTTTACGGGACCATGGTGCTGATCCTCGCGGCGATTCATTGGCAACAGGGCTGGATTTCCTCGAGTATTTATTCCTACGCGCTCACCGCCGTAGCGCTCGCACGCACGTTGTCAGAGGGAACAATCTACGGCTTCGTAAAAACCGGTTTTGTGATGCTGGTAATCACGCTGCTAATGTACCGTATGGCCGGGAATAATGCCTCGCCCTTCACCAAGCCATGGATATGGTGGTTCACCCTGATGGGAGCGTTAATGCCTTTTGTCGCGTGGAAATTTATTGTGCCAATTTATGCTCTAAAGCTGCTTGTGCCAAAGCCCACGCGGGTGATTGTCTATGCCGCCGGGGCATTGCTGTTACCGTTCGCGATTACTTAAATCGCTGGAATATCCATGGCCTTTTGAATATCAGCAAGGCGGCTCTGCATTTTTGCTGCGCTCACCTTAGTATCGGGCACATCAAGGCTGGCGATGGGTTGAATCGCATCGGTTGGAATCGTCTGTGGTTGCGGAGAGGCTAGTGAGCTTGCTTCTCTTATAGGCACAACGTTGTCACGCAGATTATTCTGCCGCTCTAGAATCGTTTTGGTTTCTTTGTCGGTAATTTCCGCCTGCTTCAATTTATCAAGAAACTGGCTGCGCTCCATCAGCGCATTCCACGAGTGGCTGTCATCATGCAGCAGACTTTCCGAACGGTCAAACCAGCGACGAATGTAATAGCGATCGATACCGGCTGCTGCTCCTGCCAGCGCGCCAATTGCGGTGCCGAAGGCGGCGGTAACACCAGTGCTGATTAGCGTCTTACTTATCAGGCTTGCCCCGAAATGCTCCATTAGTGGCTCTGAGATTGCATGCAGTGCAGTGCCCAGTGCTGTATGCTCTATCATTCCGATCACAGCCAGCGGGCTGGCGGGAGAGAGGAACAGCAATGCCAATGCGCCACCAATCAGGGCGCAGGTGAGTACCGTGCGCCAATGAAACAGCTGATGCTTCTGCCCGCTGCTGTTCTGGCGTGCGAGTTCATCTTTAATCAGCTCGGCTTGTTTGTCGCCCTCGGGGCCATCCGGCAATTCGTAATAACGGTCGAGAAGGTAGCGGCGCTGCTCGCTGAGGTCGGCGCTCTCGGCGCTGATGGCGGCCATGGTACCGATATTGCCAAACGTGTTCGCGCCTTTGAGGACGCCGACGCCGCCCATGGCGGGGATCATCCAAAGTGCGGCAACGCCAATGCCCGGTGCTAAAATCATCGTGGGGATAGCGATGGTTAAACCAATCGCCGCGCCGAACAGGCCGTATAGCCCCGAACCGGCGATGGTGCCTTGCAGGAAGCCTTTATACCCTGCCGAAAGCAAACGGCGGTAATACGGGCTATGCTCGCCCGACACGCCGCCGGTGGGCGTCGTTTTTAGCTTCATCGCTGTGGTTTCAGTGTTGCTCATTGTGTGCAATTGACCTATCTTTACCCTTGCATTCTAGCATATCTTTCCGCGAGAAATGTGAAGGTTTTGTGACAATTGAGGGGTGGTATGAGCTGGTTCGAATTCGCAATTACCTATATTTTTAGCTGGTGGATGGTGCTGTTCATGGTGCTGCCGCACCGTGCGGAGCCTGAGGCAAAGCCTGAAGTTGGGCATGTTCCCTCCGCCCCGGCGAACCCTAATTTGCGCAAAAAATTCCGCTGGACGACTGTTCTGGCCTTTATTCCTGCACTCGCGCTCTATTTTATCGTCGGCGCGGCGCAGGCGTCGGAGTCGATATATACAACAAAAACAAAATGTAAGCCTATCAATACCCACACGCCCAGTGCGGATATCACTGCGCGTGACGGCTATGGCACGGGCGATAAAAAGGTTTCCCCGGCCACCATCGGCGGTGCGAATCCTTACGTGCCGGAGAAATTCGATATTCCGCTGCGTGTCGGCGCAGGGGATTATATTAAGCCAATTCCTGGGCAAGCGGCTGATTTTTCGGCTCAGACTTTTATCGGTGTGGGGAATGTGGAGGTGAAGTCGGACGGCACCACAACATTGAACGGAAAGCCAATTGAGCCTCAGGAAATCTACCCCGAAGGTTGCGAGCAGGAAGAGGAGAAGGCCAATGAATCGGCTAAATAAGGCGCTTGCGGTGCTGATACTGGTGTTTGCCGCAACGGGTTGCACCCCCGCGGATCAGGAATATTGCGATAAATTCAGCGTTGGCGGCACGGCGGAATATACGAAATGCCTGAGCTATTACAGCCAGCAGCAGGCGCGCTTCGGGGCCGACCGCGCAGTGTGCGAGGGCGAGGCGGACGAAACCTATCCGCGTTCGCTCTATGACCGTGGCGGTTACACCCGCATGCATGGTGGCTTTGGCTATGGCCATGGTCATTACTACCCCAGTACCACGGTGTTTGTGGAGCCAAATTACTACCACAATGCCGAGGTCGACCGGCTGCGGATGCGCGTGATTGAGCCTTGCATGCAAGGGCGTGGCTGGAATTCTGGTCGCACATGGGAGGCGGGGCGTCATTCTGGTAAAAAATCGTCACGCAGCAATGCGAGTGGTGGCAACGCGCTTCCTTGGCTGAAATAGTTTGCTCGGGCGCAGCCCGTTTTCCCACAGGTGTACGCTTTCGGCTTTACTTTTTTCGCCCGCGCGCCATAGTGCAAACCGAACCTAACCACGGAGTGCGCAATGCGCCTGAGCCAGTATTTTTTACCCCTCCTCAAAGAAGACCCGAAAGAGGCGCAAGTCATCTCGCATCGGTTGATGCTGCGTGCAGGCATGATCCGTCAGGAAACGGCCGGTATTTACACCTGGCTGCCGTTGGGGCTTTCCGTTCTGCGTAATATCGAAGCAGTTGTGAACGACGAGCTTCAAAAAGCAGGCTGTATTCCACTGCTGATGCCAACCCTTCAGCCGACAGATCTCTGGAAAGAATCCGGCCGTTACGAGGCGCTTGGCAAGGAAATGCTGCGTTTTAACGACCGTGCGGATCGCGAGCTGCTCTATAGCCCCACCAACGAGGAAATGATCGTCGCCAACTTCCGCAGCTTTGTGAAAAGCTACAAGCAATTGCCGCTCAACCTTTACCAAATCCAGTGGAAATTCCGCGACGAGGTGCGCCCGCGTTTTGGCGTAATGCGTGGTCGCGAATTCCTGATGAAAGACGCGTATTCCTTCGATGTCAGCGTTGAAGACGCCAAAAAAGAATACGCCAAAATGTACGACACCTATCACAAAATCTTCGCGCGGCTTGGGCTGGTGACGATTGCGGTGAATGCTGATTCTGGCGCGATTGGTGGTAGCCTCAGCCATGAATTCCAGGTGATTGCCGACACGGGGGAGAGTGCAATTTACTACGATGCGGCGTTCGATGATATCCGCGCAGGTAAACTGAAACTCAGCGGCGAAGAAATGCGCAAACTCTACGCCGCGGCGGATGAGCAGCACAAGCCCGAGAGTTGCCCCATACCGAAAGAACGTCTGCGCGAAGCGCGCGGGATTGAGGTGGGGCATGTGTTTTATCTCGGTAATAAATACACCAGCGCGATGGGCGTCACCGTCACCGGGCCAAACGGCGAAGTGACGCCGGAAATGGGCTGTTACGGCATCGGCGTGTCGCGCCTTGTGGCAGCGATTATCGAAGCGAGTCACGATGATTCTGGTATCGTCTGGCCGGAATCTGTTGCTCCGTTCGATGCGGGGATTATCAACCTCCGCGTGGGGGATGCAGCGTGCGACCGTGTTTCTGCACAGCTTTACGAAGCGCTCAAAAGCGCCGATCTCAAGCCGTTATATGACGATACCGACCAGCGCGGCGGCGCGAAATTCGCGAGCATGGATTTGATTGGCCTGCCGTGGCAGCTCACCGTGGGGCCGCGCGGTGCGGAAGCGGGTACGGTGGAAATGAAATACCGCGCGACAGGTGAAAAATCCGAAATGAGTATCGACGCGGCGATTGCGCATGTGTTGGCGCAACATAAAAAGGCGACGGCGCACTGATGGCGCTGTTCAGTGCAGTGGAACGCATGCTGGCCTGGCGCTATTTACGCGCACGCCGCACGGAAGGTTTCATTTCGCTGACCACCTGGTTCGCCGTCATCGGCATCATGCTTGGCGTCGCGACGCTGATTCTGGTCACCTCGCTCATGAACGGTATCCGCGAGGAAATGACCTCGCGCTTCATCGGCATGGATGGGCATATCACCGTTTACGGCCAAACCCGTGCACTGGCGGGTTATGAAGAGGCGGTTGCCGCTATTGCCGCCCAACCCGGTGTAGTTGCTGTCACCCCACGCATCAGCGGTCAGGTGATGGCCACGAATCAGGGCATCGCGCTTGGTGCGCAAGCGATTGCGATGCCGTGGGAAGCGCTCGAAAAACGCGCCTTATTCACACAAAACCTCACTGCTGGAACGCTGGATGGTGTACGCGATGAAACTGGCATCGCCCTCGGCGCCCGGCTGGCGGAGAATTTGGGTGTACGCGTGGGGGATGAAATCACCCTCATTTCGCCGCAGGGGCGTACCAGCATCGCGGGCTTCATTCCGCGTTTCAAGGCCTATCCGGTGACGGCGATTTTCAAGCTTGGTATGTATGAGCTGGATGCCGGGCTGATCGTGATGCCATTTGCCGAAGCGCAGCGTTACTTCATGCTGGCCGACCCAAGAGGGGCAGGGGCAGTGAGCAATCTCGAGGTGATAACAAAAAGCGCGGAAACTGCACCGCTGACGGCAATGGCGCTGCGCAAGCAATTCGGCCAAAATTTGCGCATTTACGACTGGCAGCAAACCAATGCGAGTATTTTCTCAGCGCTCAAAGTGCAGCGCAACGCGATGGTGATTATCCTCGCGCTGATTATTCTGGTCGCTGCGTTTAATATCATTTCCAGCCTCGTAATGCTGGTGAAAGAAAAGCGCCGCGACATCGCTGTGTTGCGCACTATGGGCGCGACGCAAGCCACTGTCATGCGTGTCTTTGTGATGGCGGGTACGGCGATTGGCTTTGCGGGCACGTTTCTTGGGGTGATTCTGGGGCTACTGCTCGCGGCCTATCTTGAACCGCTGCACGAGCTGCTGAAAAAGCTGCTGGGTCAGGAAGTGCTACTCGAAAATGTACAAATTCTTTCAAACCTGCCGACCAAAACCGATCCGTTCGAGGTGGTGGTGATTGTGATTGCCGCGTTGTTGCTGTCGTTCCTCTCGGCGCTCTATCCAGCCCGTCGCGCAGCGCGGCTCGACCCTGCGGAGGCGCTGCGTTATGAGTAATGTCCTCGCTCTTTCCTCCATCGTGCGCCATTTCCCTAGCTCTAGCGGAGCGGTGGAGGTACTAAAAAACGCATCCCTCGGCATCGCAGGCGGTGAAATGGTGGCGCTTGTCGGGCCTTCTGGCTCCGGCAAATCGACCTTACTGCAAATCGCCGGGCTGCTCGATACACCGCAATCCGGCGAAATTCGCATTGTGGGCGTGGATGCCAGCCGCGCGAACGACGCCACACGCACCCATCTGCGCAACCAATATATCGGCTTCATCTACCAGTTTCATAACCTGCTGCCGGAGTTAACGGCGGAAGAAAACGTCGCGATGCCGCAGCGTATCGCGGGCTTCCGGGCGGCGGATGCCCATGCTCGCGCGCGTTCGTTACTCACACGTCTGGGGCTTGAACATCGGCTTGATCATTTGCCGTCGCAGCTTTCGGGCGGCGAACAGCAACGGGTGGCTATCGCTCGTGCCCTCGCTAACAAACCGGCGCTGATTCTGGCGGATGAACCCACCGGAAATCTCGATCCGGAAACCTCGGATTCGGTGGTGGATCTTCTGCTAAGCATTGCTGCAGAAGAAAAAGTCGCTGCGCTCATCGCCACGCATAACATGGCCGTCGCAAAACGCCTCACGCGCGCGGTAACGGTTCGCCAAGGCGTTATTGAGGCGATTACGCTATGAGCTTCGTTCATCTGCGCAGTCACTCGGCCTATTCGCTGCTTAAGGGCGCGATCAAGATTCCGAAGCTGATTGCGCTCGCCAAGGCGGACGGCATGCCCGCGCTGGGGTTGGTGGATCATGACAATTTGTTTGGCTCGCTTGAGTTTTCGGAATACGCAGTGAAAGAGGGGGTCCAGCCGATTGTCGGGATGACGCTCTCGCTGCTGCCGCAAAATACCGAGACGCATGGAAATACGGCCAAACTTGTGGCCGATCAGCTGCTCGTCTACGCGAAGGACGAGCGCGGCTATCAGAATCTCCTGCAGCTCGCGAGTAAGGCGTATACGCATCCCGCACTGGGCATGGCGCCGCTGCTCGATTACGCCACGCTCGGTGCGCATAGCGATGGCCTGATTGCGCTAACAGGGAGCATCTACGGCGGTTTTGGTCGCATGCTGCTTGCCAACCGCAAGGCGGATGCAGAGAAGCTGCTCGCTGAGCTTCAGGGCATGTTTGGCGACCGTCTCTATATCGAGCTGACGCGCCACCAGTTGCTCTTCGAGCGCCAGATTGAGCGGATGCAGATCGACATCGCGCTAGAGAAAAATCTGCCACTCGTTGCCACCAACAATATCTATTTCACGGACGCAGGCATGTATGAGGCGCATGACGCGCTGCTCTGCGTGGCAGATGGGCGTTATGTGACGGAAACCGACCGCCCGCGTATGAATCCGGAGCATCGGTTCAAATCTACCAGCGAAATGAAGCTGCTTTTCGGCGATATCCCTGAGGCGATTGAGAATACCCTCAACATCGCGCGGCGCTGCCATGTGTGGGCGCCTTCGCGTTCACCGATTCTCCCCGGTTTTCGGGTGGAAGATGCTGCGGGGAATATCCTCTCCGAATCCGAAGCGCTGGCTGTGCGTGCCCGTGCAGGGTTGGAGTCACGCCTCGAACGTCAGGTGTTCACGCCTGGCCTGAGCGACGAAGAAAAAGAGCGCATTGCCACGCCGTATCGCGAGCGGCTGGCATTCGAGCTGGATGTCATCATCACCATGAAGTTTCCCGGCTACTTCCTCATCGTTTCGGACTTTATCACCTGGGCGAAGGAAAATAACATCCCCGTTGGGCCGGGGCGAGGTTCTGGTGCTGGTTCTGTCGTTGCATGGGCGTTGCTGATTACCGACCTCGACCCGCTGCGTTTTGGCTTGATTTTTGAGCGCTTCCTCAACCCGGAACGCGTCTCGATGCCTGACTTCGATATCGATTTCTGCCAAGACCGTCGCGACGAAGTCATCCGCTATGTGCAGGCGAAATATGGCGATGACCGGGTGGCACAGATCATCACCTTCGGAAAACTGCAAGCGCGTGCGGTGCTGCGCGATGTTGGACGCGTGCTGCAAATGCCTTATTCGCAGGTCGATCGTATCAGTAAGCTGGTTCCGAATAACCCTGCCGAGCCGGTGACGCTCGAACAGGCGATTCGCTTGGAGCCGATGATTCAATCCGCGATGGATGAGGACGAAAACGTCGCGCATCTCGTTGCGCTCTCGATCAAGCTCGAGGGGCTGTATCGCCATGCCTCAACCCACGCGGCGGGTGTGGTGATTGCGGATCGGCCGCTATCGGAGCTGACGCCGCTCTACCGCGACCCGAAATCCGACATGCTGGTGGTGCAATATTCCATGAAATGGGCGGAGGCGGCGGGGCTGGTGAAGTTCGATTTCCTCGGCTTACGCACGCTCACCATCCTGCAGAAAGCCGCGCAGCTGATTGCGGAAGCGGGCACTACGCTCGACTTGCTGACCCTGCCAGAGGGCGACCCGAAAACCTATGCCATGCTGAGCCGTGGCGACACGCTCGGCGTGTTCCAGTTCGAATCCGCAGGCATGCGCGAGGCGCTTAAAAACCTGCGGCCAGACTCGATTGAAGACCTCATCGCGCTCGGTGCGCTCTACCGCCCAGGCCCGATGGATAACATCCCGACCTATATCGACGTCAAGCATGGCCGCCAGCGGCCGGATTATCTTCACCCGCTGCTCGAGCCGGTGCTGAAAGAAACCTACGGCGTCATTATTTATCAGGAGCAGGTGCAGAAAATCGCCCAAATTCTGGCAGGATATACGCTGGGTGGCGCGGATCTGTTGCGTCGTGCGATGGGTAAGAAAATTAAGTCGGAGATGGACGCGCAGCGCGCATTGTTCGCCGAGGGCGCGCGTAAAAATAACGTGCCCGAGCAGCAGGCTTCCGCGATTTTCGACCTCGTGGCGAAGTTCGCGGGCTATGGTTTTAACAAATCCCACGCGGCGGCGTATGCGGTGATCGCCTACCAGACCGCCTATCTTAAAGCGAATTATACCGTGGAGTTCCTCGCCGCGACGATGACCTACGAAATGGTCTCGACCGATAAGTTGAGCCTGTTCGCAGGCGAGGCGCGCAAGTTCGGCATCGCCGTGCTGCCGCCGGATATTAATGCCTCGCAGGTGGAATTCTCTGTCGAAAAAGACGCGAATGGGAAATCCGCCGTGCGCTATGCGCTTTCTGCCATCAAAAATGTCGGTGCGGCGGCGATGGCGCTCATCGTGGCGGAGCGCCAGGAAAACGGCTCCTATAAAGATATTCACGACTTTGCAGTGCGGATCGATGCCAGCGTGATCAACCGTCGCCAGCTGGAGCATCTTGTTATGGCGGGCTGTTTTGATTCGCTGCACAGCAATCGCCGCCAGCTGTTTGAGTCGATCGACAGCATTCTTGCCATCGCTCAGCATGCCACGCAGGAGCGCGCGAGCACGCAGGTGAGCCTGTTTGGCGATGCCGCTGCACAACAGAAAATGAACCCGCAGAGCCTCAAAAACGTGCCGGAATGGCCGCTCACGGAGAAGCTGAACCACGAATGTGGTGCGATTGGTTTTTACCTCACCGCGCACCCGCTCGAGCCCTATGCGCCGCTGTTCAAGCGCCTTGCCATCACGGCTAGTACGCTGCTTACCTCGGGCCTCAAAGACCGTCAGGTGCTGAAACTCGCCGGCATTCTCTCGGCAGTCAAAATGCGCAATTCACCCCGTGGGCGCTCGGCATTCCTCAGCCTTTCGGATGCGCATGGCGCCTATGAAGTGGCAGTGTTCGATGAGTCGCTGCTCAACCAGCATCATGCGATTTTAACGGCGGGAACGCTGCTGCTTTTACATGTTGATGTACGAAATTCAGAGCGTGGCCAGCGGCTTCTTGTTACGAAAATCGAACTGCTCGACGCCGTGGCAGGGCAGATGCGTGCGCAGTCACTCAGCGTGCGGGTGGAGGACGCGGCGGAGCTGCCGCGCCTCAAAGAACTGCTCGGCGAACGTAAAGATCGCGGTGCGAAGGTAGAGCTGCTCGTGCCCATCCCCACCGGTATCGTCAAAATCGCACTGCCCGGTGCTTATTCCGTCGCCACTGCGGAGCTGATGGGCATTCAGGCCATGCCCGGCATGGTCGCCGAAGCGGCCTAGCTACAGCGCTGCCAGCACTTCCTCGCTTACCCCCAGCGCGGCGCAGATGCCGCGCGCTTTGGCGAGGGTCTCGCGCCATTCATCTTCGGGGGTGGAATCTGCCACAATGCCGCCACCCACTTGGAATTCAAAGCGCGCGCCTTCAATCAATAAGGTGCGGATGACAACCGATAAATTGCAGCACCCACCCGAAATCCAGCCGATGGCGCCGCTATAGACGCCGCGCTCCATTGGCTCAATAGCGCTGCACCATTCCATCGCCGCGATTTTGGGTGCGCCCGTCATCGAGCCCGGTGGGAAGCACGCGCGCAGAACCTCCACGAGGGTAGCATCCGAGCTTTTTTTGCCGCGGATGGTGGAGATGAGATGGTGGATCGTTGCATAAGAATGCAGTGCCGATTGTGCCGGGACATGCACCGATTCTGCCTCACACACCCGCGCAAGGTCGTTGCGCATCAGGTCGACAATCATTAGGTTTTCCGCCTGATTTTTCTCACTGGCGCGCAAAGCCTCACGAATTTTTGCATCTTCTTCGTCATCGGCACTGCGCCGTGCAGAACCTTTGATGGGCCGCGCGGTGATGTTACCCGCCGCATCCACTTCAAGGAAAGACTCGGGGCTGGCGGAAAGAATTGCGCTACTACCGTGGCGGATATAGGCGCTATAAGCGGCCGGACTGGCCTTGGTGAGCGCTAGGAACAGCGTGAGGCTATCTGGCGCGCTTGCAAATTCACCAAAAAACTTGCGGGTAATGTTCGCCTGATAAAAATTCCCTGCGTGAATTTTAGCGATGGTCTTCCCCACCGCTGTTTCATAGTCCGCACGATTAAAATTGGAGGCGATTCTGCTAATGACCGAAGCTGCTTTATCTGCGGGGAAAGCATACGGAATCTCCAGTGCCGCTGCTCCTTCGCGGCGATAATAAGTTAGCGTTTTTTGTGTGTGGTTGAAGTGAAATAAATGCGCGTAGCGGATGAAGCGGAAATCCGGAAATCGCACCGTTGCGGCATCGGCGCGCTGCCCATGCTCGCGCATACCATAGCCGAGATAACCAATCCAATCCGGCAGTGAACCGTCGGCAATTGCCGTCATGGATACATTGAATGCGTTCCAATCGCTTCCTTCGGTCACATAAAGCGGCGTCACGGCGAGGTAACTTGAACCACCACTCGACTGGTCTCGCATGGAAGAGTAAAGGAGCGCGATATCTTCGTTCGGGAAGCGGGTTGCGAACCGCTCAGGATCCTCCCAATCTATTATCTGTCCATTCAGCCAATTCATGAACGATTGTTCCAATATGTTGAATTATTATCAATATAATCAGTGATATCTTCGCGGTATTCTTGCTGGATCAAACTCATCGCGGGATGATTAGAATCCCAATTAGTTGCGGGCGTATGGAGCGACTGAACGGGTAAAAGACCAACCCGGCAATTGGTGAGAAATACCGCTTCCGCAGAAGCAAGCGTGGAAACCGGGGCTTCGACCTCTTCCGTAGCGAGTGGGCTGAGACGAAGAATGGCAGCGCGTGTCGTGCCATTCAAACACCCTGTGGTAAGCGCAGGGGTAAAAATTTTTTCGCCCGCGATCCAGAATATATTGGCGGCAGCAGCGCCACAGATTATGCCATTCTCCGTGAGTAAAATCGCTTCGTCGTAGCCATTTTCCTGTGCTTCAAGCAGGGCGAGGGTGCTGTTCACTCCTTGTGATAATTTATAATTCACGGGCAGCGACGCGAGGGATGGTTTGCGGTAACTGCTCACAAATAACCGCGCTAGGGTGGTGGGAAGTGGGCGTGGCGTTGAATATTCTATCGCCCAGCGTGGCGGCGCGGCGGCATCAAGCGGGAGATAGCCCGCACTTTCACCCCCGCGACTGATGCTGATGCGTAGAAAACCATCCCGCGTGTTATTTTTGTGTAGCAACGCGCGCGCAGCCGTTTGTAAATCAGCCACGGGCGAGGGGAGGCGTAAAGCGGCCAAACCCTCGCGCAGCCGCGCCATATGGAGTTCCCATTGATAGGGCACGCCCTCATGAATCGCGATCGTCTCAAACACGCCATCGCCAAAGCGCGCGCCGCGATCCGAGAGCGGAATCGTCGCGAGGTGGGCGGGCATGAATTCGCCGTTGAGGCAGGTGATGGGCTCGTGCATAGGCTTGCCATATAGCGGTTTTTACGCCATGACACTACCAACAAAAGAGGATGTATGCCGCATTATGCCCATGTGTTGATGGTAAACCGCTTGCAGCTCGACGTGCATCTCGGGTTTTACGAGAAGGAGCGCCTCAAAAAACAAAAAATCGAGGTGTCGTTTCGCCTCTATTTCCCGAGCGCGATACCTGCCAATTCGGACGACCATGCCTCGTTCTACGACTACGGAAAACTGGCGGATTTCATGCGTGACTGCCTGAAAGACCGCAAGTTCAACCTGATTGAATTTCTCTCGGTAGAAATGTTCCGCTGGCTGCGCGAGCGCATTGACGGGCTGGGTGGAAAAGATGTCAAAATCTGGCTCGAACTCAACAAAATCGAGGCTCCGGTGCCAGGGCTGATGGGGGGCGCCTCTTTCATTTATTCCGACCTGCCGCCGGATGCCACCTACATTCCCTCCACCGCGCCATGATTCTGCTTGGACTTGGCAGTAATCTCGGCAACCGCGAAGCGTATCTCGCGCAGGCGCTCAGCGCCATGGTGGCCTATGACATTACGCTTCTGGCGGTCTCATCTATTCATGAAACGCCTGCATTAATGCCGCCCGGCGCGCCGGAGGAATGGAATGTCCCCTATCTCAACCAAGTTGCGCGGGTGGAGACACATCACACGCCGGAGGATTTGCTCGCCTGCCTGAAACATATCGAGGAGGAGCTTGGCCGTACGCCGCGCGCACGTTGGGCACCGCGTGAGATCGACCTCGATATCCTCGCCTATAACGACCTGCTGATAGTGACGGATAGCCTTGTTCTTCCGCATCCGCATATGGATACGCGGCCTTTTGTGCTGAAGCCTCTGATGGAGATTGCGCCTGCGTGGCAGCACCCTGTGCTCGGCAAAACAGCGGCGGAGATGCTGGCGGAGTGCGTGCCATGAAGCGTCCGGCGCTGCTGGGTATCGTGAATGTCACGCCGGATTCTTTCTCTGGCGATGGGGTAACAGGCGGCGCGGCATTCGCTCGCGCGCAGCAGTTGGTAGAAGATGGTGCAGATATCCTCGATATCGGTGCGGAATCAACCCGCCCTGGAGCTACAGCGCTGACAGCCGAAGAAGAATGGGCGCGTCTTGCGCCGTTGTTGGCGGCGCTTCGTGCTGCGCCGTGGCGAAGAAATATTCGTCTGAGTATTGATACGCGTCATGCGCAAACAGCAGTGCGGGCGCTGGATTGGGGAGTCGATATTATCAACGATGTGGGCGGATTAAGCGATGCGGCGATGCTCGAAACTCTTGCCGGACATACGTGTGATATCATCGTGATGCATGCGCTCACCGTGCCTGCCGACCCAGCGGTCACCTGGGCAAAAACGGTAGATGTGGTGGAGGAGATAGACGCGTGGAAGCACGCTGTTGTCGTCCGTGCAGCGGTGTCAGGCATTGCGTCAGAGCGGTTGATTTTTGATCCCGGCATCGGTTTTGGGAAGTCGGCAGAGCAGTCGCTTGCGCTTATTTTATCGGCTGAAAAGTTAGTCGCATCCGGTGGCCGCTGGCTGTTCGGCCACTCGCGAAAATCGTTCCTGAAGCTGTTTACAGATGCCCCCGCAAGTGAACGTGACGCGCTGACCCGTGCATATTCAGCGCAATTGGCAGCCGCACATGTGCATTATATTCGGGTGCATGATGTGGCAGGTCATCGCACGATGTTTGGGCATTTATGCACATGAACCCCGCCATCGACGCGTTTCTCAAGATTTTCTTGAACCCTAGCCTTCCGGTGATTGATCTTTCCCTCACGCGGATGGAGAAGCTGCTGGCAGCGCTTGGGAGCCCTCAGCTCCGTCTGCCGCCGGTGGTGCATATTGCGGGCACGAACGGTAAGGGCTCCACCCTTGCATTTCTGCGGGCGATGGCCGAGGCCGATGGCAAGCGCGTCCATGTCTATACTTCACCGCATCTCGTGCGGTTTAACGAGCGTATCGTGCTTGCGGGAAAAGAAATTGAAGACGCTGCGCTGCTACCGCTTTTGCAGCGCGTAGCGGAAGCAGCGCGCACCATTCCTGTCACATTCTTTGAAGCGACAACCGCTGCCGCCTTTCTTGCCTTTTCCAAGAATCCGGCGGATCTGCTGCTACTCGAAACCGGGCTCGGCGGCCGGCTGGATGCGACTAATATGGTGCCGAACCCTGCACTTACCCTCATCACCCCCATCGGCCTCGATCATATGGAGTTCCTTGGGGGCAGCCTTGCGCAAATTGCTGCGGAGAAGGCGGGTATTATGAAATCAGGCGTGCCTTGCATCGCCGCTGCGCAGGTGGCAGAGGCGGCATCCGCGCTCATCGCATCGGCAGAGCATATTGGCGCGCCGCTGATGCTTGCAGGTCGTGATTGGTATGTGGGGAAGGCGCTAGAGGGGCTTCCCGCCCCATCGCTCGCGGGCACGCATCAGCGTCATAACGCCGCGCTGGCGGTGATGGCCGCGCGACATCTTGGTATTTCCTCGCACTCTATCGCCAATGGCATAAGCACTGCGCATTGGCCGGGGCGGATGCAGCGACTTACGCACGGTGTGCTAGTCGAGGCGTGGGGCACGCGAGGCGATGTGTTTCTCGACGGCGCACATAATGCGCATGCGGCGCAGGCACTTGCGGTGTGGATGAGTGCCCACCCGCAGCCCATCACCCTCATCTGTGGCATGATGGTGCGGAAGGATGCACAGGCTTTTCTTACCCCGCTTGCGCCTTATGTAAGTCATTTTATCGCCGTACCGATCGAGGGGGAGGACTCGTACAGCCCATCTACGTTGGCGGAGAGCGCGAAAGCGCTTGGACTCACGCAGATTACGGAGTGCCCAAGAGCCGTTGCGGCTGCCACTCTGTTCCGCAATGAGGATTCTGGGACACTGCTTATTACCGGA
Organism: uncultured Azospirillum sp.; assembly: GCA_964530085.1. GTDB lineage: Bacteria > Pseudomonadota > Alphaproteobacteria > Rickettsiales > UBA3002 > QFOX01. Next base: position 106,995 of record CAZGXX010000002.1, read on the forward strand.
TCGTTATTTCTGGCGGGAGAACTGTTGAAAAATCATGGATAACCGCATTATTTATGGTAGCCATGAAAGATATGAAGCCAACACACCACGATCTTGAAGCGATTTCTGTCCGTCGTGCAAACGTGGCAGATGCGGGCACCGTGCGCTATCGTGTTTACAGCACTCCCAATGAGTTTGTTGTGGTTATCGCCGATAGCGCACTGATGGCAGTAAAGGTTTCAGGGGTCGCGAAGCCGTATAAAATCATGCGCGACTTACTGACGGATGGCGTCGCTGTGGAGGCCCATAAAATGGGCGCGTATGCCCAAAATGATCCCATGATTCCCTTCACTATTGCCCAAGCAGAAAAGCAAGAAATGATTGCGGAGTTGCCAGAAAAAGGGCCTTCCGCGGAAGAGGTTTTTGTTCCTTTGGGCATTACGGAGCTACGGAATAAGTCCGGCACCAAGGTACGCATTCTTTCACCTGAAATGGTAAACGAAATTATCGAGGCGCATGCTAAAAAGCAGCAGGAAGAAGCACAGGAACCTGTGGCTGAGAAAGCCCCAGAGCCACTTCCTCCGGAACCACCTTCAGAGCCAACAACCCAGGAAAAAATGGCGCAGCTTGCACAGGAAGTGCTGCCTTCCATCGAAGATCTTGATCCGGAGCACCATCCAAAACCTGAGGAGCGCAGAGAGCTCTCAAAAGAAGAAGTGGAGAGACTACTCAATGGTTAGGTGCGTCTGGCATATTGTCGCATGCGTGCTGCTTCTTGCAAATCCAGCACTTGCGCGTGACCAGTTGAAAATTGTGGGCTCATCCACCGTGTTCCCCTTCATTGCAGCAGCGGCGGAGCAGTTCGCGCATGAGGGGAAATTCCGCACACCAATTGTCGAGGTAAACGGCACGGGCGGTGGTTTTAAAATGTTCTGCGACGGGGTGGGGGAGCGCTATCCCGATATCACCAATGCCTCGCGCCCGATGAAGGAGAGCGAGCAGGCGCTCTGCGCATCCCACGGCGTGACGGACATCGCAGAAATCACTCTCGGTTACGATGGCATTGTGATCGCAAACGCCCTTGCCAGTGCGCCGCTTCCGCTGACAAAAGAAACCATTTTTCTTGCGCTCGCCCGCGAAGTGCCAAAAGACGGTAAGCTCATCAAAAACCCCTACACACGCTGGCGGGAGATTGCCCCGAATCTACCGGATGTGCCGATCGAGGTGTATGGCCCGCCGCCCGCCGAGGGCACGCGCGACGCGTTTGTGGAGCTGGTGATGCAAGAGGCATGCAAATCCATGCCAGAATATAAAGGGGCCTATGTGGATGACAAAACGCGCCAGCAACATTGCGGCACACTGCGAGAAGACGGGCGTTATATCGAAGTGCTGGGCGGCAACCTCATGGTGCAGAAGCTGGTGACAAACGCCACGGCACTGGGCATTTTCAGCTATAGCTTCCTCGATCAAAACCGTGCATTGGTGAAGGCGAACCCCGTTGCAGGTGTGCTGCCAAGTTTTGCCAGCATTGTCGATCATAGCTACAGCGTCGCCCGTAATCTCTTCATCTATGTAAAGCGCGCACATGTGGGCGCGTCACCGGGCTTGGCGGAATTCGTGCAATTCGTGACATCCGATGCCGCCAGTGGCGATGACGGGTTTCTGGTGATTAAAGGGCTACTGCCACTACCGGCTGAACAGCGTAAAGAAATGCAGCAGAGGGCGCGGGTGCTTAGCGCGCATTAAACATCCAGGGCTTCACGAAATTTATCTCCGTAAAGTTCAGTCTGCTCGCGGATAAACTTAAAGCGCAGCTCAGGCTTTTTGCCCATCAGCTGGTTTACACGCTCTGCTGTCTCATCGATGTCCACATCGGCAATCGCCACCTTCAGCAGCGTACGCTTTTTGGGGTCCATCGTCGTTTCTTTTAGCTGCGGTGCGGTCATCTCGCCCAGCCCTTTAAAGCGGCCGATTTCGATCTTGCTCTTATGCTTCACTGCCAGCTGCGCAACGAGTTTTTCTTTTTCTGCATCGTCGTGCGGGTAATAGGTTTGCCCACCCGCAGTCACACGGTAAAGCGGCGGCTGCGCGAGGTAGAGATGGCCGTTACTGATCAGCTTCGGCATTTCCTGATAGAAAAATGTCATGAGTAGTGAGGCGATATGCGCGCCATCGACATCCGCATCGGTCATGATGATGACTTTTTCGTAGCGTAGCGCCGTAATGTCGAACTGACTGCCGGTCGAAACGCCCAGCGCCTGCATGAGGTCGGAAATCTCTTGGTTCGCGCGGATTTTATCAATCGTTGCGCTTGCCACGTTGAGGATTTTACCGCGCAACGGAAGCACGGCTTGTGTTTCACGTTCCCGCGCTTGTTTGGCCGAGCCACCTGCGGAGTCGCCCTCTACCAGAAACAGCTCAGTGCCCTGCGGGATGCTTCGCGTACAATCCGCCAGTTTACCGGGAAGGCGCAGGCGCGAGGTCACGTTCTGGCGCTTAACGTTTTTCTCGTTGCGGCGGCGCAGGCGCTCTTCCGCTTTGAAAATAATATAGTCGAGCAAGGCATTTCCTTGCGCCAAATCCCCACTCAGGAAATGGTCGAACGGGTCGCGCAGCGCATTCTCCACAAGGCGCGTAGCATCCGCCGTGACGAGTTTGCTCTTGGTTTGGCTTTGGAATTGCGGGTCCTTGATGAACAGCGAGAGAATCACCACCGCACCGGCCATCACATCATCCGCCATAATGCTCGCGGCTTTTTTGTTTTTGGTCATATCACCAAAGGCACGTAAACCCTTGGTAAGCGCAGCGCGCAGCCCGGCCTCATGCGTGCCGCCCTCGCTGTTGGGAATGGTGTTGCAGAACAACGAATGATGGCCTTCGTCTTCGTCGTTCGGCCAGGCGATCGCCCACTCCACGCGGCCACGGCCATCCGCCAGATCGGCATCGCCATAAAACGCATTGGTAACGAGGCGTTTGTCGCCCAGCTCCTGTAGTAGACAGTCATGTAACCCGCCAGGGAAGTGGATCACTTCGCTCGCGGGCACTTTGCTGCCCTCGGGAATCAGTTCTTCGGCGCAGCTCCAGCGCACTTCCACCCCGCGGAAAAGATAAGCCTTGGAGCGAATGAGTTTATAGATTTTCTCCGGCCGAAACTTCGACTTCGCGCCAAAAATCTCAGCATCCGGGCGAAACATGACCGAAGTGCCACGCCGGTTTTTGATGGCGCCGAGCTTTTGAATTTTGCTTTTCGGCAGCCCGCGCGAATAATCCTGCGCATACAACTGCTGCTCGCGCGCTACTTCCACACGCATTTCGTCGGATAGGGCGTTCACTACGGAAATCCCCACGCCGTGCAAACCGCCCGCGGTTTCATAGACTTTGTCGTTGAATTTTCCGCCCGCATGCAGCGTGGTGAGGATCACCTCCAGCGCAGAAATCTTAGGGAATCTTGGGTGCGGGTCTACCGGAATGCCGCGCCCGTTATCCGTAATGGTGATGCGGTTATTCGGCTGCAAATCGACCGTAATAAAGCTCGCATGGCCAGCGACGGCCTCATCCATCGCGTTGTCGAACACCTCGTTGATGAGGTGGTGCATTGCGTTTTCGTCGCTACCGCCGATATACATGCCGGGGCGGCGGCGCACTGGCTCCAGCCCCTCCAGCACTTCGATATGCTCGGCGGAGTAGTTCGATGATACGGGTTTTGCCTTCGCGGCCTTAAAGAGATCAGACATAGCGGGCGTTTATAGCGCAAATTTGCACGAGCGCAAGGGTTTCTGCGGTATTTATCCCACCCTGTGCAGATGCTGCGCGTGGGGCGCCGCAGCCAGTTTCTGTTGAAATTGGAGTGGGGGAAGCACCATCTGGCCAAAAGGAATCGTAATTTCTTTCCCCTGACGCATCACTTGGAGGAAAAATTTAGTGCCGCCAGCAATCTCTGGGGTGACATGGAATTGCAGCGCGCCGCTGCCCAGATCATGATCCATTTCCGGCGTAGCACTGATAGGGTGGCAATGAATGAAATGCTGACCATCGCGACTGAACGCCACGAGATGGGCGAATTCACCCATGATAGGCTCTAAATCTTCCACCGTGCGTCCGCCGGCGTCGCGCAGAGTAATGCTGAGCATAGCATCCTCGCCAGCACGCATCGGGTTATTGCTGAGAATGCTGGCATTGAGACCATCAACGCGCGCTAGCAGGGTATGGGTAATATTGGGCACCACATGCCTGTGGTTATAGGAAGGCAATGCGGTGCGTTCGTAAATCACATGATTTTCCTGTTTGGGGGTAAAGTCGTGCCACGCCGCATAAGGTGCATCGCTAGCAGGAGTGAACTCACAGACAAATAAACCGCTATGCCGGTCATACACCGGGTGTAGATGGTGGTAGTCGCTTAGGCTTTCATCCACAATCATGCTGTGCAGTTTGCGCGTATGCACCCGGGCAAGGTCGCGCTCACTCACGGTAGTACCACGCTTGGTATCAAGAAGTTGAAACGCGAGTTTGCAGGGTTTGCCTTTCTCCGGAATCTCGCGTGAAACAAGCTCCATGCGGTAGCGGGTGCTATCCGTTTCCGCCGCACCCATAGCAGCATGTGTTTTAGGCATGAGCAGGGGGCCAAGAAACGGCACTATCGCTGCGCCACAGGTAGCCAGATGAGGCAGCAGGGCGCTCATGCCACTGCCGATACCAGTCGTGCCAACCTCTCCCAGAAGGCCAAGTGAAGCTCTGGTAATACCGAGAATCGAGCTGGCAAGCGCCGCGCTGCCCACCAGATATGCCAGGTAGGTCGCGCCCATGGTGAGCCCGCTCAAAATTCCCGGTAATGCAATCAGCAACGAGGTTGTAATCGCCACGTATTTGATAATTTTTCCCCACGGAATATGCCCTTTGCGGTCGTAATGCTGGTGGATGAAATTGCCAAGCCATGTGCCGCCAAACCCTAGGATTCCAGAGGCAATGGCCGGGTTCCAGCCACCTTCAGCCACATAGCTGCCAATGCCGGGAAGTGATTCCGATGCCTGACGTAACGTGCCGCTGAGGCCAAGGCTGGCGCCCGGCGTGGTGCTGCAGATGCGGGCGATGGCTTCCGTTAATCCGGGTCGGCCAAAGCCTAATGAGGGCAGCAGATAGGGTGCAGCAATTACTCCGGTGGCTGCGGTAGCGCCATAAAGCCACTTATGGCTCGAGTGATGTGCGTGCCCATGCTCCATCGCGGATTATCGCCCCGGCTGTTTCTGTGGCGTGTAGCCAAGCACCTGTGCCGCAATTTCTTTGGGGTCTGGGCTGAGTGCGTATTTATTGCTCTTCCCATTCGCATGGAAGCTTATGACTTCCGGGCTGTGCGCCGTATGGTCACCCGCGCCACAAACCAGCTTGAGGTTATTTTGAATTTCTTCTGCTTTCGATTCACCGGCTTCCAGTTGTTCGTCCAAGGTTTGGCCTGAGCCAAGAGGCAATAGGACGAGGGTTTTGTTTGAGTCTAACCCCTGATATTTGAGTTTCTGGGCGAGGGTAGGGGATATTTTTTCGCCATTTTCAATTCTGCCACGAAAATCTTCGGCACCATCCACCGCAATCACGATGTGCATCTGGCTGCTGTCGTTATCGGAAATGATTTTAAGCGCGCTGGCCGTTGTCGGACAAACCACTGGGCAACTGGCGAACATGAAGGAAATCGTGCTTTTCTTGCCATTCAGGCGTTTTTGGATATCGGGAAGATCGACAATATTTCCCTCCGGATCAATAAAGCGGATTCCACTTTCCGCCAGTATTTTTAACCCCTCATGGCTGAGTGCGGAATTGTCCTGATTGGAGGATCGCGTTGTTTGGCTACCAGACTGGCTAATGTTATTGCATGACGGTGCGCCGAACAATGTCGTTGCAACAAGCCCGCCGCCTACCAAAATCTTTTTCATCGGATGCATATTTTCTCCATTTATTATTTGAAGAAACATAGCCTCATAAATAGCTATTTTGTGTGACAGTTTTATGACAATTTACGCCACTTGCGATTGATTCTTAGGCAAAAGTGCGCCGATTTCTGCAGCCACTGCACTGGCCAGCGCGAGGCGTTTTTGCTCGCTATGCCCCTCCGCGGCGAGGAAGAGGGTCTGGTCAGCGCGCAGTTTAATGCGCCCGGCATGCTTGGCGATATGGTCGAGCAGGGCGGCGGGGTTTGCAAACCGGTTATTGCGGAAGGCAATCACCGCGCCTTTGGGCCCCACATCCAGCCGTGCGATGCCCGCCTGTTTGCAAAGCAGTTTAAGGGTGAGGGTGGCAATAAAATGCTCCACCTCTACCGGCAATGCGCCGAAGCGGTCGACCAACTCGGCAGCAAAACCCTCAAGCTCCGGCTTGCTGGCAAGCCCCGCCGCGCGGCGATAGAGGCTGAGGCGCAGTGGCAAATCCTCCACGTAGGATTCGGGAATCAGCACCGACATGCCGAGATTGATTTGCGGACTCCAGCTATCGTCCGGCAGTTCTTCTTTATGTTTGTTGCGTAGTGATGCAATCGCTTCCTCGAGCATGGCCTGATAAAGCTCAATCCCCACCTCTTTCACATGGCCGGATTGTTCCTCGCCCAGCAAATTACCGAAGCCACGAATATCCATATCATGGCTCGCGAGCTGGAACCCGGCACCGAGCGAATCAAGCTGCTGCATCACCTCAAGCCGTCGCTCTGCCTCACGCGTCAGCGTGCGGCCATGGGGTAGGGTGAGGTAGGCATAGGCGCGCTGCTTGCTGCGCCCCACGCGGCCACGCAGCTGGTAAAGCTGGCTGAGGCCGAACATATCCGCCCGGTCGATGATGATGGTATTCGCAGTCGGAATATCGATGCCGGATTCGATGATGGTGGTGGAGAGCAGTAGGTCATATTTGCCATCGTAAAACTCGTTCATCACGCGGTCGAGCGCCACCGCGCCCATCTGCCCATGTGCGGTGGCAATCTTGATTTCTGGCACCAACTCACGGATTTTTTGTTCGAGTTCGGCCATATATTTCACGCGCGGAGTGACATAAAAAATCTTCCCACCGCGATGGTATTCGCGCAAGCAGGCCTCGCGTAGTACGACTGCGTCGTAAGGCATGACATAGGTTCTGACTGCCAGACGATCCACCGGCGGGGTGGTGATGAGTGATAGCTCGCGCACACCAGAGAGCGAGAGCTGCAACGTGCGGGGAATCGGCGTTGCCGAAAGCGTCAGCACATGAATGTTGGTTTTGAGCTGTTTGAGCTTTTCCTTCTGCGCCACGCCAAAATGCTGCTCTTCATCGACAATCAATAATCCCAGATTCTGAAAACTTACGCCGCTGCCCAGCAGCGCATGCGTGCCCACCACAATGTCAATTTTCCCCTCAGCGAGGGCAGCTTTGTTCTCCGCCATCTGTGCCGCGTTCACGAGGCGTGACATCATGCGCACAGTAAAGGGCAAATCACGGAACCGCTCGCTGAAGGTATGGAAATGCTGGCGGGCGAGCAGGGTGGTTGGCGCAATCACAGCAACCTGTAAGCCTTGGCTGGCGGCAATGAATGCGGCACGCAGCGCGACTTCTGTTTTGCCGAAGCCGACATCGCCGCAAATCAGCCTGTCCATCGCGTGCCCGGCAGCGAGGTCGCCGCGCACATCCTCAATCGCTTGCAGCTGGTCTTCTGTCTCGCTGTAGGGGAAGCGGTTGACGAACTCGTCGTAAAGTCCAGCATCTGCGGTCACAACAGGCGCGGGGATGGCGGCGCGTGCAGCGGCAACCTTCAGCAGAGCCTCTGCCGCCATTTTGAGGCGTTTTTTGAGGGCAGACTTGCGCTTCTGCCACGCCACACCCCCCAGTTTATCGAGCGCGATTTCTCCCTCTGTCGTGCCATAGCGGCTGACGAGGTCGATATTCTCCACGGGCAGGAAAAGCTTGTCGCCACCGTCATAAATCAGCTTCAGGCAATCATGCCGCGTGTCGCCGACCTCCACCGTCACCAGTCCTTCAAATTTGCCGATACCGTGTTCGCGGTGAACAATTAATTCACCTTCAATAAAACTCGCTGCCTCCGCTAAAAACGCTTCGGATTTCCGCTTCTTCTTTTGCGTGCGGATGATGCGCTCACCGAACATATCCTGCTCCGTGAGGAGGATAAATTCCGGCGTGGTGAAGCCTTGCTCAATGGGAAGAACCGCCAGCGGATGCTTCGATTTTAGCGCCTCAGGTAGTGTTTCGCTGGGGGTGCTCGTTTCATCAAACCCCAGCATCTTTTGAATGCGATCCGCACTACCGACTGAGTTCGCGGCGAGGACTACCGGAATACCTGCCTGATTAAGGTAATCCAGAATTACGTCACGTAAATGCTGGCCTTCCTCGTGCCGGCGGTTAAAAAGCTGTGGCGAGGGTCGAATACCCAACGGTTCCGAGCCTTGGGTCGCATAGGGGCTGAGCGTGATACGTGTATGGTTTTGCCATAACCGCTCGAAGCGATCCTGCGTCAGAAAGAGCTGTTCCGGCGGCACGGGGTGATAGGGTGCGGCGTCCTTGCGGGCATGGCTGCGCCGTGCGTCGTAATAATCCGCCACGGTTTCATCGCGCTCAGTCAGCAGCGCGGGAATGCGGTGATCACTCGTGATGATCGCGCCGGGCACATAGTCCATCAGCGTATCGAGCTTCTCATAAAACAGCGGCAGCCAATGTTCCATCCCGGCATAGGTGCGCCCTTCGGAGATGCTTGCATAGAGCGGGTCATCACGCGTCACCGCACCGAACATTTCCAAATAATGCGCGCGGAAGCGGGCGATATTATCCGGCTGCAGCAGCACTTCGCTCACGGGGCGCAGTTCCAGCGACTCCACCGCCGCATCGCTCAACTGCGTGAGCGGGTCGAAGCGGCGGAGGGACTCCACCTCATCGCCGAACAGGTCAATGCGAATGGCATCCACATTGCCGGAGGGAAAAATATCAATCAGCGAGCCGCGCACGGCATATTCGCCCGCCTCCATCACCTTACCGACGCGGCTATAGCCGTTGTTCGTCAGGTATTCAAACAACGCCGCGCGGTCGAGCTTTGCACCTTTGGCGAGGCGGTGGCGACCATTGGTGAACATCGCACGCGGCATCAATTTCTGCGTGGCGGCATTAGCGGTGGTGAGCAGGATATAGGGCGTTTTGGCATCCGCCATCGCCAGTGTACTGAGGCTGTTCAGTCGCTTTGCCGTAATCGCCGCGCTAGGGCTGATGCGGTCGTAAGGCAGTGTGTCCCACGCAGGCAGGGTGAGGATGGCAATATCTGGTGCCAAGAAATGGCAGAGATCCGCCATCGCAGCCATATCTTTATCCTGCGGCACCACATGCACGATGGGCTTTTTTGTCTCACGCTGCAGGGCGCAAAGAAAATAGCCCTGTGAAGCGATGGGAATATCACCCAGCGCAAAGGTCGCGCCAGGTTCCATGCTCCGGATAAGTGTGGTGGGAAGTCGCACGGGCTATAGGATTTTCTGTTGACGCAGGGCGGTCAGCAGCGGTGCGTATTCCGCTTTCGGACAAGGCTTTTTTTCGATCAACCACGCCCAGATGTCAGCGTCGTCCTCATCCAGAAAGGCCTCAAACAATGCAAGTTGGTCATTGGGCAAGCGTTCAATCTGCTGCGTGCAATAGGTACCAAGCACCAGATCCGTCTCCTTACAGCCGCGGTGGAGGCTGCGATAAGTCAGGCGTTTTAGCCACAGGTCGCGCGGCAATGGTGGGTTCGATTGGTGGATGGACTGCATCTGCTTGACTCGTTTGTTGATTCGGCAGCATAGTGTAGCTGTTATAAATCGCAAGTGCGGAGCCGTGTTTGACAGCGAACCAGCCCATTTTATCCGCCCCCGCTTTGCCCGAGGCGCGCCAAGGCGACGGGCTGCTGACCGTGCTGCAAAATAATGCGGATAAAACCCTGCTGATTCATTGCATGAACCCGGAGATCGAGCTCCTGCTTGGCTACGAGGAAGAAAAAATCATTGGTCGTCGGCTGGAGGTGATTCTCAGCTCGCGCACCCTTGAAATGCTCGACGAAGAAGTGAGTTATCAGGAAGACGGGGCTGATTTGGGCGATGTTCTGGGGCGTCAGCGGGAAATTCGTCTGCGCCATCGTAGCGGCCAAGAAATTGCAGCGGTATGCAAAATTTCGCGGCAAATGTCGGAAGGAAAAAACGCCTGTTTCCAGCTCGTCATCCCCAACGATAAAGAAAAACTCGCGCGGCAGAAAATTCGTGAATTCATTGCGCGGAATCTCGATGGCCATAAGCAGCTGGATGAGGCGACTGGCCTACCGAACCGGGATACGGCGCTGCATTTCATGCCGCTACTCAATAACTACGTGACCGAAATCGGCGCAGGTGCGGTGCTTGCGGTGCTGCGGCTGGACCGTCATGAAAAAAGCATCGCGCGTTACGGTGCGGAAGAATGCGTGAAACTCCTACAGCATACGGCCAATTGCTGCCGCAGTTCTTTCCGGAGTGACGATATTATTTTTACCCTTTCCGACCATACGCTGGCCTTGGTGCTGATGGATATTACGCTTGAATCTGCTCGTTTGGTGCTGAATCGTCTGCGCTGGAACATTCGTTCGCACCATCTTAACTTCGGCGGCAAAGAAGATTTTTCAATCTCTGTGAGTCTTGGTTTTGATGTGATGCGTCCTGAAATGAAGGGCGATGAGTTATTGCTTGAGTGCGAAAAAACTATCGATAGCCTGGATGAATCTGCACGTAACGAGCTGCTTGAATTGGGCGCGTAGCTGTGCGCCCGGCGCTGCTATATCCTTGGTTTGCACCAGTCACCTCCCTCAAATATATCGGCCCTGCTTCGACGGAAGCGCTAGCGCGGCTGCTACGCCCCACGCGGATGGTGGAGGAGGTGGATACGCGCGATCCCGTCATTCGCGATCTGCTGTTTCATTTGCCCACGTCGCTGATCGATCGTCGTACCCTGACGCCTGTGGCCGAGCTGAAGGCAGGCACGCGCGCCACCGTGCAGGTTGAGATCGACGAGCATCAAGTCCCGCCGCGCAATCGCCCGCGCATGCCCTACCGCGTTGCCGCGCATGATGCGACGGATGGCCTGATTCTGCGTTTCTTTCACGTGAAAGGCGATTATCTCAGCAAGCAATTGCCGGTGGGAAAACAAGTGATTATCAGCGGTAATGTGGAGTTTCAGCACGGCGTCGCGCTCATCAGCCATCCGGATATCATGGTGGATGCGAGCAAAGCCAAAGAGGTGCTGACGCTTGCCCCAAACTATCCGCTAACCGCTGGGCTCTCACAAAAAATGCTAACGCGGGCGACTCATCAATCCCTTGCGCAGATGAAACCGCTACCCGAATGGCTCGATGAGGCATTCGTGGCGCAGCAGCGCTATCCCTCATTGCTCGGTGCATTGCAGGGGCTCCATCGGCCTACGGAAGAAGCGGCGCTCGCGCCACTCTCGCCAGCGCGCAGTCGGGTGGCGTATGACGAGTTACTCGCCAATCAGCTGGCGCTGGCCTTAGCGCGTCGCCTCACGCAACGACAAGAATCCTATGCCATTGCGCATGACGAAGCACTCGAGGAAAAACTCCGCGCCGCGCTGCCCTTCAACCTCACCAAGGGGCAGGAGGAAGTGCTCGCGGATATCCGCGCCGACATGCAGTCCGGCACGCGCATGGTGCGATTGCTTCAGGGTGATGTGGGCAGCGGCAAAACCATCCTTGCATTCGCGGCGATGGCGCAAGTGGCAGCCACTGGCCTGCAAGCGACGCTGATGGCGCCGACAGATCTGCTCGCGCGGCAGCATTACGCGAGCCTTGCGCCGCAGGCAGAGGCGCTCGGCGCGCGCATTGCATTCCTCTCCGGCAAAATGCGTAAAAGCGAGCAGGATGCCGTGCGCGCGCAAATCGCGGCAGGGGATGTAGATATCATCCTCGGCACGCATGCGCTGTTTCAGGAGGGGGTGAACTTCTACAAACTCGGCATGATGGTGGTGGATGAGCAACACCGTTTTGGCGTAGGGCAACGCATGAAACTGGTGGGAAAGGGGCGTGCGCCGCATTTGCTGCAAATGTCAGCGACCCCCATTCCGCGCAGCCTGACAATGACGCTTTATGGCGATATGGAAGTTTCAAGCCTCACCGAGCGTCCGCCCGAGCGCAAGGAAATCGATACGCGCGCGATGCCCATGAGCCGCACGGCTGAAATTATCGACGGCCTCGCGCGGGTTATAAAAACCGGTGAGAAAATCTATTGGGTCTGTCCGCTGATCGATATGCCGGACGAAGAGGAAATCGATGCCGGCGCACTGGATTTAGCGGCGGCAGAGGAGCGTTTCAAGGAGCTTACCAAGCATTTCAAAGGCAAGGTTGGTCTGGTGCATGGTCGCATGAAGCTCGCCGAGCGTGAACGGGTGATGCAGGATTTCGCGCATGGAAATCTACAAATTCTGGTGGCTACAACGGTGATTGAGGTCGGCGTCAACGTACCCGAGGCAACGGTAATGGTGGTGGAGCAGGCGGAGCGTTTCGGTCTCGCGCAGCTGCATCAACTGCGTGGCCGCGTGGGGCGCAGCGACAAGCCTTCGCGTTGTGTGCTGCTTTATGACGAGCCCCTGTCGGAAACGTCGAAATCGCGGTTGAACATTCTTCGTGCAACGAACGACGGATTCAAAATCGCCGAGGAAGACCTGCGGCTGCGCGGCGCAGGCGATATGCTCGGCACGCGGCAGACGGGAATGCCAGATTTCATTCTCGCCGATTTATCAGTCCATTTGCCGTTGCTGCGTGTGGCGCATGACGACGCGAAACTCATCCTTAACCGCGACCCGGATTTACTTTCTGAGCGTGGCCATGCGCTGAGGCTGTTGCTGCAATTGTTCGAGTATGACGCGGCAATGACCCAGCTGAAATCAATCTAAATACCCAAGCACAATCTCCGCGGCTTTCTCGCTGGGGGATCGCGCATCCTCGCTGCCGAGCATCGCCGAAATGCGCGTAAGTTCTTGTTTCTGTGCAGCGCGGGCGGTTTTGTCTGTCAGTAGCGGCTGTAGTGCGGCGCTCAGTTTTTCGGGCGTACAATTCTCTTGCAACAGCTCTGGCACCGCCATTTTTCCGGCGAGAATATTGGCAAGATTCACATACGCAACACGAAGCATTCGGCGTAGCAGATAGACGCTGATGGGGTTCGCGCGATAGGCTGTCACGCTCGGCAGCCCGGCGAGCGCGCATTCCAAACCGATTGTGCCGGACTTGGCAAGTGCCGCTGTGGCAGCGGCGAAAAGCCCCTTTTTATCCGTCGCGTTTGAAAGCACCTGTCCTTTTACTGTCCAATTTTTGGTGCGCGCACTCATCGTCTCCAGCAGTGCTTCTGGCACCTGAATCACCACTTCGAGTGCGGGTGTGTTCGCGTGCAGGCGTTCAATTGCCTTGCTGAAAATCGGCCAGAGGCGCTTGATTTCACCGGCGCGGCTACCGGGGAATACCGCGAGCAGTGGTGCATCTGCCGCAATGCCATGAGCCTTGCGGAAAGCGGCGCCATCCCCGCGCTCCTTCCACCACCAGGCGATATGATGTCCCACAAAGTTGGTGGGCAGTTTCTCGGCCTCGAAATAGGGTGGCTCAAACGGCAGCAGGCAGAGCAGATGGTCATAGCGCTCCGCCACGATTTTTGCGCGCTCAGGGCGGTAAGCCCACACCGTCGGTGCCACGTAATGAATCAGCTTCGCGTGAATTTTTCCGCGCGCATGCAGTTGTTTTAGCACCCGTAGCGCGAAGCCCGGCACGTCGATGGTGATGATAATATCTGGCTGCTCGCGCTCCAGAAACTCGACTGTCTCGCGAATGCGGCGGGTGATGGTGCGGATATGTGGCAGAATTTCGGCAATACCAATCAGAGCAATATCGCGAATGGGGAAGAGGCTGCTCAGCCCCTGCGCCTGCATGTTGCTGCCGCCGACACCGACAAATTGCACATCCGCGCGACGCGCTTTGATGGCCTCCATCAACCAACCGCCGAGCTGATCGCCAGAGACTTCCCCGGCGATGATGGCGATTTTAGGAGACGAAGCCACTGCGCTACTCGATAATGCTGAAGCCGACGATGAACACGCCGAGCGCATCCGCACGGCGGGCAACTTCGCGACGGTTTACGATCAGCGACGCACCCGCCTCAACCGCAATACCCGCGAACCCGCACTCGGCAATGCGTTCAACGGTTTCAACGCCGATCGTCGGCAGATCCACGCGCTTTTCCTGCTGAGGCTTTTTTACTTTCACCAGCACGCCGCCTGTGGGCTCCAGCTTCAGCGGTGCACAGCGATAAATTAGCGCATCTGTGCCTTCAATCGCCTCAAGCCCAAGCACCTGACCATTTTGCACGATGACGGCTTGGCCAATATCCAGCGCGCCAATCGCGCGGGCGATGCGGGCGCCGGTTTCAATATCCGTCTGCGCGCGCTTGTCAGGGTAAATACTACCGATCATCCCCTCCGGCGCGAGCAAATCACGCACGATGTCATCTACACCGCTCACACGGAATCCTTCTTCTTCAAGAAACGCAACGACGCTGCTGAGTAGTTCATTATCACCGCTCAGCAATTGCGTGCCTATGCGCGCGAGCAGTTTACTGCCCTTTAAATCTGGTCGCAGCGACGTAATTTTTGGCCGCGTCACCTTACCCGCCATCACCAGTTCGGTAACGCCATGGGCATGGAGCAAATCAATCGCTTTACCGATCGCGCCGAGGCGAATCACCGCATGGGCATCCCCCGCCATAGCACAGGTTTCCTCGTCTGCCGCGTCTTGCAGGGCGAGCACGAAGAATGGGCGATTCATTTCTTCGCAGGCTTGCATCAGCATACGCGGCAGGTCACCACTTCCGGCGATGATGCCGAGTGTTTGCGGAGCTGCTTGCGTGTCGTGAGCGAGGGCGTTCATGCAGCCTCGCGCGATTCCGACTTCAGCGTCGGGGTACAGAACGCGCGCGCGGTATCGGTAAGAACAAAATCAAGCAGAAGCGCTACTTCCGGGGCAGAGGATGTGGCTTTCATCGCCGCCGCCCGCTCATTCAGCGTGCCTTCACTGCTCAGGAACAGCTCTTTGAACGCGTGACGCAGCGCGTGGATGCGATCGCGCTCGATATTCATCCGCTTCAGGCCAACGAGGTTGAGGCCGTCAAGAGAAGCGCGTTCGCCCTTCACGGTACCAAAAGGAATCACGTCTTTCTCGACCGCCGACATGCCGCCGATGAACGCATGCGTGCCGATACGTACAAACTGGTGAATAGCCGAAAGTCCGCCGATGATGGCGAAGTCACCCACCGTCACATGCCCGGCGAGTGTGGCGTTATTGGCGAGAATGACGCGATTGCCGACCTGGCAGTCATGCGCCACGTGCGAAGATGCCATGAACAGGCAGTCATCACCCACGGTGGTTATCATCCCGCCGCCCTCGGTGCCCGGGTTCATGGTCACATGCTCACGAATCACGTTGCGTGCGCCGATGATAAGGCGCGAATCCTCACCCTTGAATTTTTTATCCTGCGGGCGGTGGCCGATGGAAGCGAAGGGAAAAATTTCCGTGGCTTCACCGATGCTCGTATTTCCGTCCACCACGACATGGCTGTGCAGAATCACACCATCTGCCAGCGTTACATTTGCGCCAATAACGGAATACGCGCCAATCGTTACATTCGCAGCGATCTTCGCGCCGTCGGCAATAACTGCGGTGGGGTGAATGCTCATTACGCGCCCTTTTCATCCATAATCATGGCCGTGTAGGTAGCTTCGGCGACTTTTTGACCATTCACCGTTCCAACCCCTTTAAAACGCCATACGGTGCCGCGGCTTCGCTGCGCTTCGCAATGCAGGTAAAGCACATCACCGGGCACGACCGGCTTACGGAACTTAGCTTCCTCGATGCTCATGAAATAGACTACTTTGCCGTGCGCTTCCTTGCCCATGGTATGCACCACAAGACATGCGGCGCTTTGCGCCATGGCTTCCACAATCAGCACACCCGGCATCACCGGATGGCCGGGAAAATGGCCACGGAAAAAGTCTTCTTTCCCTGTCACGTCCTTGATGCCGAGGATCGACTTCCCTTCGACGATATTGGTAATACGGTCAAGCAGCAGCATCGGGTCGCGATGCGGAATCAGCATTTTGATTCCCTCGGTATCATAGCTAGGAAGTGCTGGGTTGAGGCTAAGATCGTTACTCATTGGGTCCTCGTTTGGGTTTAATCATACGGGTGAGCGCGATGGTTTGGCGGTGCCAGTCATTTACCGGCATAGCAGGGTAGCCGCCATAGGAACCACCGGCGGGTATATCGTTCATTACGCCCGACTTCGCTGCAATTTTAGCGCCAGGGCCGATTTTAAGGTGGCCAGCCAGGCCAACCTGACCGGCGAGTACGGCACCGTCACCAATCCGAGTGGAGCCGGAGATGCCACATTGCGCCACCACCACCGCCCGACGGCCGATCTGCACGTTATGACCGATCTGCACGAGATTATCGATCTTCGCGCCTTCACCAATCGACGTGTCTGGGCCCGTGCCACGGTCGATCGTGGTGCCGGAGCCGATTTCCACATCATTATCAATCACCACTCGGCCGAGTTGCGGCACCTTCACGTGGCCCTCGCGGCCGAGTGCAAAGCCAAAGCCATCCTGACCAATATGCACGCCACGATGGATAATGACGCGATTGCCGACAAGGCAATGGCTGAGGCTGGTGAGGGCGCCGATATAGGTATCTTCACCGATTTCCACGCCGTCAGCAATCACTGTATTCGCGCCGATATGGCTACGCGCACCGATGGTAACATTCGCCCCAATGACCGCCCCGGCAGAGATGCCCACATCCGCCGCGATTCTGGCACTCGGGTCAATGACAGCCGTAGGTGCAATACCAGGCTTTGTTACCACATGTGGATAGAATTTCTGTGCTGCAATCGCATAGCAGCGGTAGGGGTCTTCTGTCAGAAGCACTACCATGGTTGAAGGCGCCTGATCCGCATATTTCTCACGCAAAAAACATGCACCCGCACTGCTTCCAGTGAACTGCTCGATATATTTTGGGTTATCGAAAAAGCTCACATCCTGCGCGGTGGCACGGTCAAGTGGCGCGACCTCCGACAGTTTGAGGGCGGCTTTACTCGCTTCAAGCAGCGTGGCTCCGGTCAGCGAGGCAAGCTCGCCCACCGTGAAGGGGCCGTGATTGGTAAAGAAGCGACGATCAACCATGACTATAAGAATAGCGCTTAGAATTTAACCGAAACGCTCGGCAGCTTGCTGTCGAGGCGCTTGAGCACTTCATTCGTAATATCGAGAGAATCGTCGCTATAGAGTACTTGCGCAGAAGAAACAACGAGGGGCAGTTTTTTTTCTGCCGCAACTTGCTTGGTCACATCAAGCACGTTTTTCTGCACTTCTTCAAGTGCCATCGTGAATGCTTTATCAAGCTGCGCCTTTTTCTGCGCCACTTCACGCTGGGCGGTTGCAGCTTTCTCACGGAAAGTTTTTACTTTCTTCTCAAAATCTTCTTTCGAAGCCGTGTCTTTTTCTTTCACAAGACCTTGGTCTTCAGCAAGAAGGGCTTTTTCTTTGCTATCAAGCTCACTTTGGAAGGATTTCTGCTTGGATTGCAACTGGCTGCGTACAGAACTTGCCGCTTTTGATTCCTGCATGATTTTTGCGACATTCACAATGCCAATTGCTGGGGCAGTTTGTGCCAAAGCGGGCTGAGCGCCGAAAGAGATCGCTGTAAGTGCTAAGAGGAGTAACTTTTTCATGGTAAAGCCTTTCATGCGTAAAAATGAACCGCGCGCAATCTGCACGAATCAGCGGGGCTTGTCTAGCGCGTATTGACTGATTTTGAACGAAATATTTCGTTAGAAATTGGTGCCAAAGCGGAAGCGAATCGCCTCTGTCTTGTCGTAATTCTCTTTCATGAGGGGCAGCGCGAAGTCAATCCGCAATGGACCGAACGGCGATGTCCAAGCGACGCCAAGGCCAGCGGATGCCCGTAAGGCGCTGTTACTCACGATACCTGCGCCAGCCTGATCAAGGTCGTAAAGATTTGCGACATCCGCAAACGCTGCGCCTGTGATTCCCATATCATCAGAAAATCCGAGGGGAAATCGGACTTCGTTCGAGAGCGCATAATAGGTGTTTCCACCCAACGGATCTTCTGTCGCGACATCACGCGGGCCGATGCCCGCATTTGCAAACCCCCGAATTTGCTCACTTCCAGCGAAAAACCGATGGTTGATACGGACATCCTGACCAATGCCGAGAATATTCCCTACAGCGCCGTTCATGACATAAGTCCATTTCTTGGCAAGCGGCACGTAATAATCGCTTCTCAACTCATGCTTCAAGAAAGTATTATCGCCACCAACACCGGCGAAATCCTGGCTAAACCGCAGCATTAAGCCACTAGTGGGCGCCATTTTATTATCGCGTTTATCGTAAACAAACGATTGGCCAATAATAGAAGCGCTGTTTTGCCCTTCCTGACTTTTGATATAAAGCGAAGCGTTCGCATCGACATTCGAGATATTATTGCGTTCATAGGTATAATGCAGTTGGTGCTTGAGGTATTCCCCCATTGCGTAGCCAAGTTTTAGCGTTGCGCCGTCCGATTCTCGATCAAATGCGGAGTTTGTTTGATAACTGCTCGATGTTTTAAAAATATCAAATCCCGCCTCAATTTCACGATCCAGAAAATAAGGTTCTGTAATACCAATTTCATAGTTTTTGCGTCGAGACCCATAAGAAGCGCGCAGGCGCAAATCTTGCCCTAACCCAAGGAAATTTTTCTCGCGAATACCAGCATCAATCAACGGGCCATCTGTCGTCGAAAACCCTCCGCCAAAGCTGATTTCACCGGTTGATTTCTCTTTCACTTCGACATCAAGCTGTGTCTGATCCACCGACGCACCCTGCTTTCGCTGCACATCCACTTTCTCGAAAAAACCTAAATTATTTAAGCGCTGTTCGGTGCGCTTTAGCTTGCTGGTTGAAAAAGCATCGCCTTCAGCGAGTTTAAATTCGCGCCGTATAACCTGATCGAGCGTGCGCAAGTTGCCAAAAATATTAATACGCTCGACGTAGACCTTAGGGCCTTCCGCCACATTAAAAACGAGGTCGATGATTTTGTCTTTTCCGCCACGACGTTCAATTTCGGGGCGAATATCAACGAATGCAAAGCCGGCATCACCCAGCACGTCCGACATGCGGTTGATACTATCTTCTACCTCACTGGCATCGTAAATATTTCCCTCGTGCACACTGATGGAGGTTTTTAAATCAGGCATTCTTTCTTTAGGAAGCTTAGTAGAAATATCCACTTTGCCCAGTTTGTAAACCGGGCCTTCCTCGATGGTGAAGGTAAGAAAAAACTGGTCTTTCTGGGGCGAAAGCTCTGCAATAGCAGACTTCACTTTAAAGTCCGCATAGCCGTTCTGGAAATAAAAGCGGCGCAAAAGTTCTTGGTCGTAATTTAAGCGATCCGGGTCGTATTTATCGGTGTCGGTGAGGAATTGATACCAGCGCTCACGCGAAGATACGATGACTTTTGAGAGTGTGGTGCTGTCATAATTCTCATTGCCGATGAAGGTGATTTTTTCGATCAACGCCTTGGGGCCTTCAACAATGTTATAAACGAGATTCACGCGATTGTTTTCTAGCGTGATAATTTGCGGAGTAATTTCCGCAGAGTAGCGGCCATTTCTACGATATACATCCAGCAAGCGCTTTAAATCATTCTGCACTTTTGATTTTGTATAAATCGAGCGCGACTTGAGGGTGATTTCTTTTTCGAGGTCTTCTTTTTCGATTTTATCGTTTCCTTCAAACAACACTTGATTGATGCTTGGATTTTCTTTCACATGCAGGGTGATGTTACCTTTGTTGTCGTCTAGCGAGACATCCGAGTAAAAGCCGGTCTCGTAAATCTTTTTCACACCAAGGTCGAGGTCATAAGCCGTATAGGGCTTATCCGGCGAAAGGCCAAAATAGCTGACAACGGCCGATTGCTCAATACGCTGCGCGCCATCTACCGAAATACTTTTGATCATATCCGCAGCATGCGCAGCGCCGCCATTCACGCATAAAAGCGTGGCCACTACTGCCAGAAATCGAAATCCATGACGCATGCCTATGGCTTGGTGTAAAAACGGTGCTCAAGCAAGCAATTTAAGTGGTTGGCCCACAGTGTGGAGGCGATTTCTATGCTGCGTTGCTTTGCGCCGTCTGTGGCAGCAATGTCTCGATCTTCTTCACGATATGTGCAGCATCCAGCCCTGCTTCGGCGTACATTTTATCCTGCGTGTCATGCGCCTGATAGATATCGGGGAGGGTGAGGGTGCGCAGCTTGGCACGACCATCATCCAGCCAGCCTGCATTCGCCGCAGCGCTCAGCACATGCGCACCAAAGCCGCCTGCGGCACCCTCCTCAATCGTAATGACAAGGGAGTGATTCTTCACAAGGCATTCAACAAGCGCCATGTCGAGCGGCTTTGCAAACCGTGCATCCGCAACCGTAATGTTGAGGCCACGCGCAGCGAGTATATCCGCCGCTTTTTTACACTCCGCAAGGCGCGTGCCGAAGCTGAGAAGGGCGACATCCTTGCCTTCGCGAATCATGCGCCCTTTGCCGATCTCAAGTGCCGTGCCTTTGGCTGGAAGCGCTACGCCTGTGCCGTTTCCACGTGGATAACGGAAAGCAATCGGCCCCGCATCATGAGCAGCCGCTGTGGCGGTCATATGCATCAGTTCCGCTTCATCCGCCGCCGCCATGACTACCATGTTGGGCAGGGCGGCAAGGTAAGCAATGTCGAACGATCCGGCATGGGTTGCGCCATCCGCACCCACCAGCCCCGCGCGGTCGATCGCGAAGCGTACAGGCAGATTCTGAATTGCAACATCATGAACCACCTGGTCATAGGCGCGTTGCAGGAAAGTCGAATAAATCGCGCAGAAGGGCTTGTAGCCTTCGGTCGCCATGCCCGCAGCGAATGTCACGGCATGTTGTTCGGCAATGCCCACGTCAAACATCCGATTGGGGAAGGCTGCCTCGAAGACATCGAGTCCCGTGCCGCTCGGCATCGCGGCGGTGATGGCGACGATTCGCTCATCCGCTTTTGCTTCGGAAATCAGGCTGTCGGTGAAGACTTTGGTATAACTTGGCGCGCTGGCGGCAGCTTTCACCTGCGCACCGGTCTTGACGTCGAACTTTGCCACGCCGTGGTATTTATCATCCGAGCCCTCTGCGGGCGCATAACCATGGCCTTTTTTCGTCACCACATGAATGAGCACGGGACCGGAATCTCGCTCATTACGCACATTTCTGAGAACAGGGAGCAGGTGATCTAGGTTATGC
The DNA here is from genome assembly GCA_964530085.1 of uncultured Azospirillum sp. Taxonomy (GTDB): domain Bacteria; phylum Pseudomonadota; class Alphaproteobacteria; order Rickettsiales; family UBA3002; genus QFOX01. The sequence continues at coordinate 128,347 of CAZGXX010000002.1, forward strand.
CCATCCACCGGCCCAACATAATAAAAGCCCATTTCTTCGAACAGTGTGCCACCCGTCGCATAGGTACGGATATGCTGCTCAGTACTCTTCAGCGCACGCTGCAGCGGTTCGGGGAATTTGCTTGCTACCACTTTGCCGACATGACGCAGCGAGCGGTAGGATTTCGAAGAAATCAGACGCGAAAGATACGCGCTCATCGCGCCCGTTGGTGGGGCGATCGACATGTCGTTATCGTTGAGGATGACAATGAGGCGTGTGCCGAGCGCGCCCGCATTGTTCATCGCCTCATAGGCCATACCAGCACTCATCGCGCCGTCGCCAATCACAGCAATCACATCGAAATCTTTGCCTGCCATATCGCGCGCGACAGCCATGCCGAGACCAGCAGAAATCGACGTGGAAGAATGCCCTGCGCCAAATGCATCATATTCCGACTCGTCGCGTTTACAGAAGCCCGAGAGGCCACCACCTTGGCGAATGGTGCGTAGTTGCTCGCGCCGCCCGGTGAGGATTTTATGTGGGTAAGCTTGATGCCCCACGTCCCAAATCAGTTTGTCCGTCGGCGTATTGAAGACATGGTGAATCGCCACCGTTAGCTCCACCACGCCAAGCCCCGCCCCGAGATGGCCGCCGGTGACTGCCACCGAGTCAATCGTCTCGCGGCGCAGGTCATCGGCGAGCTGCTTTAGCTCGTCGACAGACATACCACGACAATCCGCCGGCAGGCGAACGCGGTCGAGCATGGGGGTAGGTGTTTTTGCATTCATGCCGCATGAAATAGGCAATTTATAGGGCAGATGCAAGGAAATTGGGGGAATTTCTCATCAAGAATATATTGCTTCCGTTAGTTGGTTCGTTATGAAGAGAGAATGAAATTTACTTCTCAATTGCAGCTAATTTCCCCCTTTCAAATCGAGGCTGCCGGCGTGCTTTACCCCTGCACCATTGGGCGTGCGGGCGTAGCGGAGGCGGGGGCGAAGCGTGAGGGCGACCTCAAAACGCCAACGGGTGCCTTCGCGCTGCGCTGCTGCTATTATCGGCCGGATCGCATCTCGCCGCCACCCACAACCGCACTGCCGCTGATCGCCCTCACGCCGGAGGATGGCTGGTGCGACGACCCTACGCACCCGCTTTATAACCAGCCGGTAAAACTCCCCTTTGCCGCCAGCCACGAAAAGCTCTGGCGCGAAGACCATGTCTACGACCTCATCATCCCGCTCGGCTATAATGATGGCGTCATCCCGCTCGGCTATAATGATGGCGTCGAAAGCCCCATCGAGCCAGGGAAGGGGAGCGCCATTTTTCTGCATATTATGCGCGAGGATGGGGTCGGCACCGAAGGCTGCGTCGCCCTAAAAAAGCCTGATTTAGTTGCACTACTAGCCAGACTGTCCACAGCCACGAAGCTGATTATTGACCTTTAAATGAAGTTTATCTCAAAAACCGTAAAAGTTTAATAATTGCAGCCTATAGTAGATTTTTATTCATTGAAAAAATCAACCAGAAGATGTATAGTCTAACCTGTATTCACAGGAGGACTATGACGACGTGCTTAATTGTGGAAGATAATCCACTCAACTGGATGATCATGGAAAAACATGCGGCGAAATTGGGGCTGGATGTTTCAGTCTGCGTCAACGGGGTGGAGGCCCTCAATCACTGCAACAGCCACCCAATGCCGGAGCTGATTCTGCTGGATGGATCAATGCCGGAGATGGACGGCATCAGCTTCTTAAAGCACATGCGCGCGCTGCCCAACGGCAATAAGCCCTATGTCGTGTTTTGTTCGTCCTCGCTCGACCATGACGAAGTGCGCCTCGCGCTGGAGGTGGGCGCGGAGTGCCATTTCCCCAAGCCTATCAGCGGCGACCAGATCGCCTACGCACTCAAGCAAATCGAGTATCGTTACCAAAAACATCGCCTGAATTCTTGAGACCGGTTGACAGCGGCGATTCGCTCCGTTAGTCACGTCCGACCTGAAAGTAACACCTGTGCCCAGGTGGCGGAATTGGTAGACGCACTAGCTTCAGGTGCTAGCGTTCGCAAGATCGTGCTGGTTCGAGTCCAGTCCTGGGCACCATTACAAAAAAGGCCGCGCATTTTGCCCGGCCTTTTTGTTTTTGGCGGGTGGTGGCGAGATAAGCTCGAACCACTTTGACCCGCTTTATGATGCGTTGCGGCTAATAGGCAAGGTATTAGATAATGACTAAAGTCTTTAAGTGAAGAAAATTATGCAGTTGCTAACTCTAAGTTTTCTTCACCGTTAAATTCAACAGTCCCATCTTTAATACTAACCACCTTAGCTAACTTAACTTTGAACCCATTTCTAATAAGATGGTCGCCGAGCTTTCTCAAATAGCGTTCATCGACACTATCGTATTTGCATAATCCCAATATCTCGCTGCCTTTGGATGTAACTAAAAATACAGGTATAGAAGCTATTTTAGCTACGTCTTCATGTTCAGTGATTAGAATCTTATTCCTTGCCACAAAAACTCTAACATATTTATCTGGATAAGAAGAGTTGAAAGTATTCTGCAGCCCTAAGGCTTCTACACCAGAAAGGATTCCCAACTCTTGCATAGATATAAAAAGGCTGAATGGTAAGCTGGCTTGATCAAAATATTTTTGATCTCGATAAATCATGTTGCCAATTACATAAGGGGCTAATTTCGCTATATCCTGCGCTTCTTTTTGCGAAATGTTGCGCAAGAAGTCCATTGTCCTTAGAGAAAAACTACCTGGAGCTTTGGTTTCACCAGCTAGTATTTTACCCCACATGCTTTGAAGTTCTTCAGATGAAATCTCGCTTGCTAAATCACGCCAGCGGTAGAGCCAATCGCCGTTTATAGGCCGTTCAGGTGGGGGAGACGGATCATTTTCGAGTTCTGCTTCAGCTTCCAAAATTGCTTTCGCAACATTGACCTCTTTACGAATTGCATCTGCGGTTAATGCCGCAGTTATTTTCTTCGCAATTGAAGCATCTAATACAGTTGGCAGATCGCTGGGGGGTAATACTTCAGCTGAACTACGAGAAGGAAGCATCACGATTGTGTTTCCTTCTAACGTGGCCTCGCCCTTTAATATTGCCTGAGCGTGTTGTTCTGCTTGCGCCAACCTCAACTTTTCTTCAACGCGCACATCGGTTGCTGCTCTGCCTTCACGTCGTATTTGCCAAGGTCGCAACAGCGCACCGATTCCCTTGTCACCAAGAGAATCAAGCATTTTTATTATTAGTGCTTCGCCGGGGTATGCCATTTTATTAAACTACACTGTGATATTGAGACTTCAAATAGATTCGACCGTAGAACCGCTCAATAATCTTCTAAAACTGGTTTCAGGCATATACGCTCCAGCCTCACGCACTAGAGCCTAGTCATCTAGGGTATCAAACCACCCTAAAAAACCTGGAACCCTAGGGATTTCCAGCTGGAAAGGGATTTCATATGCCCATGACTAACGAAGTCCGTTATGGTGGGCGGTAGAAGACTCGAACTTCCGACCTCCACGATGTCAACGTGGCGCTCTAACCAACTGAGCTAACCGCCCTCACCAATGCGCGCGGGTTATAGCAATGCGGATGTGTGAGCGCAACTGATTTGCTACGAGGCTTTTAAACGATTCTTAAACGGTCGGCTCCGCACTTCGGCGGGGAGGTTGAAGGCGACATGCTCTTCAATCACGTTAAACGGCGTGACGTTGACCACGCGTAGGGTTTCGAGATAACGCACCACGCGTTCGACCAGCAATTCCGGGGCGGAGGCACCAGCGGTGAGGCCAACATTCGCAATGCTATCGAGCCATTTCGGGTCGATATCCGTTGCATCATCGATGAGGTAAGAGGGGATACCATGCTCCGCGCCTAAGTCGCGCAGGCGGTTGCTGTTGCTGGAATTCGCTGAGCCGACTACCAGCAGCAACTGCACCTTCTTCGCCAGTTCTTTCACCGCTTGCTGACGGTTCTGCGTCGCGTAGCAAATATCACGCGTATCTGGGCCGTGAATGTTGGGAAAGCGCTGCTTCAGTGCGTCGATAATGGTTTTTGTGTCATCCACACTCAGCGTGGTTTGCGTGGCGTAGGCGAGCATGTCCGGGTTCTCAACCGTGAGCGTCGCCACATCGTCGATATCCTCCACCAGATACACCTTCTTCACACGGCCGCTGGTGCCCTCCACCTCCGGGTGCCCCGCATGGCCGATGAGCACGATGTCATACCCCTCGCGCTCATAGCGCTTGGCCTGATTATGTACTTTCGTCACCAGCGGGCAGGTGGCATCGATGACGGGAAGTTCGCGGAGTTTCGCGGAATTCTCGACCTTCTCCGAAATGCCATGTGCGCTGAACACGGTGATGCCGCCATCGGGAATTTCATCTACCTCTTTCACGAATACCACGCCTTTGGCGCGCAGATCCTCGACCACCCAGCGGTTATGGACAATCTCGTGCCGCACATAAATCGGCGCGCCGTAAAGCTTCAGCGCTTGCTCGACAATATCAATCGCACGATCCACCCCCGCACAAAAACCGCGTGGCGCAGCGAGATAAACGGTGAGGGGAGCCTGTTGCATCACGCGCTTTTAGAGTGAAATGCCGCATGTGGCAACGCGAGATACGCCTCGCTTTGCATTTCGATGAGGCGCGAAACAGTGCGGCCAAATTCAAACGTGCCGTCGCCGCTGGCGTAAATCTCCTTCGGTGCAGTCTCGGCGGTGGCGATGAGTTTTACACGGCAGTCATAGAGCGTATCGATGAGGGTGGCAAGGCGTTTTGCCTCGTTGCGATCCTCTGGCGTGAGGCACGGGATGCCTTGCAGTAAAATGGTATGAAACAGCGTCGCGAGTTCGAGATAATCGCTCGCGCCGAGGGGGCGTAGGCACAGTTCGGCAAATGTCAGCCACGCCACACCATGCACCTGCTTATCCACGCGCAGAATGCGGCCATCCACCGTAATGCGCATGGGTTCGCTCGCCGCGCCGCCGGTCAGCATATTCCAACTGGTGAGCAGAAAATCATCCGAGTCGCTATTGCGAGGAAACATGTAGGTACGCGAGAGCGCTTTCATCTGCGCGAGGCGGTAATCCTGCGCGCCATTCACCTCCACCATCGGCATCCGCGCTTCGAGCAGCGTCACGAATTTGAGGAATTGCTCGCGCTGCAAGCCGCCCTGATAAAGCTGCCGCGGCGGGCGGTTGCTGGTGAACACAATCGACACACCCGCATCCATCAACCCCGCAAACAGCCGCGCGAGGATCATCGCATCCGCCACATCCGTCACCTGCAATTCATCAAGGCAGAGCAGCCTTGCTTCGCGCGCGATGTCGCGGATGACATGCTCGATCACCTCGCCCTCGTGATGCTGGCGATAGGCGAACATGCGCTGATGCACGTCGCGCATGAACGCATGAAAATGCACGCGGCGCGTGGGGCATAACTGCTTTATTTCGTCGACGAAGAGATCCATGAGCATGGATTTCCCGCGCCCCACATCGCCCCAGACATAAAGCCCTGCGGCTTTCGGGGTAGGGCGCACGACGCTGAACAGGCGTTTTTTGCGTGGAGATTCTGCGTCCACGAGTTGGTCGTAGAGCACTTGAAACGCCTCGGCCGCGTGCAGTTGCGCAGCGTCTTCACGGAAGGATTTTTCGGCGACCGTTTGGCGGTAGCGGGCGATGATGGCAGGTTCACTCATGCCGCTATGTAACACGGCGACCGCGAATTTTTCTATTCTTTTTCCGCGCGGCTGCTATCAGAGCCTGATGTTGATAGAACTGAGATCGCTGGATGCGTTGCGCAGCGCTGTCGCCACTTGGCGCGGGCAGGGCGAGTCCGTGGCGCTGGTGCCGACGATGGGCGCGCTGCATGCGGGGCATTTGCACCTCGTGCGTGAGGCGAAAAAGCACGCGGCGCGCGTGGTGGTGAGCATTTTTGTGAACCCCACCCAGTTTGGCCCCAATGAAGATTTTAGTCGCTACCCGCGCCCGCTTTCGCGTGACTTGGAATTGCTGAGTGAGGTGGGCGCCGATGCCGCATGGCTGCCGGATGTTGCAACGATGTACCCCAATGGATTTGCAACGAGCATTCATGTATCGGGCGTGAGCGAGGGGCTTTGCGGTGCAGTGCGTCCGGGGCATTTTGATGGAGTAGCAACCGTGGTAGCAAAACTGCTGCTGCAAGTTGCACCGGATGTAGCACTGTTCGGCGAAAAAGACTATCAGCAGCTTTGCGTGATTAAACGTTTAGTAAATGATTTGAATATAAATACCAACATACTAGGCGTGCCGACGGTGCGCGAGGCGGATGGTTTAGCGCTCTCCTCACGCAATCAGTATTTGTCAGAAAGCGAGCGCAAAATTGCGCCAAAACTTCACCAGATTTTGGAGGACACGGGGTCTCAACTTGTCATTCCCGCGAAGGCGGGAATCTTAAGTGATGAAAAAGATTCCCGCCTTCGCGGGAATGACGAAACGACAAAATTACTCGCACAGGCCAAGAAAAAAATCCTCGCCGAGGGCTTCGCGAGCATTGATTATTTGGAGCTGCGGGCAGAAGATACGCTCGCGCCGCTTGCGCACTATGCGCCACCGGCTCGGCTGCTGGTCGCCGCGCGGTTGGGCAGCACACGACTGATTGATAATATACGCGTAGGATAGGAGAGTATATGTTGAACGAGCAGCAAATCATGGCGGAATTCGAGGCGGCGGAGGCGATTCTGCGCGGGCATTTCATTCTTTCCTCCGGGCTCCATTCGGATACGTATCTGCAATGCGCGCGGGTGCTGATGAGCCCGGCGCGCGCGGCGAAGCTCTGCGGTGCACTCGCTGACAAGCTGCGCGCCACGTTGGGTGGCGCCGCCATCGATATGGTCATCGCCCCCGCGATGGGCGGCGTAGTGGTGGGTTATGAAATGGGGCGGCAACTGAATGTGGAGACGATTTTCTGCGAGCGCGAGAACGGCGAATTCACCCTCCGCCGCGGATTCGCTATTCCCCAAGGCGCACGGATTCTGCTGGTGGAAGACGTGGTGACGACGGGGAAATCTTCGCTCGAAACCGTGAAATGTATCGAGGCGCATGGCGGCAACGTGGTCGCCGAAGCGTCGCTGATCGACCGCAGCAATGGCACGCACGCGCTGCCGTTCCCGCTCGTTTCGCTGCTGACGCTGGATGTCAAAACCTATCAGCCGGATGCACTGCCCGCGCATCTCGAGGGCACGCAGGCCGTAAAACCCGGCAGCCGCTGGCTGCAAGCGAAGGGGTAAGCGGTTATTTTTATTGTCATTCCCGCGAAAGCGGGAATCTCCTTAAAAAAGGGGATCCCTGCTTCCGCAGGGATGACAACACGGTAGGGCAGTAATGTTCCACGCCAAAAATGTTTCACGTGAAACATTTTTGGCAGCAAATATAGTTGGTTAGACATCTTCCCGGTAAGCCGAAACAGGCGTATCATCGTTGGCCTTGTTTTTGGGCAATCTTCAAATAATCTGCGGAATGTTAATAAAAAATTAACGAGAGAGATGGTATGATGACCCGTAACACGATTGAGGAGTTATAAATGGAAAAAATTGTTGTTGGGCCTGATTTTATTGTTTCTGCGACACCCGAGCGAAAGGCGTTCATTGATGCTTTGTGCACGCAAGAAGGGGTTACGAACAATCCTTATGATCCCCAACATTATGATCCTCAGCAACATGGAATAATGCAAAACTTGTGGCCAATTCTAAAAGAAAAATATGGAATAGATATTGATCCAACAAGTAGAAATGGCGGAATGATGCTGGATGCACGCTCCTTGAAAGCGTTTAAAGATTATATCTCAACCCACCCTGAACAATTTAGCTCTGAAATAAAAAATACTTTTAACGCGCTGGTTGAGTCGGAAATGTTTGATATTGATAAAATTGCCGGATTGGAATCGCCAACCGGTCGGAGTCGAATCAACCAAATGTCCGCACAAAGTCAACCAAATGCAAGTGACGTTGCTGATTTTCAGAAAATGCTGGCCGATGGAGATTCACCGGAGGCAAAGGCGCTGGCCGAAGCATTGCGCGCACAAAAAGGAGGCCTCGGCACATGGGGGCCAAAGTCAAAAGCTGCATTTACAGCAGCATGCAAAGAGGCGGGCATTGATCCGCAGACCGTAGATTTTAGTGACCCTAAAGCACTCATGGCACAGCTGGCTGTTGGAGTGAAGACAGAAAGACCCGATCTTACCCATGGTCTCGAAATTTTACCCTTCGAGCATAAGACAACTGAGCAATTAATCGATGATTATATCAAAGGACGTGCTGAGCTTCTCGGATGCTCTGAATCAAAAATACGGAATCAGTTGGATCGCGATGGTAGTGGAAAGATATCGAAGGAAGAATTGGTAAAAGACTTCAACGAAAATGCGCCACGTCGTGTGTGGCATAGCGAATATGATGGGAGTGTAGGCGTGCTAATTAATGGGAGCAACGTGATAACTGACCCCGATAATCCCTTTGCGCAAGATAATAAAATTGATTCTCTTGGCGGCTTGATGGGGCAAATATCTAATCGCCTTGGCATTGGCTATGACGGAAAAACCTATACACCACAAAGTAATGGCACGTGGCTTCCTACTGGATTGGGCGACGGCGTACTTATGACGCCTTCACAACCAGATCATAATCCACGAATGCGGCCATTTCGTGATCTGGGTGAGAATGTAAAAGGTGGTCCGAATAGTCCGCTACCGCCCCATTTGGAAAATGAACAGAGGAATACGAAGCTTGAAGCGTTGTTGAAAAGTTATAACTTTCAGCCTGAAAACAGCTTTGCTTACTCGGATGCCTCAGAACATACGCGCAATACAACAAGTAGCGTACAAAGCACGCTAACTGTTTCTAAGGGGAATGCGATTGGCTAATTAGGCAGTGCTAGACTAACCCCGCTTCACCTCCGCCCACGCCCAGTCGAGCCAGGGGAGGAGGGCGGTGAGGTCGGCATGCTCCACCGTGGCGCCAGCCCAGATGCGCAGGCCGGAGGGAGCATCGCGATAGGCGCCTATGTCGTAGGCGACATTTTCTTTTTCGAGCAAGTTGGTGAAATCTTTCAGCGCTTTGGCTTGTGCATCTGTGCTGAGCGCCTGATACCACGGGTCGCTGATTTTGAAGGTGACGGAGGTGCAGGAACGCTGCGACGGTTCTTCGCACAGGAAATCAACCCATGTGGTGGAGCGCACCCATTCGGTAAGCAGTTTCAGGTTTCTCTCGCTGCGGCTGATGAGCCCATTTAACCCACCGACGGACTCCGCCCATTTTAAGCCGTCGATCGCGTCTTCTACACAGAGCATGGAGGGGGTGTTGATGGTCTCGCCGACGAAAATACCGTCGATGAGTTTGCCGTCTTTGGTGAGCTGGAAAATCTTCGGCATCGGCCATGCGGGCGTGTGGCTGGTGAGGCGTGCCACCGCGCGTGGGCTGAGGGCGAGCATGCCGTGCGCGCCTTCGCCGCCGAGGGCTTTCTGCCAGCTCCATGTCACCACGTCGAGCTTCGCGAAGGGGATATCCATCGCGAAGGTGGCAGAGGTGGCGTCGCAGATGGCGAGGCCTTCACGGTCGGCGGCGATCCATTCTGCATCCGGCACACGCACGCCGGAGGTGGTGCCGTTCCAGGTAAAAATTACATCACGCGACCAATCGACTTTGCTAAGGTCGGGCAGCTCACCATACGGCGCATCGAATACGCGCAGATCCGCCAGCTTCAACTGCTTTTTACAATCCGCCGCCCAGCCTTTGCCGAACGCCTCCCACGCCAGCACATCCACTCCGCGTGCGCCGAGCAGCGACCACATTGCCATCTCCACCGCGCCGGTGTCGGACGCGGGCACGATGCCGAGCACATAATCCGCCGGGATGTTGAGCAGCGTGCGGCTGCGGTCGATCACCTCTTTCAGCTTTTCCTTGCCGACTTTCGCGCGGTGCGAACGGCCAAGCGATGCGCCGCTGAGTGCATCGAGCGACCAGCCGGGGCGCTTGGCGCAGGGGCCAGAGGAAAAACAAGGGTTATGCGGTTTGATGGTCGGTTTCATGTATATTGCCTTATTGTTGGGGTGGGGGTGGTTCTATTTTTTTAAACATTCTATCGCCATCATCTCCCATACCGTCATTGGTATCGAATTCTTCAAACGAGAGTTTATCGTCATGGTCTACATCGTATTTGTGGAAAAAATTCAGTTGGTCTTCAAACGTTGTTTTTCCTGTCATGCCACGAACATACTCATCCCACGACAGGCGTTTATCTTTATCGACATCTAATGCATTGAATTCTTTTTTCACTTTCTCACCTGAAGGTTGAGGTGAGGGAGGAACAAGGGCCGCAGGCCGAAGATTTGAGGGGGAAGGATACGACGAATTTTTGATTCTTAACTTTTTTCCTAGTTCTGAATTATCGCCATTATCATTATAATCATTGATGCCATCATCAAGTTCTTCAAACGAGAGCTTTTTATCATGATTTATATCGTATGCGTCAAAAAAATCCTGTTGATCATCATGCGTAATTTTTACGATAGTGTTGCCGTAATATTCCATGAAGGATAAATGCTTGTCGTGATCCCAGTCTAATGCGGCGAATTTTTTTTTCAGCGGTGACGTTTTCTTGGACAGTGATTCGGGATCATATGGAGGAAGAGCGCCAATCCATGGCTTGTTTGTCCCATAATGAACGATAGTCATAAATTCTTTTGAAGATAGCACCTTGTCTTTATCGTCATCCAAGCCGGAGAATATATAACTATCGTCAAAAAATAGACCCTGCACCCCATCCCCAAACATAAGGTTACAGCGTTTTGTATAATCCGACATTTCTTTTTGAGTAAGAGAATCATCCTTGTTGACATCCATTTCTGCAAATAATTTTGGAATATCTTTTTTATTCAGATCTCTAAAAAGTTTTATACAAGTGCCTGCATACGAGGCCGTGGGATTGGCTAATTCGACCATAAAGGCTATGAAAATGCATAGTTTTTTCATGGAAATATCCTATCGTAATTGTTCCAGCATTCTCCCAACAGCCTCCGTCAGCAATTGCAAGTCCGACGGGCGGTTAAGGCGGTGATCGCCATCTTTAATCAGTGTGACTGTGACTTCGTCGCTGATGAGCTGGTTGGCAAGCAGCAGCGAAGTCTCCCACGGCACATCGACATCTTCCTGCCCGTGGAAGAGATGGATCGGCTTGTCGAGGCCGATCACATCATCCAGCAGCAAATGCGCGCGGGCTTCATGAATGAAGTTGCGGGTGATGGGATAATCACTGCTGGTGTAGTCGCTATGCACCCAGATTTTGTCGGCTTCGTCGAGCTCGGCGCGTTGCTCCGGCGTGAATCGTGCGAACATCAGGCGCTCGGTGAAATCCGGCGCGGCGGCAACGCCAATCAACCCGCGCACCTGATGCTTGCGGGCGAGGGCCGCGTGCAGCGCCACCCACGACCCCATGCTGGAACCGACGAGAATCTGCGGCCCGTGGGCGATGTTGTCCAGCATCTCGATCGCATCCGCAATCGCGCCGCCGATGGTGAAATCCTCGAACGCGCCATCCGACGCGCCGTGACCGTTATAATCGAACCGTGTGAAGGCGACGCCGTTTTTTGCGCACCATTCGGCGAGTGTGGTGGCTTTCGTGGAAGCAAGGTCGGAACGGAAGCCGCAGCAGAACATCACCCCCGGCGTGCTGCCGGGCTGGTGGCGGTAGGCGATTTTGTATCCGGAGGCGGTGCTGTGTAGGGAAGGGGGCATGGCGGAGACTATATGTCACAGCAACGCCGTTGGTAAATAGAAGAGTGCGCGCAAATTGCATTAGTTGTTGCACGCGAGGCGCGAATCTTTACTCATGGGCGCATGAACGAAAAGCCAACCATTTTGCAAGTGCTGCCACGCCTTCAATCCGGCGGGGTGGAGCGCGGCACGATCGAGATCGCTGAAGCGATTATCGGCGCGGGGATGAAGGCGATTGTGGCATCAAGCGGTGGGCCGATGACGGCGAAAATTACGCGGGCAGGCGGCATGCATATCGAATTGCCGCTGGCGAGTAAAAATCCACTGGTGATGTATCAGAACGCGCTGGCGCTCTATCAGCTCATCAAGCAGCAGGGGGTGGATGTGGTGCATGCACGCAGCCGCGCCCCGGCGTGGAGCGCCTATTACGCTGCAAAATGGGCGGGCGTGCCGTTTCTCACCACGTTTCATGGTGTGTATAGTACCGAGGGGCCCTTCAAAAAACGCTATAACCGGATTATGGTCAGCGGCGCGCGGGTGATTGCGGTGTCGAGCTTTGTGAAAAATCATCTTTTACAGGAATATGGCGTGGACTCTGAACGTATTCGCTTGATTCCACGCGGGGTCGATTTCTCGCAGTTCGACGCGGCCAAGGTGATGCCCCCGCGCGTAGCGGAACTGATTAAATCCTGGCGCTTACCGGAAGATGCGGCGCCGATTATTTTCTGCCCCGGTCGCATTACGCGCATCAAAGGGCAACATGTGCTGATTCAGGCGCTGAGCCTCATCAAGCAGGAGAAGTTTCTCTGCATCATCGCGGGGGATGATGTCGGCCATGAATCCTACCGCGAAGAGATGGAAGAACAGGTGGTTAAAAGCGGTCTTGAAGGTAAAGTGCGCTTTGTCAGCAACACGAATTACATGACGGAGGCCTACCAGCTCTCGCAAATGGTGGTGGTGCCGTCGATCAAGCCAGAGTCTTTCGGGCGAGTGGCCATCGAAGCGCAGGCCATGGGGCGGCTGGTGGTGGCGACGGATCATGGCGGCGCGCAGGAAACGATTATCGCTAATGAAACGGGCTATCTGGTGCCGCCGGAGAATCCTGTCGCGATGGCGGAGGCAATTCGCTTTGCGCTGGAGCTGGATGCACCGTCGCGCGAGGCCATGGCGCAATTCGCGCAGAAACATGTGCGCAGTCATTTCTCGAGCACGCAGATGCAGCAGAAGACCATTGCGTTGTATCGTGAGCTACTTACATGACGGTTATTTCATGGGCAGAGTTTGAAGCTGTAGAACTGCGTGTTGGCACCATTTTGCGGGCGGAAGTTTTTCCCGAGGCGCGTAAGCCCGCGTATAAAGTCTGGGTGGATTTCGGTGCCACGATTGGCGAGAAATGCTCCAGCGTGCAAATCACCGCACTATACAGCAAAGAAGAACTGATCGGAAAGCAGGTGGTATGTGTCACCAATTTTCCGCCGAAACGCATCGCCGGATTTCCATCTGAAGTATTGGTGACAGGATTCTATCGTGAGAATGGGGATGTTGTACTGGCAGTTCCGGATAAGCCCGTAACCAACGGCACAAAAATAGGCTAAGCTTTAGCCCCGAAAACTTCACCTTCATCCACAAGATGAGAACATTTAATATCAATAAGTTACCTAGTTTATACAAACTTCTGCCCACAATCCGCTCCGTCACAGGTTCGCTCCATCCATATTTTCCATAATACATATTATATGACTATAGAGATGAGAATAAAGGTCGGCGTGAATTAGAATATTATCTAGATAACAGCGAGATATGAGGAAGTTCGGTATTCACCTAACATGCGAAGCTAATTAGATGCTTTGATGCAGGATGCCCCGGCGACCGCAAGGATTGGCAGCAAAAATACGCTGAATCCAAAAAGAAATAATAGACTTGCCTGTTGTTCTTCGCCGGATGCACTAGAATAACTACTGCCAAAAATAATCACTGGAATTGTGAGCGGCAGAATAATCAGGCTCAACATTGCGCCCGACTTATCGAGCCCCGCCATCATGACGGATACGAGTGCCGCAATCATACTCAGCGGAAGCGCCCCCGCCGCCAACCCCGCCGCATAATGAAGCCAGCTATCCACTGGAACATTCATAAGAATACCCGCCAGCGGCATAACCAGGCAAAGCGGAACCATGATGGAAAGATAATAGGACAACCATTTGGCAAACATTACTTTCTCTAAGGATAAATTTGTGAGCTGATAATATTCCAGCCGCCCCGCATCACGATCACGTTGAAATAAGGTATTCGCCCCCAGATTAATGGCCATGATTAACGCTATCCATAAGATGCTCGACGCAAAACCTTGATAGCTGAACTCAGCCCCATTTTGAGAAAAAGGATAAAGTATCACTATAGACAAGAATAATGCTATAATTTGAATAGCTTCTTTTATATTCTTAAAGTAGTACTTCACTTCAAATAGAAATAGTGCCATCATGCAATTTTCACTTCAGTAACATTGTTTATTTCATTGATATTAATTGTTTTTATCATGTCTCCACGCAGGTCTGAGTGGGTAGCCACCACCACCATGCCGCCCTGCTCTAGTCGCGACTGAATGAGGGACTGAAGCAAGGCCACCCCCTCGGTATCGAGATTCGATGTTGGCTCATCCAGCAGCCAAAGGGGAGACTGCATGGTAATCAGGCGCGTAAGTGCAACCCGTTGCTGCCAACCGGCAGAGAGTTTGGAGAGCGGCACGTCAGCAATATCTTCAAGCTCGAAATAATGCATGGCCGCCGAAATCAGTTCAGGGAACCCGCTTAATTTTCCCCATAGGGCGACATTATCAAGCACATTCATAGTGGTGGCTAACCCGTTGCGATGCCCCAGATAAGTAGCCGGGTGCGCCGCGGGCCACTGGCCGTTGATACGAATTTGCCCTACGCCTGAGGGGAGCAGCCTCGCCAGCGTTTTAAGAAAAGTAGACTTACCCGAACCGTTGCTGCCGCGCACCACCAGCATTTCACCGGAATGCAGGCTGAGTGTTATCGGCAACGTAAGCGGCGCGCCATCGCGCAGCACTACCAGCTGATCTAATTCGAGACTGTTACTTTTCATCCACGTTCCATGGGAAATAAGTGGTTTTTAGAGCGCATATTTGCTTTTATGTAGCATATCCATGGCATCATGGATAGTGCACGATATACGCTTAAACCTAACCGTCATGCAAAGGATTTCCCATGAGCCTCAATAGCCTGAACAGCAAAACCACCCTCTCCGCCGGCGGTAAGAATTACACCGCCTATTCCATCCCCGCGGCGGGTAAGGCGCTTGGGGTTGATTTCGCGCGCCTACCGTTCTCGCTGAAAGTGCTGCTTGAGAACCTGCTGCGCAATGAAGATGGCAAAACGGTGAGCAAGGAAGATGTGTCCGCGTTCGCCACCTGGCTCAAAACGAAAAACGAACCGCGTGACATTGCCTACCGCCCTGCCCGCGTGCTGATGCAGGATTTCACCGGCGTGCCTGCCGTGGTGGATTTAGCCGCAATGCGTGATGCGGTGGCGAAAATGGGTGGGGATGCTGAGCGCATCAACCCCCTCACCCCGGTGGATCTGGTCATCGACCACTCGGTGATGGTCGATTATGCGGGCACCGCAACGGCGTTTACACAGAACGTGGCGCTCGAAATGGAACGCAACATGGAGCGTTATGAGTTCCTGCGTTGGGGCCAGAAGGCATTCAATAATTTCCGCGTGGTGCCTCCGGGAACGGGGATCTGCCATCAGGTGAACCTCGAATATCTCGCGAAAGTGGTGTGGACGAAGCAAGAAGGCGGCGAGACGGTCGCCTACCCAGATACTTGCGTGGGCACCGATTCGCACACGACGATGATCAACGGCCTCGGCGTTCTTGGCTGGGGTGTGGGTGGGATTGAGGCGGAAGCCGCGATGCTTGGCCAGCCAGTCTCGATGCTGATTCCGGAAGTGGTCGGCTTCAAGCTGACGGGCAAACTGCGTGAAGGCATGACGGCGACTGACCTTGTGCTGACGGTGACGAACATGCTGCGTAAAAAAGGCGTGGTAGGGAAATTCGTTGAGTTCTATGGCGAGGGGCTGAACCATCTGCCGCTGGCGGATCGCGCGACGATTGCGAACATGGCACCGGAATATGGTGCGACCTGCGGTATCTTCCCGATCGATGCAGAGACGATCAACTTCCTTCATGTCTCGGGCCGCGACGAAGCAACGATTGCGCTGGTCGAGGCTTACGCCAAACTGCAAGGCATGTGGCGTGACGCAAGCTATGCCGACCCTGTGTTTACAGATACACTGGAACTCGATATGGCTACCGTTGAGCCGTCGCTCGCCGGGCCGAAACGCCCTCAGGATCGCGTGAATCTCAGCGCGGCGAAAGAAGGCTTCGCGAAAGAGCTGCCGGGCTTGAACGCTGGCAAGCTAGCGGCTGGGCAAGAAGTTGCCGTCGCCGGTGCCGACTATAAACTGCAACACGGCAACGTGGTGCTCGCGGCGATCACGAGCTGCACCAACACCAGCAACCCTTACGTGATGATGGGCGCTGGGTTGGTAGCGAAAAAAGCCGCCGCACTTGGCCTCAAGGCGAAGCCGTGGGTGAAGACCTCCCTCGCCCCAGGCTCCAAAGTAGTAACGGAATATCTGCAGAAGGCCGGGCTCGACAAAGCGCTCGACTCGCTGGGCTTTAATTTGGTGGGCTATGGCTGCACCACCTGCATCGGCAACTCCGGCCCGCTGGCGGAAGCGATCGAGACGACGATTAAGGATAACAACCTCGTGGTTGCGTCGGTGCTCTCAGGCAACCGTAACTTCGAAGGCCGCGTGCACCCATTCATCCGCGCGAATTACCTCGCATCGCCGCCACTCGTGGTTGCTTATGCGATTGCGGGCAGTATGAATATCGACATTACCAAAGACCCGATCGCGAAAACGCCGGATGGCAAAGATGTATTCCTGAAAGACATCTGGCCGACGACGCAAGAAGTGGCGGATGCCGTGCACTCCGTCGTAACACGCGAGATGTTCCTCGCCAAATATGCGGATGTGTTTGCCGGTGAAAAAGAATGGCAGGCCATCAACGTCGCGGAAGGCAAAACCTATGGCTGGAGCGGCGCTTCGACCTATGTGCAGAACCCACCTTACTTTGAAGGTATGAAGCCTGTGGTGGCGGATGGCACGTTGAAAGACGTGAAAAAAGCCCGCGTGCTGGCCGTGCTGGGTGATTCGATCACCACCGACCATATCTCCCCTGCGGGAAATATCAGCAAAACCAGCCCGGCCGCGAAATACCTCACCGACCATAAAGTCGTGGCGGCGGATTTCAACTCCTACGGCGCACGTCGCGGCAGCCATGATGTCATGATGCGCGGCACCTTCGCCAATACCCGCATCAAAAACGAAATGCTGGGTGGCAAGGAAGGCGGATTCACTCTTTATAAGGGTGAAGAAATGGCCATTTACGACGCCGCAATGAAGTACAAAGCCGACGGCACCTCGCTCGTGATTTTCGCAGGCAAGGAATACGGCACCGGTTCGTCACGCGACTGGGCGGCGAAGGGTACGTTCCTGCTCGGCGTGAAGGCCGTGATTGCGGAGAGCTTCGAGCGTATTCACCGCAGCAACCTTGTGGGTATGGGCATTCTGCCGCTGGTCTTCACCAAGGGCGAAACCCGCCAAAGCCTCGGCCTGAAGGGCGACGAACAGGTGGATATCGACGGTGTTTCAAGCGGCCTCGCTCCACGAAAAGAACTTAGCACCACCATCACCCGCGCAGATGGCTCGGTGGTAAAAACCACGTTCCTCTGCCGTATCGACACGGCGGATGAGCTCGAGTATTATCGCCATGGCGGCATCCTGCAATATGTGATGCGTCAGATTATGGGAACCAACAGCGCCAAAGCCGCATAAGGAGGAGTCGTCATGACCGACCAACCCGTTACCCCCGCTAACCCCTATGATGCGGATACGCTGAGCCGTGTGATTATGCTGCTTTACGGCAAAATGGATCACGGCGGCCCTTTCTGGTGCTATGTCGCCATTAAGCCGTCGCAGTTCAATGCCTTTAAGGAAGCAGAAGCTGCGGGCAGCATCGACCTCTACAACTTCGATGCGTATGGCGAGGTGATCGTTTCAGCCGAAGGGCAAACCCCGCCGGAAGAAATCACCCTCAAAGTAGCGGAGATGTATGGGGCTGACCCCAGCACCTTCTTCCAGCCGATCGACCCGCTGAGCGAGATCGACCGCAAAATCGCGGAGATGAAAGCGCAAGACGGAAACTAGCTCGTTTTAGTCCCCTACTAGTAATGCTGCACTGCACAGTCAGCCGCAGAAATGCTTGTCGTTTTGCCTTGTGCTTCGCGCCCTGTGCGCTACAACGGTTTCCCCAATTCACGCCAATCTAGGGAATGTTATGCCTCCTGCTGCTGCCAAAAAACCTGCCGCGAAGCCGAGCATGGTATCATCCAAAGCCAACACTCCGCTGCCGAAAGAAAAGCTCCTCGCGATGTACCGCGAGATGGTGATGATCCGCCGCTTTGAAGAAAAAGCCGGACAGCTTTACGGTATGGGACTCATCGGCGGGTTCTGCCATCTCTATATTGGGCAGGAAGCGGTTGTAACTGGCATTCAGGCCGCCGCACAGCAAGGCGATGCAGTCATCACCACCTATCGCGACCACGCGCATATGATCGCCTGTGGCATGGACCCGAAGGGCATCATGGCCGAGCTTACAGGGCGTATTGGCGGCTTCAGTAAGGGCAAAGGCGGCTCGATGCATATGTTCTCGGTGGAGAAGCAATTCTTCGGCGGGCACGGCATTGTGGGCGCGAACGTGCCTCTTGGAACTGGGCTTGCATTTGCTCAAAAATATAAAAACACCGGCAAAATCACCATGACCTATTTCGGCGATGGCGCAAGCAACCAAGGCCAGGTCTACGAGGCCTTCAACATGGCTTCGCTCTGGCAACTGCCGGTGATCTACATCATCGAGAACAATGAATACGCGATGGGTACAAGCACCAAACGCCACGCGGCGGATACGGAGCTTTACAAGCGCGGCGAAGCGTTTGGTATCCCCGGTGTGCAGGTGAACGGTATGGATGTGCTCGCGGTGTATGAGACATCGAAGAAGGTGATTGAGCATGTGCGCAGCGGCAAAGGCCCCTACCTCATGGAAGTGAAGACCTATCGCTACCGTGGCCACTCGATGAGCGACCCCGCGAAATACCGTAGTAAAGAAGAGGTCGAGGATTACAAAGAGAACCGCGACCCCATCACCCAGTTCCGCAAATATCTCGAAGCGAATGGCATCGCGAACGAAGCCGCGCTGAAAAAGATCGAGGACGATATCAAGGCAGAAGTCAATGACGCTGCCGAATTCGCTAAAACCAGCCCAGAGCCGGATGCAACCGAGCTTTGGACCGATATTTTAAGCTAGGAGTTTCTCATGGCACTAATGACTGTACGTGACGCACTGCGTGATGCGATGGCGGAAGAAATGCGCCGCGACGCGGACGTGTTTGTGATGGGCGAGGAAGTCGCCGAATATCAGGGTGCGTATAAGGTAACGCAAGGGCTACTTCAGGAATTCGGCGCCAAGCGCGTCATCGATACGCCGATTACGGAGCATGGGTTTGCGGGTCTTGCCGTCGGTGCGGCATTCGCCGGGCTGAAGCCCGTGGTCGAGTTTATGACCTGGAACTTCGCGATGCAGGCGGTGGATCAGATCATCAACTCCGCTGCGAAGACGCTATATATGTCCGGTGGTCAGGTGAAATCGCCAATCGTTTTCCGTGGCCCGAATGGTGCTGCAAGCCGCGTTGCTGCGCAGCATAGCCAGTGCTACGCCAGCTGGTATGCGCATTGCCCGGGGCTGAAGGTCGTTGCGCCGTATGACGCGGCAGATGCCAAGGGACTCCTCAAGTCTGCCATCCGCGACCCGAACCCTGTCATTTTCCTTGAGAATGAAATCACCTATGGCTGGCAGTTCGAAGTGCCGGATGATGCAGATTACCTCGTGCCCATCGGCAAGGCTTCCGTAAAAAAACAAGGGACGGATGTGACCATTGTCGCCTTCTCCATCTGCGTGAAACATGCGCTGGATGCGGCAGAGAAACTCGCCGCCGAAGGCATCAGTGCGGAGGTGATTGACCTGCGCACCATCCGCCCGCTGGATAAACAGGCGATCATTGACTCCGTGCGCAAAACTCACCGCCTGATTTCCGTCGAAGAAGGCTGGCCGACGGCGGGTATCGGTTCGGAAATCGCCGCGATTGCGATGGAAGAATTATTTGACGACCTCGACGCGCCAGTAGCACGGGTGACCGGAAAAGACGTACCCCTGCCCTACGCCGCGAACCTCGAAAAACTGGCGCTGCCGACGGTGGATGATATCACTGCTGCCGCACGTGAGCTATGTCAATCCCGCAAAGCAGCGTAACCATGGAGAGCCCTATGAAGCCTTTCGTTATCGGCGTAATTGCCTTAGCTGGAGCCGCTGTTCTTTGTCTAGCCACTCGCTCTCCACTGTCAGATGCGCATACCCCGCGCACGATTAGCGTCAGTGGCCATGCGAACCGTAAACTAGTACAGGATGAGGCGCATCTTCGGGTGAACCTCAACTCTATGAAAATGAAGATGGCAGAGGCCAAAGCCGCGCATGATGAAAAACTGAAAGCGCTGCTCGAAATCACCCAAAGCGAGGGGGTGGAAGAGAAAAAAGTCCGCACCGAAAGCTCTAGCGTTCAGCCGATTTATGAATATGTTGAGCAACCGGTGACGGCCAGCATGCCTAACCCGCAGCCCGTGCGTGTGTTCCGTGGCTATCGCGTGCAGACACAGCTGGATGTCACGGTCGTTGACACCGCCAAAGTTGGCGCGCTGATGGAGAAAATCACCGAAGCTGGTTTTGAACAGGGCGCGAATACCGAATGGGGCAATCTGCTCGACCTGCAATATCAGGTGAGCGATCTGGATAAAAAGCGCGACGAATTGCTGGCCGATGCCATAATCTCCGCTCGTGCAAAAGCAGAGCAAATGGCCAAAGCCGCCGGAACAAGTGTATCACGTGTGCAGCAGATTTCGGAAGGTAATGTTAGTGGCTATGCGCCGCCGCGCCCAATGCTGGCCATGGCACGTATGGATATGGCCGCAGGTGCAGAAGGCGCACCCGTCGCCCCTCCTTCCGGCGAGCAGAATCTAGAAGCCAATGTCTCTGTCATTTTTGAATTGAAGTAGAGGACTCGCCATGCCGATTGAAATTACGATGCCCGCACTCTCCCCCACCATGACGGAGGGAACACTCGCGAAATGGGTCAAAAAGGAAGGCGACGTGGTGAAGGCTGGTCAAGTTATCGCCGAGATCGAGACCGATAAAGCGACGATGGAAGTGGAAGCTGTGGATGAAGGCGTGCTCGGTAAAATTGTGATCCCAGCAGGTATGGAAGGCGTAAAAGTGAATGCCGTCATCGCCCTCCTGTTGGCGGATGGTGAAGACAAAAAAGCTATCGATAGCTGGAAGCCGAAGGAAGCGCCCAAAGCTGCGGAGACGCCGAAAGCCGCAGCGGCTTCTGCTGCGCCGAGCGCACCTGCAGCGGCATCGCCGGCCGCATCTGTGGCACCTGCTGCCCCCAAACTAGCGCCATCGGCACCGATGGCAGTGAGTAGTACACCGCAAACTTCTGGCCGCGTGAAAGCCTCGCCACTGGCTAAACGTATTGCCAGCGAAAAAGGCCTAGACCTTTCCTCCGTGATTGGTTCGGGCCCAGGTGGGCGCATTGTCCGCGCCGACCTTGACGGTGCACGCGCAGGTGGACGCAGCGGCGTCGTCAGCCGTCATCCGCAGGAGTTCTCACAAATTCCGCACAGCAGTATGCGTAAGGTGATCGCGCGCCGCCTGCTTGAATCCAAGCAGACCGTGCCGCATTTCTACCTCACCGTAGCGATCGAGCTGGATGCGATGATGGAAGCCCGCGCACAGCTCAATAAGCAGATCGACAAGAAAACCGAAAAAGGCGCTGCGCCAGCCTATAAGCTCTCCGTCAACGACATGGTGATTAAGGCCGCCGCGCTGGCACTGCGCGACAAGCCCGCCTGCAACGTGAGCTGGTATGACGATGCGATGATTCAATATAACAATGTGGATATTTCGGTGGCGGTGGCGACGGATTCTGGCCTCATCACCCCGATCATCAAGAACGCGGATCAAAAATCGCTGCCGCAAATTTCGAATGAGATGAAAGACCTCGCCAAGCGTGCGCGGGAGAACAAGCTGAAGCCTGAGGAATTCCAAGGCGGCGGCTTCTCCATCAGCAATCTTGGCATGTATGGGGTGAGCACCTTCCAGGCCATCATCAACCCGCCGCAGGCATGTATTCTGGCGGTTGGCGCGGCGGAAGAAGTGCTGAAAATGAAGGACGGCCACATCAAGCCAACGCAGGTGATGAACGCAACGCTCTCGGTCGATCATCGCGCGGTGGATGGCGCGCTGGGGGCTGAGTGGCTGCAGCTGTTCAAGAACTATCTCGAACATCCCATCCTGATGTTCACGTAGCATTTCATGGCCAAGCAAATCTGCAGTAGCTGCGGGTATGAAGGGCGTGGAAAGCATGTGGGCGCACGCAAAGGTGGCGGCCTCTATCGTGTACTTGGCATGCTCACCATGCTGCCGTTTTATACGCTGTGGAGCATCTTCAGCGGGCGATCGGGGAAGCAATGCCCACATTGCGACCGGCCGACGATGGTGAAGCTCAGCAGCGCGGAAGGCATCATCGCGCAGCGGAAGCTGGATTTGGAATTGGGGCTCGCCACCCCGAAAAAAGAAGTGGCGACGGACGAGCTTCGCGCGTTCGGCAACGATAAACCGGCGGAAACGCCACGGACAAAAAAACCGGTGAACCCGGATGAATGGTAGACGATATGCGTATATACATTATCACAATATGCACGGCATTCCTCACACTACCAATGGGCGCATTTGCAGAATTATATCATTGTCCATCGACGATGCGTGTAACTGGTCTTTATGATGGAGACCCACTGGAAAAAGCATCACTGATACCCGATAACGATGACGCTTATACAGGCGGCGCATTGATGTTTTGGACATTGGACCCCAAAAATGAGAGAGAATACCAGATGGAATGTGGCGTTAATAACATTTCAAAAGCATTTGTGATCGATAAAAAAGTGAAGCGCTGTATAGAAATAGGAACCCCCAAAAAGCCCGTAGGCCTGAATTGTGATTAGGAGAAAAACATGAGCGAACAATTCGACGTAGTAGTTATCGGTGGCGGCCCAGGTGGTTATGTAGCGGCTATCCGCGCGAGCCAGTTGGGCAAAAAAGTGGCGCTGGTGGAGCGTGAGCATCTCGGCGGCATCTGCCTCAACTGGGGGTGTATCCCCACCAAAGCGCTGCTGCGCTCGGCGGAGATTTACCACAACATCAAGCACGCGGCGGATTACGGCATCAGCGTGAAAGACGTGAAGTTCGACCTCGCAGCGATTGTGAAGCGCTCACGCGGCGTGAGCGAGCAGATGAAAAAAGGCATCGGTTTCCTGATGAAAAAGCACAAGGTGACCGTGTTCGAGGGCACCGGTGCGCTGGCTGGACGCGGAAAAGTGATTGTGAAAGACGGCACCAAGAAAACCATCGCTGACCTTGAGGCGAAGGCAATTATTCTGGCGACGGGTGCGCGCGCGCGTAACCTGCCGGGGCTGGAGAGCGATGGCAAACTGGTGTGGAGCTACCGCGAGGCGATGGTGCCGGAGGCGATGCCGCAGTCCCTGCTCGTCATGGGTTCTGGCGCGATCGGCATCGAGTTCGCGAGCTTCTATAACACGCTGGGCGTGGATGTCACCGTGGTGGAGCTGCAAGACCGCGTGATGCCGGTTGAAGACGAAGAGATCAGCAAATTCGCGCAGAAACAGTTCGAAAAACAGGGCATGAAGATCATCACCGGGGCGGTGGTGAAGGAACTGAAAAAGGGCAAAACCAATGTCGTCGCCGTGATTGAGAAAGACGGCAAGAAGCAGGAAATCACCGTCGACCGCGTGATTTCAGCGGTGGGCATTGTCGCCAACATCGAAGGGCTGGGGCTGGAGGGCACCAAGGTGAAAACCGAGCATGGCCGCATTATGGTGGATAGCCACTGCCAAACCAACGAACCGGGCGTCTATGCCATCGGCGACATCACCGGCGCGCCGTGGTTGGCGCACAAGGCCAGCCACGAGGGCGTGATTGCGGCAGAACATATCGCCGGCGCGCACCCGCATGCCATGAAACGTGAGAATATCCCGGGCTGCACCTATTGCCATCCGCAGGTGGCGAGCGTCGGCCTCACGGAAAAAGCCGCTAAGGAAAAAGGCTACGAGCTAAAAATCGGCCGCTTTCCCTTTATGGGCAACGGTAAGGCAGTGGCGCTGGGTGAGCCGGAAGGGCTCGTCAAAACCATCTTCGACGCCAAAACGGGTGAGCTACTAGGCGCCCATCTCGTCGGTGCGGAAGTGACTGAGTTAGTGCAGGGTTTTGTCATCGGCAAACAGGCGGAACTGACCGAGGCCGAGTTCATGTCCACCGTCTTCCCCCACCCCACCTTAAGCGAAATGATGCATGAGAGCGTGCTCGATGCGTATGGGCGGGCGTTGCATATTTAGTGGATTAAAAAAACACCGATCTTAGGTGTTAATTTCTTGCTTTTAAAGCCGCATTAGGATTACATGAATCCTGAGCGAAGCAACAAGGCTTCTTCAAAACTCGGAGAGAGTAGAGTTTTTTCGTTCGGGAGGCCGCTCCCAACAAAAAACTGGTCTTTTTTTGTTTTTTGTTGGGGAGGTCTAGTTGCTTGTAGCGTATAATTTAGTTTTGAGTTTCTTCACGTCCACCCTTTATCGTGGGTACTGTCTTTCTGTTGTTGTTTTAGAGAAATTCTTAGCCGCCATTGCTAATATTAAATTTCTTTCTGCTATAGAACTTCTGGTAAAATGGCGACGTAGAACTATCGTTTCCAAAAATTCATCTACAAAATCATCAAGCTTCACTTTACGCGTTACTATGCGAAAATAAAGAAATCACTATCACGCTTCGTATCTAAGCAGATTTGCACGTCAGGTGTTTTTGTGTTATAGGTAGGATGAATCAAGCGTTCCCACGGCTCGGCATGGCAAGATGGGAGTGTTATGAAGCCTGCGAAGCGCCTGCCCCTCTTCTTCCGCACCGTCTATGACGATGACGCGCTCGACGACTGTTTCCGCGATCTCATCCACGCGCGGATGTGCGAGCAGGACAAAATCGAAATCGGCTGCCTCATCCAGTATTTCATGATCCTTAAAGCGCAGCGCTTGATGACGCTGCCGATTGACATCACCAAGCACCGCCAGGGCGAAGGCCCGGATTTCACCGTGTGCGACGGCGGCGGCCTTGTCGGCGTGGAGATGACCAAGGTGACGACGCAGGATTATCAGGTCTGGCTGAAAAAGCGCCTCAACTACCGCCCCATCCGCGACCTGTCGCTCTATATGAACCACCAGCCGGAGCAACGCGTGGCCGCGCTCGCTGGCTTACGGGTGCTGCGTAAGAATTATAAAATCGAGAACTACTATGCCAGCGTGCCGGAGATGAGCTGCTGCGACCTCGTGCTCGAAGAGGACGGCGATTGCTCGATGAACGAGTCGGTGCTCATGGGACTTCTCCAGCATGAAATCAAGAAGTTACGGGTGCAACGCTATCGGCGGATTTCGATGCTATCGGGCTCGGTGCTCTACTACGCGATTAACACGGACGACGCGCAGGTGCTCTATGCGCCGGAGATACGGCCCGTGTGGTTGACGCAGCCGAGCGTGACTGGGCGTTTGCAATAGTTTTGCGCCATTTACCATTTTTTAAGGATTCTTTTGCTATAATTGGCTCATATGGGGCACAAAAGAGACATTAACGTCGCGTATATATCGGACGCACATCTTTTCTCAGGCGGGTTTGGAGAACAGGAAACGTTACGCACGCTCAACCGTATGGCGACGATCTTTCGTACTCATGATTTGCTGGTTCTCAATGGTGATACATTTGAATTACCATTTTCAGAAATAGGTTTCTCCAAAACCGTTGCCAGAGCTATCTCGGCGCTCCAAATTATGCTCACTAGTTTTCCAGATAAAGAGATCAACTATATCATCGGCAATCACGATGGTGACCCAGTATTTGTCTACCTGCTACACCAACTTGCAGAGCAATACCCAAATTTCAGGGTGACTGAGAAACACCTGCTTGTTGAAGACAAACTCGCTTCGCATGGCGATCTCATGCATGAAAATCAGGTGGAGCGCGACACAGAATTCCCCAATCAACGAAGCTTTGGTAATATCATCTCAGAAATTCAGGTGAAGCTTCTTGAATGGACAGAAGCGCGTGATGCAAGAATTTTTGCGCCGCATGAATGGTCACCGCGCGTAGACGGCTATCTAGACACTTTTGACAATGACTATCACCGAGAAGCTAAGCACATCATTACCGGACATACACATGCGCCATATGGTGAATTTGTGTATGGGAAGAAAAAATATAGCAATACAGGAGCGCTTTTCGACGATAATGCATTCTACCCCATTTTATCAAAAATTAGCGCCGATGGTTACAAAAAATACCGTGAGGCATCAAAGCCTGAAGCTAAGGTTAGCAACGCTATTTTGACAGATCGTGCACAAAATGCATTTAGCAATATACGGTATCATTCAGAGAAAAATGCAGGTCAAATTGCGCAGTTGCTCAACGATGAAAAGATGTCGTTTCAAGAAAAAATAATAACAGCGCAAAACATATACGACCAAAGTCGTTAAGTTACTCAATGTTTCTCTTCATCCAGCACTAGACAAGCAGCACACAAGAAATTACAACCATCTCCTCATTCCATGAATCTTGAGGAGAACTCCCAATGGCCGACAAAAATGATATCGTGATTGTGGATGCCGTACGCACGGCGATTGGTAATTTTAGCGGCGGGCTTTCCTCGTTCACGGCGGCGCAGCTAGGTGCAGAGGTGATTAAATCGCTCCTCAGCCGCAACAAAATTCAGGCGAGCGATGTAGATGAGGTCATTCTCGGCCAGGTGCTCACCGCTACGGTCGGACAGAATCCAGCACGTCAGGCAGCCATCCATGGCGGCCTCTCGCAGGAATCGACCGCGATGACCATCAACCAAGTCTGCGGCTCCGGCCTGCGCGCCGTGGCGGAGGGGATGAAATCTATCCGTAATGGTGACGCAACGATTGTGATTGCCGGGGGGCAGGAATCCATGACCCAAGCGCCACACGCGATGCAACTGCGTGCGGGCGTAAAAATGGGCAACGGCAGCATGATCGACACCATGATCACCGACGGACTGTGGGAGTCGTTCAACAACTACCATATGGGCATCACCGCGGAAAACGTTGCGCAGCAATTCCAGATCACCCGCGAAGATCAGGATAAATTCGCCGCAAACAGCCAGGCCAAAGCCGTGAAAGCCATGGCCGACGGCAAGTTCAGCGCCGAGATTATTCCGCTCACCATCAAAAGCAAAAAAGGCGATACGGTGGTGGAGAAAGACGAATTCCCCCGTGCCGATACCACCGCAGAATCCCTCAGCAAACTGCGCCCTGCGTTTAAGGCGGATGGCTCAGTGACCGCAGGTAACGCCTCCGGCATCAATGACGGCGCCGCTGCGGTGTTGCTGATGACCCGCGCGGAAGCGGAGAAGCGCGGCCTGAAACCACTCGCCGCCATTAAATCATGGGCCACCGCTGGTGTTGATCCGACTATCATGGGCACCGGCCCCATCCCCGCCTCCAAGAAAGCACTCGCCAAAGCGGGCTGGAACGTGGGCGACCTCGACCTCATCGAAGCGAACGAAGCCTTTGCTGCGCAGGCCATCGCCGTCAACCGCGAGATGGGTTGGGATGTGAGCAAAGTCAACGTCAACGGCGGTGCGATTGCGCTGGGTCACC
Source organism: uncultured Azospirillum sp. (assembly GCA_964530085.1). Classification (GTDB taxonomy): domain Bacteria; phylum Pseudomonadota; class Alphaproteobacteria; order Rickettsiales; family UBA3002; genus QFOX01. The sequence continues at coordinate 156,073 of CAZGXX010000002.1, forward strand.
CCATCGGCGCCTCGGGCGCGCGGGTGCTTACCACGCTGCTGCATGAAATGAAACGCAGCAACGCGAAAAAAGGCCTCGCCACCCTGTGTATCGGCGGCGGCATGGGCATCGCCATGTGTGTAGAAGCAGCATAACGAAATCGACTCGCAACGGAGCATTATATGACCATGAAAAACAGAATCGCACTCGTCACCGGCGGCACGCGCGGTATTGGTAAAGCCATCTCGATGGATCTAAAAAAGGCGGGCTGTAAAGTCGTCGCCAGCTATCACGGCAACGAAGAAGCGGCGCAGGCCTTCAAAAAAGAAACCGGCATCGAGGTTATGCGCTTCGACGTGGCGGATTTCGAGCAGTGCCAGCACGCCGTGCGCCGCATCGAGAGCGAGATCGGGCCTGTCGACATCCTCGTCAACAATGCCGGCATCACGCGCGACGGATTCATGCATAAAATGGGTGAAGAGAGCTGGGACGCCGTGCTCGATACCAACCTGAAATCCTGCTTCAACATGTGCCGCGCGACGATCGAGAGCATGCGCGCGCGCAGCTATGGCCGCATCATCAGCATCAGCTCCATCAACGGGCAAATGGGACAAATGGGGCAAACCAACTATGCCGCCGCGAAGGCCGGGGTGTTCGGCTTCACCAAATCCCTGGCGCGTGAATGCGCGAACAAAGGCATCACCGTGAACGCAGTGGCGCCGGGATATATCAACACGGAAATGGTCGCAGCCGTATCGCCCGAGGTCATGAAAGGCATCACTGCCAAAATCCCGGTCGGTCGCCTCGGCGAAGCAAAAGAAATCGCCCGTGCAGTGTGCTTTTTGGCGGATGATGAAGCAGGCTTCATCACCGGCGAAACGCTCTCCGTCAACGGTGGGCAGCACATGGAGTAGCCGGCAAAAAGGCGAGTTACGCGTCCGGGCGCTGAAGCAGTAACGTATTTGGCTTCACCATCATCATTTTGATGTGGTTGGTGCGTTTTTGCAGCGGCTCGCTCTCGTCATCATACCAGACATGGCTGATGGTTCCGGTGAGAAGTGCGGCATATTTCACCGCTTGGGGGCGGTTCCCGGTATTCTTGTTTACACGAATCAACATAATAAAATCCTTTCCTTGTTGGTTTTACCGTACCACACAAGGGTTAATACTTGATTAACGGCCAAAATTTTTTGGTCGTTCGGTTCAATGGGGTTGAAAATAGGGGTCTGGGAACGCTGGGCGTTAACACCTCTGCGCAGCCATATGGGGCATTTCTACTGCACCAGCAAGAGCCTTAAGCAACCAAAGTGGCATTACGGCAACAAATTATCCCGATAGTTGTATTTTTGATACATTTGGAATTAAAACTCGAGGATTCTCGCCTCTTTTACACCGGGAAGCTTGGCGATCTTGGCGATCAGCTTGGCATCCACCGCCTCATCCACCTCGATCAGGGCAACCGCCTGCGTCGCTTCCTTATTCCGCCCGAGATGGAAGTTGGCGATGTTCACTTTCGCCTCACCAAGGACCTGGCCGACACCGCCGATGAGGCCGGGTTTGTCCTCGTTCGCCACATAGAGCATACGGCTGCCGAGCGATGCTTCGAGCAGCACATCACCAAGCGCCACAACGCGGGGCTTGTCACCAAACAGCGTACCGCTGATGGCAAAACTACCACCATCAAACGACACCACTACCCGCAACAGCGTTTTGTAGTGGGCGGTGCGCTCGTGGCTGATTTCGCTGACATCGATATTACGTTCTTTCGCCACGACCGGTGCATTCACCATGTTCACGCCTTCCATCAGCGGCGCGAGGATGCCGTTGAGCACCGCCGCCGTCAGCGGCTTGGTGTTGAGCTCGGTGACCTTACCTTCATATTCAATCGTCACTTTGGTGATGCCGCCCTTCGTCATCTGCCCGGCGAATCCGCCGAGGCGCGAGGCGAGATCGAAATAGGGCTTAAGGCGCGCTGCGTCCTCCGCCGAGACGCTCGGCATGTTGAGCGCGTTGGTGACAGTGCCGACGGTGAGATATTCCGCCATTTGCTCCGCCACCTGAATGGCCACGTTTTCCTGCGCCTCGCCGGTGGATGCGCCCAGATGCGGCGTCGCCACTACCTGCTCCATACCGAACAGCGGGTTGTTCGTTGCCGGCTCTTCCTCAAACACATCGAGCGCTGCACCAGCCACCTGACCGGATTCAATCGCGGCCTTGAGATCGGCCTCCACAATCAGGCCGCCACGCGCACAGTTGATAATCCGCACGCCCTTCTTGGTTTTGGCGAGACTGTCTTTGTTGAGCAGGTTGCGCGTCGCGTCGGTCAGCGGCGTATGCATCGAGATAAAATCCGCGCGGGCGAGAAGCGCGTCCAGCTCCAGCTTTTCCACGTTCAGCGCCACTGCGCGCTCAGCGGAGAGGAACGGGTCAAACGCGACCACTTTCATTTTCAGCCCCTGCGCACGGTCAGCCACGATGGAACCGATATTGCCACAGCCAATGAGGCCAAGGGTTTTTCCCGCCAGCTCCACGCCCATGAATTTATTTTTTTCCCACTTACCCGCATGGGTGCTCGCACTAGCTGCCGGAATCTGCCGAGCCAGCGCCATCATCAACGAAATGGCGTGCTCCGCAGTCGTGACCGAGTTACCAAACGGTGTGTTCATCACCACCACGCCGTGGCTGGTGGCGGCTTTCACATCGACATTATCGACACCAATGCCAGCGCGACCTACAACCTTCAGCTTCATTGCTGCAGCGAGGACTGTTGCGGTGACCTTGGTGGCAGAACGAATCGCCAGCCCATCATACTCGCCAATAATCTCGAGCAGTTGCTCTTCACTCAGCCCGGTTTTCTGGTCGACCTCGATCCCACGCGATTTAAAGATCTCCACCGCTTGTGGGCTGAGTTTGTCGGAAATGAGAACTTTAGGCATGGGAACTCCTTAGTAACTTAGTGCGAGGTCATTAGACCGAGCGAGCCATCAGCCAGCGAAGCTGCGCGAAGCAATCGCACAGCATGTGCGATCTTGCGAAGCATCCAAAACTAATGCTTCGCAGGGGTGACCACCATCATCACTTGGCGGCCTTCCATCTTCGGCTCGTGCTCGACTTTGATTTTATCAGCCAGCGTTTCGCGCACCTTGTTCAGCACAGCCATGCCGAGCTCTTGGTGTGCCATTTCGCGGCCACGGAAGCGCAGGGTGATTTTCACCTTGTCACCATCCGCAAGAAAGCGCTCCACTTGGCGCAGCTTGATATCGAGGTCATGCTGGCCGATGCCGGGACGCAGCTTGATTTCCTTGATCTGGATGACTTTCTGCTTCTTGCGTGCTTCCTGGAATTTCTTCTGTTCCGCAAAACGGAACTTCCCATAATCGAGCAGTTTGCAAACCGGAGGCTCAGCATCCGGCGAGATTTCAACGAGGTCGAGCCCCGCCGCTTCCGCTGCTTTCAGCCCTTCTGCCACGCTGGTGACACCGATCATTTCCGAGTTAGCCCCGATGAGGCGGATTTTATCCGCAGTAATTTCGCGATTCACGCGTGGCTCTTTGCCGCGCTTTTCCTTAAGACTCATAGGGTGCCGTCATCGGTAGTTATCTCCATCGGTTATGCCGCCACGTGGGGCGTCGCACATTCCTTTACAAGGGTTGCGAGTGCGGCGTCAAGCGCCAGTGTTTGCTGCCCCTCGCTGCCGAGTGTGCGCAATGCCACCGTGCGCTGCTCCGATTCACGGCCGCCGACTGCGATAATGAACGGTACTTTTTGCAGTGAATGATCGCGCACTTTGAAGTTGATTTTCTCAGCCCGAGTGTCAGTTTCCACACGAATTCCCGAGACTTTGAGCAGGTTCGCCACTTCCTGCGCATAAGCATCATAGTCGTTGGTGATGCTACAGACGACCACTTGCAGCGGCGCCATCCAATGCGGGAATTTCCCGGCATATTGCTCGATGAGAATGCCAATAAAGCGCTCAAACGAGCCGAGAATTGCGCGGTGGAGCATCACCGGGCGGTGCTTTGCCCCGTCCTCGCCGATATAGCTGGCATCAAGACGCTCAGGCAGCACGAAATCAAGCTGCAAGGTGCCGCATTGCTGTGGTCTTCCGAGGCAATCTTTTAGCTGAAACTCCAGTTTTGGCCCATAAAATGCGCCTTCACCCGGTTGAATACCATAATCCAAGCCCACTTCTTTCACGGCATCTTCAAGCGCCTTCTCGGCCTTATCCCATGTTTCATCCGTGCCTGCGCGCGTTTCAGGGCGGGTTGAAAGCTTTACTGTCACATCCGTAAACCCAAGCTCATGGTAAACTTCTTGAAGAAGTCGGCAGAAGCTCTCTGTTTCCGAGAGAATTTGTGATTCCATACAGAAAATATGTGCGTCATCCTGCGTGAAGCCACGTACTCGATTCAAGCCATGAAGTGATCCCGACGGCTCGTTACGATGGCACGAACCAAACTCCGCCATCCGAATCGGTAAATCACGATAACTTTTGATGCCTTGTTTGAAAATCTGCACATGGCCCGGGCAATTCATCGGCTTCAGCGCGAGCGCTCTATCTTCTGATTCGAGCGTAAACATATTCTGGCGAAACTTTTCCCAGTGACCGGATGCTTCCCACAAAGAACGATCCAGCAGCATAGGCGTTTTTACTTCGACATAGTTAGCGACTGACAGTTTGTTCCGAATATAATTTTCAAGCTTTAACCACAACGTCCAGCCCTTCGGATGCCAGAACACCTGCCCCACGGCCTCCTCTTGGATATGAAACAAATCCAGCTCGCGCCCAAGCTTGCGGTGGTCCCGCTTCTCTGCTTCTTCCAGCATCGTCAGGTGCGCCTTCAGCTCTTTCTCATTCGCAAAAGCGAGGCCGTAAATACGCTGAAGCATTTTGTTTTTACTATCACCACGCCAGTAGGCGCCCGAAATTTTAGTCAGCGCAAAGGCCGCCGTAATCTTAGAGAAATGCGGCACATGCGGCCCACGGCAAAGGTCGATAAACGCGTCATCCCCCTCGCCCTGGCGATAGAGCGAAATTTTTCCGCGCTCGGTCGTATCATCCTCCGGCGCGCTGCGAATCAGCTCGGCCTTATACCCCTCACCGCGCTTCTCGAACATCGCGATTGCCTCGGCACGATTCCACATCTCGCGCTGCACAGGCTTTGCCTGCTTTAGAATTTCTTTCATTTGTGCTTCAATCTTCGGCAGATCATCTGGCGTCAGCGGTGTTTCAAGCTCCACGTCATAATAGAACCCGTGCTCAATCGTGGGGCCAATAGCGAGCTTGGCACTTGGGTAGAGCATTTTTACCGCCCGCGCGAGCAACTGCGCGGTAATGGTGTGGCGCATGATATCCAACCCCTCCGCGTCTTTCGCGGTGAGAATCTGGAATGCACAATTTTGTGTCAGCGGCAGGTAAAGATCGCGCTGCACGCCATCCACCTTCATGGCGAGTGCCGCCTTGGCCAGCCCCGCACCGATGCTGGCCGCCACCTGCTCGCCCGTAGTACCGGCGGGGTATTCCCGCCTGGCGCCATCAGGTAACGTCAGGGTGATTAATTTTTCAGCTGGTTGCGCAGACATAATTTCTCCCAAAATGAGGGCTGAACTTTACGCCTTGGCAGCGAGCTGTCAAGCAATGCGCGCGGATTTATGCCTGCGCCTGCAAAGCCACCAACACACGATCGACCGATAAATCACGCAGGTCAGGAACACGGATAGTTTGCACGGATGCCCCCATAGGCCGAGCAATCTCCGGATTAGTTTTGTAATTAAAGAGCACCAACGATGGGCAGTTGCTTGCGCCGATGATATGCATCGGCCCCGTGTTATTGCCAACAGCCAGCGTGGCACCGCGTGCCAGAGTAGCGAGTTGCGCAAAGCTTGTTTTCCCACAGAGATTGAGCGCCTGAGGCACCCTTGCTGCAATAGAATCAAGCACCTCTGCCTCGACATTCGTACCGATGAGGACGGGAGTCATTTTTTTCGCCACCAACTCCTGTGCAAGAGCGGCATACTTCTCCGCAGGCCAACGTTCTGCAAAGCGTTTTGGCGATGTTCCCGGAGCAAAAAGCGCATAAAGCCCTTGGGGCCTTATATCCGAAATATCGGCAGCGAGCCACGACAAATCAGGCATGCCAACGTCAGCAATCCCCGCAATTTTTAGCTGAGCGCGGATACTTTCAAGTGCATGATTTTTATGACGCGCCGGGTCAGTATACCCATGGCTTGTAAAGCGACTTGTATTGCTGATCTTTGGCCACGGGTGCTTGATCAGCCACTGGTAAGCCTTCGAACGCGTTGATGTTTGCAGGTCATAGACCCACTCCCACTTCCGCGAATTAAGCATCGTGCGCAGGCGCCCAATGGCTTTGAAATCGGCGAATCGCGGCTTTGAATCCACCCAAATCTTATTGAAATAAGGGCTTGCTGCCAGAAGTTCCGCGTAAGGTTTCGTGGTGAGACAGATGATATGTGCATGGGGGTGGTGCGCGCGAATCGCTGCAAACCCAGCTGTTGCCAGCACAATGTCGCCAAACGCACCATGCTTGATGACAAGGATGTTTTTGGGTCCGCTCATCCGTGCTTTGCCTTGCTGAACAGCCTAAAAAAATTCTCGGTGGTGATGCGTGCAATCTCTTCCACGCTCACTTCCTTTACCTCCGCAAGCTTTTTGGCGACGAGCGCAGTATAAGCGGGTTCACAGGACTTACCGCGAAACGGCTCCGGTGCGAGGTAGGGCGAGTCGGTCTCGACCAACAAACGCTCCAGAGGTACACTCGCAAACGCATCCCGCAGGGGTTGAGATTTCTTGAACGTAATGATGCCGGAAGCGGAAATATAACCACCAAGTTCTACTGATTTATCAGATAGATATTTTGAAGAGCTAAAGCAGTGGATTAAGAAACAAAACGGCGCTTCCTGATAGCATTCTTGCAATATTGCCACTGTATCCTCATCAGCATCACGGCTATGGACGATGACGGGTAAATCGAGCTGCCGCGCCACCGCGATATGCCGCCGAAACAGCGTCTTCTGAGCCGCACGCGGGCTATGTTCGTAGTAATAATCGAGCCCCGTTTCGCCAATGGCGATCACGCGCGGATGATTCGCCTCCGTTAGCAGTTCGGCTTCTGAAATATCCTCGTGCGGCTCCGCCTCGTGCGGGTGAATGCCGATGGAGCAATAAATCTCCGCATGTGCCTCGGCGAGCGCCTTCACCGCCGCGAAATCACTGCGCCGGGTGGAAATGGTTTGCATCAGCCCCACACCAGCCGCTTTGGCCCGCGCAATCACCCCCGCCGTATCGGCCAAATCAGGGTAGTTCAAATGGCAGTGAGAATCGACAAGCATGGCAGTGTTATAGCGAACAAAAAACAGAAAGAAATGGTAAATTTCTTCATTTTTTTCAAAAGCAAAAGCGCTTGACTAAAATCAACATGATTCCTATGCAAAATGCGTAACTGGGAGCATGGGATTGGTGAGAGCATCGCAGCGACAAGACTACCCGTTAACCGGCGTCGAACGTACCTTCGGCGAGGATGAAGTCATCGTCAGCAAAACCGACACCAAGGGCATTATTACCTATGCGAACGATGTGTTCTTGCATATCGCAGGTTATACTGAGGACGAAGTCATCGGCAAACCACACAACCTGATTCGCCACTCCGCTATGCCGCATTGTGCCTTCAAACTGGTGTGGGAACGCATTAAATCCGGCAAAGAAATTTTCGCTTACGTCGTCAACCGCGCCAAAATGGGCGACCATTACTGGGTACTGGCGCATGTCACCCCCAGCTTCGATGAATCCGGCACCATTATCGGCTATCACTCCAACCGCCGCTCCCCACGCCGCGAGGCCATCGCCAAAATTGAGCCGCTGTATAAAGCGCTGTGCGAGATTGAATCCGGCCACGCGCTGGTGCGCGATGGCATGGTAGCTGCTACCGAAGAACTGGTTCGCATTCTAACTGAGGCAAAGATTTCCTATGATGAATTTGTCCTCTCTCTCTAAAACCACCTATCTCGCCTGGGCGCAGATGGCTATCGCCGGTTTGCTGGTATTCGACAGTTGGCGAGGCGCTGGCGGTCAGTCGCTGAACGTTGTGTTCTTATGTTTACTGAGTGGATTGCAGATTTACTACCAGGCACGCCTCAAGCGTAAACTGGTTGAGACCGCCGCTGTGTGTGAAGCCTCCGCCAAGGGCAACTTTGAGCCGCGTATTGCCACACAGGGCGAGCGTGGAGACATCCTAAAAATCCTCTACAGCATCAACCGCACCATCGACATTGCTGATGCCTATGTGCGTGAATCCCGCGCGGCGATGGAACATGCGGCAGAGGGGAAGTTCTTCCGCAAAATCATGCAAACCGGGCTGAATGGTGCCTATCGCCAAAGCGCCAAAGCCATCAACATGGGCATGGATGCGATTCGTACCAACATCGCGGCCTCGATGGAGCAAGCGGCAAGCAGCATGTTGCGGGTGGCGACCGATGGCAGCGCGCAGGCAGAGCAGCTCACGCGCTCCGCAGCAGAAACTTCGCATAATGTCAGCACCATTGCTGCGGCGGTGGAGCAGCTTTCCGCCTCGATTGCCAGCATTAACCAGCATTTGGGCGACACTCAAGCCTTGGTGCAAGACGCCACCCATAAATCGCAGCACACGTCACTCGCACTGAAAGACCTCATCAAAACAGAAACGCAAATTGAAGAGATCGTGAACATCATTCAGGATATCGCCAGTAAAATCGACCTGCTCGCCCTCAATGCGACCATCGAAGCCTCGCGCGCGGGTGAAGCTGGAAAAGGCTTTGCCGTCGTGGCTTCGGAAGTGAAGCAGCTCGCCAGTCAAACATCCATTGCCGCCACCCGCGTTGGTGAAAGCATCGCCCAAACGCGGCAAGAAATTGACAAAACCGTGCTCGCCGTCGGCGAAATCCAAACGCTGATGGAAGGCGTGAATAAAGCGTCGAGCTCTGTCACTCATGCCATGGGTCAGCAGAACGTGGCAGTGGGCGAAGTTGCACGCACCATTCAAGCCACCGCATCAACCTCTGCCCAAGTGGCACAAGCCGCGCGCAGCGTGTCGGATACCGCCAGGCAAACCGGCGACGCCGCCCGCAGCATCTACGCAACGATTGAAAAGCTGGTTGATAAAAAATCCGCTTAAGCCGCCTCTGCCATCAGCCTTGGGAACACACCTTCTGGCTTCGGCAGTGGTGTGCCGGGCTTCAGCGCGAATTCGGGCGTGAGATGCTTGAACATGCGCTGATCCGCGGGCACGGCGAGCTGGTCGAGCAGCTTCGCCGCCGCATCCGGCGTGAAGGGTTGCAGCATCACCGCGATACAGCGAATGGCCTCCGCGAGGTGGTAGAGCACCGTGTGCATCCGCGCTGAGTCGGTCTTTTTCAGCGTCCACGGCGCTTCGCGGTCGATATACTCATTCGCGGCGGAGGCCATGGTGAGAATCGCGCCCATCACCTCGTTGAACTTGCACCGCTCCATCTGCTCACGCGCTTTCGCCGCGCCGCTCGGGTCAGTCACCTGCACCAGTTCCATCAGCAGTTTGTCTTGCTCTGCGAGTTTTGAATCGTCGCGCAGCGGCACGGCTTCGCCGCAGTTTTTGGCGATCATGCTCAGCGTGCGTTGGGCGAGGTTGCCGATATTATTGGCCAGATCCGCATTGATGCGGTCGAACATCGCGCGGCGGCTGAAATTCCCGTCCGAACCGAACGGCACCTCGCGCAGTAGGAAATAGCGCGTCTGGTCGAGCCCGTATTTCTCAACCAAATGCGCGGGTGCCACCACATTACCGATGGATTTGCTCATTTTCTCGCCCTCGATCGTCCACCAGCCATGGGCGAACACGCGCTTTGGCAGCTCGATTTTTGCCGACATCAGAAACGCCGGCCAATAGACGGTGTGAAAACGCAGAATATCCTTGCCGACCATGTGCAAATCCGCTGGCCATTGGTCGCCCGCCGCCGTCCAGTAATTCGTCAGCGCGTCGAGCCAGACATACATGATATGCTTGTCGTCACCCGGCACCGGCACGCCCCATTTGAAGGTGGTGCGGCTGATGGAAAGGTCTTTGAGGCCGCCCTTCACGAAGCTGATCACCTCGTTCCGGCGCGATTCGGGCAGAATGAAATCCGGGTTCTTTTCATAGAGGTCGAGCAGCGGTTGGGTATATTTACTGAGGCGGAAGAAATAGCTCGGCTCCTCTACCCACTCAACTTCCGCGCCGGTTGGCGCTTTGCCATCCACCAGCTCGCTTTCGGTGTAGAACGCTTCATCACGCGTCGCATACCAGCCCGCATAACCACCGAGGTAAATATCGCCAGCGGCCTCCAGCCGCTTCCACATTTCCTGCGCGGCAGCGATGTGGCGCGGTTCGGTCGTGCGGATAAAATCGTCGTTCGTGAGGTTGAGCGTCTCGCCCATTTCGCGGAAATGCACCGAGACTTCATCGACAAAGGCTTGCGGCGGCATACCCGCATTCGCGGCGGATTTCTCGACCTTCTGGCCATGCTCGTCCGTCCCCGTCAGGAACCGCACCTTACGCCCATCAAGCCGCATGTAACGCGCAATCGCATCGCACGCGACGGAGGTATAAGCATGCCCCAGATGCGGCTTGTCGTTGACGTAATAAATCGGCGTGGTGATGTAGTATGTGTCGGTCATGAGCCTTAGTCCTCGGTCGGTTAGGGGAGCGTTTCTATACCAAAAACGCGCGGATGTCGATAACGACTGACTACGCGGCCATTCGCTCCAGTTCCGAGGGGTCGGCCAGCATGCGAAGGCTATAGCGTTTATCGAGATTATAAGTCTCTGTCTCGTGAATCAGGCGGTTGCCCTTCTCCATCCATGTGCGCAGCAACAGCGGGCTGTGCGACGCTGAAATCGCCGCGAGCATCTCGGCCTCGCGGCGGAAAATGGGGGTAGCATCACCATGCGGGTGCAGCGTGAGGCGCTGCATGGCAAGCTGCCAACAATGCATCAGCGTGTTCCATGCCTCTGGCGATTTGCGCTGGGCGCCAGCATCCGCAAATTGCTGACGCGTGGCAACCGATGCATCCGGCATCATCGCCGTGAGCCAGCCCTCATAACAGGCGACAGCGTTTTCCTGATGCAGCGTGATGGCATGCCCAGGCGCACCGTGGCTGAGTGCATAGAGCGCGGAATAGTCATAATCCGGAATGCTCGGCGCAATATGGTTGAGGATATTGCCAAAGGCCGTGCGATCCGGCGCGTTGAGTTTGAACGTGCGGCAACGCGATTTAATCGTCGGCAAAATACCGCCGGAGGAATGGCAGACGAGGAGCAAAATCGCCCGCTCCGGTGGTTCTTCCAGAATTTTGAGCAGCGCATTCGCGGCGTTGACGTTGAGCTGATCGACCGCGTCCACAATCACCACGCGCCATTCCCCCTCAGCGGGGGTGAGGCTTAGAAACTCTGGCACGCGACGGGCTTCATCTACCGTGATGGTCGATTTCTCGACATGTTTTTTGGCGTCATAGGCAGGCGAAATCGTCAGCAGATCCGTATGCGAACCCGCAGCCACGCGGCGGAATAGTGGCTCCTCTGCTGCCATGTTCAGTGAGTGCTGAGTCGTGAGTGGCGAGTCGTGAGCAGACTCCGGCTCACCGAAAAGCGACATCGTTGGCGCTTCCGTGACCGTTGCATTCTGCGCGCCGTTACTCAACAAAAATCGTGCGATGCGGTAAGCCAGCGTGGCTTTACCGATGCCCTTATGACCCACCATCAGGTAGGCGTGATGCACCAACCCGCGCTCAAACTCGTGTAGAAACCGCGCGTCCGCCGCCTCGTGCCCATAGAGAAAGGGGTTCTCACGTGGTGCAGGAATATCGAGCTGTTTGTCTTTCGCCATGCGCTTTTATGCGCCTGAAACCGTGGCAAGCGCAAGGTTAAATCGCGTATTAACCACCTCGATAATCGCGCGGTGTACGTCCTGCTCCGCGGCGGATGCATCCACGGTGCGGATGCGCGCGGGATGCGCTTCGGCGAGCGCATGAAAGCCCGCACGCAATTGCTCGTGATAAGCGATGCCCATCCCCTCGAAGCGCGATTCTGTTACGTTTCCGCGCTTATCCGTGCGGGCAAGGCCAATGCTTGGCGGCAGGTCAAGCAGCAGCGTCAAATCCGGCGCGAGGTTGCCAAACAGCAGAGCATAAAGCTGGTCGAGCCACGCCGTGCCCACGCCTTTAGCGGTGCCTTGATAAACATAGGTCGAGTCATAGAATCGATCACAGAGTACCCACTCGCCACGCGCGAGCGCAGGCTTGATTTTCGTCTCCACATGGTCGTAACGCGCGGTCATGAAGAGCAGCGATTCGGTGGTCGGGTGCCAACGATCCACCGCGCCGCTGACCACTAACCCGCGGATAGCCTCGCCACCGACAGAGCCACCCGGTTCGCGCGTGACGCAGGTGGTAACGCCCGCATTCGCGAACGCCTGCGCAAGCAGCCTAATTTGTGTGGATTTGCCCGCCCCCTCACCGCCTTCCAGCGTGATGAATTTGGGCACAGCCATGGCTAGAGACCCACCGTCCGCAGCAGGCGGCCAAAGAAGGAGAGTTTAGCCACCGGCGCAGCAGCGACGAGCGGGAACTCTTTCTTCGCGCCATCCGGCATGGTTACCGTCAGGGTTCCATAAGCCTGATCTGTCGTTAGCGGTGCGGCGATAGGCGAATTATGCGTCGCACTCACTTTCACCTTGTCGAGACCGACTTTTGGGAGGCTCATCACGATGTCGTTTTGCGCCACGAGATCCACCTCGCGCTCTTTCCCCATCCAGATTTTGGTCGTGGTGACTTTTTGTCCGGCTTTGAACAGCACCAAGTTATCAAAATTATGAAAGCCCCAGCTGAGCAGTCGCTCACCCTCAGCAGCGCGATCCGCCTCCGAATTCAGGCCGTTAATCACAAGCACCTGACGACGCCCCGTCGCTGGGTCTTTCGCCGAAAGGGTAATGCCATAGCCGGCCGCTTCCGTATGACCGGTCTTCAACCCATCCACCTGCATGCTGGTGCTGCCGAGCAGCAAGTTGCGGTTGAATTGGCGAATACCGTGATAGGTAAACTCACGCTCGCTGAGATAGCGGTAATATTGTGGGAAGTCACGGATCAGCGCCGTCGCTAGCGTCGCCAGATCATGCGCCGTGGTCGTATGCTCCGCATTCGGCCAGCCGCTTGCATCCATGAAATGGCTGTTCGTCATACCGATAGATTTTGCCACATCGTTCATTTGCGTGGCGAAGGCTTCTTCTGAGCCTGCAAGACCTTCCGCGACGACCATGCAGGCATCGTTACCCGACTGAATGGCAATACCGCGGATTAAATCCTCAAGCCCGATTTGCTGGCCAAGCGGCACAAACATCTTCGAGCCCTGCATGCGCCATGCTTTTTCACTCACCGTGAACTGGCTATCCATGCTCAATGTGCCTTGCTTCAGCTTGTCAAAAATCATGTAGAGCGTCATCATTTTCGTCATCGAGGACGGGTACATTTTCTCGTCCGCCGCTTTGCGGGCGAGCACGGTGCCGGTATCATAATCAAGCAGCATCATGTGGCTGGCAGGTGTTTCGAGCGCAGAGCCGTCGGCCGTGGTGACAGGCATCGCCGCCGCTTTAGTGCGCAAGGTAAGGTCGAGCCCAGCTTCTGAGGATGCCTCCTCCGTCGCCGCAGGCGCTTGCGCATAAGCCACCGACGAAAACGCCATCCAACCAGCCATTAACCATACGACACGCTTCATTTAGCTCTCCTCGTTATTGCGATATGAGTTTTGGGTTTACGCCAAGGGCGTTCAACTGCGCAACCACGGGCGCAGATTCATCAACACTCGCATACGGCCCCATGCGCACCACATAGAGCAGCGGCGCGTTTTTATCGACCTTCGATTCGATCTTCACCGGCCCCAGCTTCGCGGCTTTTAAGCGCAAGCGATCGGCGTTGGCCTGCTGCAAGAACGCGCCGAGCTGAAGGAAATGTTTATGCTCCTCAACCCCTGCCACTGCAGGCGCGGGCTTTTCATCCAGCACCGCAAATGGCGAAGACGTTTTTATATCGAGCGATGCGGTTTGTATCGGTGCGGGTTTGGCCGACTCAGGCGCAGGCAAATCCGTCGCGGCGATGACATCGGTACTGGCCGCGTCATGCGTTTCGTCACTCGGGGGCAGGGTTTTCCATTCTGGCTTCGCCGCCTCAGCGCTGGAGACAGGGTTCAGCGAGTCTACCCAGCTAGTCCCTTGGTTTTTTGTTTCATTCGCGGCATATTGCGTACTGGATTTGCTGAGCACTTCTTCGGCAAGGTCGATAGAAGTAGGCTCACGCCCTTCAACAAGCAGCGCTGCAAACCGCTCCGATTCCTCACGCATATATTCGACGCGCACCTTGGCGGTTCCTTTGCCGATCAGGCCAATTTCCTTCGCCGCGCCGTAGCTAAGGTCAATGATGCGCCCCTTCGCAAAGGGCCCACGGTCATTCACCCGCACAATCGCCTCTTTACCGGTGGAGAGCATAGTCACCTTTACAATCGACGGCAGTGGTAAAGTGCGGTGCGCCGCCGTCAGCGCGTATTTGTCGAACGCTTCACCATTCGCCGTTTTTCCGCCGTGGAATCCCGGGCCATACCATGACGCCATCCCTTCCTCCACGTAATCCGGCTGATGACGCGGCACATAGGTTTCGCCATCGACCGAATAAGACTGCCCCAACTTCGCATACGGCGTTTTCTTTTTACCCGATTTAGAAAATCCAGGAACGTCTTTGGTCGACTCCTCATGCCCCGAATAGACAGGGCGATGTGAGCTGGAACAGGCGCTAAGCATAAATGCCGCCGCGACAAGAATAAGGCGCGATAATTTCATATTATTCTCCAATCGCATCCGCCAGCGTGCCTACCGCCGTCGCAAAATAGCGCGAGCGATTCCACTGCAGAATGGCTTTATAATTACTGGTGACTACATACACGCCTTCGCTTGGTTTGCCGGCGTAAATGGCATAAAGTGGCGTGTCGTTGCCACGAATGGAGCCGTTATCATCCCAACTCAGCCCCTGCCGTTTCCACTCAGATGCTGGCTTGCTGTGAATGATGCTGGTTCGCTTCTCACTGAACCCTTCGGGCACATTTGCGTTTGCACCCCAGCCACGGTCATTTTTCCAACCGAGCGAGTGGAGATAATTCGCGATCGAGGCCAGCGTATCCGGTGTCGAATTCCAAATATCGCGGTCCCCATCGCCGTCTCCATCCGCCGCATAGGCGAGGTAGGTCGACGGCATAAACTGACAATTGCCCATTGCACCCGCCCATGAGCCAGTGAGATCACTCGACGAGAGGTTTTCTTTATCGAGAATCTTAAGTGCCGATAGAAGCTCTTTGGCAAATAATTCATGCCGGCGCCCTTCATAGGCAAGCGTAGCCAGCGAACGCACCACCGAGAAATTACCCTGATAGGCACCATAATCCGATTCAATGCCCCACAGAGCAACGATGTATTGCGGCTGCACGCCATATTGCGCGCTGATTTTCTCAAGCACGTCACGGTTTTCTTCCAGCATCACCCGGCCAGTACGAATACGGCGATCATTGATGGTATTACTCAGGTATTTCGTGAGAGTTATTTTATTTTCCGGCTGTTTATTATCAAGGCTGACCACGCGCTCATCCAGCTCCAGACCGCCCAGCGCATCATGCGCAACAGAAGTTGGAACGCCAGCATTCACCGCCTGCGCCTCCACATCCACCAGCCAGTCGGAAAAATCCCTCGCTTCTGCCGCCGCGCTCACGCCCACAACCAACAGACAGGATATCCAAAACGAACGAAATTGCATGTAACACCTCTTTGCTTTGTTATGACGCGCGGCGCTTATCGCAGCAAGTTTTTATCGCCGCCGTGGATAGTTCTGTGTTTTTTATCGTCAAGACGGAAACGAAATGCCACAGTTCGTATGAAACCCAACGATGAGCTACCTCTGTGCTAACCCGTGACCGCGTCATTGCCCCAAATGCCAAGGCAAGCATTGCTGAGGTGTTAAGCCGCCATACATTCGGCAAAAATCTGGTGCTCGTCTGCGATGACGCAACGTGGATCGCCGCAGGTCAAACAGTCCACCAGCAGCTAGAAAACGACTACCACATCACCACCCATTCGCTTGGACGCACCCCGCACGCAACCATTACCCATACCGAGGCACTGTGCGCCGCTGCGAGCGCTGCTGATGGCCTGATCGCCGTTGGCTCCGGCACGGTGAGTGACATTACCAAATATGCAGCTGCACAGCTGGGCAAGCCCTATATCGCCATCGCCACTGCGGCGTCGATGAATGGCTACACCAGCGCCACCGCGAGCTTAGAGTCGAGCGGATTCAAACGCTCCTACCCAGCGAAGCCGCCTGTGGCAGTCATTGTGGATATCAATATCATCTCCGCCGCGCCGAAGCGCCTCGCCCGCGCGGGGTTTGGCGATACGCTCTGCCGCAGCACGGTGGAGGCGGATATGCTGCTCAGCCATCTTTTGCTTGGCACTCCCTACCCCAAAGAAATTTTTGATCGCATGCGCGTCCACGAACCAATCCTCATCAGCAACTCCGCCAAGCTCTATGATCAGGAAGAAACCATCATCGTGGCCTTAATGGAGGCACTGCTTGATGGCGGCGATGCTATGGCCGAATTTGGGTCCAGTGCAGTTGCCAGCCAAGGTGAACACATGATTGCTCACACGATTGAAATGATTTACGGCAGCGAAGTCATGCATCTTACCCATGGTGAGATCATCGCCGTAACCACACTCACGATGAGCCATCTTCAGCAGCGCATGATGCTGGGAAACCCACAAACAAAAACCGTAATTCGTCAGGAAGCAACGTTTCTACGCCTATTCGGAAAACAACGCGGACCACTACTCATGGAAGCCTATCGCAGCAAGGTGCTCTCCAGTGATCAAGTCACCGATATTAATTTAAAACTTAGCAGCCATTGGCAGGATATTCGCCAACAACTGAACGCGGTTATTTTATTGCCGAAAACGGTGGAGCGCGCATTCATGGTCGCCAATGTGCCCACCAAACCGAGTGACATTCGCCTCGACGATGAGCGCTATAAAACTTCTGCAAGCAACGCGCATATGACACGGGAGCGATTCACATTCCTTGACCTTGCTGCCATGAACGACAGAACGGTCGTTTAGCCGCGGCCTCGATACGGCTCAACGGCCTGATCCGGAAGCCAGAGATTCTTTGGCGCTTCGCCCGTCTGGTAGAAAATATCAATCGGCATACCCCCGCGCGGATACCAGTAGCCGCCGATACGCAACCATGCAGGCTCAATCGTTTCAATGATTCGCTTGGCCACGCGCAGCGTGCAGTCTTCATGAAAGGCGCCGTGATTGCGGAAAGAATGTAGGAAGAGTTTGAGCGACTTACTCTCAACAATCCAGCGGCGCGGCACGTAATCAATCACGAAATGCGCGAAATCCGGCTGACCCGTTTTGGGGCAAAGCGACGTAAACTCCGGCGCCGTAAAACGAATGAGATAATCCACATTCGGATGCGGATTCTCCACCCGCTCGAGGACTGCGTCCTCCGGCGATTTCGGGAGCGGCGTCTGTTCGCCCAGTTGCTTTAGGTTTTCGGTGCTCATGGGCGGGTGGTAGCGCGTGAGCGGCCGAAGGTCAAGCTAATGCGCTTCTACCATACCATTCTCCGCAAAGCCCTTGCGACGCAGCGAGCAGCTGTCGCATTGACCGCAGGGCTTGCCTTCTGGTGACGGGTCGTAGCAGGAAATCGTCATGGCGTAATCGACACCAAGACGCAGCCCTTCGCGGATGATCTCGGCCTTGCTCATGGCAATAATTGGCGTGTGGATGGTGATATGTTGCTTTGCCTCCACCCCATAGGCGGTGGCGAGGTTGGCGGTACGCTCGAACGCTTCGATGAATTCGGGGCGGCAGTCTGGATAGCCGGAATAATCCAGTGCGTTGACACCAATGAAGATATCATACGCCCCCAGCACCTCTGCCCAAGCCAGCGCAAAGCTGAGGAAAATCGTGTTGCGTGCGGGCACATAGGTAATGGGAATGCCGTGGGAAATTTCGTCGTCGGTACGATCCTTCGGCACTGAAATATCCGCCGTGAGCGCCGACCCCCCAAATAACCGCAAATCAATATCCGCGATTTTATGCTCTTTTGCGCCCAGCGCCTCGGCCACTCTTTTAGCTGCGTTTAACTCCACCGCATGGCGCTGCCCATAGCGAAAACTCAGCGCATACACCTCATAGCCCGCCGCTTTGGCGATGGCGAGTGTCGTGGCAGAATCCAGCCCACCAGAGAGCAGCAATACGGCTTTTTTCGTCATGCAATCCCCAGTAGCTTGTGCGTTTGCAGCGAGAGGCGATAGCCGTGCGCCATTGCAAGTTCAAGCGCCAAGGCCTGATTCGCAGCGTTTTTTGCAACATCCCCCTCGTCCATCGGCTGCACATAAACGGGGATATTTCGGATCGATTGCCCCACCTCTCCCACCGTGCGATAGTCCGGATGCGTGGCGGAAATAATGAACTTCAGCGCACTCACCCGCGCCAGCAAATCCGGCCGCAGCGGATGGTAGTGACCACCACTGACCTTCGGTGAGCAGACGATATCGACCTCGGGTGGCAAATCACGCCACAGCGTGCCGTTGGTTTCGATCTGCACGCGCAATCCGCGAGCGAGCAATGCCTCGCAGAAAAGACGGATGTTTTGGCGGAGAGGCTCTCCGCCAGTGATGACGACAAGATCCCGCACCGAAGCTGTCAGGGTGACCACTTCCGCTAAAATAGCATCCGTCGGCATTACCCGGAAGTCCTCGAACTCCGTATCGCAAAAATCGCACGCAAGGTTGCAGCCACCGAGGCGCACGAACACCGAGGGGTGCCCCGCGAACGGCCCCTCGCCTTGCAGCGTGGGGAATATCGCCACGACTTTGAGGCTCGTGCCATCGCCTTGCTCAGGCGGGCGGATTGGGTTGTTACCAAACATAGCGACTTTCTTGAAAGCAAAATGAATCGGCAGTAGGTTAGCGGAAAATGAAACCCGCAGGCAACCGATATGAAGTACCTTTTTGCCCTCTTCGTCGCCCTCACCGCCCATGCGGCGTTGGCTTTGCCCGTGATTTCAGCCAGCGTGACCACCAAAAAGAACATGGTGCCGCTGAGACTGGAGCTTGCCATCACCCCAAAAACCCGCGAACATGGGCTGATGGAGCGCAAAACCCTCGCCCCGAACGATGGCATGTTGTTCGTTTTCCCCAAAGCCTCGCGGATGGCCTTC
The DNA here is from genome assembly GCA_964530085.1 of uncultured Azospirillum sp. GTDB lineage: Bacteria > Pseudomonadota > Alphaproteobacteria > Rickettsiales > UBA3002 > QFOX01. Next base: position 175,375 of record CAZGXX010000002.1, read on the forward strand.
TGGATGAAAAATACATCGCTGCCGCTCGACATGCTGTTTATCGGCGCGGATGGGAAAATTGTAAATATCGCCCGCAACACCACGCCGCTGCTTGAAACGCCGATTGATAGTGGCGCCCCCACCCTTTCGGTGATTGAACTGGGCAGCGGTGACGCTGCTGCCAAAGGCATCTCCGTTGGGGATACGGTTGCCTACACTCTTCCGGCAGGTACGCATGTGGAGTAAGATTCTCGTTGCTGTTTTCCTCTTCGCCGCCAACGCCGCAAGCGGGCAGGCGCTGCTGTTCGAGCGCGAGAATATCCGCATCACCGCAAGCGCAAAAGAACAAGCCCATCCGCCGCTCACGTTCAATGTCGAAATCCGCTCGGAAGAAGCACTGCGGCTCGAATATATTCACACGCTCAACGCGCTGACGGATAATAGCGGCGTCATTGTTGCGTTTAATAGCCCGAGCATCATCAGCTTGCCGGCGTTAAAAGTTCCCACCGCAGTGGACACACTCTTTGTCGATGCAAACGGTGTGATTGTTCAAATTTTGCCAAACATGGTACTTGCCGACCTCACGCAGGAGATTGCTGCGAAGAAACCTATCAAGGCATTCTTGTTTTTGAAAGCAGGAGCCGTAAAAATGTGGAATATAAAGCCTCGTGATGTGGTGACCGCAAGCCCGTTTAACGCGGCACCACCGGTGATGGAATAGCTTCAATTATCACGAACGCCTGCGCATGCGGGTATTCATCCACCAAACTGAGATGAATGATAGCGTTGTGCCTGCTGGGTGTTAAATATTGCAAGGCACGCAGCGCCTCACCATGCAGGGCGAGCGTCGGTTTGCCGCTCGGCAAATTCACCACCTCAATATCCCGCCAGTAGATGCCGCCACCCGCGCCAACCCCGGTGCCGAGCGCCTTACCAAACGCCTCTTTTGCCGCGAAGCGCTTGGCGTAAGTGGAAGCTGTGTTGTTGCGTTTTCCCCCACCAGCGCGACGCTGCGCTCTGGCTTGCTCACCCGCCGTGAATACGCGATTTTCAAACGCCGCACCAAATCGTGCAAGGCTGCGCTCGATGCGGGTGATATCACAGATATCGCTGCCGATGCCGAGAATCATGCGCGCGCCTCATTCATCAACGCACGCATTTTTTGAATCGCTTGCGCGAGGCCGATAAACACCGCCTCCCCAATCAAGAAATGGCCGATATTGAGCTCATGCAGCTCCGGAATCGCTGCGATAGCCGCCACGTTTTCAAAGGTCAGCCCATGCCCGGCATGCACCTCGATACCCAGCGATTCACCCAGCGTTGCTGCGGCCTTGATGCGTTTTAGCTCCAGCGCGCGCGCGACGGCAGGCAGCTCCGCATAATGCCCGGTATGCAGCTCGATGATGTCCGCCCCCACGCGCGCGGCAGCTTCGACCTGCTTCGCGTCCGAATCAATGAACAGCGACACACGAATCCCCGCTTCCTTGAGTGGCGCGATATATGCCGCAAGCGCCGCCTCCTGCCCTGCCACATCCAACCCGCCTTCGGTCGTGCGCTCCTCGCGCTTTTCTGGCACCAGGCACACGGCGTTGGGGGCAATAGTCAGCGCTATCGTTTGCATTTCCTCGGTCGCTGCCATCTCGAAATTGAGCGGCAGCGCCACTTCCTTGCGAATGCGGGCGAGGTCTGCATCACGAATATGGCGGCGATCCTCACGCAGATGCGCGGTGATGCCATCTGCCCCCGCCTCGCGCGCCAGCTGCGCCGCGGCCACTGGGCATGGATGCACCCCGCCGCGCGCGTTACGCAGCGTCGCCACATGGTCGATATTCACGCCAAGACGAAGGGGATGGGAAGGTTTCATAGCGCACTTTTACACCGAGACGCGCGCAGAACCAAATAAAAAGGAGCTAGCGGAGACTGAAGGGGGTTGGCTCAGCTCCCGCATCGCTGGTGCGCTGCGCATCGAGCTTCTGCTGATGGCTCTTGCGGTTGAAGCCGAGCACAGCACTAAATAAGACGCCACCCACTACCGCCGCAATGGCCGTTGCAATGATTGCCTCCAAATTGCCGTGCGCTGCCTTTGCTTCCTGCTCAAAGGAATGGGTCACTCGCATTTCCATCCTCTCCACTGAATCTGCCAAAACCTCAGTGGAAGGACTATGTGGCTTAGGAAAAAAACCATGCAGCTTACGATCCACATTCACTGGCTCATGAATCGCGTTAAAGACATCACTCATAAAAGTGCTTGTTCCTCTTTCCGTATCCGCCGCGAGTGATGCACCACTCATTCGCACGGAGCCATCTGGCATACCGGCATAATGCAGCGCCGCTGGCGGCAGCCTATCAAAATGCACATTCCGCACAACCAGCTCACCACTGATTAATTGGTCTGTTTTATTGAATTTGGGATTGATAATACCCGCTGCCTTCGCTGTTTCTGCAGTATAGTTCGCACATCCTTTTGCATTCAGCGCAATGGTGACATCGTGATAGATGGTATCGGCTGCCTTGCGCTCTTTGCCATTTACTTTTTTTACAATCCCCGGAACCGTGGCCGCATTCGTGAAGATTACATGCTCCACCCCCTCTGGCGCAGAGAGGTGACCCAGAACTCGCTCTACCGTCACCTTGTTGTGGACCGGCATTTCAACAGGATTCTTAATATCGATATGCGTTGCCCCCTCCACCACTGGAGAGGGCGCTTTATTGGGGGGGGTTACCTTTGTTTTGGAGCCGTTCATCCGCAAATGCCTCAAGGTAAAAGGTTAGCGCGACTGCTCTTGCTGCTGCATGGCTTGCTGCTGAGCTACCTTATCGCGGTTTTTATGCTTCATCACAGAAACCGCCGCGACTGTGCCAACAATAATACCCGCAGTTGCCAGCTTATTGTTTTTCGCTTTGGTAAGAATGAAGTTACCGGCGTCTCCAGCAGAGTTCCACAAACCGCGCGTCTGCACATGCTCTGCCGTACGTTTCCAGCCATCTTTCACTTGCGTCACCGCAAGGTTTCCAGCATCCTTAACATGCTGTTTAACCGTAGGACTGGCTGCGACGGGCGCGTTCATGGAAACTCCTTACCTAACCAACAGCCACTTCTTGGCCTGCTGCGGCTTCACGACGCTGCATTTCTTCTTGCTGCTTCTGGCCTTTTTTACCAGTTGCCGCAACAATCGCATAGGTTACAAGCGCGGCGCCACCAAGGATACCAGCTTTGCCTTTGCCGTTGAGCTTGTTCCAGAAGTTCGGCTTCGCGATTTTAGCAATCTCCGCCTCTTCCTTCATGAAGAATTTAGCGAATTTGCTAGTTGTCTTCGCACCGGCTTCCACACCCGTGGCCACCGACTTCGCAGCACTGTCGAGATGCGAACCAACGTCCTTCTGAGCTTTAGCGAGATCTTCTGCCAACGTAGCGTGGTTAGCCTTAAAGGTTTCAGCAACTTTTCCACCGAATTTACCACCCGTGACTTCTTTGAAGTCTTTGGTATGATCCGCCAGCTCTTTGGTGAGTCGGTTGACCGTTGACGCATCAGGTTTCACCTTTGCGCCTTCTTTCGCCAACTCTTCTGTCACGCGCACAATATCTTTCGCGTGGTTTTCGGCTTTTACAACACCTTCACTCACTTTAGTCGCAATTTCCTTGCGCATAGCAGTCAGGTCGAATGTGACACTTTTTTTAGCGAGCGCAATTTGTGCATCCGCAGGAATTTCGAGATGATCTACCGCACCATGATGATTGATGAGCAATGCTTCGATCTGATCTTTGGTAACCGATGGAGATGCAACGAGTGTTGCTAGGCTCGATTTTGCTTTGCGGAAGCTTTCGAGCTTACCGAAATCAAATCCTTCAGCAAGAACAGCTTTGTTCTCCGCAACACTAAGGAATTTCTCAGCATCCGGCGATGCAACAAGCGTTTTGCCGATCAAAGTATGATCCTTTGGAGATGCAGCAATCGCTTCTGCCCCCTTCAATGCTTTTTGCATTGTCTTCGCCGCGTCATCGGCAATTGCCGTCGTCGGGAAGTGAATAATGTCTTCCGCCAGCTTCTTTTTCACGTCGCCAGAAAGCTTTCCGCCCTTGGCTTCAATTTCGGTTACCACTGCCTTAAAGACATCTTCGGCCGCTTCGGGCTTTACCTTGGTCGTGCCATCAAGCAGATGACCATTTGCTCCGTCGAAGAGATACGACTTGCCCCCATGATCAATCTTGAGTTTGCCTGCTGCGTCTACCGAAAGAATGCTAGTCATATAAAGTCTCCTATAAAATGCCGTTATGATCCTTTTATAACCTATCTTGATGCCGAGAAGTGTGAAGGTTTTATGACAATTGCACTAAACGGGGGGCTTTGGCGCACAAAAACACAAATAACAATCTGTTATTTAACAAATAAAGAAGAAAATAGCGAAAATGAAAAAAGCGCCCGCTAGACCCGCTCGACGGACTGAACAACGTCTTTTGCCCTCAGGGAGGTGATAATTCCGGCGAGGTGTCTGGCGTTTTTTACCTCCACATCAATCAGCAGCTCGAAGAAGTCGCTGCTGCGGTTGACAATCTTGAGGTTGCTGATGTTCCCCATGTCTTTGGCGATGACGTTAGCCACACTCGCCAGCGCCGCGGTTTCGTGGCTGACGCTCATTTTCAGGCGGCCGACGAACATTTCGTCCTGCCCGCTTCCCTCCCACGAGACATCGATCCATTTCTCCGGCGAATCCGCGAAATTCTCGAGCGTATCGCAATCCATGGTGTGGATGGTGATGCCCTTGCCAGTGGCCACAATGCCCACGATTTTATCACCCGGAATAGGGTGGCAGCAGCCCGCATAATGAATTGCCATGCCGGGGATGAGCCCTTTGATCGGCATCGGCACGTTCTTTTTGGCTTTCTTTTTGAAGTTCGAGAGGTCGAACGGGTTTTTGACGCCAGCGGATTCGGATTTACGGGTGTGGAACACCGCGTCATAGACCTGATTGCGGTTAATCATCCCCTCGCCCACCTCGGCGTAGAGATCCTCCGCCGTCGGCTTCTTCAGCACCGCGAGCGCAGGTTCCAGCATTTTATCTGTAATGTCGTGGCCTTCCTGCTTGAAGGTTTTGGTGAGGATAGCACGGCCAAGCGCGATATATTCGTCGCGTTGCTGGTCGCGGATATAGCGGCGGATCTCGGACTTCGCCTTGCCGGTGACCACAAACCGCTCCCAGCTTGGGCTCGGAGTTTGAGTTTTGGCGGTGATGATATCGACCTGATCACCGTTTTTAATGATATGCTTGAGCGGCACGATGCGACCATTGACCTTCGCACCCACGCAGGTGAAACCCACGCCAGAATGCACCGCGAACGCGAAATCCACCGGTGTCGAGCCGCGCGGCAGGGCGATGATGTCGCCCTTCGGGGTGAAGCAGAACACTTGGTCGTGATACATTTCGAGCTTGGTGTTCTCGAGGAATTCCTCCGCCCCGTCGGACTGCTCCATAATCTCGAGCAGCTCGCGCACCCAGCGATATTGCTTGCCTTCGGTGCGCGCTTTTTCCTCGCCCTGCTTATAGCCCCAATGCGCCGCCACCCCATATTCCGCAACCTCGTGCATCTCGCGGGTGCGGATTTGCACCTCGATCCGCTGCTGCTGAGGGCCGATGACCGAGGTGTGGATCGACTGGTAGCCGTTGACCTTGGGTGTCGAGATGAAATCTTTAAAATGGCCGGGGATGGTATGGTATTTCTCGTGAATCAGCCCCAGCATATGGTAGCATTCTGCCACCGTGTTGGTGAGCACACGGAAGCCGACAATATCCGCCAGCTGCTCGAACGCGACGCCCTTACTCTCCATTTTCTTCCAGATGGAATACGGTTTTTTCTCGCGCCCGTAGATAATCGTGTCCTTCGGCAAACCGCCGTTGATGGCCAGCTCGCGGAGGATATTCTCCACCCGCTCCACCTGATTATTGCCCTGATTACGCAAAAACTCGAGGCGCTTGACGATCGAATCCCGCGCTTCGGGGAAGAGCTCCTTAAAGGCGAGATCCTGCAGTTCTTCCTTCATCCGCCGCATCCCGATACGCTCGGCGAGCGCGGCATAAATCTCGAGCGTTTCGCGGGCGATGCGCTGGCGCTTCTCCGGCTTCACAATATAATGCAGCGTCTCCATATTATGGAGGCGATCCGCGAGTTTCACCATCAGCACCCGTAAGTCCTGCGCCATCGCGAGCACGAGCTTACGGAAATTTTCTGCCTGCTTGCTGGATTCAGACTTGATTTCAAGCCGGTTCAGCTTTGTCACCCCATCCACCAACCCGCGAATCTCCGTGCCGAACAGTGATTCGATCTCATCCAGCGTCGCGTCCGTGTCCTCCACCGTGTCGTGCAACAGTGCGGTGATGATCGAGGCCGTATCGAGCTTATATTGAGTGAGTTTGGAGGCTACTTCCAGCGGATGCGTGAAGTACAGCTCACCCGATTCGCGCATCTGGGTGGCGTGTTTTTTCATGGAATAGGCGTAGGCGCGCGCGACGGCGTCCTCATCCACATCCGGGTCATAGGCGCGGATTTTCTCCGCAAGCTCAGCAGGTTTAATCATCTCCCCACTATAACGCGTGCAGTGCAGCGTGGCTACTATGTTTAGGTTATTTCACCACTTTTAGTGTCATTTGGTACTCGGTGATGATATTGTTGCGCTCACGTATCATGGTCTCAAGTTCTTCGTCCGAGATTTTTTTCTGCTGCACCAGCGGTATATAGCGTTGGTCAAGAACCTGGTTGAATTCGATGATCTCGAAATCCACGTTCAAATACAGTGCGAGCGGGCTGTTCGGCGCCCCAAGATTCTTCCACTCAAGGTTCAAGCGCTTGCTAAATAGCGTCAGAAGCTGCGGGGTAATCACCCGCACATGCGTTGGATCGCCCAGGAAATTATCATGGCGGGGGTGCGGCACATGAATGATGATTTTGGCGTCCGGCTTTGAAACGCGGTAAAGCTCTTTGATAATCGTAAAAAAGGTGGCTGTATCCGCCCCCATATGCTCCAGCGAGTGGTGCATCACGATTTCATCGATCGTGTTGTCAGCCCACGGCCATGGCGCGATATCCAGATCGCAGACCACATCGGGGTTTCCCTCAGGGAAGCGGTCCACATTGACGTAGCCGGGCAGATGATTGACACCGCAACCAAGATTAAGCTTCATAAACATGATCCTATTGGCGATAAACGTCTTGCAGCTAAAACCGTATTGCACGCAGAAAGCAAGATAATCGTGAAAATCCTTCGCCCCCTCCTTGACACCACCCCTAGGCGTGCCTATATGCCCCCACGCGCTACGGTTCCCAGCCGCAGAAAATAAAGAAAAAACGGCAAGCTGGCGGCGCGGACGTAGCTAAAAATTCATTCGATTTATTTTGGAGGTTACCATGACATCAATTCGCCCATTGCATGACCGCTTGCTCGCGCGTCGCCTTGAAGGAGAAGAAAAAACCGCTGGCGGGATCATCATCCCGGATACAGCGAAAGAAAAGCCCATTCAGGCAGAAGTTCTGGCCGTTGGCCCAGGCGCGCGTGATGATTCTGGCCGCGTGATCCCCATGGAAGTACGCGTGGGTGACATCGTGATGTTCACCAAATGGGGTGGCACGGAAGTAAAAATCGACGGCGAAGAACTCCTCGTTCTGAAAGAGTCGGATGTCATCGGCATCGTCGACAAAAAAGCATCCAAGAAAGCAGCATAAACAACATTTATTTTAAGGAGTTAATGTAATGGCTAAACAATTAAGCTATGGCCGCAATGCCCGCGAAGAGATCCTCATGGGCGCCACGATTCTGGCAAACGCGGTAAAAGTCACCCTCGGGCCTAAAGGCCGCAACGTGGTGATCGAGAAATCCTACGGCAGCCCACGCATCACCAAAGATGGCGTGTCGGTGGCAAAGGAAATCACCCTCTCCAACAAGTTCCAGAACATGGGCGCGCAGATGATGCGTGAAGTCGCAAGCAAAACCAACGACCTCGCTGGCGACGGCACCACCACCGCGACCGTGCTCGGCCAAGCCATCATGGCAGAAGGCAGCAAAGCAGTTGCCGCTGGCCTCAACCCGATGGATCTGAAACGCGGCATCGACAAAGCGGTGGAAGCCGTGGTCGAGGCTGTAAAAAAAGTCAGTAAGCCCATCAAGAGCCATGAAGAGATCGCGCAAGTGGGCACGATTTCTGCCAACGGCGAACGCTCGATCGGCGACAAAATCGCCGAGGCAATGGAGCGCGTGGGTAAAGAAGGCGTGATCACCGTTGAAGAAGGCAAAGGCTTCGACTTCGACCTCGAAGTGGTAGAAGGCATGAACTTCGACCGTGGCTACCTGAGCCCTTACTTCGTAACCAACGCCGAGAAAATGACCGTTGAGCTGGACAACCCGCTCATCCTCATTTTCGAGAAAAAACTCTCCTCGCTGCAACCCCTCCTCCCGGTTCTTGAGTCGGTGGTGCAAGCACAGCGTCCGCTGCTTATCATCGCGGAAGACGTGGAAGGCGAAGCGCTCGCAACCCTCGTGGTGAACAAGCTGCGCGGCGGCCTGAAAGTGGCTGCGGTGAAGGCTCCGGGCTTCGGCGATCGCCGCAAAGCGATGCTCGAAGACCTCGCGATCCTGACCCAAGGTCAAGTGATCAGCGAAGACCTCGGCATCAAGCTCGAGACCGTGAACCTCAGCATGCTGGGTAAAGCGAAACGCGTGACCATCACCAAAGAAGACACCACCCTCGTGGATGGTGCGGGCGACAAAAAAGCCATCGAAGCACGCTGCGCGCAAATCAAGGCTCAGATTGAAGAAACCACGTCGGACTACGACAAAGAAAAACTGCAAGAACGTCTCGCAAAACTCAGTGGCGGCGTAGCAGTTCTCAAAGTCGGCGGCGCGACGGAAGTCGAAGTGAAAGAGCGCAAGGACCGTGTGGATGATGCACTCCACGCAACCCGTGCAGCGGTAGAAGAAGGCATCGTCCCAGGCGGCGGCGTCACCCTCCTCTACGCAACCCGCGCACTCGACAAGGTGAAAGCCGCAAACGACGACGAACGCGCCGGTATCAACATCATCAAACGCGCGCTGCAAGCCCCGATCCGTCAGATCGTGGAAAACGCGGGTCTCGATGGTGCGGTAGTTGCGGGCAAACTGCTCGAAAGCCAAGACACGAACTACGGCTTCGACGCACAAACCCTCGAATATACCGACATGATCAAATCCGGTATCATCGACCCCACGAAAGTCGTGCGTTGCGCACTGCAAGACGCCGCTTCCGTTGCCGGCCTCATGATCACCACCGAAGCACTCATTGCTGACGAGCCAGAAGACAAAAAAGCGGCTGCCGGCGGTATGGGTGGCGGCATGGGTGGTATGGGCGGTATGGGTGGCATGGGCGACATGGACTTCTAAGTCCCAAGCTTAGTTAACCAAAAGCCAATACAGGGGCGGGAGCATTCTCCTGCCCCTTTTTTTGTAGAAAATTGGCGGAAACGTTAGGAATTCAGCCAAATATCGCGCTTTCGCCACTGTCAGCCAAAGCCCCCTTCGCCTCCCCCGCAGAGGTCAAATTGTCACAAAACCTTCACAAAACATGCCGTATCAATGTGCTACATTATGAGTGTGGGAAAGTCTCTTCCTGCACCCAACGATGGAAATTGATGGATAAAACCGTACAGAAAAAAGAACGTGAGAAGCCGGTACTCTCTCCACTCGCCAAAGATAAAACCTATGGCGAGAAGGTCTACGACCGTATTTTTAACACCGGGCTCAATTTCTGGCTGAACCTCATTGCCTCAGGCGCGTTCACGTTTTGGGTCACCCATTCCACCAAACCGCTGTGGAAACCCAAAACCTTCATGGGTGGTGAGTTCCGCAACCTTGGCGAACTCCATAAAGTTGCTGTTGAAAAAATTGCTGAGAGTGGCTTGCTCAAAAGCCTTAAAACGCCAGAGCTGCGCAAAGCCCGCGCTTCTGCCATTGTTAATGTATTCACCCTGCAAATCCCCGGCCACGCGATTGTGATCCCAAGCGTCACGCTGGGCGCGCGCTTCAAAGGCGCGATTGTCCGCCATTTCAACAAAAAACATTACGGCGACGAGGCCATGGAAAGCCCCGACCTCATCGCCCGCCACCACGCGATTGATGTTGAAGAGCGCCCCACCGTTCTTGGCGCCGTTGTTGGCCGCCTGGGCGGCATGATTATCAATATGGGGTTAGGCGGCCTCATTGGTTCTGAAAAGAACCTTGTTAATAAAATCGGGGATAAGACCAATCTGGGTGGCTTAAAGCGTTTCTCCGGCATTGATCCGGTCGCTGGAAAAATTGGTGAACATATCGGTGAAGTTGCCGCAGAGATGGCTCCTAAATCCATCAATAAAGCCAACAGCTGGTTCGCCAACAATGGCTACACGGCGGGTGTTAATGAGCTTGGCCGCTTCATGGCGCAGGATGTAATGTACACCATCTCTACCTCCAGCACCATCTACCCGGTCGTAAAGTTCATGCGTAAAATTCTCCCCGGCATGACCTACAAACCAAAAACCGTTACAGACCCAGCATTTGATAATCTTCCGCGCATCGCCGTCCCTCAGAATCCACTGACCCATGCCGATGATAAGGCCGCGATGCCGCCCCCTGCAGAGATAGAACGGAACCACGATTCTTCCGCCCATCTCCATGCCAAAGGCGCACATCAGGATACGCACGAAACACATGAAACGCCGCATGCCAAAATTTCAGGCGCGCACCATCACGAAACCATCGGCAAATCGCATGAGCATGCGGTCGCAACGGCAGGATAACAGGAATTAATGAGTAACGACGAAACAGTCAAAACCGCATCTACCATTGAGCCAATCAACGAGCGTGACCTCGCGCCTGTGCCCGTGGCTGATAAAGCCCGCGCCGCCGCCGAGGATTTGGATGTAGTAAAAGCGGCGGATCCGTCGAGAAAGTTTGATGTCAGCCGCAAAACCGACAAAAACGGTAAACCTATCCGCTCCTTCGTTTCAATGGGTGAGCGCATCCATAACGAAATCACCTATCGCGGTGTTGATTGGATCATGAACTCGACATTCGGTGTCGCGTTTGCGTACATTACTTCGCGCACCGAAATTGGAAGAAAAATATGGTCGAAGCCCCTCAATAGCTTCTTTACGAAGATATTTGAACCGATCGTAGAGATGACCAAGGGCAAAGGAACCAAAGCTCTCGAGGAAAGTAAAAAAGCGCTCGAAACATCTGTTGGCTATGGCGTTATGTTTCTCTCAATTATGTTTGGCGGAACCGTTACAATTCCACCGCTAATGCATCTTGAGAATCCTAAAAACAAAGTCCCGTTCGTAAAGAAACTGGACACATGGATTTATGGTAAAGACAAAGTAGAAAACGATCCAAAGTTTGCACAGGCGTATAAAGAAATTAAAGAACAGCCTAAAAAAGACTTCGCAACAGGAATGAAGACACGCTTCATTGCGCTGGCACCGCTATTGGCGTTCACAGTATACGAGCCAAGCCATAAGTGGGTTAAGAAGAACTTCTACGATTATATTATGCGCGGCACTAAATTCGCCGCCGAGAAGATTGGGCTTGGCAAGACTGAATATTGGGCGAAGAAAAGTGTTGAGGGCATTGAAGCTAAAGCTCCGCACGAAGCGGCAAAGATTGAAACGAATTGGCAGAACTTACACGACACCATCGCTTTCGACTTCGGCCTGACGATTATGTATTCGTTCCTGCACGAGATTGCCTATAAGCTATTCGCTCAGAAAAAAGACGATGCACGCAAGGCAAAGGCAGAGCATCAACTGCATGCTACGCTAGAAAAGTCGCCCATCAAAGCAGATGTAGCCCCCGAACACGACACCCACGCACACAGCCACACCCCGCACGCGAAGGTGAGCAACGTGGCTGCGCGTGAGGTGCTGAAGCCCGCCGAGCAGCGCGAAATGGTGCAGGTTTAATCCTCCGTAGACATCGCGCCGCTGTGGCGCTAAACCTCGCGGCATGAGCGATGCTGAACTTCTCTATAACTATTGGTACGTGGCCGCACCTTCGGGGGATCTCCCGCGCGGGGGCATGAAGCCCGTCACCATGCTTGGCCAGCAAATCCTGCTGCTGCGCGACAATGCGGGCGTCGTCAGCGCACTGAAAGATTTCTGCCCTCACCGCGGCATTCCGCTGCGCTTCGGCAATTTCGATGGTTGCGAGGTGGAGTGCTGCTATCACGGCTGGCGCTTCAACATGGCCGGCACCTGCACCGCCATCCCCTCGCTCGTCGAGGAAAAAACCGACATCAGCAAAATCAAAACCGGGCAGCTCCCCTGCCGCGAGCAGGACGGGCTGATCTGGGTCTATGTCGCCGCTGCGGGCAATAGCGAAGCGCCCGCTAACGAACCGCCAGCCATGCCCATCGCCCTCAAGGGCGGCTTTAAGCATGTGGATTCGGTGCTGTTCCCCTGCCCGATCGACCACGCCGTCATCGGGCTGATGGACCCGGCGCATGGCCCCTTTGTGCACCGTGCCTGGTGGTGGCGTTCCGCGCGCTCCATCCACGCCAAGGCCAAGCAGTTCGAGCCGGTCGGCCACGGTTTTAAAATGGTCAGCCACCGCCCCTCCTCCAACTCGCGCGCGTATAAAATCCTCGGCGGCGAGCGCACGACGGAAATCGAATTTCAGCTCCCCGGACTGCGGCGTGAGCATATCACCATCGGCGAGCACCACGTGCTGCTGCTGACGGCGCTCACCCCCGTCAGCGCGACGGAAACCGTGCTGCATCAGTTCATGTATACCACGATTCCGCTGCTGAATTTCCTGCGGCCGCTGCTTGTGCATTTCTTCGGCAAACCGTTCCTGCAGCAGGATCTGCGCGTCGTGAAAATGCAGCAAGAGGGGCTGAAACCCGGCCATCCGCCGCTGCTGCTGATGGGCGATGCCGATGCACAAGCACTCTGGTATTTCCGCCTGAAGAAAGAGGCGCTCGCCGCAGCCGCCGAGGCGCGCCCGTTCGAGAATATGCTGAAGCCCAAACTGCTGAAGTGGAAGAGCTGATGGGCGTTGCCGCGACAGCCGCGCTTGCCCTTAGCATGTCGGCCGATGCCTTCGCCGTTTCTGTCAGCAAAGGTGTATGCACCACCCACCCTCGCCTGCGCGACGCAGCACGCAGCGGTGCTATTTTCGGCGTGGTCGAAGCCATCGCCCCGCTCGTTGGCTGGAGCCTTGGCCTCATCGCCAGCCGTTATATTCAAGCGTTTGACCATTGGATTGCCTTCATCATCCTCGGCTATGTCGGCGGCAAACTGCTACGCGAAAGTTTTGAAGCCGCCGAACCCCAGTGCGAAGATGAAAGCGCCACACCGGAACAACCACGCATCGGCCTCGCCATCCTCACCGCTGTCGGCACCAGCATCGACTCCATGGCTGTCGGCGTCTCCCTCGCCTTCCTCCCCGTCAATATCTGGGTGATGGCGGCAGCGATCGGCACCGCCACCTTCACCATGGCCACGCTCGGCATCATGATCGGCCATCATGTGGGCAACAAGGTCGGAAAGCGCGCGGAAACTGCGGCTGGGCTGGTGCTCATCGGCATAGGCACGCATATTCTGCTCAGCCATCTCGGCTTGCTTTAAAAACCGCTCGACCCAGCAGTTATTCCTTGCTATATCGCGGCCTTCGAGTGCGGACAGGTGACCGAGTGGTTGAAGGTACCAGTCTCGAAAACTGGCATAGGGGTAACTCTATCGAGGGTTCGAATCCCTCCCTGTCCGCCACAAATTATTTTTTAAAATACAATAACTTATACAGCGATTTTTCGGTTAATCCCCGCACCAAGATCGCTCGCCCGGGTGGCGTATTTAGCGAGGGGTTGCACACCTGCTTCATCCAGCGGAATCACGTCGAGGTCTTTGACGGCATTGAGCGCAAGCTTCGCGGCGTTAGCGTCCTTCCCCAAGGTATTGAGGAGATTCACCTCCAGCGCCGCCATGAATACCCGCGTATCCACAGCGCGCGGCTTAGGCAGGGAAATCGCATCGGTAATGCCTAACCCTACACGCAGCTTCGCCGAGCCGTCCTTATTCACCAGATCCGCCGTGAGGTAGCCTTGGCAAAGCGTTTTGTTAATCGCCGCCTCTAGCGCATCGGCATATACTGGCGAACCACTATAGCGTGCCGCCTGAGCAAAGCCCGAGAGAATGGCAATCGGATTGAGGTTGAACATGCCGTTACGAATGAGCCCCCCTTGACCGTCGCGCCCAAAAAGCAGGTCGGGGGCAGTGCCACCTGATCCTGTTTCTACCACAAAGCCCTTATTGGAAATGAGGGATGAATCGTACGAGGCGCGATTATTTGCCAACGCGGGATAGAGGTCGGCAATGATGTCACCCCACAAATTATTGAGGGCCAGCAAGGTACCTTTTTTCGACGGATTAGTCAGCGATTCGGCTGCCAACATTGCAGGCGGCACCACTTTTGCTTCAATACCTTTCGCAGAGAGCTCTTCTTGCTTACGGTCGATTTCTTCCTGAATCGCTTGTGCAAAAGGCGCTTCAAACTTGGCGTTTACATCAAACCCGAAAAGCACATGTTCAATAGGCTTACCCGTGATTTTGACGCCATCCAACGCCTGATAAAGCATCCGTCGGGCGAAGATGCGTGCACCTTCAAGGTCTTGCGCTGAAACCAGCCACATTGACTCGCCCTTCGGAACAACATGACGGCAGACTTCTTCTTTTGTTTCTTTATCGCGCACCACAAGGGTGCCACCTGCCTGCGCCACAAACTCGGCTAGTTTCTTTTTTACGCCGGGGAAATGCATCCCACCATATTCATCGCCCACCGCATTTGAAAACCGCGCAACCGCGACCGGGTGTTCTGTATGGCGGTAGTTCAGCCCTTTTTTCTTCACCTCCGCCAACACATATTCCATCTGTGCGCCATACGCATCGTCTGGCGAAAGCATGATTTGTGGCGTTTTTTTGCTTGATGCCTCAGCCAGCAACCATGCAAAGCCATCGTCTACAATTTTGGTGCCGAACCATTGCTGATTGGCATCAAATTTCGCTTTATAATCCGCATCAAAAATATCTTTAGCGAGCTTATTCAGAGGCCCGTCGATGCTTTTTAACACCGTATTTTTAAGGCTCAGCATGACGTCCGCCTTCTTTGCGACCGCTGTATCAAGGGTAGCACGAATAAGCTGTTCAGCCTTCGCTTTATTGACATGGGTAATGGAAACCGGCGAGCCGGCGGCCAGTGTGTAGTACTTACCATCCGCCCCTTCGAGCGGGTGCTCACCACCTTCGGCATCGATAAAAATCACCTCCACTTGCTGATCGTGGTTGGTGATCGTCACCTGCTGATTGGCAAGCCGCCCACCTTCGGTAAGGCGCGCGATTTCAACATCAGAGTCAGGCTTCCAGTGGGTTTCAAGCGGCTCAATCAGCAGCGATGAAGCCGCAGGCATCCGCAAAATCGAGGCATCGAAACCATTCGCGCCGCGCAGTGGTGCGTTGGGCGAGTTGCCAAGCCCAAGTGCACTTTTGGGATCGCCACCCGTTCTCGCCTTGAGATATTCGAGCTCTTCAGCATCCGGCGTCGCTCCGGGATATTTCACTACCGCTGCCTTAGCAGCCTTACCCTCGGCGATGGATTCCGTGACAATTGCGCCATCCGTGCGGATACGATTTGCAGCGCTCCAGTCATAGCCCTTGAGATTTAGGGCATCACCCGCCGTGCGCGCAAGAAACGGCGCCACCAACTGGTCATGCGCATACGCAAACGCGCCGTCGCCTTCGTAGATATGGATTTCGGGTTTCGAGTCACTAGTCATGTTTTTATCCCTTGAGACTGATACGGTATTCCACTGATGGTAGCAGCAAATCGTTACTATTCTCTTAATGAGAGCTTCCGTTAATGTTATTTTTTTTCAAGTAAAAACAAGAAGACAACTCCAAACTCACAAATTATGGTTGCGCACGTATCCTAACCGGCACAGCACAACCCAACGGAGATACTTATCTTTTTTTATGCGTTCGCAGTGCCAATCGTTATGTTCTATGGGCTTGCTCTCTATCGCCTGAAGTTTGACCGTACGAACGTCACGATTCTTCTCGCCGCGTGCGCGCTGAGCCTGAGCTGTTTTTTTTCGTACGCCCAGAATTGGGCAGCTTTCAGCACCGATTACAGCTACCATGCCAACTACATACGCTATATCGTCACGCATCACGCCCTGCCGCCGACGGAGTCGGAAGGCATCGCCGCACGCCACCCGGCCAGCTATTATATTCTGGCCGCAGGGTTTCATGAGCTGGGCACATGGGCAGGCGACCGCGCCGATGCCTTTGATTATGTACGCTACCTGTCCCTAATATTGTTCGCCACGTTCTGGGTGTTTGCAGCACTCACGCTGCGTCAATTATTCCCGGCGCGGGATGCCACGTATTACCTCTGCCTCGCGATGGTGGCATTCTGGCCGGTAGGCATGACAAAAACGATGTTTATCAGCTGCGATATTTTGCTCTACCCAGCAGAAATGGCCGTGATTTACTTCCTTATCCGCTGGTTACAGGAGCGCAATCTCAAGCATATTGTTGGCGCCATCTATAGCGCAGGCATCGCCATTCTGGCCAAGAATAACGCCCTGCTTTTAGTAGGAGTTACTAGCCTTTTTACCTTCTCCATGCTCTGGCAACAGCGTCATGCGCTACGAAGCTTACTGACCCTTCGCTTGCTTATCGCCATCCTATTCATGACCGCTTGCTGCTACTCCACCCTCGCACGCGACCATTTGAAACATGTTACCTCTTCTGAACCGGGGGTGAGCTACTCCCTCTATGACTGGCTGTGGATGTATTTCTACTTCGACCCGCATGAATTCACGCGCGATACCATGATTAACCCATTTGCCGGGCAGGCCATGTTCCATTTCTGGCATTACTACATGCGCAGTTTGTTGGTGGGCGACTATATTCAGTGGCGGGCGCTGGCAGTTTTATTCGCCTTTGGCATCGTCTGGCAGGGGATGATTGTGTACATTATTTATGGCTTGTGGCGCGAAAAACGCCTCCCCCAGAACGCGTACTATGTCTGGCATTTCCTGCTATTTATGGCGGCGGCGATGACGGGCATGCTGCTCTACCGCTTCCATAACCTGCCCCAACCCAACCAGATCGCCGATGGCCGCTATGTCTACCCGATTATCACGATTATCGTCGCGTTTTACGGCAAGGCGATGGAGTGGCACCAGAAGGCTGGGCGCACGCTCACCTACCAGATCGGCCGTGGTATGGGGCTAGGGTTTGTACTGCTGACCGTGCTTTTAGTGTTCACCCAGAATTATATTCTCACCAAACCGCAATAATAATGCAGGCCATTAACGTAACTTTAATCTTTTTATGGTTTACTGAAGTTATGGTACTTCTTTGCACAGTTTCATTTCTGGCCGTTAGCGTGATTCTCGTCCGTAAGATGACGGAACGCAAACCCGCACCGATCCGTGTGCGCGTGCGTCGCTAGCGCCCTACCCCGCCCATTCATCATAACGGCTGATGCCGTCATACGCATGCCCTGCCAGCCCGGGGTTGGCGAGCAAGGGCGTGGATGTGTCCATCATCGTGAGTAGCGCGGCTTTGAGCTTCTCAGGCAATTGATTGGCCAATAAATCCGCCACCAGCACCTGTGTCACCTCTCCCTTATGCTTGCCGTGCGGTAGCCGCCAATATTCAATCGCCTGCGCCGGAGCATCGAGCAACATAGCATAGGCCAGCAATTGCGTGGCATATCCCTCACGGATTTTTTTGTCGGTGGGAATCGTTCCTGTTTTATAATCCGCGATGATGGCGCCGCCAGCCGACGCCTCCACCCGATCGATGCGGCCATGGAGGGTGATTTCCTTCTCCAGCGAAAGCGCCAGTACTGCCTCCACCTTCATCTCCGGCTGCACCTGCATGGCGGGGGATTCGCGGCGCTCACTCTCGATACCATTGACGAATCCGAGTGCACGGATCAGGCGTGTGCGCCAGAACAACGCGGTTGACGGGCGATCCGCAAAATCGCGCAACGCCGCATCCGCCATCGCCGCGAGCTGCTCCGTTGTTGCCTCCGCCTGATGCGTATTCCAATGCGTGGTGAGCGCCTGAATCGCCCTATGCGCAAGGCTGCCAAAGTCACTCGCTTCGGGCTCGGCATCCATCGCCTCAAGCTCCTTGAGGCCAAGCACATAGCGCGCATAGATCGCAAACGGGTCGCTGAACAAGGTATCGAGCGCGCTGACAGGCAAGCTATGCGGCCGCTCCGCTGCGGATGGCCTTGGTGTGATGGGTGCATGCGGATGGAAGCCATGCGCCGCGTGCGCCTCCTCCGCCCATTGCTCATAGACGCGCGCGGTGATCGCGGCTTCATCCACCCCATGCATGGCGAGCAACGTCACCAACCGCTCGATGAAGCGTGAGCGCGTGGTCGGGCTTCCCTGATCGCGCAGTGGCCATGTCAAAAATACCTCCGCCGCGCTGCCGAACATCAGCACGTCATGCGCCATCAGGCTCACATGGTGCGCGGGCGACGGCAAGCCGAGCGCCTCCTGCGCCGCGAGGTTAAGCCACGCGTTCGCAGGCGTGATGCCCGGCCACAGCGCGTCCGTCATCGAGGCAAGAATCACCCGGTCGAACTGCTGCAAGCGCGCTTCCACCGGCGTGAGCATGAAGAGCTGCGGATGCGTCGCCACCCCGCCATGACGCACCGGTTGCGCCAAGCGCTCCGTGAGTAGGCTAGCGAATTCACGCAGTTCCATTACGCCCAGAATATCCGCCGCATTGAGGGCTAAAAGCGCTTCCTCCAGCGCCTCGGCAGCGACGCCCGCAATCGGCACCCATGGCGAAAGCAGCGCGCGGCATTCGCTCACCCATTCCGACGCGTGCATCCGCCCTCGCGCCAAGCGCGCCATCGCCCGCACCCAGTATTCGAGCGCGCCATAGGCCTCGTGTGCCCGCAAGGGTTCCGGCATTTTCGGCAGCTGCCCGGCACGCCGCACCGCAACCCCATACCAATAAGGCTCCATCGCATTCAGGAAATGCGGATCGACCGCCACCAGCGGATGATGCAACAAACTCCGCAGATGAATCAACCGCTCCGGCTCTGAGAGTGCAGCCATCAGTAATGTCCACACACTGCCCGAATCCGTCGTCGCCAACGTGCCTTTGCTCAGGCGGTCGATGGTGACGCCATAGCGTTTCATCTGCACGGCCACGCGCGCCATCAGCCCCTCGTCCGGCGTAATCAGCGCCGTGCGCTTGCCCGGCGTCTCTAGCGCCTCGCGCAGCAGCAGCGCAATCACCCGCGCTTCACTCTCCGCATGGGCGCAGGGAATCAACCGCAGATGCGCATACTCCGGCAAGGCGCGCTGCTGCCAATGTGGAATCTCTTCCGTCGCCACCAACGCATCCATCCACACACTGCGTGTGAGGCATTTATTTTTTTCTGTTAGAGCGATGACATCACCGAGCGACACCCCGCAACGCTCCACAAAATGCTTCAGGTGAAATAGCGGATGCCCCGCGCCGATGCGTTGCCATTCTTCCTCCGCCATCGATGGGTCGAGCCCCGGCAGAATCACCGCGCCGCGCGGGCTTTCGGCAATCGCCTGAAGCAAGGCGGCGGTGGATTCCTGACTCGCAGTCGAGCCCACCACAAACACCGGCATCGTCGGCGGCGATGCACACCACGCCTCGGCCAGTGCGCCGAGCAACCGCACCTCACGGGCGGCGGCGGTGATCATCCCCTCCTCGCGCTCTACCTCCGGCCAATAATCGGCGAGAATGCCAAGAAACGCCAACGCCTGTTCCCAATGCGTGGCCATATCCGCACGCACCAATTGGCGCAAATTCGTGCGCGTCAGCGTCACCCCGGCGCGCGCGCATTGCTCCTGCAGCGCCATGAGTTCCTCCGCCAGCGCGAGGGCGTAATCGAGCGTCACCACGCCCTGCTGGCGTTCTAAAAACCGCTTCACCTGCGCTGTCAGCAGATAGCGCTGCTGCCATTCCGGCATCGCGGGGGGAATCTCGGCGAGCAACTCAACCGCACCCGCACCGAGCAATGTCAGCAATGCCTGGTCGGCATCCGCCAGCGGCAGAATGCGCGGGAGCAGCGACGCCTCACCCGCGAGTGCGCTTTGAAACGCCGCACGCATCGTCACCGCCGCCCGCCGCGTCGGCACGAAGACAACGGCCTGCGGCCGCTCCTCACGCGTCAGCGTGCTAAGGATATGCTTCGCAGCAACATCCGCAATCGGCAGTCCGGCAGGTACGGTAAAAAGATGGGGCATGCGACGAACTTAGCGCGTTTAGTAAACGCGCGAAAGCATCATACACAAAATAATGACGTAGCGCCGCTACCTACTACCGGCTACCCAGCTGGCGCTTGAGTTCTTCCTCAAGGCGGGCGCGGATTTCGGCGCGGTTATCGGCGCGGAGCTTGAAGCGTACGGCGAGCAGGCGGTAATCCTCGTCCGAGAGTGGCAGCTCGAAAATCACTTCTTCGGACATCACGGAATCAAGCCCAAGCATATCGCGCAACACGTCGCGCACGCGCACATTGCGGCTGAGCGCGCGGTCGATCAGCATCTGCGCGCTTTTGAGGCCGACACGCACGCGCTCTGGCTCCGGCGGCAACACCTCGTCGAGCGCGAGGCAATCGCCGTCCCGCGCCACGAGGAACGACGGCAACGCCGACGCTTCCTCCGCCCCGAAATCGGTCGAAAGTGCGGTGCGCTGAATACGAATTTCCTGCGGTGTTTCATCCTCCAAACGGCGGAAGTCCGGCCGTTGCTTTGGCTGCGAGGGTGGCGTGCCCGGATAGTCCTTAAATAGCGGCACCTCGCCCACTTCCGGCGGCATTTTGGGCGGCGGCGCGGGCGTGGCGGTCAGTGGCGGATCCATCGCTTCCGGCGCGCCAGCAACCGCCTCGATCGCGACGACATCCTCCACCGGACGATAGACCGTGACGAACACGCGGTTCTCGCCGCTGGCGTCGTCATGCTCGATTTCGAGGGCTTTTTCACCGGATTCACTCACCAGCAGGTTGTAACGGAAGCTGCGCGAGCCGCGCCCACCGCCAGCCTGCGTGATATGGCCTTCGACCCAGTCCACCGTTTTGCTATAGCGCGGCGCGGCCCAGTCGCCATCCACCGCCAGATCCGCCTTGCAGCGGATGGTTTTCGCGGTCGATGGCTCCATGAAAAACCCGAGCGCATCGCGGCCGAACCATTGGTCCTGCTCCAACTCGCTCAGCGCGCGGGAGAGGCTGAGATACTGCCCCTGCTCATCCTCGGCGACGGTGAGAAAGTAATGTTTCCCGCGCCCGATTTGCAGTTGAAAATTCTTGAGTACATCCGTGCCGAAACGGTATTGGCGCAGCGCCAGCACATAGGCGATGCTGCCAGCAAGCGGACGCAGCGGGCAGCTCGGGCTGAAGCGGATCGCCTGCCCCACCGCAAGATTGCCAAGGTTCTGGCTCACCCCCTGCTTGCGCAGCGGCACCGCAAAGGGTAGCGTGTTCTTCGCACCGCTATCGTTTGCCGCCGCCACCTCGCCGCTTTGCAGCGCTTTTTGAATCTGTGTCCACATGGCTCTAAATTAACACTTATTAAGAAAATTGCAAGTTCCGCAGCTGCACTTAGCGGCTAAAGCTCTTACTATCAAACAATTTTACGTTCAGACCGATAGAAAATGCGGGTTGCAACTCACCTTTTTTAGCCACCCATCCCCCGGCTGCGCTCATAATACCGTGAACAGCATGCATGTCTTTCTGGCTAAGGGAAAACGGCATGTCTATGCTTCCCGTCGCATGGGCAAGATGATGTGGCGCTGTGCTGCTCAGCACGGTTTCGGCTTGCAGCTTCCATTTATCGCCCCAGCGATTCGCGTTCTTTGCCTCAATGGTATAAGTCGTCCCCAAACGTGCCTGAGCCAATGCATCCGGCTTAAACGCCCCCGCTTCATAAGAGCCGAAGATTTTCAGGTTTTGGTTTTCCGCAAACTGTACGCCTTGCGAGGCTGCGGCACGGAATTTTATTTCGTCACCCGGCTGCATCCGCCATTCTGGCAAATGGCCAGCCGGCGGCTGAATATATGCCCCCACATTGACCTGCGTTTTTTTAAATCCTGCCGTGACATAGGCCTGATCCTTCGCAATATGATTACCAACAACCGCGCTCAAACCCACCGAATAGTCACCGTGCTTTATGCGCGCTTCAGGGTTGAAGTAGGTGTCCGAGGGGTACGCCCCCTTCACCAGATCCGGCGAAAAATACGTCAGCTGACCCCTCAAATTCAGTGCGTAGTCTTGCCCAAGTGATTTTGTTTTCTCACCGCGCAACGAAGTAATGGAATAATGCTGCCCGATGGACTCATAAGAATGCCCTTTCAGCCAGCTGGCAAACGAGCCCGTTCTGATGGTTAGATTATCTTTTTGCTCGTTGCTGAATTTGATGCCCACCATCGACACGGAAGCATCAGAACCGATGGTGTTACTCGTGTAGAGCGGGTTATAGACCGTGCCGTTCAAATCCCCAAAGCTGTGCAAAAACGTAAATTCCTCGCGGGTTTTATGCTTCTTCGGCACAGGTTCTTTCGATGTCGTTCCGTTATCTGGCATAGAGTAACCCTAGCATAGAAACCTTAAGGAAGGGTTAATCAACGGTCTTTCTTCAACAACCTGCCCTGTTCGCGCTTCCAGTCGCGCGTTTTAATCACATCACGTTTTTCGTATTTTGTTTTGCCGCGGGCGACGGCGATGGCGACTTTGGCGAAACCCCGCGTGTTGAAGTACAGCTCCAGCGGAATCAGCGTGGTGCCGCGCACTTTCAGCTCCCCCACCAGCTTTTTGATCTGCCGCGCGTTGAGCAGCAGCTTGCGCCCGCGATTCGGCTCGTGGTTGTTACGGTTGCCGTGCGTATATTCAAGGATATGCGCGTTCCACAGCCAGATTTCGCCTTCCTTGTGGCTCGCATAGGAATCCGCGATGTTCGCGCGCCCAAGCCGCAGCGATTTCACCTCGGTGCCGACCAGCACAATCCCCGCCTCGAAGACCTCTTCGATGGCATATTCGAACCGCGCTTTACGGTTGACGGCGACTGTTTTTTTCTCGGCCATGCTTAGATGAGCTTGAGGCTGGTCATCGCGCTGCGCACCAGCGCCTGCGTCGCGGTGGAGGTAGCAACCAACGGCAAGCGCACATCCGCCGTGGTCTTACCCATCAGCGAGGCGGCGAATTTCACCGGCGCCGGGTTCGTCTCCACAAACATCGCGCTGATCAGCGGCACCAGCGGCGCATGCAGCGCACGCGCTTCGTCGTATTTCCCGGCAAGAGTGAGGTTCTGAATCTCTGCCGACAGCTTCGGCGCGAGGTTCGACACCACCGAAATCACACCGCGCCCGCCCATCGCGTTGAAGCCCACGGCGGTCGTGTCCTCGCCCGAGAGCAGCACCAGACGGTCACCCACCAAATGCCGCAGTGACGCCACGCGCGCGAGGTCGCCAGTCGCATCTTTCACGCCCGCAATGTTCGGAATTTCTGCCAGACGCGCGAGGGTTTCGTCGCTGATATTCACTACCGAACGGCCGGGAATGTTATAGATAAAAATCGGCAGCGCTGTCGCCGTCGCCACCGCTTTGAAATGCTGGTACAGCCCCTCTTGCGTCGGTTTGTTGTAATAGGGTGCAACCACCAGCGCCGCATCCGCACCTAGCTTCTCTGCGAGCTGCGTGTTGGCGATGGTTTTATCCGTCGCGTTGCTACCGGTGCCTGCCATCACCTTCACGCGACCAGCGGCGGTTTTCACCGTGCGGCTGATGACGTCGCTATATTCCGCGCTGCTTAGCGTGGGGGATTCGCCCGTAGTGCCACACGGCACCAACCCATGAATGCCCTCGCACACCTGCCAGTCGACCAGCGCCTCGAGCGCAGCCACATCCAGCGCACCATTTTTGAAAGGAGAAATCAGCGCTGTAAACGCGCCAGAGAATGCAGAAAAGTTGGTCATAAATACTCGCTTTTTAAAAGATCAGGATAGGCGTTTTTTCATTAGAATGGTCGGAACCGTCACCTCGATAAACGATTCGCCCTCGGTTTTGTAGCCTAACTTTTCATAAAATCCCAATGCAGATATACGCGCATGCATCGTGACCACGTGGAATCCGCGTTTTTTTGCTACCGTTTCGGCATAAGTCACCAGCTTTTTGCCGAGTCCCGTGCCTTGCATATTATCCGCAACAGCCATCTGGCGTAGCTTTATCTCATCTACGGAAACAGGTTTCAGAACGACGGTTCCCACAACATCGCCAGCATCATCAAGCGCGGCGATGTGAAACTGCTGCCCCTCTCCTTCTACATCCTTCTCGCTAAGGGCGAGCCCCAGAGGTTCTCGCAAAATTTTGTCGCGGAAACGCTTCGTCTGCTCATAGCGCGACGTGCCGAAGGGAATGAGGGTGACGGTGAACATAACTCAAAGCTTCTCTCGCATCAGCGAAAATGCTGGTCGGAACGACAGGATTTGAACCTGCGACCCCTAGTCCCCCAGACTAGTGCGCTACCGGGCTGCGCTACGCTCCGACTCGCCGGGTGTGATAAATGCTGACAGCAGGCTGTGCAAGTGTTTTTAAGCCGCCAGCGGCGCGCGCCAGTTATCCTTATAGAAATAAAGCGCAATGAACGAGGCCAAACCACTGCCCACAAACAGCCATAGAATCGAGCCATTATCCCCCGTGGTGCGGATGAGATATTCCGCCATGCTGGGGGTTAGCCCCCCCAGAATCGCGCAGAAATTATAGGACAGCGACATGCCCGTATAACGGATGCGGGTGGGAAAAAGCTCCACCAACAACGCCGGAATCGGCGAAATATACCAGCCCGAAATGAATGCAAGCATGCACTGACCAATCACCACATTGATAAAGATGCCCGTCTGCATGAGCTGGAAGGCCGGATATACTGCAAGCCCCATCGCAACTATCGCGGTCATCAGCACTTTTTTGCGGCCGATCTTATCGGCCATACGCGCCGATGGCCAGATGGGCAAGAACATCGCCACCATTGCCAGAGCATTGGCAAGCAATGCCTGATGTTGGGTGAGCCCCAGATGCGCTTTTGAGTACCCAATCATGTAAATCGCGATGGCGTAGAACGGAATCGTCACGAACAAATACAGCGAAAAACCTTCGAGCATTTTCGTGCGATACGTCGTAAACGCATCGCGCACTGGGCGGGCAGAGAGATTGCCGGAAGCCTTTGCCTCTTCATAGGCTGGGCTTTCCTCGCCATGCTCGCGGATATAATACCCTACCACACCAATCAGCACGCCCACAAAGAACGGCAGGCGCCAGCCCCAATCATGGAACGCTTCCGGCGACATACTTGAGGAGACGAGCGTCGCCACCAGCGAGCCCATCAGGAAGCCAATCACCAGACTCAGTACCGTCACGCTCCCCATAGTGGCACGCTGGTCGGCCGGCGCATGTTCCACTACATACGACATGGAGCCGCTGAACGCACCACCAAGCGAAAGCCCCTGTAAAATACGAATGATTACCAACAGAATCGGCGCAAAAATGCCGATTGTATCATAGGTCGGCAGCAGACCAAGGCATCCGGTCGCACCCGCCATCAGCATCATCGAGGCAACCAGCGCTTTTTTGCGCCCATATTTATCGCCAATGCGGCCAAAAATCACTGCCCCCAAGGGGCGGAATACAAACCCCACCGCAAAGGTGAGATAAGTCATAATCAGGCTGATACTGGGGTCGTTGCTGGGAAAAAAAATCTCTGCAAATACAAAGGAAAGCTGGCCGTAAAGCGCGTAATCATACCATTCGAGGCCATTTCCGAGCATGCCGGAAAGGACAACTTTCTTTTTTCCGCCGAATAACGCCATAATTCCCCCTGATGTGGAGGGCGACCTTAACCACATGTTCCGGAATTCCAAGCAAAAACCATGCTGCGACGCAGCATAACCATTCTTGCCCACACCCTGCATTTTTTTCATATTTTTTGCTGCATTGTCATCAAGTTGTCATAATTCACGCGTATAGTGAAGCTTGGATAACCCTAAGACGAGTACGCTGTAGTGGCAATTTATCGGTATGATTCTGGCTCTCTGCTGGATGAGGTTCGCCTCATCAAGAACAGTGCTGGCGGCGTGCGCGCCTGTCTGCACGCGCGCACTGATGCTTCGGCCGATCAGCTCGCCAGCATTCAGCAGCACCTCACCCAACAGGGCTTCAAAGCTGTTCCCATTTTTGAAGAGGGCAAGCATTACCTCGAAGTCCGTGGGCTGAAAAATCCGGAGGAGTTTACACGCGACCTAGGCGCAGCTGGGTTTGTGAATGGAACGGCGGCGATTGAGCACACCCCCGATGAGAAAATGACCCGCGCTGAAAAGCTGAAAGCGATGACGCTGAAGGCGACAGGTATTGTGTATAACGTGGGTGATGCGGCATACATGACCTATGCACTTATGGACCACCACCATGAGAAACAAAAATTCGCCCATCTGACAGGCAAAGAACATGCAGATGCCATGCGGGGCTCTCACCTTAATATTGCCGGTGGTGTTGGATATGCCTTAGGAAGCGCACTTCTCACCGCATATGGGAGCAAGGATCAATCGCAAAATGAAATTAAAGACGCCACTTCGCAGCTTAAGCGTTACCTAAAAAATGAAGGCATTCTTGTTCCCGATAGCTCTGCTGTTGATTTAGTAACGCGCAAAGAAAAACAGACTGTCGGCCAGAAGGTAAATGGTTTCTTAAGACGCTATCCTTCGGAAGCACTCAACACCGTATATACGGCTGTGGGGCTCTTTTTAATGGGTTCCTCTATCAACAAAGTGAGAACCGCAAAAGCCACTGGGCAAAAATATTTTGGTGAACTCCTGGATGTTGGGCTTGGCATTACCACGGCAACATCGGCACTCATTGGCCTTTTGGTAAAAGAAAAAAAACCAAACCCCGATGAGCCAAAAAAGCACGGTTTGGCAAAAGCATGGCAATGGATTGAAGAAAAGCCGCTTCGCGCAACAGGAATGGGGTATTTTATATCCACCTTATGGCATGCCGGTGCAACCGGGGTGCTCTATAAACAAGGTGACGCACAGGTAAAAAAAACCGTTGTCTTCCGTGGCATTTTCGTGCTCGCGAATATTGTTTCTGAATTCCTGCTCTTCATTTCCTCTAAAGGCCACGGTCAAGGCGTCAAAACAGATAATAGCGTGGAGAAAACCGTGCTGGCCTCAGCGGCAGAGATTGTCGCGCAGCAGCCGCACGAAAAACAGGATGCACTGATTCAACAGCTCGCAGGGCACATGGCCTCGCCCGAGATTCTTGGAGGCAAGGCAGAAGATATTGCCAAAGATTTGCATGCACAGGTAGCACATATTCAGGCGAACCCCTGGGTGGCACACAAGCTTGCCGCCGCGGCTCCTGTAATGATGGCTGAGGAGGCTCCTCAGACCATACATGAAGAAACACCCTCGACCAAAGTGAGCCATGTCGACCACGCATCGCACCAGAAGCATCAGCTATCGCATGTGCATCACGATGCGGAGCATAAAGCAGAATCATCGCACACAGCACAGGGTGATAGTTGGAAAGACCATGCACAGCACACCAAGCAGCACGCACACACCGCGGCAGCATCCGTTTAAAATCATGCGATAATATGGTCGGGGAGACAGGATTTTTCTCGCGCAATGCGCTCGTGTCATTTCCTAAATTCGCGATGCTCATTAAGTAAATGATGAACCTGCTTCGCAGGCGGACACACTCTCAAACCATTAAAAAAGCGCCACAAGGGCGCTTTTTTAATGGTCGGGGAGACAGGATTCGAACCTGCGACCCTCTGGTCCCAAACCAGATGCGCTACCAGACTGCGCTACTCCCCGACAGATGATGGCGGTGTGTGTACGCGCCGTATCCGCTCAGGTCAAGCACTAAGCATGGCATGCAAGGCTTTTGCAACTTCGGGGGCTGCGAGCCGCTCAAGCTGCTGCTCCGGCGCACGCAGCGCCACTGCCTGTTTGCCCACCGGCGCATAGAGCGTACTATCCGTAGGGCCAAAGAGGCCGAGCGTCGGAATTCCCACCGCTGCAGCGATATGCATCAACCCTGAATCATTGCCGACAAACCCTGCGCACCGCGATAGCGCGGCAGCAACGCCGAGCAAATCCATCTCCCCTGCCAGCAGACGGCTGCGATTTTGCGGGAGAGCTGCGAGTAACAGAGCGATGCGCTCCACCTCCGCTGGTGCGGCAACAATCAGGTAGGAAAGCGGCGCTTTCCCCTCGGCTGCACGTGCTTCATCCAGCATCGCCACGAGGGCAGTAAAATGCGTAAGCGGCCATTCTTTCGGCTGCCAGTTCGCCGCCGGCGCAAGCGCGAGTATAGGTGAAGAAAGAGGCTCCAAGAACGCCTCCGCCGCGCTGCGCGTGGCTTCGCTCCACCACAAAGTGGGCAGCGGCGATCCCTCAATCCCCGCGCAACGCGACCATTGATGTGCCATGCTCCCCGCAGGCTGCTTCCCCGGAAAACGAATGCGTTTTTGTGCGTGCAGCACATAGCCCAGCAGCGAGCCGCGCAGATCCACCACCATATCCCAGCGTGTGCCGATGGTTTTTTGCCACAACTCCACCCAATGCCCGGCATAGGCGCGTTTGGTGAGCGGAATCAGCCGTTCGAGCGCAGGAAATTCGCGAAACAGCGGCGCGGCAATCGCCCCGCAGGCGATGGTGAACCGTGCCTCAGGGTGGCGCAGGCGCAGCGCCTCGAGCGTGGCCGTGCTGAGGGTTGCGTCACCAATTCGCGTGGCGGTGATAAATAAAATGCGCATGACGCTGTTTTAGGCGATGCCGCGCGAAACACAAGCAAAGCCATTTGCACATGCTTTTACGCTTGGATTCTTGACCAAACCGCTAAGCACCGCTATAGCAGCCCCTGTCTGATGAGTCGGGGCGTAGCGCAGCCTGGTAGCGCGCTTGCTTCGGGAGCAAGAGGCCGGAGGTTCGAATCCTCTCGCCCCGACCATTTATTTCTTTTCCTTCTATCATAAAAGGTCTAGATTTCCTCCCCCAAGCAAGCAAATCAACGTAACATTTATTAAGGGAGATACCTATGAGCATGTTAGATGGAGTACTGGGCGGCCTCGTGAGCGCTGGCGTTACGGCAATGGTAAGCAAAGTGCTCGAGCAGCACGGCGGCGTTCAAGGGCTCGTGAGCCAGTTCGAGAAGAACGGCCTCGGTTCGGTGGTGCAATCCTGGGTTGGCACCGGTGCCAACCAACCTGTTCAAGCGATCCAGCTGCAAACGGTGCTCGGTTCAGACATGATGCAAACACTCGCCGCAAAAGTAGGCATGACGCCTGATGAAGTAGCAAGCAAACTCGCACAATTCCTGCCAGAAGCCGTCGATAAAATGACGCCGAACGGCACGCTGCCAACCGCAGCAGCCGCGTAGTTTTACGACTCGCGTAAAAACGAATCCCGCGTCGGGGAAACCGGACGCGGGATTTTTTTATGGGATGAATGCGCAATAAAAAAGGGACGTTTTCACGTCCCTTTTTTGTAGAATATGCGAGCGTTCCGCTTATTGCATCACGGCTTGCGGTGTCGCCAGATGCAGGCGCAGGCTGTCGCGCAGCGCGGCGAGTTCAGCACGCATCGCGCGCAGTGCATCACGCGAAGGCGTCGCGAGTGTCGCTTGCGGTGCTGCTGTCACCTCTTCCACCAGCTCATCCGTTTCTGCCAGTGCTTGCGCGAGTTCAGCGAGCATATCTGGCTCGGCCACTTCATCCGTTGGCAGCGCAAAATTGTCGTTCACGCTAGCGGGTGGCACCGTTGCCATCCATTCTGCGGGTGACACATCGCGATCCGCGCGCGCGTGAATGAAATCATCCACCGCTTTTTTAGCGCCCTTAATCGTGTAGCCCTGATTGTAGAGCAGGTGCTTAATTTGCTGCAGCACATCGATATCCTGCGGGCGATAAAAACGTCGACCACCGTTACGCTTGAGCGGCTTAATCTGCGTGAATTTGGTTTCCCAGAAACGCAGCACATGCTGCGGCACATCGAGGATTTCAGCGGCTTCGCTGATGGTGCGGAGTGCGTTAGGAGATTTTTCTTTTTTCTGCTCTGCGGCTTCATACGCAAAAAGCGAGATGTCCGTGCTTGCCATAATGACCCCGTGTTCGGTGGTGTTTTTATAAAAAAATCTGAGTGCTCAGAATTTTTGCCGAGGCAATGACGTAACGGCAGAACGAACGACTAACAACAAACAACTACTGCTTATTCACATCCTGTTTCAGCGTGTTCGATGCATTGAATGAAAGCACGGTGCGCGGCGTGATTGGCACTTCAACACCAGTCTTCGGGTTGCGGCCAATACGTTCTTTTTTGCGGCGAAGTTTGAAGGTGCCGAACGAAGAAAGTTTTACCGAAAGCCCTTCCGAGAGCGCGACGGAAATTTCCTCAAGCACCGCATCGACCAGTTGGGTGGATTCCGAAAGCGACAAACCGATTTCACGGTAGACAGAGTTGGAAAGATCTGCGCGGGTCAGAGTTTTGGACATAGGACGCTCCCTATTCTTCGTTAACTACCAACAGATTACACAACATCCCCAGGTGAGTCCAGCACCAAGTGCGGGCATGGCGACAATATCGCCCTGTTTAATACGCCCGTCCCGCACCGCGACATCCAGTGCGAGGGGGATGGTGGCCGCCGAAGTATTGGCGTGAATATCCACCGTGACCACGCATTTTTCCTCGCTAATTCGCAGGCTACGGCCAATCATGCGAATCATGCGCGCATTGGCCTGATGCGGCACCAGCCAGCTCACATCCGCCAGTGTCAGGTTCGCTTTTTTGAGGGTTTCGAGCGTGATATTCGCCATTTTTTCGACGCCATGGCGGAAGACTTCCTGCCCTTCCATGAACAAATGCCCCGCTGTTTGGGTGCTCGAAACACCCCCATTCGTGCCAAGCAAGGGACCAAACTCCCCTGCCGCCTCGAGCTTTAAGGCCAGAATGCCGCGCGGGGCATCTTCCTGCGCCTCAAGTATAACCGCCCCTGCCCCGTCGCCGAAGAGAATACAGGTGCCACGGTCCGACCAGTCCACAATGCGCGACATCGCCTCCGCACCGATCACCAGTACGCGCGAGGCAACGCCGCTCAAAATCCACCCATGCGCGACCGAAAGCGCGTAGACAAAGCCCGTACAGGCTGCCGCCACATCCACCGCCGCGCCATGCTTCACCCCAAGCGCCGATTGCACTTTGGTCGCCACGGAAGGCATGGTCGTATCCGGTGTCGAGGTCGCCACCACAATTCCGTCAATCGCCTCCGCATCGATGCCTGCCGATTTCAGTGCTGCGCGCGCCGCATGAATCGCAAGGTCGGACGTCGCCTCCCCCTCACCCACCACATAGCGCTGGGTGATGCCCGTGCGCTCCCGAATCCAGGCATCGTTCGTATCCACCATGCCGGTGAGGTCGTCGTTCGTCAGTTTTTTCTGTGGCAAATAGCTGCCGGTGGCAATGATTACAGAACGCGTCATTAAGCACCCACCGCTTCTGAAGGCGTCGCTGCCGAAGAAACTGCTACGGCATTCGCTCGCGTCAGCTCGTCGATAATTTTTTCATTCACCCGTTCATTCACGAGCGAGATTGCCACACGGATAGCATTGGCGAAACTTTTTGCATCTGCCCCGCCATGACTTTTTACAGCGATACCGTTCAGACCCAGCAGAATAGCACCATTTAAACGACCCGGATCAAATTTCTTAAGCGCCATACGAATGGCAGGACGCGCAAAGAGATAACCTATTTTCGCCGTCCATGAATTTTCAATGGCGTTTTTGAGACTGGAATAAATCAGGCGCGAGGCGCCTTCCGCCGTTTTGAGCGCGATGTTTCCGGTGAACCCATCGGTCACCACTACATCCGTTTTGCCTTCGAGAATGTCATTGCCTTCAACAAAGCCGAAATAATCCACGGGAATCGTACCGGAACGCAGCACGCGGTGCGCCTCTTTCACTTCATCATGCCCCTTCATTTCTTCGGAGCCGACGTTGAGTAAGCCAATCCGCGGCTTCTCAATGCCCAGCATCGCCCGCGCATAGGCGTCGCCCATCATCGCGAACTGCACAAGGTGATCCGCCGTACAATCGATATTCGCGCCCATATCGAGCAGCACCACCGGGCGATGACGCGAAGGCACCGTCGCCGTAATAGCAGGGCGCTGAATGCCAGGAAGTGTTTTGAGCACTAACTTCGCCGTCGCCATCAGCGCACCGGTATTGCCGGCTGACACCATGGCCGAGGCACGACCATCCGCCACCGCATCAATCGCCAAACGCATGCTCGACTGACGCCCTTGGCGCAGCGCCACAGAAGGCTTTGCATCCATGGTAATCACGGCATCGGTATGTACAATCTGAGATGCATTAGCCAGATGCCGATGTTTGGCAATCAGCGGCGCAATCACAGGCTCACGGCCAAAGAAAATAAAACGCGTCTCGGGAAACCATTTCAGCACGCGCCGCGCGCCTGCAATCACCGATTCCGGGGCTTTGTCGCCACCCATGGCATCAAGAGCGATCGGGAGAGGAAGCGCCATAAATCCAAACGGTAAGAGATGACAGAGCAGCGATTCGTAAGAATCTGCCTATAACAAAGGCGTGCCGGCTAGCCGGCTCACCTCTCAAGAAGCATGCGGGATGACTATTTCTTTACCTTAGCGGTCGTCACTTTGCGGCCACGATACATGCCATCTGGCGATACGTGGTGCGGGCGCTTTGCTTCGCCGGTGGTTTGATCTTCCGTCACCGTGGTGGTTTTCAGCGCGAGGTGCGACTGGCGCATACCGCGGCGGGAGGGTGACGTTTTGCGTTTTGGCACAGCCATGACAGGAATCCTTCTCAAGTTATACTTTACTGATTACGCGAATCAGCGGCGCACTATAGCGATGGTTTTTGAGAGGTAAAGGGGGAAATTGGAGCTAAAACGATTTAAACCGTTTACGGCCGTGTGATACTATCAGTAGGCTCAGACTGGTTTCTTTTGCCCATGCGCCACAAGCCCGGCTTAAGCCCCTGACTATGCCGGAATTCTGCTTTATTTTCAGTATCAAAATCGATGCCACCATGAGGCATTTTAACACCCGAAAAGCGCGACGGATATAAATCATCCAAACTAAAATAGCGATGAATCGCCCGTTTCTTCTTGGGCGATGGCGCAAAAACAGTCACTTTCATCTCATTTTCAACTGTGTGTTCACTACGCTTATAGGATCGCTCTAATTCATCTTTACTCGGCGTACGCATCACCCCTTCTTCGATATTTTTAGGATCGAACGTGTAGGAATAAAGACGCTTCAGAGGATTCCCCGGAAGCAAATCCACCGCAGCAGATATGGTGGCATTGCTGGCATTAGGCATCGCCTTATCTGCCGTTGAGCGGCATTCTTTGCCATATTCAAACGACCCGTCTGCCATCCCAAATACGTTAATGCGCAGCATGTCGATATTTTGATGTACCCACTGACGCACTGCCTCTTCCTCTTTTGCCGCCCCTGATTGCAGCAGGCGCGGGTAGAGCGTCATGAGTGTCTGCTCATAAAAGAAGGCCGCCATTTTCTGAGAATCAACTTCTCCATTTTTGGCATGAGCATCCTTAATGGCAGCAATACCCATACTGTGCCGAAGGCTAGAATCATACGAAAGGAAAGCTGGTCGCTCATCCCCTTTATACATCGCAGTCAGATCATAAATTATCTCTTGCAGCGCCTTTTTTTGAGATGTTATCTCAGCTTCATCCAGGGTAACAAAACGCTTCTGGTTAAAATGCGCTACCGTCGTTTTTAGAATTTGCCCAGGCTTCATATCTGTCAGAGAATTAATATTCTCCACTATTTCTGGGACGACCGATGGCTCGTGCAAACTATGGATGTAGAGGAGTGTATTCTCGGTTGAGTGTTCCGCCATTTCATCCAGACAGAACCCGCATGGCCCTACTGCAAAAATACCATCTTTCCCTTCTTTCCCGCCGATTACATGCCATTCTTCGACCATTTGCCGCGAAGGTTTGCCATCCGCACGAATAGGCATCTCGTTATCGCGCTGCAAGTCACGATCCAGCGTGCCCATGATATTGGCTTCTGCACAGTTTTTGATGTGCTGGCTTGAGCAGTTACGTATATTGAATTTGATGTACGCAAGGTGCCGATCAGAATCTCCCACCGGCTTGGGATTCTCAATAACGCCGATGGCTGCGACCTTCATGCCGTTTGGTTCTGGGGAATATTTGCGGAAGTGTTGAGCTGCCGCATCAAATACTAGGTTACGCTCATTTTCAGCAAGGGATGCATACCAGTCCGCTTCTTCACGCGACTTCGGGCAGATGACAAGCTCATTCCCAACGATTTCCGCTGAAAAATTATGGCCAGATTCACTATGAATATCGGCAGCCCACCACACACGTCGCTGTCGCTGCTCAAGCGATAATTGCTCTCCTGAAACTGCCCTAATAGAAAATGCGGTTGCCACTTAAATTGCCCTGTGTCTGAGTTTGGGGGGATCAACTTAGCATAATTAAGTTAACAAATCATTACCTTATCGCGCCGTTGCGGCAATTATTCGCCCAAGGCGTCTTTTTTGAGCTCTGCAAGCAGGTTCAGGGCGTCGCGGGGGGTCAAACCATCCACATCAATATTTTTTATACGTTCAGCCAGTTTTTTATAAATATGCGAGCTGATTTGAGGTTCATCATCAGATGAATTCACTGAGGATGTATGAGCATAAGACCTCGCAGCCGCAAATAAAGGCAGCTCTGGCGCAGCCTGTTTCTCAGTCAGGCTATGGCCAGATTCGAGCGTAGTAAGTAACGCACGGGCGCGGGTGAGTACGGGTTTTGGCATGCCCGCCAGCGCTGCGACATGAATACCGTAGGATTTATCGGCATTACCCTCGCGAATCGTGTGCAGGAACACCAACTGCCCCTGATATTCTTTCGCCGCCGCATGGTAGTTTTTGAGGCGCGGCAGCGTTTGCGCCAGCGCAGTGAGTTCGTGGTAATGCGTGGCAAACAGCGCGCGGCATTTCGTGTGGTTATGTAAATGCTCCGCCACCGCCCAGGCGATGCTCACCCCGTCATAGGTCGCGGTGCCGCGGCCAATTTCATCGAGCACTACCAAGGATTTTTCCGTCGCCTGATGGAGAATGCTCGCCGTCTCCACCATCTCCACCATAAAGGTGGACTGCCCGCGCGCGAGGTCATCCGCCGCACCCACGCGGCAAAAAAGCTTGTCAACAATGCCAATCGTTGCCGCTTCGGCAGGCACAAAGCCGCCCATCTGCGCGAGGATGGTGAGGATCGCCTGTTGACGCAGAAAGGTCGATTTACCGCCCATGTTCGGGCCGGTGATGAGCCACAACGCCCCTGCTCCGCTCGCATCACCCAGCGCGCAATCGTTCGCGATAAATTCCTGATGGTTCCGCCGCAGCGCGGCTTCCACCACCGGGTGACGCCCGGCTTGAATGGCGAAATCCGCGCCGCTCGTCATGCGTGGGCGCACGAAACGCCCCGCCTCCGCAAGCGTTGCAAGCGCACAAATCACGTCCCACTCCGCAAGGCCGCGCGCGGCGCTGACAATAGCTGCCCCGGCTTTCAGAACCGTCGCGACCAGCTCTTCGTAGATCTGCAGCTCCAGCTTCAGCGCCTTGTCCGCCGCCGATTCAATGGCCAGCGCAGTCTCGTTCAATTCCTTCGTCGTATAGCGCAGCGCATTCGCCAGCCCCTGACGGTGAATAAACTCCGGCGGCACCTTCTTTTCATGGATCGACGTGATTTCGATGAAATAACCAATCACATTATTATGCTTGATTTTAAGCGACGGAATCCCAGTATCCGCCTTTAACTTCTGCTCCATCAGCGCGATGACGCGGCGCGATTCGTCGCGCAGGCGGCGATATTCGTCGAGGTCGGCGCGATAACCATCCACCACAAAATTTCCATCACGCACCAGATGCGGCACCTCGGGCTTCAGCGCCGACGCCAGCTGTTCCGCCAGCAGGTGATGCCCAGCCAACGCCTCCCGCGCCTCGTGCAACAGGGAGGGTACATCCAATGTGCGCAGCAACTCGTGCAGTTTGTTCGTTTGCGCGAGGCTCACGCCCAGCATCAGCAGATCACGCGGGCCACCACGCCCCAGCGACAGGCGGCTGAGCGCCCGCTCCATGTCCGAGATCAGGCGGAGATAATCACGCACTTCCTCACGCAATTTCGAAGTATTCAGCGCCCATTCCACCGCGTCATGCCGCGCAGAAATCACCTCCAATCGACAGGAGGGAGCGCCAAGCCACGCCGCCATCATCCGCCCACCGGCGGCGGTAACGGTATGATCCACCGTCGCCAGCAAACTACCGCGCCGTGTGCCCGAAAGCGTGATGAGCAATTCGAGATTCCGCCGCGTTGGCGCATCCATCTGCATCAGCTCGGCAGCGCTTTCTTTCACTGGCGGGTTGAGGCGCGCGGCGGCTTCCATCTGCGTCAGCGCCACATAATCCAGCAGTGCCCCGCAGGCAGAAAGCTCCGGCGCAGTGAACTCGCCATAGACCGTGGGGTTGCTCACCGTATAATGCGTGGCAATACGGCGGCTTGCGGCCTTGGCGTCGAACTGCACGTCCGGGCGCAGCGTCACCCGCGCTTTCCACTCATGAAACCAGGGTTGCGCCGCCAGCAGTTCATAATGCGTTTGCGTCATCAACAGCTCGCGCGGTTGCACGCGGGCAAGCAGGTTGGGCAACTGAGTGACGGGCGCGGCACTCGTCGTGAACTCACCCGTTGAAAGGTCGAGCCAGGCGAGCGCGCCCTCCTCCCCCGTTATCGCGAGCGAGGCGAGATAATGCGCTGATGCGGGCGCGAGCAGCGCATCTTCCGTCACCGTGCCGGGGGTGACAATCCGCACCACATCACGACGGACAATGGCTTTATACCCGCGGCGTTTGGCATCTTCCGGCGTTTCGAGCTGCTCACAAATCGCGATTTTATGCTCGCTCGCGATGAGCTTCTGCAGATACATCTCCGCCGCATGCACGGGAACGCCGCACATGGGGATTTCCTCGCCCGCATGTTTTCCGCGCTTGGTGAGGGCGATATCGAGGATTTGCGAGGCAACTTTTGCATCCTCAAAAAACAGCTCGTAGAAGTCACCCATGCGGTAAAACAGCAGCATCTCCGGATAACGCGACTTAATCTCAAAATACTGCTGCATCGACGGTGTTGCCACAGTCGACGAAATTGGTGCAGCGCACACCGACATTGCGCTTGTCTGTTGCGATTCGCCCAGTATGGTTGCGGCCTTGGATGCGGTTGACATACCGTCTCTCTTCGATATTTTGAACGCGTGAAATTAGTGCAAGGATAGACCAATGGCCAGTGAAAATATGAAGATTACCGACGAAGAAGCCCTGCTGTACCACAGCCAAGGCCAACCGGGGAAAATCTCCATCCTGCCGACTAAGCCGCTCATCACCCAGCGCGACCTTGCCCTTGGCTACTCGCCGGGCGTGGCCGTTCCTTGCATCAAAATCAACGAAGATAAAAACGCCGCTTACGATTACACCAGCAAGGGCAACCTCGTTGCGGTGATCTCAAACGGCACCGCGGTGCTCGGTCTCGGCAATCTCGGCGCACTCGCCAGCAAACCGGTGATGGAGGGCAAAGCCATCCTCTTCAAACGCTTCGCAGATATCGACTCGATCGACATCGAGGTGGACTCGGTGGATGCGGAGAAAATCATTGAAACCGTGCGCGCGATCTCTGTTACCTTCGGCGGCATCAACCTCGAGGATATCGGCGCGCCGGACTGCTTCATCATCGAGCAAAAACTCAAGGAAATCTGCGATATTCCCGTCTTCCACGACGACCAGCACGGTACCGCGATTGTGACCGCAGCGGGCATCATTAACGCTGCCCACATCACTGGCCGCAGCCTGTCCGACCTCAAAATCGTGGCTAACGGCGCGGGTTCGGCGGGTATTGCCTGCATCGAGCTGCTGAAGCATATGGGCGTGAAACATGAGAACGTGCTGCTCTGCGACCGCTCCGGCGTCATTTATGAAGGCCGCAATGATTCGAGCATGAACCAGTGGAAATCCGCCCACGCGGTTAAAACCAAGAAGCGCACGCTGACCGAGGCGCTGGATGGTGCGGATGTATTCCTCGGCCTCTCCTCTGCTGGCGCGGTGACGAAGGATATGGTCAAATCCATGGCCAAAAACCCGATTATTTTTGCGATGGCGAACCCAGTGCCAGAAATCATGCCGGAAGAAGTGCTTGAAGTGCGCAAGGATGCCATTATCGCGACCGGCCGCTCGGACTACCATAATCAGGTGAACAACGTGATGGGCTTCCCGTATATCTTCCGTGGCGCGCTGGATGTGCGTGCGCGCGAGATCAACGTGGAGATGAAAGTTGCTGCCGCCGAAGCGCTGGCCGAACTCGCCCGCGAGGACGTGCCGGATGAAGTGCTCGCCGCTTACGGCCACGAACTCCATTACGGGCCGGAATATATCATCCCCACCCCGTTTGACCCACGCCTCATCACCACCATCCCGATTGCGGTGGCACAAGCGGCGATGGATTCCGGTGTGGCCCGCCGCCCCATCAAGGATTTCGACGCTTACCGCCGCGAACTTGGCGCACGGCTCGACCCTGCCGCGAACAGCATGACCAACATTTTCGAGGTGGTACGTCAGAACCCGCAACGCGTGATTTTTGCCGAGGGCGAGGAAGAAAAAGTCATCCGCGCCGCCATCCATTGGCGCGACAATGGCTACGGCCACCCCGTACTTGTCGGCCGTCCGGATCGTATCCGCCAGACCATTCAGAAGCTCGGCATCAAGCATGCGGATGATCTCGAAATCACCAATGCCGCCGTGTCAACGCATCTTAGCCGTTATATCGACTATCTCTACGGCAAGCTCCAGCGCAAAGGCTTCCTCAAGCGCGATGTAGAGCGCATGGTGAAGAACGACCGCAATATTTTCGCGAGCTGCATGATTGCCTGCGGCCATGGCGATGTGGTCATCACCGGCCTCACCCGCAACTACTACCGCGCGCTGGAGAATATCTGCCGCGTAATCGACACCAAGCCCGGCGAATCGCTGTTTGGCGTGTCGATGCTGGTGTCAAAAAACCGCACCGTCTTCATTTCAGACACCGCCGTGCAGGAACTGCCCAGCGAGCAGGAACTGGCGGATATTGCTGTGCGCACCGCGCGTAAAGTGCAGCAGATCGGGCACGAGCCACGCGTAGCGCTGCTTTCTTACTCCAATTTCGGCAACCCGATGAAGGAGAAAAGTAAGCGTATCCGCGACGCGGTAGCCATCCTCGACAGCCGCAATGACATCAACTTCGAATACGAAGGCGAAATCTCGGCGGATGTGGCGCTGAACCCGGAATTGATGGCGCTTTACCCATTCTGCCGCCTTTCGGGCCCGGCGAACGTGCTGATCATGCCGGCGCTGCACTCGGCGCATATTTCGGCAAATCTGCTCGAAGAACTGGGCGTTGGTACTGTCATCGGCCCCATCCTCGTCGGCCTCTCGAAGCCGGTGCAGATCGTCAGCATGAATGCGAGCGTGGCGGATATCATTAATCTTGCCGCCATCGGCAGCATCGACGCGATCGAGGAAAAGTCCCTCGCCGCGCCCGCTAAGCCGAAGAAGGAAAAGGTCAAACGCGCCGCTGCTGCCAGCAGCACCCCCGTGGTAAAGGCAAAAAAAGTCGTAAAATAAGGGTCTCGCCCTGCAATTGTAACAAAATCTTCACGCAACTCGCGTGCGGAGTAGGGTATTCTGGCTATATAACACTAGCCGAGAGACCGATGACCGACCGTTACCATAAGCCTTATATGAAGCTTGTTGTGGATTTTACTGCGAATTATCCAGCACTTCCATCCTATCTCTTTCTAGATAAAGCGCTTGGCCTTGGCATCAAGCATCTCATTCAAGCAATGGATGAGGGAAAATCAACCTCAGAGCCTTGGCACGAAGTTAATAATCGCCTCATCAAACTTCTGCCACAAACCAACGGTGATGAAGCAAAGACGCATACACGCCAAATCGAAGACTATATCAAAACGAATATTGATGAGCTTCATGGCCTAAAGAGTGAAGAAAAGCCACTCAAGAAAGTGGATATCAAGCAAAACTTGGACGGTTTGCTTGCCCGACTGGGGCTGGAGCAAAATGGTGGAAGTGGCTACGGCTTCCGAGACAATTAACCGAAGCTAACCAAGCTTCTCCTCATACCATGTCTCGCCAATAACGATTTTTTCGCGGCCATTTTTCTCGCGCCATTCGTTGCTATCGCGGAGACTATAAATACAGCCGCAATATTGCTGGGCGTAGAATTCCTCGCGCTTGGCGATTTCGTACATGCGCGCCCCGCCGCCACCCTTGCGCCAGTTATAATCCCAATAGGTGATCCCCTCATAGGGCGCTGCGGCACGCACACCACAGTCATTAATTTGCTCCATATTCTTCCAGCGGCTGATGCCAAGTGAGCTGGTGATGACCGGGAAGCCGTTTTCATGCGCATAAAGCGCGGTGCGCATGAAGCGCATGTCAAAACACATCGTGCAGCGTACGCCACGCTCCGGCTCGTTCTCCATACCCTTGGCACGAGCGAACCAGTCCTGCACGTCGTAATCCGCGTCGATGAAGGGGATGCCCATTTTCTCCGCAAAGCGGATATTCTCGTTCTTACGGATTTCATATTCCCGCAGCGGATGAATATTCGGGTTGTAGAAGAAAATCGTGAGGTCGATACCGTTGGCGAGCATCTGCTCCATCAGCTCCCCCGCGCAAGGCGCGCAGCAGGAATGCATCAGCACGCGCGGCGTGTCGCCGGGGACGGTGAGGTCCACATGCTTGATAATCTCCGCTGCTTGTTCCTGCTGTTGCATGACGGCGGAATTAGCACGAGGCAGGATAAAAGGGAAGCGCTAGTGAACTTTAATGGCGGAAACAGCTGCCTGAGGCTTCGCTGACGGAGTAGCATCCGGCACGAGTGGCAAATGCTTATCACTACTAGCAGGCGCACTAGCTACGACCTGCGCCGCTTTCATTGCAGTCACAAGTTCTTCCATTCCAATGTGACCATTATGATCTGCATCGTAGTCCAATAATTTTATGTGGTTTCTGGCCATCTTGCTAATGACAGAGACCAAGTCCTTATCCATATTGCCAGTAAGCTCGTAAGAAACGAGTTCTTTCGTATCTTTAGAGATATTTATTAGCGTCAAACCCGTGATGATATCGGAGCTGAATTTTTCCAACTCAGCAGCCTCTTTATATTTATGCTTCAGGTTTTCTAATATTGTTTTCTCATAGCACTGCGTGGCAATACAAATATGCTGTTCGTCCGCGCTCATGATGCTCCGCGACATATACGCAATAATCTCACGCTGACGCTCTAAACTAAAAGATTTCCAAGCTCTTTCTCCATTAAAAAGCATCTCGGATTCTTTTAAGATCTCGTGATATAAAGCAATATTGCCAGTTTCATTGATGCGCATAATAATCGGGTCGATATCTGTTCTTGAATCCATAGCAGCGAATTGCTTCACCATGTCTGGACTAACATAAGAAAAAAGTCTCTCCGCCGCCTTACGCAAATCCTTATTTTGCGCATATCCCTCATGATCACTGACTTTGATATGCTCCCAAATACGGAATACGTCTTTATACTCGACAGAACCATTATTAATGCCGTCTAAAAGCGCATGAGTTTTCATAGACGGTATCTTCAATACACAAATTTCTTGAAGAACTTTTCCGAAATCATCTTTTGAGTGCTGCTGTAGAAGTTTCTGCGCAAGAATGAGGTCTTTTTCCACTTCCTCGTTAACCTGCAAGCGAATAGCCGGCTTTGTTTCATTAATTATCTTAAGTGAATCCTGCATTATTTTTACTTGGAATGAATCTTTAATTCCCGCTTTATGAATTTTTCGAAGGGATTCAGGAATCGTATCCTCAACAAACGTTCCCACATACGCATCAAAATTCGCTGCTGTAATCCTCTGGCTCCGTATCTTAATCCGTTCCTTCGCCGCATCGCTCAGCTTGAGATACTTGGTCTGTGCCACATATTCATCCAAAGCCACAATGGTGCTGATATTTTCTTCTGCTTCTTCGATCTGCTTATCGTTGATATCGCGTTTGATAGCCGTCATGATGCGTGCCACAAGCTGATCCTCAGGCAACAGGGCTAACGAATAATCTTTGAGATCGCTTCCAATTTGATCCAGCAAATCGGATTTGCACGACTGAGAAATTTTGCTGCTTTCAACTAAGTTCCGCAGATACGCCAAGATTTTTCCGACTTCCGAGCGGCGCTGGTTGGCCTTCTCCAACGCCCCCATCTCCCGTACTGGGGAAGCGAGGCTAATCTCTGCACTGTTCATCGGTTCGGTCATGAATGTCGGAACTCCACACTTTCACCCTACCACAGAATTGTTACAGTTTCGTTACAATGCGGGCGACGAAATGCTGTTTTTTGCTACAATTTTAGCTAATTTACAGCGATTTAGTTAAGATCTGGTTAAGAATGGCAGATAAGGAATCGTATCCGGATGCTGGCTGACCAGAACCAGCGACGATGAATGTGTTGGCATCTGCTCCACATGCTCTGCACGCAATTTTGGCAAGTTCAGTCCCGCAAGCTGATCCAAGAGCGAAGTATTCAACATCAACGGCGCAGAACGCGGCGCGATAGCCACCTGCACCGTTACAATTCCGCTCTCAATCGCGGGGCTCTCATCGTGCCCAGGGTGATCCGGCAGAATACCCAACAACGCGTTTTTTATATTCCCAAGTTTATGTATCACGCGCGAAGCGGTTTCTAGCGGATGAGCCATTGCGTGCAGCATTTTTCCACCCATTTTGACCATCGCCATGACCGGCGCGGCATGCGTAACAACATGTGCGGCATGTTTTACCGCATCCACCCCATGATGAAATGCATCGCTGACGCCTTCACCAATATCTTCTGCCGTTTCACAGACACCATGCCAGATCCCTTTGGCAACTTTTTTGACTTTGCGAACAACACTCGCGGCCTTTTCTGTCATCTTCGCCCGCTTCGCGTGATGCTCGTTTTCCTCGTGCTCCAACGCAGCTTCCCGCTCACGACGTTCATGCTCCAAACGTGCCTGAATATCGGGGTCATCAATTTTCTCAGCGGAGGTCTTTTTGGTCGGCTTTGGTTTGGCGGGTGGCTTTGGTGTGAGCTTCTTTTCTGACTTATGCTCTTGCGTTTCTATCGAACGCCGTAAATTCTCTTTATGATCGACCACCGCATGATGCGTCGTTTCCGCATGCTCAATTTCCTGATCGCATTCGCCGATCATCTTCATAGAGCTTGCTTTCAGCCCGTTGATTGTGCGGCGGGAGAGTTTCTTGTGCGGATCGTTTTTAATTTCCGTAATGATGCTGCCGATTTCAGAGGCAGCGGTCAGCGCATTGCTCGACTGCGCGCGCAGCTGCGCCGCCGCCTCTTTGGCCGTGCTGTCGCCATCATTTTCAAGTTTCTGGGCTTCTGTATCAAGATGTTCTGCCTGCTTACGCAGCGTTGCTTCGTCATTAATGAGATCGCTGATGATGTTTAGCCCCTCTTCGGTAGGCTCCTTAGAGCTGACAACATCCTCTCCTCCATCCTCTTCGGAGGCGGCCCTGTTCACAAGGCGCTCTGTGTGGCGATTCGCCGTATTTTGAGTGGTTTGCATAAATTTTCTAAAATTTTATTAAATTCACTATAGCACAGAAATATGACGGTTTCATGACAAATCATGGGTGAACGCAAAATAAATTAATATGACACCGGTACAGGGTCGAGCGCGCGCCAGAGATACCAGGTCGCCACCGTGCGATAGGGCTGCCAGCGAGCACTGAGCGCTTGGTATTCCTTGAGGGTGAGCCGCTTGCCGCCTGTGTAATGCAGGTCAATGGCCTTGAGCAGGCCGAGGTCTTTCAGCGGCAGCACATCCGGCCGCAGCAGGTGGAAGATGAGGAACATCTCCGCCGTCCAGCTGCCGATGCCTTTGATGCTGGTCAGCTCACGGATGACTTCGTCATCACTGAGTGCATCCCAATAGCGCGGGGTAATCGACCGCTCCCTAAAAAACATGGCGACATTGCGCGCATAGGCAACTTTGGAGGCGGAAAGGCCGCACGCACGTAGCGTCGCCTCGCGCTTGCGTAGCAGGTTCTCCGGCGTCATCGGGTTCACCGCTTTGGCGAGCTTCGCCCATACCGCATCCGCCGCTTTCACGGAAATCTGCTGCCCCACAATCGCGCGGATGAGGGTGTAAAACCCCTCGCCCCGCGCCGCCAGCCCCTCGCCTTCATAGCGCGCGATGAGCTCTGCCATCGTCGGGCATTGCTTGCATAAATGTGTCTGTGCTTTTTTCCAGTAGTGGG
This sequence comes from uncultured Azospirillum sp., assembly GCA_964530085.1. Classification (GTDB taxonomy): domain Bacteria; phylum Pseudomonadota; class Alphaproteobacteria; order Rickettsiales; family UBA3002; genus QFOX01. Next base: position 219,864 of record CAZGXX010000002.1, read on the forward strand.
GTTGCATCGGATTTCCGAAAAAGAATTGTCATGCCATTAGAAGCTGGTATCCAGCATAGTGTAGAATAATTTGGATGCCATCCTTTAAGGAGATGACCATGACCGCAGCCGCAAAAATGAACACGACCAGCCGTATTGAGACGGATTCCTTCGGCGAGATCGAGGTGCCGAGCGACAAATACTGGGGCGCGCAAACCAGCCGCAGCCTCATGAATTTCAAAATCGGTGGCGAAACAATGCCCAAGCCACTCATCCGCGCATTCGGCATTCTAAAGCGCGCCGCGGCCTCGGTGAATATGGAACTTGGCGCGCTCGATGCCACCCTCGGCAAAGCGATTGTAGATGCCGCGACAGAAGTGATGGACGGCAAACATGCCGACCATTTCCCGCTCGTGGTGTGGCAGACGGGCTCCGGCACGCAGACCAACATGAATGTCAACGAAGTAATCTCAAACCGCGCGATTGAAATGCTCGGCGGCGTGATGGGCAGCAAAAAACCTGTGCACCCGAACGACCATGTCAACATGGGGCAGTCGAGCAACGACTCCTTCCCCACCGCGATGCATATTGCAGCGGCGGATCAGGTGGTGAACCATCTCATCCCCGCCCTCACCCATCTGCACACCGCGCTGGATGCCAAGGCGAAAGAATTTAAAGACATCGTGAAAATCGGCCGCACGCATTTGATGGATGCGACGCCGCTGACGCTGGGGCAGGAATTCTCCGGCTATGCGGCGCAAATCGCCTATGGCATCGAGCGCGTAAAAACCACGCTGCCGCGCCTCTACCCGCTGGCGCAGGGCGGTACGGCGGTCGGCACCGGCCTCAACGCCAAGAAAGGGTTTGATACGAAGTTCGCGGCGGAAGTGGCAAAAATCACCAGCCTCCCCTTCGTCACCGCGCCGAATAAGTTCGAGGCACTCGCCAGCCACGACGCAATGGTTGAACTCTCCGGCGCGCTCAACACGCTGGCCGTTTCCCTCATGAAAATCGCGAACGATGTACGCCTGCTTGGCAGCGGGCCGCGCTGCGGCTTCGGCGAACTCTCGTTGCCTGAGAATGAGCCAGGCTCCTCCATCATGCCGGGCAAGGTGAACCCCACCCAATCCGAGGCACTCACCATGGTCGCCGCGCAAGTGATGGGCAACCATGTCGCCGTCACCGTCGGCGGTAGCAACGGCCATTTCGAGCTGAACGTGTTCAAGCCCGTCATCATTTACAACGTGCTGCAATCCATCCGCCTGATCGCGGATGGCGCGATGAGCTTCACGGATAACTGCGTCGTCGGCATTGAAGCCAACCGCGAGCGCATCACCCAACTGCTCAATGAGAGCCTGATGCTGGTAACCGCGCTCAACCCGCATATCGGTTACGACAACGCCGCCAAAGTCGCCAAAAAAGCGCATAAGGAAGGCACCACGCTGAAGCAGGCCGCCCTCGCGTTGGGGCTGCTCACCTCCGAGCAGTTCGATCAATGGGTGCGCCCAGAGGACATGATTGGGCCGAAATGACGGTTTTGAGTTAGGCGCTACGCGCTTTACGAAACCGTCATCCCCGCGCAGGCGGGGATCCATCCTTCAATGAATAGCCTGCGCCGCAGCCTCTAAAAATCTGGGTCCATGTAGTGCGCGGGCGGCTTGAAGCCCTGCACGCGATCGTCCAGCAAACCGCGGAAAGCCGGGCGACATTTGATGAGGGCGTACCATTCCTTCACGCTCGGATGCTCGTCCCACGACACATCACCAAGGTAATCGAGGCACGACAGATGCGCCGCGGCGGAGATATCCGCCAGCGTGAGATATTCCCCCGCCAGCCAATTGCGCGAGCCCAGCAGATGCGCGATGTAATCGAGGTGATAGACGATGTTGCGCTTGCCCGCGCGGATCGCTTCGGAAGACGGCTCGCCATAGCCGAGCAGGCGCTTAAAGACCTTTTCGAACAGCACGAGCTGCGAGACTTCACGCTCGAATTTCACATCGAACCATTCGACGAGACGCCGCACTTCCGCACGCTCAATCGGCGTGTTGCCAAAGAACTGAATGTTGGGAAACTGCTCATCGAGAAATTCGCAAATGGCGTAGCCGCCAACGATATTCTGCCCTTTTTCAGTGACGAGCACCGGCACTTCACCCGCCGGGTTCATCACGAACAAATCCACCCGCCGCGTCCAGAAATCCTCGGTCACCAGCGTATGTTCGAGATTCTTTTCGCGCAGCATCAGCCGGATTTTTCGGCATCCGGGAATCAGCGGGGAATGATAGAGCGTCAGCATGCGCTACCCATAACAAACATTACGCGGCTTCGGCAAGCGGTGTCTCACGCGTGACCACGAGTGCCACACCCAGCATAAGTAGTCCTGTCAGCACCAGCCAGATAGGCTGCACGCCGCCACCGCCCACAATCATCGAGACGATATCCGCCACCGCTACGGGCGTAAAGCTGAGAGCCGCAAGGCGCATGAGCGTCTCAAACGTCACTTTTGTTTTCAGAATTTGTGCCAGAATAATGCCACCTACTGCCAGAACCAGCAGCATCACCACACGCTGAAGATAAAACACGAACCACATGCCAAGCCACATAAACCCGCCAATGACTGCATAGATCATTACAAAGTTTTCTTTCACCCACGCGACGACATTCTTCACCACATCCTCCGCCATCGCACGGTTGATAATCAGCGGCGCGCCATCGTTGATATCCTTCACGTCGGCGTAGCTATGAATCTCAGTCTTTTTATCTGTTTTGATAACCAACTCATCCGCATCAAACAGCATCGGGGCGGGCATATTCTGGTGGGTGGTCGCCCCCGTCGTGTCGATGACTGCGAGCAGAGTATGCTCGTCCTCACCCTCGCCCCAGGCGACGCTAATTTCATGCGCACGCGGCTCGTTGGTTTGCAGTTTGCCATCTTGCAGCGTCATCACCGGCACCTGCGCGGCGATCTGCAGTAGTATCGCTTCCATATTAGGCGTTTTACCATTCTCGGAAGAAAATATGGCCTGATGAAATGAGAACGCCATAAATAACACTAAACACAGGCTCATCAAGCAAACCAGCCACAAGCTATAAAGCAGCCCATGCCCCTGTTTTGCCCGCATCTCGCGGTAGGTATCGGCGGAATAGAATGCGCCCAGAAACATGCGAAAAAACGACATGACGGCTCCCTAATCTTTGATATAGCGCGAAAGCAGCTGCGGCAGCACATCCTCAATCGCCTGCGGGGCGAGGCCAAGCGCAGCGGTGGTCACATCCCCCTCACCCGCGATGTTATCGTGCTTGAGGAGCTTCACCTGATCCCGCGTAATCAGCGGCGCGAAGGGCATGAGCTCCAGGAAAAACGCTTTGATGCTCGCCATCCACGATGGCACCGGCACCAGCCATGTGCGACGCCCGGTGATGCTTGCCATCAGCTCCAGCATCGCGCGGAAGCTATAGGTTTTTGGCCCGACCACCGCATAGGTCTGCCCCGCCGTTTCCGGGCGCAGCAGCACTTCGAGCACCGTGCGCGCCACATCCGTCACCAGCACGGGCTGGAATTTCGTGTGCCCACCACCGATGAGCGGCAGCGCTGGAGAAATCATCGACATCCGCGCGAAGCGTTGGAAGAAACCATCCTCCGGCCCCACGATGAGGGACGGACGCAAAATCGTCGCGGCCGGAAATTCCTTCATCACCGCCTCTTCACCGGCGAGTTTGGTGCGGCCATAGCGCGTATCCGTCGCGCGGTTGGCGCCGAGGGCGGAGATATGCACAAACGCTACCGCGCCCGCCTTGCGTGCCTCTGCCACGACGGCGCGTGCACCTTCGATATTAATGCGGTCGAACTTCTGCCGCCCGCTTTCATACAGAATACTGACCAGATTCACTACCGCCATCGAGCCCACAAACTTCCCAGCAAGCGTCTCAGGCCGCGTAATATCTGCATGCTCAATCGCAATCTGGCCAACCGTCGCACAGGTCTTCAGGTGCTCCGCGGCGATCGTGTCGCGCACCAGCACGCGAATGCGGTATCCCGCCGTCGCCAGCGCCTTCACCACATGGCGCCCCACAAACCCGGAACCGCCAACAACCGTTACCAATGGATATTGCTGCATACACCCTCGCTGATTCACTGCTGATGCCATAGCAACGCGCCCTGCCATGTGCAAGAAATTCAACGATGTTTGGAGGATTTTGGAGAAGAATTGGTGGCTCGGGGGTGATTTTTCTCGCGCAAAGGGCGCTCGTGTCATTTCCTAAATTCGCTTTGCTCATTAAGTAAATGATGAAGGCTGCCCATTCACAGCCCACAAAACAGCCACTAAAAAAGCCCCATGAAGGGGCTTTTTTAGTGGTGGCTCGGGGGTGATTTGAACACCCGACCAAGGGATTATGATTCCCCTGCTCTACCACTGAGCTACCGAGCCGCCCGAGGTCGTAAGGCCGCGCACCTTAGCCAAAATCATTGGCGTGTCAAGGGGGCTTCAGGCGAGTTGGAGCGATTCGAGCGCGGAACGCAGGTCGTAAATAAAACGCCGGGCTTCTTCGTCCTTATAGGCTTCGGAGGCTGCGCCCCAAACGGGGTTAGGCCATGCCTTATCGCCCTGATAGCGCGCGATGAGGTGGATATGCAGCTGCGGCACCTGATTACCGAGCGCGCCGATATTCAGCTTGTCCGGCGTCACCAACGCCTGAAAAATATGCGAGACGACAGCGATTTCGTCGCTCAGCTGGTGCTGCTGCTCGCGGCTTAGATCAATCCATTCGCGCGCACCAGCTACCTGCGGCACCAGCAGCACCCACGGAAAAAGCTTGTTATCCATCAGCCGCACGCTACACAAAGGAAGGTCGGTAACGGGGAACGAATCCCTCGCCAGACGCTCGTGTAACTGAAACCCTGTTCCCATATGCAACACCTTACTCTCAAGGAGAGCCTGAAAAAAATCGCCGGGGGCCGCGCCCCCTGGGTGTATGTGTATGTGGTGTTGATTCCGCTCGTCAACTGGTCATTCGCGAATGTGCCGAGTTACCCCTTTATGGGCGGCGAATGGAACCCGATGGTGATCGTAACCGGGCTGATTCTTGTGGTGCGCGATTTAGCGCAACGCGAGGTGGGGCACACAATTCTGCTGCCACTTTGCGTGGGGATTTTCATCTCCTTCATCATGGCGCCGCCGCAAATCGCTGCCGCGAGCGCCATTGCTTTTGCCATCAGCGAATCCATCGACTGGGCGATTTTCACCTTCACCAAGCGTCCGCTTTCCGGAAGGATTCTTTGGTCGTGCGGAGCTTCTGCGCCAGTGGATTCGCTGGTATTTCTGCTGGGTGCCAATATGGCTGTGCCCGGATTATTCTCTTGGGCAACGCTCATTCTCTCCGTCATCAGCAAACTGAGCGGGGCCTATGTGGTTTACCGGATGCTCAAGCGCCGCGAACGACAGGCGCTGGCGTCTTAGAGACCAGCCGCTGCAACACATAAATCAGTACCAGCACCGAAGCGTAAACAATCATTTGTAGCGCGCTAGGCTGTGCCGTATAGCCCACCAGCGTATGCAAAATTTTTCCAAGAATACTGCTGTCCGATACAATGGCCGAGCTGTTCCAGAGTGTCTGATTGAGCGCCGTCACCACCTGCGCCTGCTGTAGATAAAGCGCTGCTTGCGAAGCCATCCCCGCCGCGAGCAACGCAATCAGCCAGCTTGTCGCCTGAAAGAAATAGCGCACCGGAATTTTGAGCAGGCCCTGATACATCAGCGCAGCGATCATCACCCCCGCACCGAGCCCTAGCCCACCACCAATCAGCATCGTGTGATGGCTATCATTGCCGGAAGCCGCGATTCCATAAAGGAACAGCACCGTCTCAGCACCCTCGCGCAGCACCGCCGTGCCTACCACCAGCGCCAGCGCGAATAGGGGGCGATGCCCGGCAGCGACTTCTGCGCCGACAGTTTTCATTTCCGCAGCCATCTCGCGCCCATGCCGCGCCATCCAGACGATATGCCAGATCAACATCGCCACCGCGAGGCTCAGAATCGCTACATTGAGCATCTCCTGCCCCATGCCCTCAAGTGAACTGCTGATTGTATCCGTAAACAGTGCAAGAATACAGGCGCCGATGACACCAGCCAGAATCCCTGCCCCGACAAAGCGGTTGCGCCCCAGCACACCGCGCGTAGCAGCGAGCACAATGCCAACCACTAACCCAGCCTCGATGGTTTCACGAAAGACGATAATCAGGGATGCGAGCATGAGGAGCTTTCTGTTGAGGATGCGGCAGCGATATTAGAAATACAGCTCATATTCAAGGAAGAGTCGCGCAGCGCCATCTTCTGCCGCGTCTGAGACACCAACGAGATATGCAGCCTCATACTTGACACCCGGCGCAAGTTCGCCATAGAGCGCTGGCCCCACAAAATGCGACTGCTCATTGAAGCTATGGTGATCCGACGCACGACCAAAATCTGACTGCCATTCCACACCAGGTTCCACATATTTGTTATAACGATAACGCGAGCCCCATAGCGCACTGCGCTCAAACCCATCCGCCGAGTCTGCGCCGACTTCATGCTCTGCGACAAGATTTAACCTATGGAGGAATTTGCCATAGCCTTTTTCAAGCAACAGCTTCGCTTCAACTACATCTGCATTACCGTCTTTCAGTGCATGCGCATAGGCGAGCTGAAGGCCGGAATCGAGCCAATATTCGCCTTGCTCAAAGAACTGGAACACGCTTGCCGCCTCGATCTCATCGAGCTTCAGGCTTTCGTCTGGCGCTTTGGTGAATTTACCTTCCAGCTCCACTTTCATGCGATCTGTAAGACCATATTCTACTTCCATTTTATGCGCCTGATTATTGTCCTTTGTCCGATCGTCATCAAACGTAGTGGAACCTTGATATTCTAACTCCAACTCCCCCTTATGCACGTTCGGTGAAATAATGCGGCTGATGGCAAATGCCGGAGTAGAAATAAGCGCTAACGCTATAGCAGCAGCACACACGCCGCGCAGCGAGCGGTTAAGCAAAAAGGACATAGAGACTCCTGAAATAAAAATGGGCGTTATTTAACGATGAGGGTGCCTTTGGTGGTCGCCTCGTTGAATTCATCGAAGAATGCATAGCGACCAGGCTCTAGTGGACCAACGAAAACCACACCTTCGCCATTGCCTTTGATAATTTTTTCACGGTTGAGGTCGTGGCTTTCAAACTCCGCCGGGGTTGGGTCCATATTCTTGATGACAATCTTCACCTTCTGTCCCGCCGAAATAGTCAGCTCCTTCGGCGAGAACTGATGGTTCTTCAGCGTCAGCACTTGCTCTTCTGCCGCCGCTGCGCCAGTCGCCACGAGCATCAGCAGCGATGCTATAATCAATTCTTTTCTCATTACTTCCTCCCTCTCATTTAAATTGAGAATGATTTTCAACTGCAGCCAGTTAGTAATAATCATTCGCAACAAGGTCAAGCGGAATTATAAAAGAAAATAACGATCGTATATTTACAATGATGAATGCTTGTTCCGCGTACGAGCAACTCGACCTTCTTGCACTGCTTCTTTCAGAAAAATATTCAGCTCCGGGCAATCCTTGCGCGCATCATAGCGCACGTCGTTCATAAACGCCGCAGGCTCACCAAGAGCACGAAGCAGCTCTCCGCGGGTTATGCGCACATCCAGCCCTGCATCGACCAGCATCCATGCGATATCAAGCAACCGCTCCTTGCGCTGCTCTGGAGTCACTGGGTGCACAACATACCTGACAGGTTCAACATACCCATCCAGCAAAGGATATGATGTTTCTTTAGATACGTTTTTCTTTGCAGCAACCAACTTCTCTGCCTCTGCAATATCCTTCTTCAGCGCGTCTTCTTTAGCCTCTTTCTTCACCAATGGCTGCTTTGTATAGGTCGCTGCAAATGATTCTTTGCGATAGCCTGCTAATACTTCCACAAACAGCATTGGCCCATCGCGGGCTATATCCGGCGCCACATGATAAAGCGTTTTACCATGATGAAAATAATCATACAGCGTTTGGTAATCACCAGCATACGCCGCATCGTGCACCGCCTTAGGTAAACGATGTGCTTTTTTCAATTGTTCATTTTTGTCCGTCATAACACTCTCCATGCGGCAGCTATACCCTACTCAGCCACATCTGTGCATGACAGTTTTATGACAATTACCTAGCCGAACACCCGGGCGAAAATGGTGTCCACATGTTTGGTGTGGTAGGTGAGATCAAACAGCGCGCAAAGCTCATCCGTGCTGAGATGGTTGCCAATTTCCTCGTCCTTTTTCAGTTCGTGAAGAAAGTTAGCCTTCTCTAGCCAGACCTTCATCGCATTACGCTGCACAGCGGCGTAGGACGCTTCACGGCTCATGCCTTTCTGGGTGAGCGCGAGCAGAATGCGCTGGCTGAAAATGAGACCGCCAAGCTTGTCGAGATTCGCCTGCACATGCGCGGGGTAAATCACCAGCTTCTCAACGAGTCCCGCGAGGCGATGCAGCGCGAAATCGAGCGTAATCGTCGCATCCGGCGCAATCATCCGCTCCACCGAGCTATGTGAAATATCACGTTCGTGCCACAGCGCCACATTCTCGAGCGCAGGGGTTACAAAGCCGCGCACAATCCGCGCTAGACCGGTGAGGTTCTCGCTCAGCACCGGGTTGCGCTTATGCGGCATAGCGCTACTGCCCTTTTGCCCGGCGCTAAAAAATTCTTCCGCCTCCAGCACTTCCGTACGCTGCAAATGACGAATTTCGGTCGCGATATTCTCGATGCTCGAAGCAATCACACCCAGTGTCGCAAAGAACATCGCATGGCGGTCACGCGGAATCACCTGCGTGCTCACCGGCTCCACCGCCAGCCCCATCTTCGCCGCCACATGCTCTTCCACGCGCGGGTCAACATTCGCAAACGTGCCCACCGCACCGGAAATGGCGCAAGTCGCAATTTCTTTTCTGGCATTGATCAGGCGAAGCCTGTTACGCGCAAACTCTGCATAAAACCGTGCGAATTTCAGGCCGATCGTCACCGGCTCGGCATGTATGCCGTGGCTGCGCCCCATGCACACCATGTCTTTCGTCTCAAGCGCGCGCGTCTTCAGCGCCGCCAGCACGCGGTCTAGCCCCGCCAACAGCATATCGCTCGCCCGCGCGAGCTGTACGGCCAGTGCGGTGTCGAGCACGTCGGAACTGGTCATTCCCTGATGCAGGAAGCGCGCCTCCTCCCCCACTTGTTCGGTGACATAGGTTAGAAACGCAATCACATCATGCTTGGTGGTTGCCTCAATTTCATCGATCCGCGCGATGGCCTTGTCGTCATAGGCCTTCGGCGCCTTTACCCAGATGGTTTGTGCCGCCGCTTTGGGGATGACCCCAAGCTCCGCCATCGCATCCGCCGCGTGCGCTTCGATATCAAACCAGATTTGAAACCGCGTGGCGGGCTGCCATAGCGCAACCATCTCAGGGCGTGAATAACGGGGGATCATGGGGGCTCCTATCGGGCAATGAAGCCCGCATCATAGCGGCCAACGCTCAGGCATCAATGGGAAAAGCGAACCTAGCTTTTGCTTTTGGAAGAAGACGGCTTGCTGCTAGGTGCATTATGACCGCCGTGGTCGTGCACATCTGCCGAAGGGAACATGCCCTTACGATCTGTAAGCCCCGCATAATCATGGCCATGCGAATGATTGCCTTTACACGTTGCACCCTTATCCAAAGTAATACCTGCAATTTTTGGCTTCATAGGATGACGGTCTTCATCCCGCACTTCAAAATGCAGGTGCCGCGCCATATTCTTGATGGTACTTGTATTCCCAATAATACCGATCTTCTGGCCTTGAAGCACTTCCGTGCCTTCTTGCGGAAACGCGCTACCATCTTTCATGTGCATGTACGAGGTAAACGTGCCATCCGCATGAGCAATGATTACCGTATTCCCAGCCGTTCCAAACTTACCCGAAACAATAACAATCCCACTCGCGGCAGCCAGAACGTCGCCCACTGCAGCGATATCAGCCCCCTCGTGCCATTTGCTTGCGCCTTTAATGCCTGTGTTGCGTGGCCCTACTCCCGAACGAATACCAGCATTCATCGTAATAGGACTATGGAACTCTACTTTTTCTCCTTTGTGCGCCGCCATGTAATCCAAACGTTTTTGTTCGGCCTGATCGCTGACGCTGATTTTTCCTATTTTCCCTGCACCCTTAAAGGTCTTGTTTTTATCCGCTGGCGTAGATGGCGCCGTATTGGTTTGCGCATCATCGCCATCCACCCCTTTATCCAAATTATTTCCAAAAATGAGAGCGATGAGCGCTGATAACAGGCTGCTAAAAACATCACCTAAAGAACCAAAAATCTTCTGGAAGAAATTTGGTTCATCTTTCGTTGATGCAGGAGTTTCTTCCTGATGCTCGCCTTCCTCATGCGTATTGGTTTGTGGTGCCGATTGTTGTTTGGTGGGTGCAGTAGACTGCTTCTTGCCTGTTGCTATATTCTTCACTTTGGTAAATGCGTTTTGCGCCCAATCAGGCATCCACTTACCAACTCCTTGCCCATCATAAGTGCCCTTTTTACCCCAAATAGTTTGTTGCTTATGGCCATAATCGATATGCAGCGCGCCTGTTGACTTAGCTCCGCGCATATAAACACCAAAACCAGTCGCACCAGACATTAGAAACTCTTCAATCACACGCTGCTTCTGAGAATCTTTTAAATGTCCAATTCCATAATCAATCGCATCTCCGTGGAGATGGCGCGAGTCAGGCGCACCGCCAACCTCTTTGTTATGTTCATGGTCGCGATCCGTACAGTTGACGCGCAAAACGATACCTTCGCTGCGAAGCTTATCCGCCACTTCTTTGAATTTTTGCTCTGCATCACGTTGCATGATCAATCCTTACACTACCGACTATAGCTCAGAATTGTGACAGTATGATGACAACGCGACTGTTTTTTGTGAATAAACCCTACATATTCGGGTAATTCGGCCCGCCGCCGCCCTCGGGCGTGGTCCAGACAATGTTCTGGGTGGGGTCTTTAATGTCGCAGGTTTTGCAGTGGACGCAGTTTTGGGCATTGATTTGCAAGCGTTTTTCAGCTTCACCCACGATCTCATACACCCCGGCGGGGCAGAAACGCTGCTCCGGCGCATCGTATATCGGCAGGTTCACACCAATCGGCACGCTCGCATCCCGCAGCGTCAGGTGCGCGGGCTGGTCTTCCTCGTGGTTGGTGTTGCTGAGATAGACGGACGATAACCGGTCAAAACTCACCACCCCATCCGGCTGCGGATAGGCGATCTTTGCGCACTGATCCGCCGGTTTCAGGCAGGCATGGTCGGCATGGTGTTTCAGTGTCCACGGCGCACGGCCACGGAAGAGATAGGTATCGAGCGCCGCATAAAGCAGCCCCGCCCACAGCCCATACCGAAACGCCGGACGAATATTCCGCACGCCGTAGAGCTCCTTACCGACCCATGAATTTTTGAGCGCGGTTTCGTAAGAAACCATATCACTCGCATTATTCGCCAGTGCCGAAGCCGCAGCATCCGCCGCCAACATCCCGGATTTCATCGCCGTATGCGTGCCCTTGATACGCGGCACATTGAGGAACCCCGCCGCGCAGCCGATGAGCGCGCCGCCGGGGAAGGTGAGCTTCGGAATCGCCTGCCAGCCGCCCTCGTTGAGCGCGCGGGCACCATAAGCGAGGCGCTTGCCGCCCTCGAACAACGGGCGCACGGCGGGGTGCGTTTTATAACGCTGGAATTCCTTGAACGGGTCGAGATGCGGATTCGCGTAATCCAGCCCCACCACAAACCCAACGGCGACCTGATTATCCTCGATATGGTAGAGGAACGAGCCGCCATAGGTGCTGCTATCCATCGGCCAGCCGACGGTGTGCTCCACGCGGCCGAGCTTATGTTTCTCCGGCGCCACCTGCCAGATTTCCTTGATGCCGATGCCATAGGTCTGCGGCGCGTCCTGCGAGCGAAGTGAGAATTCCTTGATGAGCTTTTCCGTCAGCGAGCCGCGGCAACCCTCAGCAAACAGCGTCAGTTTGGCGCGCAGCTCCATCGGCGGCTGATAGGTATCTTTGTGCTTGCCATCCTTGCCGATGCCGAATGCGCCGGTTTTCACGCCGCGCACTGCACCGCCCTCGATAATTGTCTCCGCCGCCGGGAAGCCCGGGAAAATCTGCACGCCGAGCGCCTCGGCCTGTTGCCCTAACCAGCGGCACAAATTCGCCAACGAGATGATATAATTGCCGTGATTGGTCATCGGCCTCGGCGTGGGCAGGCGCACGCGGCTATCGCGGCTTAAAAAGCTGAAATGGTCGTGCGTCACCGGCACGTTGAGCGGCGCGCCCTTCTCTTTCCAATCCGGAATCAGTTCGTCGAGCGCCTTCGGGTCGAGCACCGCGCCGGAGAGGATATGCGCACCGACCTCCGAGCCTTTTTCGATGAGCATGATGTTCGCCTCAGGCACAGCCTGCTTCAGGCGAATCGCGGCGGACAGGCCCGATGGCCCCGCCCCCACAATCAATACATCGCATTCCATGATATCGGTCATGGGGTGAGCGTAACATTATTTTAGTTGGGGTAAAGTAGAATGCAGGGAAGCCTGAATAGAATTAGCTCAGGAATTGACCCTGTGACGGTTTTGCCAACGCAGCGACCGCAGCCCCGGTGAGGCTTGCACCCGTCGCTGCAAGGTCAGGAATGCCGGTCAGCTTTTGGATGACCAGCCCATCCACCGTGCTGTTGAAGCCGTTGGCGGCATCAATCGCCACTTGTGGGAGTGTTTCTGCGGTTGGCTTAAACATGCATCACCTTCTGTTCATGGTCGAGCGTATCGAGAAACTCAATCGCCCGGCGTTGAGATTCAAGCGTCGGCAGGCTGAGCGCTACCAACTCTTTCGCCTGTTTTACCTTGCGCATGTTCACGCCACACGAAGCCAAATGGCCACGGTTGCTCGACATGCGCGGATCCGACATCAGCGCTTTCGCGTATTCCACATCCTGATATTCTTTCAGCGCGCTGGTGAGTTCAATCACTGCTTTCGCCGCAATATCCGGTGCATAAAATTGGTGTTCGACTAGGCTCATAGGAGTAATACCTTTACTGACTATAGGCATTATTACATCAAATTCATTAAGATTTCGTTACCAACCATGCAGAATTTTGCACAATTTGACCCAATCGACACACTCCGCTGGTATGCAGAAATGGGAGTCGATTTATGCGTAGAGCCAGAGCCACAGCGCCTTAAGGCCGAAGTTATCACGCTTTACCAGTCACACCCCCCTGCCACTAGCGCAGAAAAAAAATCCGCCGAGCCTACACGCCCTGCTCCAGTGAAGGTTGAGGCTCCAGCCTCCCTCAGCGCGGCGGTGGCGGATGCGCGGGCACTGGCGGACGGCGCCACCACACTCGCCGAGCTAGAGGCCGCCGTGCGCAGCTTTGGCGGGTGCAGCCTCAAGAAAACCGCGACCAACACCGTGTTTGCGCAAGGCGTGGCCGCCAGCCGCCTCATGCTCATCGGCGAAGCACCGGGCGCGGAGGAGGACAGGAGCGGCGCGCCGTTCTGCGGCCCGAGCGGCCAGTTGCTCGACCTGATGCTCAGCCATATCAGCCTCACCCGTGCGGAAAATTTTTACATCACGAACACCCTCTTCTGGCGTCCGCCCGGCAACCGTCAGCCGACGCAGGAGGAGCTCGACATCTGCCGCCCGTTCGTCGAGAAGCACATCGCGCTGGTGAATCCGAAAATACTGGTGCTGGTGGGCGGCACCGCCACAAAATCCGTGCTCGGCGACAGCCGCGGCATCACCCGCCTGCGCGGGCAGGTTTTCCGCTATAAAAACGACTATATGGCTACGGAAGTGCCCGTCCACGTCATCTACCACCCGTCTTACCTGCTGCGCCAACCTCTGGCCAAAAAGCAATGCTGGGCGGATTTACTGGCGCTGAAGCTGGCTCTCAGCGTATAAATCCTCATTTTTACTCGAAAATGACGCGAAACTGATGCAAAAAAGAGACATTTCTCCTTGCTGGGGGTGGGGTTTGGCCGTATAAAGCGCCCTCAAATTTAATAAAAGGCATACAACACGGCATGATTTCGCTTCTTACATCCATCGCCCGCAAGGCACGGCGCCGCACGTTTGCGGCGCTATTCGCTGTGGCGTTGCTCGCGCTTATTCCTGCGCCAACCCTCTCGGTGGGCGACTATGTGGAGAATGCTAGCACGGCGTTGACAGGCGCGGTGCATGTTGCCCCTACCGAGCTGACGGCGGAGGATATAGCCCTCTATAACAGCAGCTTCATGGCGGATGCGCGTGGCGACACCCGCGCTGCCGACGATAACCTCGCCCGCGTAGCGAACCCGCGCCTTGTGGGCTATGTGCTGGCCGCGCGCTACCTTGGTAATGGCTATAAGGCGACAGCGGCGGAGCTGACACAATGGCTCGCGAATTATGCGGATCACCCGCAGGCAGATGATATCCGTAGACTCGCCGTAGCACGTGGCGCGAACCTCCCCGCCGCGGCTGATACCCAAGACCCGCTCAAAGGCCAGGGTTATGGCGATCATCTCGGCCGCACCGGTATGCCGGACGGCTGGTATCACGCCCTCACCCTCTGGCGCGAGGGCGACTATGCAGGTGCGCTACCGCTTTTCACCAGCGCGGGCGACGACGAATCCCTCTCCGACTGGCAACGTGCCGCTGGGCATTACTGGGCGTATCGCGCCGCCACCAAACTAGGTGACAAAACCACCGCTCACGCGGAGCTCGCGCAAGCTGCGCAATACCCAACCACGTTTTATGGCATGCTCGCTGCGCCGGGTGCGATTGCGAAAATAAACCCCACAGCGCCGGAAGTATCGAATGTTGTGCGTAACGACCCTGCCGCCATCCGCGCCACGCTGCTGGTGCAACTCGACCGCAGCGACGATGCCGAGGACGAACTCCGCGCGCTCTATGGCCGCCTACCGAAAGAAGAACGCGCGGGCCTCGTAACCCTCGCCAGCGAGCTGCATCTGCCGAACTTGCAACTGCGCCTCGCCAACATGCCGCAGCTCAGCAAGGCCGAGAAACTCTTCGCCAGCTACCCCATGCCCGAATTTATCACCGACGCGCAGACGGACATCAACCCCGCGCTGTTGCTTGCCATTGCGCGCAACGAATCCGCCTTCCGTGACACGGCGGCAAGCGGTGCCGGTGCCGTCGGCATGATGCAGATTCTCCCCTCCACCGCCCACGCCATTGAACGCCGCGTAGGGCGCGAGCAACTGCAAGTCGCCAGCACGAGCGTGGAACCCATCATCACGCGGCTCAACGACCCGGCGACCAGCGCGCGCTACAGTGCGGAATACCTTAAAATGCTCAAGCGCGAATCGGCGGTTGGCAATAACCTTGTGCGCGTGATTGCGGCCTATAACGCAGGCCCCGGCTCGGTTGCCAACTGGCAATCCCTCGCCAGCAACGTGAACGACCCACTGCTTTACATCGAGTCCATCCCCTACGCCGAAACGCGTAACTACGTGATGCAAGTCATCGCGCAATACTGGGTTTACCAAACTCTGCGCGGCGAGAAGCCGGAGACACTCAGCGCCGTCACAAGCGGCATTTGGCCAGCACTCGCGGTGGCAAAAGCGTAGCGATTCCCTCTTGCGCTGGCCGCGTGGCTGACCTACCGTCAGCCCATGCCGGATTTATCACTCGAACATTCTTATGCGCCGCGCCGAGTTTGCGGAGTAGATGAGGCCGGACGCGGCCCATGGGCGGGGCCTGTGGTCGCTGCTTCGGTAATGTTTTTAAACGAAGCTATCATTCCCACTGGCCTGAACGACTCCAAGAAACTCTCTGCGAAGGCACGAACTACACTCGCCACGCAATTGCGCGCACTACCCGAAACGCTCATCGGTGTGGGCATCGCGAGTGTGGAAGAAATCGACCAGCTCAACATCTGGGGTGCAACACAACTTGCCATGCGACGTGCGGCAGACGCCTTAAGCGAAGCCCCCGAAGTCGCGCTCATCGACGGTAACCGCCACCCCAAGCCGTTCCGCTGCGCCACCTATCCCATCATCGGCGGCGATGGGCGCTCCCTCTCCATCGCCGCGGCCTCCATCATCGCAAAAACCACGCGCGACGCGCTGATGGAAGAATATGCAAAGCGCTACCCACAGTATGGGTTTGAGCGTCATGCAGGTTATGGCACTGCTGCACATCAGGCTGCACTCGCCGCGCACGGCCCCTGCCCCATTCACCGCACCAGCTTCCGCCCCATCCGCGAATTAATAGAGCGCGCCGCATGAGCACAGAAAAGAAAAAAAACTATCGCCCGCGCCGCCTGTTTCCTCGCACGCTGGATGAAGTGGTAAAGCAGGCCACCAAACCGCTGATGGATAAGCAAGGCAAGCTCTACAGCGCGCTGCTGCGCGACTGGGCGACGATTGTCGGCAAAGACCGCGCCGCCGTCACCCGCCCGCAGCGCCTGCAATTCCCGACCACGGAGGCCACTGGCGCGACGCTGCACCTTGCCGTACGCCCCGCCGCCGCGCCAGAATTTGCTTATATCACCGAGCAACTGCTCGACCAGTGCGCGCGCTATTTTGGCTATCGCGCCATCGCGCGGATTGTGCTGCACCCCACCCATGGCGAATTTTTCGACGCGGTGGAAACCCCCGTCGCCACGCCACAACCCTCGCAGCAAGCCACGCATCTGCCGGATAATGTGCCCGCTGAAATGCGCGACGTGCTCGACCGTTTGGCACAGCATGTTGCATCGGCAGTTGTCAAAAAAGATGAGACGCGTTAGACCATAGCTCCACATCATTCAGGGAGTTAGTATGGCGGGTATTTCGGGCGGAAAAATTGCGGCAATCATTCTGGTAGTGCTGATCGGTGCTGCCGCGAGCTTTGGCTATTTCAAACAAAACGCCGCATTAACAGAACCTGATACACAGACCGCCGCTGCGCAAGATGCTGCCGCAAAAGATGCGCAAGCCGCTGCTGAAAAACCTGTCACGCCGGAGCTGATCTCCGCCACCCTCGTCATCAAACCGACCGATATTGTGCTGGGCGACAACGCTGCCCCGGTGACGATTTTTGAATATTCCTCGCTCTCGTGCCCGCATTGCGCTAATTTTCATAAAGAAGTGCTGCCAACACTACAGAAAGAATTCATCACCCCCGGAAAAGTGAGGCTGGTGCTCCGCCATTTCCCACTTAACCCGCCTGCGCTTAAGGGTGCTGTGTTGGTGGAATGCGCCGGGCAGAACGGCCAGAAGCGCGAAAACTTCCTCAAAGTCCTGTTCGATATGCAGCCCAAATGGGCGTTTGATGAGTCGTTCCTTAAGAATCTCAAGCAAATCGCCGGGGTCGGCGGCATCGACAGCGCGACGTTTGATAGCTGTATGGCTGATAAATCGCTCGAAGAGCGTGTTCTTGCCGTTCGTAAAGAGGGCGAGGTTGAGCTAAAAATCAGCGGCACCCCTGCATTTTACATCAATAACGTGCTCTACGAGGGTGAGCGCAGCGTAGATGGCTTCCGCACCGCCATCGGCGAGGCGATGAAGGCACCGAAATAGCGGCCTTCACAGCCTGAGGTTACCCACCAGTTATCCACCGATATATCCACGCTTGACAGGTAGGGGCACTATCCATAGATTGCGCGCGCCATGGGCGAGGAAGACACGCAGAAAGCACAGCAACTTGAGGCGCTGAATCAGCAACTTGAGGAGGTGCGCAAGCTTCAACCGAAGGCGACGCCGGAAGCCAAACTTCCCGGTGACGCCGCCCGCGCCGCGATCGACTTTGCGTCGGCCACCGCGGTAGGGTCGTTACTCGGATACGGGTTCGACCGCTGGCAGGATACCATGCCCTGGGGGCTGTTGGTGGGGTTACTCATCGGCACCGCTGCGGGTGTAAAACTGATGTTCGATGAGGAAGCGCGGCAACGTCGCAAATCCAAGGCGAACGAAATGAAACAAAACTAACAAGGACGACGACGTGTCTGCTGAAGCGCATCATAGCCCACTCGACCAATTTGCAGTAAGCCCGGTCTTCCCGTTGCCAAAAATGTTTGGCATCGATACCAGCGTGACCAACTCGTCGGTCGTGATGCTGCTGGCAGTGCTCGTCATCGGCCTGTTCTTCACTTTTGCGCTGCGTAAGCGCGCCACCGTTCCCGGCCGCACCCAGTCGCTGGCGGAAATCATTTATCAATTCGTCCATGGCATCGTCGAAGAAAATACCGGCCATGCAGGGCAAAAATACTTCCCCTTCGTGTTCACCCTGTTCCTGTTCATTCTGTTCGTGAACTTTCTGGGGCTGATCCCAACCTCCTTCGCGCCGACCAGCCATATCATCGTCACCTTCGGCATGGGCGCATTTGTGTTCCTTGGCATCACGCTGATCGGCCTCATCAAGCAGGGTCCGGTTGGCTTCTTTAAGCACTTCATTCCCGAGGGGCTACCCATCTTCATCATCCCGCTGATGCTGGTGATCGAGCTGGTTTCCTACCTCTCGCGCCCTTTCAGCCTTGGCATTCGTTTGGCTGCAAACATCGCCGCCGGCCACACGCTGATGCATGTGATGGCTGCCTTCGTGGCACCGCTTGGCCTGTTCGGCATTATGCCGGTGGCCTTCCTCGTGTTCATGAATGGTCTCGAATTCTTCGTCGCGATCCTTCAGGCCTATGTATTCACCCTTCTTGCCTGTATGTATCTCGGTGAGGCACTTGCAGAACAACACTAACTAATTACTACGTTTTCTTTCATTTCTTTTGTTCACTTTTGGAGTTTGTCATGGAAAGTTCAGTTATGGATCTCACAGCATTGAAATTCGTCGGTATGGGTCTGTGTGCCCTCGGGATGATGGGCGCAGCAATCGGTGCTGGTCTTATCTTCAGCGGCGCAGCACAAGGTATTGCTCGCAACCCAGGCGCGGAAGACAAAGTCCGCAAAATCTCCATCCTCGGCGTGGTTTTCGCAGAGTTCATGGGTCTGCTCTCGTTCGTTCTCGGCATCATGATCATGGGCTAGCCTGAGGCTAGAGGCATTTTATTATGAAGCTTTTTCGACAGTTGAGTGCCGGTTCGGCCATCTTCGTGACCAGTGCGGGCGCTACCCACGCGGCTGGTATCCCGCAGATGGATCAGACTTGGTATCCGAACCAGCTATTCTGGCTCGCCATTAGCTTTGGCGTCCTTTATGTGCTGGTCTCACGCCGTATCGCCCCCACCATCCACTCCCTGCTCCACGCACGGGAGGAGGCGATCAACATCGCGATCCGCGACGCGGAGGAAGCCAAGCGCACTGCCGAAGCAACCCGTAGCCACTACGAGTCCGAAGGCCAAGGCGCACGCGGAAAAGCGGCAGAGTTTGTCGCCCGCGCGCAGGCTGAAACCAGCGCCAAAGCAACGGAGGCCCTAGCGAAGCTCGATAATGAGCTGGCGCAAAAGGCCACCCGTGCCGATGCGCGGATTGAGGATGCAAAGGCAAAAGCAGCCTCTGCGCTCCAGTCTGCAACGGTCAGCCTTACATCAACCATGGTTGAGAAGCTGCTGGGCTATGCCGTGAAAGAGGCGGATGTCGCGAAAGCGGTTGCGCCCCTGCTTGCCACCAAATCGAGCCAATAAGGAACCGTCATGGCGACCAAACATATCGTAGCAAAAGCCGCTGAATCAGCACCGGAGCATCTTTCTGCTGCGGATGCTGCTTCATCCGCCAACGGCTTCGACATGGCGGCCATCATGCATAATCCGGAAACATGGATTATCGTTGCCTTCCTGCTTTTCTTCGGCCTGTTCCTTAAGTTTGTGGGCCCGATGATTGGTAAAGGGCTCGATGCCCGCTCGCAGAAAATCTACGAGCAGCTCGAGCAGGCAACCTTACTGCGTGCGCAAGCGCAGGAGCTGCTTGCGTCGTATGAGCGCGAGCGTGCAGAAAACGCCAAAGAGGCCGAGCGCATCATCGCCACTGCCAAAGCGGATGCAGAAATGCTGCGCGTACGTGCGGAAGAAGAACTCAAGCTCGCGCTGGAGCGCCGCAGTGCACAAGCGGTTGAGAAAATCGCCCGTGCAGAGCAGGAAGCTGTGGCTTTCGTACGCTCGCAAATGGCCGATATCGCCAGCAAGGCAGCCGCGCAAGTCATCCGCGAAGAAATGGATAGCAGCAAGGAAGACCCCGCCGTCGCCCGCGCGATCAAAGCCATCGAGCAGCAGATTCACTAGTGATATATTGACTTCAACGCAGGCCGCTGTTTAACCTTCCCGCTCCTTTTCAGCGACTCCCGAAGGTGCGCGTTGCATGCAGAATTTCGCCCGATTCTTTTTATTTGCGATCTTGCTAAGCGATACCGCATGGGCAGGCGCTTGGCTGCAACCGAAGGGGCATGGTTTATTTATTGCGCAAACCACCTATTTTGTCAGTGATGCGTTCTATGACCACAACGGCAAAACACTTACTCAGGAAACCTACCAGAAATACGAAACACAGCCTTATCTCGAATACGGGCTGCGCGATAACCTCACCGTCGGCGGTACGGGCTATTGGCAGTATTCCAGCCAGTCTGGCAGAGCCAATACGGGCATTGCCGACCCGGAAATATTTGTGCGCAGCACACTGTGGAGCGACACCACCCAGCGCCTAAGCCTTCAACCTCTCTTCAAATTCAAAAGTCTTTACAGCAAAGACAGCGCACCCCGCAGCGGCAGCCGCAGCCGCGATGCAGAGCTGTCACTGCTTTATGGGCGCAGCCTGAACTTAGTCAGCCCACGAGATTATCTCGACGCGCGGCTGGGCTATCGTTACCGCTCGGGTCAACTTCACGACCAACTGCGGGCGGATATTGCCGTGGGCGTACAAGTCGCCCCCACTATACAACTTATCCCGGCCATCCGCGCGCTGAAATCTACACATATCAACGGCGACACGAGCTTCAGTGAGAACGGCGATCAGGATTATGACCTCGTGAAGCTAGAGCTTGGCAGCAGCTATGCGCTTTCGCCAGAGCGGGCGCTGAGCCTTACCGCGTTTGACCATATCACAGGCCGCCAAACGGGTAGCGGCTTGGGCATAAGCCTTGGCTACTTGCAGCGATTTTAGGATGATTCCATGAAAGCGCTTGCAACCAATGAACATGATGATTTCCTGGATTTCAGCGCCGCACCGCCAGATGCCCGCCTCTTTATTCCGCGCAATTTGCCACATTATAACGCACACCGCTATGTTCCCTATGCCCGCACGAAACAGGCATTGATCGTAGCCACATCGCATCCCTGCCCTACACTTCAAAAAACACTCGAAGATTTTTATGCCACGCCGATACACCTGCTCACCACAGGCCAGCGCGATATCACTGCATATTTCGCTTCTGTGGGCGCCACGGCAAGCACACGTCGTGCGCGCCTTACTTTGCGGCGGAAACACCCCCATCTCGTGGCCGACCGCACGCTGATACCGCAGCAGCTCTATGGGCTTCTCTTTCTGGTCGCCCTGCTGTTGGGTGCACTCTTGCTTGCCCCCAAATACAGTTGGCAGGCGATCGTGCTTGCCTGCAATCTTTTTTACCTGACCTCCATTGCCGTAAAAATAAACTTCTACAAACAAGGGCGCGCCGCCCTACGCGCACAACGAAAATCCATGCCAAAACTAAGGGAGGAAGTAGCCTCGCTTACGAATGAGGTGCTCCCCATCTACACAATTCTGGTGCCGCTTTATCGTGAATCATCCGACGTAATGACACGTCTCATACACAGCTTGAGCGCACTTGATTACCCACGCGACAAGCTCGACATCAAATTCATTTGCGAAGGCGACGATCACAGCACCATTGAAGCGCTCAAGGCGCTTCGTCCACCGGGGCTGATGCAGATCATTACCGTACCTCCTTCCACCCCCCGCACCAAGCCCAAAGCCTGCAACGTCGCACTCCAGCAAATTCGGGGGGAGTTTCTGGTGATCTTCGATGCAGAAGACGCACCTGCACAAGATCAGCTTAAACTTGCAGTCGCCATGTTTCGTGCGGGCAATGCGCATCTTGCTTGCCTGCAAGGATCGCTCAATTATTACAACCGCAACGAAAATCTACTGACACAGCTTTTTGCCATCGAATATAGCGCCCTGTTCCGCATTAGCTTGCCGGCGCTGGAACGGCTACGCATGCCCATTCCCCTCGGCGGCACCAGCAACCATTTGCGGGTTTCCACCCTTGTCGAGGCTGGCGGCTGGGACGCCTTTAACGTGACCGAAGATGCTGATCTTGGCATCCGCCTCGCCTATCTCGGCTACGAAACGCGGATGCTGCCGTCACTGACATTGGAAGAAGCGCCCATCACGCTGCGGGCGTGGCTCATGCAGCGCACACGCTGGATCAAGGGCTATATCCAAACCTGGTTAGTCTATATGCGCGACCCCGGCGAACTCAAGCGCCGCCTTGGCACCACGGGCTATTACGGCTTTCAGTTTTTTGTGGGCGTGCCGGCGCTGACCTTCCTTCTCGCTCCGATTTTCTGGGCGGTGTTTATCGTTTCACTCACCGGCTATGTCACCGACCGCCTCTCGCCACTGCTCTACACGCTCTGCGCGATTTCCTTCCTGGGCGGTATTTTCAGCAACTGGCTGTATGCCCGCGCCGTGCTCTACACCGAGGGCTGGCGAGGCATGGAGCGTGCGTTCACCCTTTATCCGCTATACTGGCTGCTCCATTCCGTTGCCGCCGCGAGGGCGCTGTGGCAACTCGCCACCGACCCGCATTATTGGGATAAAACAACACATGGCGTGAGTAGAGTCGGCGTTGGAAGAGCTCTAAAACGCAACAGGCTTGACTCGCGCCGTACGAACGATAAGCTGGCGGCATGAACACACACGCTAAAATCTATCAACCTGCAAAAACCGCGATGCAATCCGGCAAAGCCAAAACCCAGCACTGGTTGCTGGAGTTTGAGCGCCCTGCCCCCGGCCGGCCGGATGCGCTGATGGGCTGGAACACCATGCCCGACACCATCGCGCAGGTGAAGCTGACCTTCGCCACGAAGGAAGAAGCCATCGCCTACGCCACCGCGAAAAACATCCCCTACATGGTCAGCGAGCCGAAATCCGCCAGCATCGCCCCCAAGGCTTATGCCGAGAATTTCAGCACCAACCGCCGCAAAGCGTTTGCGGGCAACTGCTAATTCGCTGCTTTTTATCCGCATTTTTCTCTAAAATGGTCTCTTTTAGAGGCTTATTGTCATAAAACTGTCATAAAACTGGCGTATAGTTTATACTGCAAGCCGTAGAAACGGCGATGCCACGATCAGGAGCACACCATGAAACGCTTTACCGTCCCGTGTGATTTTAATGGCGTAAAACAGCCATTCCACGTTTATATCGGCGAGCCGCACCCGAAGAAGCACCCGCTGCAATTCCAAGGCTGGTGGCTTTCGAGCGAGCGTGGCGGCAGCATCCCACAGGACGTGATGGACAGCTTCGAGAAGCTCTTCAAAATCAGTCAGGAGAACGAAGTTTCGTTCGAAGATCTCTGCGTCTACGCCCTCGGCGCCGCGCAGCAGGAACAGCAACAAGGTTAACCCGCGGAAGCCCTCATGGCGACGGAAATCACCCCCGATAGCGCAGATCTCCCCACGACCGATGATCTCGGTGCGCTGGAAGGAGCGCTTGCTCAGGCACGCGCCGAGCTTGGGGCAATGGTGGATGCTGCCTCGGCGGCCGACCAGCTAGCAGACGATTCCGCCGAAGAATATTCCTTACACGAGGTGCCCGGCATCGGCCGTTATGCCGTGATTCGCAAAACAGGCTGGAACCCACTGCTTAAGGTGATCCACACGCGGGCAGCGAATATCGATTTCTCTTCCAATATGTATCCGGGATTCGATGCGGTTATCGGCGAAAAATTTCCGAGCCCGTACTTGCTGGATCCGTTGGACGAGAAGTACGAATCTGCGACCTATTGCCACTTGCGCGACAACATCGCCGCCGTGCGCAACTTCCTTATGGAAACCTATTACGTCAACACCCCTTCGGGCATGACGCCAGAGAAAGCCAGACAATCCCTCGAAGAAATTGCCAAATTCGTTGGGGAAGGACTCGATAATAACTACCGTTTCCTCGGTCTCGTTCCGAACCATGATCCGAGCAAGCCGTTCATCTCGATCTCGGATGCTTCTGCCACCGGCGGAGCCGGCGCGCAGTATATCTACGAAAAAATCCTCGAAATGCAGCGCCACTCGAACTGGATGCGTCCGTTTGCCGCTGTTGCTGCCTTGTTTGGCGGAAAGATGGCGCCAAACTGGATGCTGCCATCCGCGCACGAAACGGAATTCACGGACGTACTTGGCACCGATATTGTTGATACCCATGGCCAAGCGCCCAATGGCCCCTCTTCTAGCGAGCTTAAGGCCCAACTCGACAAGGTCAATGCACTTGAAGCGGCTCGTGCAAAAGCAATCGACCAACGCCTCCTCAGCGCCAGCGCGCAAGATCTCGATGCACTGGGCAACTCGATGCTGCTTACCGCCTCGACCATGCAAGACGTCACCGCGCTTTCCGAGCCGGTACGCCGCGATGCAATCGAAATCGCCAAAGACATTCTGCGCAAACTCAGAGTCTCGCTGGGCAATATCAATATTCTCGATGGCCTGAAGCTGCCGCCAAACGACGATATCGAAGCCATCGGCGCGCTCAAGGGCGTTGCCATGGTCTATCAGCGTTTGCTGGCTTATGGGCGAAGTGTGAACGCAGGCATTATGCAAGACCCGGCAATTCTGGCGGCAACACGCGCCATTGGGCAAATCGGCTATCTCGCCAAGCTCGAAGGACTACGCATGGCGCGCATCGCAGGCAACGGCAAACTTGCGCAATCGCTAAGCGCCGACCTCGCACGTGTGCCGGATGTTTATGCAACCGCCTCGGGCAAAACGTTTGCCAGCCTGCTCGACACGGTTGATCGTGGAATTGATACGATTCTCAACCGTTCGCAGGCGGTAAGCCTTGGCGGTGCACAGGTGGGGCATACCCCAGGGAAAGAGCTGGGAAGCAGCGTGAATGCCGCCCCAACCGCCGGCGTTTCACAGCAATTGGCAAGAACGACACAGGTCAACGTGACGCGACAAACGAACCAGCTACTGGCCAACGTCAATGCCAATCAACAAGCGCAAGTCGTGCGGGCGCAGCAGCAACCATCGCTCCCCCCCGCACTGGGTGATACCAAAGGCAATATACCGCAGCCAGCACCACAGCAGCGCACGGCGGCTGGGCGCACCCTCCCACCCCAGCGCCAGAGCACATCTCGAAGCTCAACCAGCGCCAGCACGCCGTCGTCAAACAACCTGAACCCACAGCAGCAACAGGCGGGAGCGCGTAATAATAATATCCAGATGCAACAGCATCACCACGAGGAAGAAGAAGCGCGCGAGCGGCAGCTCAAGCTGCAGCAACAACAGGAAATGCAACGTATCGCCGCAGCAAAGAAAGCCGCCGCTCAGGCCGCCGTCAAGAAAATGGATCCGAATATGCTGAAAGGATTCCAGAATGCGACGAACACCAAAGGCCTCACCGGCCCCGCGGTCAACCCCGACCCCAATGCGAAGAATATGTATGGGCAGCGCCTCAAGGGAACGCCCGTTCAGCCTTCTCCAAAACCACCTATTAAGCCTGAAATGCGTTCACCTGAAAACGCATCACAGCCAGTGGACGAGTTCAATAAGCCGCTCACTCCAACGACCAACATGCCTCGTGGCGGTGGCCGCGGGTTTTAATTTACTGCGCGGCGCTTAGAGAGAAACGATTCTCGTAGAATCGTGTATCACTTGATTCTCAACCATATCCTTATTCACCGCACGCTTAGGCCCGCAGGGACTATTATCGATCCCCACACAAGGGCTTTGCTGGGGCCTTACGGTTTCATCCGCACAGGCGCTAAGCGTGGCCAATATTCCAAGCGCGACTAAAAGAGAAAATGTCTTTTTCATGTGAACTACCTTCTTCCGCTATGACCACCGGCTTTAGGGTTAGCACCGCCGAGTAATCCCCCGCCACCGGATTTATTTCCTTCAAGCATCTGGCTAAGTTTACCCTGCGTGTCAAGCGCCACAAAAGCGTTCGATATCTCGCTCGAGATCCGCTCGACGACCGAGGTAAAGCGTTGCGCTAAATAAATGAGAATCAAGAAACTCAAAATATCCACAATATTGATCGGAAACTCAGGACATGGCTTTGCATTTGCGCCGGATGAATTGGGCGACAATAAACACTCCATCGAGCCTTTCCAGGTCATTTCTGTACTGGCAACTTTGGTATTTCCATCAATATGGCGCCACATGGCGAGCTTGTTAGGTGATCCCTCCACGTTTTTGTACTCCTGCCAACAGAGCTCTGTGCCAAGCATATCGCGCGAAGCACTTTCAATCAGCACGAGGAAGAACGAAAGGAAGGTGAATAACAGAATAGGTTGAAGCGAGAGGTTCACAATCGCGTTGAGCCACCCCATGAACATCATTTTGGTTTTGTCGAACAACAGGAATACAAAGAAAATTGGCGCAAGACCGAGAATCAGCGCGCGCGCCACAAAAGTGACCGCATAGACTTGCAAACATTTCAACACCAACTGAATAAACCCAATCATCGCAATGAGCATCAGCGCGCCCATGGTGAGCCCAAACGGACCTTCAAGCACCGAGCCCATAATTCCGATGATGGTATCTGGCTGAATAATAAACTCCGCTAGCCTATCGAGCGCATAGAAAGGTGTGGCACCTTGAGGCACGGGTATACCCGTGCCAATCGCCTGCACTCCTCGAATCAAATCGTCCGTACCGTCCTGAAAAAAGCGGACGACATTGTCATTGAAAAACTCCCAACCGGTGGGAGAAATAAGCGTAAATAGAATCCCCATTTTAATTAAACGCACCAATACTTGCTGGAAGTTCGGTTGCACGATGCCCATGGTGAAGCCGACCCCATATAACACCACCATGAGCGACATCGCCCCCATAAGTGCATTTTGGTATTCGGTGCTGTTCGTAAAGGAAACAAAGAGCTTCTGCGTTGCGTCATTCACCGTTTGCACAATGAACTTATAGATATCACTCATGATACCATCTTGCTGCGTGCTATTGGGATTATCAAACACCTCCGTCGCGCGCTCGCAGAACGTGGTGCATGTGTCGCCGGAGTTCGTGGAAGTACTGTTGGCGCTGTTACAGGTTGCAGCGAAAGCCCCCTGCGGTATTGCTACCAGCGCAGCCACCATCAGCAGGCAACAAGCCATTATCTGTAGAGTGAATTGACGCATCACGAACCTCATTTCTTTGCCGTCGGCGTTGGTGGCGGAGTTTTCGGCACCGCCGTACTAATTTCACCTAAATAATCATGTATGCCGGATTTAAACGCGCCTGGGGCACGATTAATAAATTCCTTGTCCTTCGCAGTGCTTGTTACTCTTCCTGCTGCATCACGATCAACGAACTTCTCTGTAAGCGCTGCTTTTCCGCGTTCAAATGCCGTCGTGAATTTGGTCTCGATCGGTGAATTTGCCGTAAGCGCTGCCCCGGCAATCGATGAGCCAATCATACTCGACACGCTGCCTTGAACGCCCTTCAGACCCTCCGCAATCAAATAGGCCATCAAGAAAAGCTTGATGCTTTCCATAAATAAATCCGTCATCGCCTTTTTCTTGTCCTGGAATCCTGAAGAATTTACTTTTGTCACATCAAACGTAGGCGTACTCAGCATAGAACATGCATCCGACCCGCCACTCAAAAGCGGTTGACCCAAGCGCTGCAAGTATGGGTTCTCAAGCTGTTTCTTTAGATCTGCATCTGTGGATGTACCGCCCGATCCTTTAGATTTAGGATCCCCCGTAATATTCAGGCTACAAGGCTTTTTATTTTGCTGAAGCGCTTCCTTAAGGATTGGGGCATCAAAAAGCTTCTGCATTTTTGAATCTGGCGCAAACAACAATTTATCATACACCAATAACGCATACATGGCATACGCCGCGATGATGATTGGCAGCAGCAACCCTGCAAAAATCGCTTTCCACCATTTCTCAAAATAGTCCGATGTAGTTTTTAGCAGCACCAATGGCAAAAATAACGGCGCCATAATTAGCATAAGGCACACAATCAGATAGCCATTCATGAAGGCAAGTGCGGTGCGGAATACCAGCATCAATATCGTCCATAGCACTCCAATCATCGCAAAGAAGACAGCGACACCAAGCGTACCCCCGAAGAAAAACCCACTCAACAAACCGAAAGTACTCGCAACTAAGATCATGTTTACAGGTTTTGTGCCATTGGGCCCAGTATTGCCAGTCCCGGTGGCGAAACCAAAAAGTTTGCCGAGCACGCAATCCATTTGTTTCCATATCTGGGGGGTATTGGCGTCACCGTATTTATTGATGTCGCAATGAAAGGAACTGGAGTTCGGGCCGATCGCATTCGATACAATTTGCACCCCATCTGCCATAACGCCATACGCCTTGGGCACAACATGATGGGGTATCAACTGCAACATGCCAATAACAAACGCAATTTTCACAACAAACGAGAATGCCTGCGGGCCAATTTCACGCTCTCCTTGCAGTACTTTTACGCCAAAAAAGACGATCGCCAAGGTGAGAAAAGCGTAAAATATAGGCTCCATAAAATGGATGAATTGCTCGCTGAAGCTCTCCGTACTTTTTTCGATCGTAAAAATCAGGCATGGAATGATGTGCCCAAGCAGCACACCGCCCTTTGCCTCAGGAAGCGTTGAGCATGTCTGCTTGCCACCGTTGCCGTCTGATGTTTTTAGCTCACGCTCCGTTTGCGTGCCTTTGGGGTCATCATTTAACGCAGACGCGTCTTCGTTAGTTTGGTCAGTAGCCGCCCAAGCATGCTGGCTCACAGCAAGCGGTTGCGCGAGATATACCAGCGCGGCGAGTATGAGGAGTGCTAGAAATTGCCTCATGGCGACTTCCTTCCAGTAACCATACTTTCCATTTTCGAGCGTATACCCTGATGCCCCGGCGTGCCACCGGCGACTGCTCCAAGATTCGGCATCTGGCCAAAGTCACCCACAAGGTCATACGCCACCATCGGTATGACTTTAAGCAGGCCGTTCATAACAAACACCACCACCGCTGCAAAAATCACCGCGGCCATGGCCTCTTTTGAAACCTGCTCGGCTTTATCCTGCGCCTGATCGCCAGCCGGAACACTAGTATCAATCACCACCGCCGGATTGCGCACATCGGCCACCAGTTTCCAGTTGATACTCGTTTTCCAGATACGGAGTGGATAGCTTTGCGCGCATTGCTGTTTAAGGTCTTGGTCATCTTTAGAAAGCTTGCTATCGTCTGTACTCATTAATGCCTTCGTACATTTACTATTTTCTAGCCCGCTGATAGCATCGCCGGCCACCGTTCCATCGGTTGGTGTCGGGTCCTTGGTATCGCCCTTTATCTGTCCGAGATCAAACGGCACTTCACCTACCAACCTGACGATATCGTCAGGATTCATATTCTGAGCTGCCTGACAAGGTGTTTGGGGCTGCGGGCAAAGACATGATGAAGGATTAGATTTGTCGCGGTCGCAAGTAAGATAATAATTCAGGCTGAAATCGCTCTGGCGCGATGCCTCCCCCGCGATACGGTACATCACTGAATAATCGCCCGAGAACGTGGCGAGATCCACCGCCGAAATACTGAGCACCACAAACACCAGAATAATAACTGGCTGCAAGGCAAAGGAAATGACCAGCTTCAGCCATTTATCAAAATAAGCTTTGGTGGCCTGAAACAGCAGCATGGGAATAAACAAGGGCCCCGCCATCATCAGCACTGCAATACCGAGATATCCGGCAATATAAATAAACAGCGCCTTAATAATAAGGCTGATGATACCCCAGATAAAAATCAACCCGATGATGGCAAGAACAAAGCCCATGACCGATGAACTATAGGCACTAAAAAAGAAGTATAACATACCGCGCGAGAGGCCTTGATCTGCGTTTTTTAACTTCTCGTTATAAGCTTTCCCTTGCCCCAGTGCCGTTTGTGAAATCCCGCCTAAATTCTCAACTTTGATACCAATCACCGTGTCGAGAATACAATCCATGGCCAGCCACGGCCCAGAAATATACTTCGCCGAGGTCGCGCTCGACTTCACATCATTCATATTCTTCAGGCAGTTTATCTTGCTAAAATCACTGCCTTGCGTGTTATCAGCCGTACCATTCTCCGGTACAAAACTGACAACCGACTGCGCTACTGAATCCATCATCGTAATGGTCTGATGGTATAAATAGTCCGTATTCATGGCAAACGTGCTCACCGCCGCGATTTTGATCAGCAGCATAATAGAGTCGCGCCCGACCTTCTCGAGCATACCGAACGCTGCCATAATCCCAAAAACAATCACCGCCAGCGTTGTTGTTCCGGCAATAGCCTTCTTCACAAGCGGGTAGAAACCTGTGTTGCTATCAAAAAACTGACTTGTTGCTGAATCGAGCGTCTCGCGAACGCAGCCTACGATATGATTGGTGAGGCCCACATACCCACTTTGCATTTTCACACGATTACCAGCGGCATCGGTCTGGTAACTGCTGCAGGTAGTGCTGATGGCAAGCTGCGCACGCGAACTGCTTGCCGCGAGAGAAACCCCAAGCATCACGACAATAACAAGCATTATTCTGATGAGGCTTGATCGACTCACAGTGCACTCACTCTTTTGGTAAATATTGGTAACCACGCATTCACATCATCGCCCACTTCGGCGCGGATTTCGTCGAGCAGGCCGACGGTTTCCGCACGGCCAGAGAGTACATGAACAATATCCGTCATTCCGCTCAGATCAATCCGCGCGACCACCACGTCCTTACCTTGCTTCACCAGAAAATAACGCGACCCCGGATCTGTATTCTTGAGGAGATTAAACTCACGCTCTGAAAGCATAAATGCCTTACGATAAGGCTCGGTAGCCTTAGGGTTCGGCAGGAAAATTTGCGTTGCCGTCTGCTGGATCAACGTATCGGAAATCGAGCTTCCAACAGCATCTTCCACGCTTTGCGTAGCGAACACCACCATGCCGTTCAGCTTCCGCAGGGTCTTCAGCCAGTCTTTAATTTTGACAGCAAAAACTTTGTTATCCACCAGCGCCCATGCCTCATCGAGGATGATAATAGTCGGCGTGCCATCAAGCGAAATCTGGATGCGATGGAACAGGTAAAGTAGCACCGGAATCAGGCAGACTTTGTTCGCCAGAACATCCCCCATCTCAAAGCCAAAAACGTTGCTGCTTTTAAAATTGATTTTATCTT
This sequence comes from uncultured Azospirillum sp., assembly GCA_964530085.1. Taxonomy (GTDB): domain Bacteria; phylum Pseudomonadota; class Alphaproteobacteria; order Rickettsiales; family UBA3002; genus QFOX01. The sequence goes on from CAZGXX010000002.1 coordinate 251,147, forward strand.
CTACCTGGTCAAAAAGCTGCGCATAACGCCCATTACTGTGCCATTGCTTAAGACGCGTCGCGAGGCTGCCTGCCACCTCCATCCCAAAAAACGGCGCGATATTGTGTAGCACTCGGTCTTCTTTACGCAGCTTAAAGCAGCCATCAATCGCCCGGATGACAGTTTCGTTTTCCTCAGCTGTCAGCGGCTCATCGTGGATCGACACAAGCGAACTCAACCACTCCGCAATAAAAGTACGGTTTTCCATCGTGTCGTCGAGCTGCAATGGATTGAAATAACACTGCCGGCCTGGGTCGATATGCGCATATTGCCCATTCAATGCTCGCACAAAAATCTCAGCACCGCGGTCTTTATCGAACATGAACATGCGGCAATTAAACTTCAGCGCCTGCGCTGCGAGGAAGTTCATCAACACCGTTTTACCCGCACCCGTTGGCCCGATAATGGTGGTATGCCCAACGTCCCGCGCATGGAAATTAAAGAAGAACGGCGTACCGGAGGTAGTATCAAACACCGTCACGGCATTTCCCCAATGATTTCCATCAATACGGCCAACCGGATAGTTATGCATCGCCGCGAACCCGGCAATATTCAGCGTATTGATTTTCGCTGCACGACCAATATATTCGAAATTACCCGGCAACTGCGCCCAATAGCATGCTTCAAGCACCAGCTTTTCGCGCACCGGATTGACCCCCACATTCACTAGCTCAGCAATCACCATCGCAATTGAACTCTCGAGCGCCACGAGGTTATCCTCGATACAGAGCACCGTCATATGATGCTCACCAAACGCGATATGACCCGACATCGTCATATCAAGTGCTTCAGAAATCTCTTGCATCTGACTAACGGCAACATCACCACTTTGCAACATGCGACGCTGCTGCAACTGCATCGACTGCATGTTGTTTCCACGATTAGCAAACCGATAACTCTGGCTAATCACAAACTCAAATGGCAATTGCAAAAATGCATCCATTATACCTGCGGCCGTGTGTGGTGAATATTCCTTGATACTCACTATACCCGCATAACGCGTTCCAGTGGGCGAACGCACCTCAATTGCACGTGAACCGAAATAGAGACGGTTCACTGGCAAATAATGGGCAATATCGATCGTAGGAACGAGCATTTTTTGTGTATCCCCAGCATTCACCAAACGCCCCAAGAACTCTAGCGGTTCAGATGCCGGCCCTGACTCAGTCATCTTCGTCGTCAGCACCGCAATGCCATAATCTTTAAACGTCGCAAGCACACGATAGACGGCTTCTTTTAGCTCTTTGTGCATCTCTTGCAGCTGAATTGATTCAGCGCCTTTGTTGGTCTTTTTTTCAATTTTATTGAAAATATTCTCGAGCTTCGCTGCCCCCTTTTCATCCTGCTTACGAATGATTGTGATATATAGCTCATTTACAAAAGTAGAGCGCGCATGATGCTTTTTTTTCCAACTATCATCGACATATTTGGCAAAGCCAGTAGGCAGCGTTCCACCAGGATACGCGCTCTGACGACGACGTATCGTATGAAAATAAAGACTAAAGGTCCCCTCTGCCATACTTTTATACAGCGAGTTGCGAACCATTTTCTTCATGTCCACGACGTCATCATCTGCTGTTTCAAATGAGAACCCATCAATCTTGAGGATCTGCATCAATTCACCATTTTTGGTGATGATGGTATCTTTGTCCCAATGATGCTCATAAGGAATAAAGTCGGCCATTGAAATTTCGCGAGCTGCGTATTTCGCTTTTGATGTCTTTCTGGGTGTCAATGGCTTCAGCAACATCGTTTAGAACACATCGTACGAATTAGTGTGATGATGAAATGCGCGATTCCAACTTTGGAAGCCAGTTTTCATCCGTAGCATCCAAAGCTCTACCGCGCGCGGCTCCTTCTGGCACAATAAATAGCCAAAAATATGCACTACCCCACCAAACGGCATTGCCAAAAAAGACTTGGTGTTGATGAACATGATAGTAGTCAGCATCGCGTTGACCACGAAATACATGTAACTGACGCCCATAATCATGGGCGGACGGGCAAGCCCCTGAAATAATGGATCCGCACGTAAACGGCCACCAGCCATATCCACCCCTGTCTTTTTATGCAACCTACTGTATAGTATGAATTACCAAGCAGAAGCAGGCTGCACGTACAATTACCAATAACTGATTATAACAGCTATTTACTAAAATTGTGTAAAGATCTGGCGCTTTTTTCACATGAATATGAAAATAGATGCGCGAGGTGTGACACCCTCACTACAGCCCTACCAACGCGCGGGCAAAATCCTCGGCGATGAAGGGTTGCAGGTCGTCCGCCCCCTCACCCACCCCAATGGCATGAATGGGCAGTTTAAATTGTTCGGCAAGCGCCACCACAATCCCCGCTTTCGCCGTGCCGTCGAGCTTGGTAACAATCAACCCCGTTACACCCGCAACTTCACGGAATGCCTTCACCTGCGCCAGTGCGTTCTGCCCCGTGGTCGCATCGAGCACCTGCAGCACCGCATGCGGCGCATCCGGTATCAGCTTGCGGATGACCTTGGTGATTTTCGCCAGTTCCGCCATTAAATTATCCTTGGTGTGCAGACGCCCCGCCGTATCGATAAACAGAATATCCACCTTCTCCGCCAGCGCCCGCTCCACCCCGGCATAGGCGACCGAGGCCGGGTCGGCATTCTCAGCACCGCGTACAAAGCTCGCACCACTGCGCTCGCTCCAGCGCTCAAGCTGTTCCACCGCTGCTGCGCGGAACGTGTCGGCTGCCACCAGCATCACCTTATTCCCCGCGCGGACATAGCCATTCGCAAGCTTGCCAATGGTCGTCGTTTTGCCGTTACCATTCACGCCGACGACGAGAATCACCCGTGGGGCAGCGCCTGTCACATCCATCTCGCGCGCATAAGGCGCAAGGCGCGTGGCGATTGCATCCGCGAGCAACTGCTTGAGTTCCCTTTCGTCGATGTCTTTATCCACCCGCTCGCGCGCGATTTCGGCGGTCACTGCCGCGGCCACGCCTGCGCCCATGTCCGCCATAATCAGCGAATCTTCGAGCTCCTCCAGCGTCGCCGCATCGAGGCGCCGCTTGGTGAACACCGCGCCGAGCGAATCGGTCGTTTTCTTTAAGCCTTCAGAAAGTCGTGCAAACCAGCTCATGCCGCATATACCATGCTGTTATCCGCCCGCGCGATGGTGACGCGCTGCACGCTTCCCACCTGCGCCCCAGCAGCAAGCCGCACCAACGCGAAGCCCTCGCTATGGCCGCTCATGCCGTCCTGCTCTACCACCACGTCGAGCATTTTGCCCACCTGCCGCGCGAGATAGGCCGCGAGTTGCTTCTCCCCCGCCGTGCGCAGCATCGCCGCCCGCGCCTTACGCACGGGGGATGGTACTTGCGGCATCCGCGCTGCCGGCGTACCCGGGCGCGAGGAATACGGGAAGATATGCAAATGCGTAAGCGCCACTTCGTCCACCAGCCGCAGGCTGTTTTCAAACATCGCGTCCGTCTCGGTCGGGAACCCGGCGATGATATCTGCGCCAAAAACCATGTCCGGTCGCAGCGAGCGAACACGCTCACAAAACGCGACGATATCGTCACGCAAATGCCGCCGCTTCATGCGCTTGAGCACCATGTCGTCGCCCGCCTGCAGGCTGATATGCAGATGCGGCATCAGGCGCGGCTCCTCGGCGATGAGGCGATACAGGTCTTCATCCACTTCAACGGCATCAATGGAAGAGAGACGAAGCCGCTTCAGCTCCGGCACAGCCGCGAGCACGCGACGCATCATCTGCCCCAGCGTCGGTTCGCCGGGCAGATCCTTGCCGTAGTCGGAGACATCCACGCCGGTAAACACAATCTCGTTATAGCCGCTCTCGACCAGCGTGCGCACCTGCGTCACAATCTCGCCCATCGGCACCGAGCGCGAGTTACCACGACCAAACGGAATAATACAAAACGTGCAGCGATGGTTGCAGCCATTCTGCACCTGAATAAATGCCCGCGCGCGGCCATCGAAGCTCGCCACGAGGTGCGACGCCGTTTCCTTCACGCTCATGATATCATTCACCTGCGCCCGCTCGGTATCGAGGCTGAGATAGGGTGCCGCCGTCATTTTCTCCTGATTGCCGATCACCGCGCTCACTTCGGGCATGCTGGTGAACTGCTCTGGCCGCACTTGCGCCGCACAGCCCGTCACCACAATCCGCGCGTTCGGGTTAGCTCGCCGCGCCTTACGAATCGCTTGCCGCGCCTGCTTTTCCGCCTGCGCCGTGACGGAACAGGTGTTGAAAATAATCGTATCCTTTAAACCCGCATCGGCAGCATGCCGCTTCATCACCTCACTTTCGTAGGTGTTCAGTCGGCAGCCGAATGTGACAATGTCGATGGTCATAAGAAGTATCTAGTATTCGGTATTCGGTATTCAGTGAAGAAAATACGTAAAGCAGTTCCAATTCGGAAAAATCACTAAATACCGAATACCGAATACTAAATACTAATTTCTCCCTCAAACACATAGGCAACCGCACCGCTCATCAGCACGTCGCCTTGGGTTTCCTCGTCGCCTTTTTGCCAGTCTATGTTAAGAGTGCCGCCGGGCAGATGCACCGTAACGCTGCGCCCTGTCAACCCGCGCTGATGCGCTGCCACCAACGCCGCACAGGCCGCAGAGCCGCAGGCCAGCGTAATGCCCGCGCCACGTTCCCACACCAGCATTTTCAGCTCGGTTTCGCTCATCACCTGCACGGCGCTCACGTTCGCGCGCTCCGGGAAAAGCGGGTGATGCTCCAGCTTTTCGCCCCACTCTGCCATTTTGATATGGGCGAGGTCGCGCACAAAGAAAATCATATGCGGATTACCCATCGAGACCGCGGCGGGGTCGAACAACAGCCCCTCCTCAATCCCCAGATGCAGGGTATTGCGCGACTCGGCGAGCGGAATCTCCCGCCACGCCAGGCGTGGCGCGCCCATATTCACCTGCACCGCGCCATCCGCCATGCGCCAGCCTTTGCGAATGCCAGCCTTGGTTTCAATCGTTGCCTCGGTCGCCGAACGCTCTTTCATCAGAAAATCTGCGACACAGCGCGTCGCATTGCCGCAAGTAGAAATCTCCGAGCCATCGGCGTTGTAAAGCGTCATCGTTGCATCCGCCGCGCTGGATTTACCCAGCACCACCAGCTGGTCGCAGCCAATGCCAAAATGGCGGTCACAAAGCTGCACAGCCGTTTCTTTCGTCATGCTCAGCCCACGGCTGCGGGCATCCAGCACCACGAAATCGTTGCCCGTGCCGTGCATTTTGAGGAAGGGTGTGTTGGTACTCATCGTTATCCTTTGTCATGCCAGCGCAGGCTGGCATCCAGTTTTATATTTTGTCTGGATACCAGCTTTCGCTGGTACGACAAGTAACCTAGAACGGAATTTCGTCATCCAGTGCGGCTTCAGCGACGCGGGCGCGTTGCGGCGCGGCGTTGCTGTAGCCACGGTCCTGATTATACTCATCGCCACCGCCGCTGCGCTCACCGCTGCCGCCTTTGCTGTCGAGCAGCGTCAGATTGCCGTTGAAGTTCTGCAGCACCACTTCGGTCGAGTATTTTTCCTGGCCGTCTTTGTCCGTCCATTTGCGAGTTTGCAGCTGGCCTTCGATATAGACCTTGCTGCCTTTGCGCAGATATTCCTTCGCCACGCGGCCGAGATTCTCGTTGAAAATCACCACGCGGTGCCATTCGGTTTTCTCTTTACGCTCGCCGGTGGCGCGGTCTTTCCAGCTCTCGCTGGTGGCGAGGCGGAGGTTCACAATCTCGCGCCCATCCTGCGTTGCGCGCACTTCCGGGTCGAACCCGAGGTTACCTACAAGAATCACTTTATTGATTGAACCGGCCATGACTTTCTCCTTCCGAACACATGATACAAGGCGACTATCATAGGCGGCAGGAACGGCTTTGCAACCGCGAAAGCGCCCCTGTGGATTCATCCGGCAGCACCACCAATTGTCACACAATCTTCACAATTGTTAACAAAAAACTGTGCTAGGGTGCGCGGCATTAGAAATGAATAAAACAACAAAAAAGGAGACCATTATGGTTCTGGAGCAGACATTAGCGAGACTCGATGAGATCACCGGATCGCACAATAAAAATCTAAGCTCAAAAAACCCAGAGGTTTTAGCAAAAACAATAGATAGTCTTAAAGAATTCTTTACGCCTCTTTCTAAAGAACAGCGCGTTGAAATTTTCTATAACGCATTAAAACATCATGAGGGCCACAAAGAGTACCGAGGTTACGACGTTTTCAGTGGTTATGTTGGCGCACAAGTCTTTGAACCACTTAAAGCCATTATCAAAAATGGTGATCTCAAACTCTGGCAAGCCGCTACTGGTGGCCTAACCACCGAAGAAAAAATGAGGGTGTTGGGCGCACATTACAACAATAGTGGCGATTCTCTGTGGCATGTTCTGGCAAAAGCAGAAAACCCAGAACTGTTTAAATATTCCCTACGGAACCTAACGGTTGGCGAGAAAATAACAGCCTTTTCGAATTATAATTTTCAACACGATGATGAATGCACCCAGAATCGGAACGAAGTCGGCAATACCGTTTGGCATGTAGTGGTAAAAAACAAAAATCCTGAATTCCAAAAGATTGCATTTAAGGGATTATCCCCAGAAGAAAAGCTTTCCGTTTTAAGACTCGAACGCAAATACAGCCAATTGGGTGAGCGTGTGGGCAGCGTAGTCGTCCAAGAAAACAAGACGCTCGTATTTGCGGGGCTAACGCGCATACAGCGCATGCTGACAAAATCCTCTAAAGAAAACAGTCTATCCAAAGTAAAAGAAGACGGAAGCACAGTAAGAATTTCTTTTTCAAACAATGGCTCGCGTATTCTGGAGCATCATTCTCCTGGAAACAAAGATGAGTTGGAGGATAGGACTGTTCAATATCTAAAACGCGAAAATGGCACCCGCAAATATACCGGGCCAGAGGGTACTATGGAATGGAGCAAGGTTATCCGCCAGCACGAAGACGGAAGCGCCATTTACGAAAGAGAAGAACCTTTCCGCCGCTAACCGTCCACAGTCACGTGAATACATACCAAACGCGGTTAGCGGTTGACTAGTCGCGCCATCCGCCCGTATAACCACTCTCCCTCAAATTCCAATTGGCGGCAGTGGCCGTTACAGCAGGCACCATGCAAGAGATGATTTCGATCCGCGGCGCGAAGCAGCATAACCTCAAGAACGTGGATCTCGACCTGCCCAAAAACAAGCTGGTGGTCATCACTGGCCTGTCGGGCTCTGGCAAGTCGTCGCTCGCGTTTGACACGCTCTATGCCGAGGGGCAGCGCCGCTATGTGGAGAGCCTGTCCGCCTACGCGCGCCAATTCCTCAACATCAACGACAAGCCAGATGTCGAGAGCATCGAAGGCCTCTCCCCCGCCATCGCCATCGACCAGAAAACCACCTCGCGCAACCCGCGTTCCACCGTCGGCACGGTGACGGAAATCTACGATTACCTCCGCCTGCTCTACGCGCGCGCGGGCATTCCGTATTCCCCGGCCACCGGCTTGCCGATTGAATCGCAGACCGTCTCGCAGATGGTGGATGCGATTAAGGCGATGCCGCTGGGCACCAAGCTGCATCTGCTCGCGCCCATCACCCGCGGGCAGAAAGGCGAACACCGCAAAGAGCTGCAAGCCATGGCCAAGCGCGGCTTCACGCGCGTAAAAATCGACGGTGAGATGTATGAGATGAGCGACCTGCCAACGCTCGACAAAAACAAAAAGCACGACATCGCGATTGTGGTCGACCGCATTAAGCTCTCGAATGAGCTGGGCAACCGCCTCGCGGATTCAATCGAGACCATCCTCACCATCTCCGACGGGCTGCTGCAGGTAGAAATTGTGGAGCTGGGCGAAGAAACCGCAAAGGCCAAAAAAGGCGCGATGGCCTATAGCAACGGCCAAACCATCACCTTCTCGGCCAAATTTGCCTGCCCAGTTTCCGGCTTCATGCTGACGGAGATCGAGCCGCGCCTGTTCTCGTTCAATAGCCCGTTCGGCGCCTGTCCCACCTGCGACGGCCTCGGCACGCAGATGTATTTCGAGGAAGCCCTCATCGTGCCGGACGCCAACCTCTCCCTCGCACAAGGGGCGATTGCGCCTTGGGCATCCGGCCACGCCAAGTTCTATCAGCAAGCGCTCGAGGCCGTGTCGCGCCACTATAAATTCAGCATGACCACGCCGTTCCGCAACCTGCCGGAGAATATTCAGAACATCATCCTCCACGGCACGGGCGAGGAAGCGATTAAAATCGCCTATTTCGACGGCGCACGCACCTTCCACAGCAACAAACCGTTCGAAGGTGTCATCGGCAATTTGCAGCGCCGCTATACGGAAACCGAATCGGAATGGTCGCGCGACGAAATGAGTAAATTCCAGGCCACCAGCCCGTGCGAAAGCTGCTGCGGCGCGCGCCTGAAGCCCGAAGCACTCTGCGTGCGCATTGGCGACAAAAACATCGCTGAAGTGACCGCCATGCCGATCGATATCGCGGTGGAATGGTTCGAAAAATTGCCCAAACAACTCAGCAATAAGCAAAACCAGATCGCCGAGAAAATTCTCAAAGAAATCCGCGCGCGCCTTGGCTTCCTGCAGAATGTCGGGCTGGATTACCTCACCCTCAGCCGTGAATCCGGCACACTCTCGGGTGGCGAATCGCAGCGCATCCGCCTTGCTTCGCAAATCGGCTCCGGCCTTTCCGGCGTGGTCTATGTGCTCGATGAGCCGTCGATCGGCCTGCACCAGTGCGATAACGAACGCCTGCTGAAAACGCTGCAACATCTGCGCGCGCTGGGCAACACGGTTATCGTGGTCGAGCATGACGAAGAAACCATGAAACACGCAGATTACCTCGTGGATATGGGGCCCGGGGCGGGCATCCATGGCGGTGAAATCGTCGCGGAAGGCACGCCTGCCGAGGTGATGGCCAACAAAAAATCCATCACCGGGCAATATCTCGCGGGCACACGGTTTATTCCCGTTCCCAAAGAGCGCCGCACGGCACCGAAGTCGCGCCATATCCGCATTTTCGGCGCGCGCGCGAACAACTTGCGCAATATCGATGTTGAGATTCCACTTGGCCTGTTCACTTGTGTCACCGGCGTTTCGGGCGGCGGCAAGTCGAGCCTCGTCATCCAGACGCTCTACAAAGCCGTCACCAAGCGCCTGCACGGCACCAAAGTCACCCCCGGCGCGCATGACCGTATCGAGGGGCTCGAACATATCGACAAAATCATCGAGATCGACCAATCGCCGATTGGCCGCACCCCGCGCTCCAACCCGGTCACCTATACCGGCGCCTTCCAGCCCATCCGCGACTGGTTCGCCGGCCTGCCGGAATCCAAGCAGCGCGGCTATGCCTCCGGTCGTTTCAGCTTCAACGTCAAAGGTGGTAGCAGCGAAGCCAGACAGGGCGACGGTATGCTGAAAATCGAAATGCACTTCCTGCCGGATGTCTACGTCACCTGCGACCAGTGCAAAGGCCAGCGCTACAACCGCGAAACGCTCGAAGTGAAGTACAAAGACAAATCCATCGCCGACGTGCTCAACATGACGGTGGAGGAAGCGGCGGAGTATTTCACCGCGCACCCCACCATCAAGGAAAAGCTCACCGCGTTGATGGAGGTCGGCCTCGGCTATATCCATCTCGGCCAGTCAGCGACGACGCTCTCGGGCGGCGAGGCGCAGCGGATTAAGCTCGCGAAGGAGCTAAGCAAGCGCGCGACGGGAAAAACCTTGTATATCCTCGATGAGCCAACGACAGGTCTCCATTCCGAAGACATTAAAAAGCTGCTGCATGTGCTGCACAAACTGGTCGATTCTGGCAATACAATCGTGGTTATTGAGCATAACCTCGATGTGATTAAAACCTCCGACCATATCGTGGATATCGGCCCCGGCGGCGGCAACAAGGGCGGTCACCTCGTTGCTATGGGCACGCCAGAACAGGTCGCGGCGACCGCAAAAAGCATCACGGGGAAATACCTAAAACCGCTGCTTGCACCGCGCAAAGCACCTGCTCCACTGTCGAAAGAAAAAGCCCCCGCTGCAGAAAAATCAGCCAAGGCAAAACCTGCCAAAGCGAAGAAAAAAGCGGCGTAGCCTGATATCGGGAGAGACCACCTATGAAGAAAAGATTTGTCTTTATATGCTTCTTTGCATTTACCTACAGCCCTGCAATGGCCGCCGATCAAATATCAAAATACTGCCTGAAGGAAGAAATAGAAGGCGACACAGGAGCAGAAAGCGTTCCGATCGGTTTTTTTGAAATGACTGCCGAATTAAGACAGAAGGGCAATCGCTTTTTTGTTTCCTTTAGTAACCATATGCCTGATTCCGGTCAAATCTTGGAGGTGAATGATATCCCCGCAAAGAAGACAGTAGAGCATACCTACAGCTTCCGATTCACTGATAATTGGGGCAATCGAGGGAAAGGGAGCCTACATCTCAAAAATGAAACAGCAGACATTGATATAGATGTGACAAAGCCAACATCAGATCCGTGGGGTAAAAATGCACTGCGTCAGTATGGGGCATACACGTTGACTAAAGCTGATTGTGAATAACCAAACTACATCACCGGGCTCGCCCGCCAAAGCACTTCGGCGGCGATAATGGCGATGGCGGCGACCCACGGGCGGATGGCAAAAAAGCCGGATGCCACCACCAGCATACCACCAATCGGCGTCGGCGCGAGAATCAGCAGCCACGGCAGCCATTCGTGCGCTTTTGCCCGCATTTTTTCAATGCGCTCAAGCTGCACTTCCGCACTCACGCGCTCGGGCATCCGCCGCAGCCACACGCCGAGCAGATAGAGCAGCGCGGCCGCCGCGACACCCCCTACTCCCGCGACTGCCGCCGCGAGCGGATATTCCGTCGGGTGCAGATTCAAAATTGCTGGCAGCGTCACTTCATGAAACACAGGCAACAACCGCGCCACAAACGCTTCGGTGATCAGTACAAAAAAATCATTCATGGCATTTCCGGTAAGAAAAAGAGGAATTATTCGAGCAAATCCTTTGGCTCGAGACCAATATCGCGGCATATTTTGCTGAGCAATCCCGGCCCGATCACTTCGCGCGCATGCACGGGAACGACTGTTTTTCTTCCATCCGGCGCTTCAAGCAGATGGTGACTGCCACGCACACGCACGACCTCGAACTCAAATGCTCGCAGTATTTTTATCAGCTCTTTGCCGGTTATGCGCGGGGCGCGGACCATGCATCCACCGAAACACGCTGAACGCCGACGAACTGACGTGCACCAAGAACGTCCTTCTTAACTTGATCTTCCAGGCAAAGTGAAATCGCCTCTTTCACGCGCTCAAGCAGCACATCCATCGACTTCGCCTGCGTATGACAACCCGGAATTTCCGGCACGCTGGCGACGAGATAATCTTCTTTATCCCTCTCGATGACGACACTGAACTCGGATTTCTTTTTCATGTTAAAACTCTACATCACAGTGCAAAAAATACAACCTAATTCCGCTCAGCACAGAGCAAAAACTCCACATTCCCCTTCGGCCCCGTAATCGGGCTTGGGGTGATGCCGCGCACCGCCCAGCCAGCCTCCGTCAGCCATTGCGAAATATCCTCGCACACCGCCCGATGCAGCGCCGCATCGCGGATCACGCCCTTGCCGCGGCTCACCTCCACCTTCCCTACCTCAAACTGCGGCTTGATGAGCGTCACCAACTGCGCGTGCGGCTTAGTAAGCGCCAGCGCCGCAGGCAGCACTTTCTTGAGGCTGATGAACGAGGCATCGCACACCACTAAATCCAGCGGCTCAGCCATCTCCAGCGTAAGATGCCGCGCGTTGGTTTTCTCCATCACCACCACCCTCGTATCGGCGCGCAGCTTGGCGTCGAGCTGGCCGTGGCCGACATCCACCGCATAGATTTTCGCCGCGCCGTGGGCGAGCAGCACATCCGTAAAACCGCCTGTGCTGGCGCCGACATCCATCGCCACCGCACCCGTCACATCGAGCGCAAAATGGCTGAGTGCGTGGGCGAGCTTCATTCCCCCGCGGCTGACCCACGGGTGCTCGCGCCCGCGCACGGTCAACGCAATATCCTCCAAAAATTCCGCACCCGCCTTGTCGAGCTTCTGCTCACCCGCATAGACCAACCCGGCCATAATCAGCGCCGCCGCCTTGGTACGCGACTCCGCAAGCCCCTGCGCCACCAGCAATAGATCTAACCGTAATTTTCCCGCCATCCGCCACTCATAGAGGCGGATCAGTGGTTTCTCAAGTGGTGGTTTTTGAGGGTGACAAATGAAAATGTCACAAAACTGTCATACAACAGAGGGTGTTTTTGATGTATAGTAAGCACAGATGAGAGATCAACTCTCACGCAATAAAAAAAGGCAAACCTATGACGAAAGATCACAAGCCTCACACGAGGCATATCGTTGGCGATATTAAAACCCGCGATCCTCATACTTCCTGGGCAGTGCTGGATAGCAAAGGCCACCTCCTTAAATCCGAAAGCCACTTGCCTCATTTTCGGCAAGATCCCGCTTCCACCACCAAATTATGGACGCTCTACACCCTCGCCACAATGATAGAAAAAGACCAATTGCCCGATAATTTTATTAAAAAACACAGGCACGATATCAATTTAATGCTGGTACGCTCCGATAATGTTGCCTCAGAAAGGCTCGCAATAGCTGCTGCGGGAAGCGAAGACAATTTCTGTCGCATTATGACACGGCTTGCACATAAAAAAGGGCTGGATGACACTCAGTTTAAAACCTGTAATGGCCTCCCCGAGCGCGGCCACTACAGCACCGCAGATGACATGGCGCGTATGGCGTATTTGTTGGAGCGGGATTTCCCCCAACATAAACGTCTGGCTAGCCAGATACATGCCCCAGGAATTCCTAAACCCAATACTGGCGCAGGGCTGCTTAACGACTGCATAGAGTTCGGCAAAACAGGAACAGCGCACGGACTCTACGGCGCGCACGGGAAAAAATCATACACGGGCGGCTTGGATCATGGCGGATATGCAGCGGTAGCAGGAGCACATGATAAACATGACCGCGACAAAATTATGCTTGCTGCAGATCGGTTCTTTAAGGAGCACCCCACACATTCCTCACAGCACCCATCCAGCAAGAATCATGAGGGACATGGAAAGAAGTTAGCCGCAAAGCATGCGGAAGACCATGACGGACCGCCGCCGAAACATCATGGGCATAAGAAGGAACACGGACATCGTTCCCATTCCCATCACTAAATGCTGGCTTAATTCTTCCGCGTCACCACGAAGTTCGCCAGCGTGCGCAGCTGATTCGCGCGTTCGTCAAACGCGGTGAGATGGTTGATGGCCTGATCCGCCAGCGTGCGTGCCTGTTCGCGCGCGCGATCAACCCCGAGGATGGAGACCAGCGTCGCCTTGCCCTTGGCCTTGTCCTTCTGCACGCCTTTACCGGTTTCGGTACGGGTGCCCTCCACATCGAGCAAATCATCCGTAATCTGGAACGCGAGGCCCATATCATGCGCATAGCGCTGCAGGCGCGCGCGCAGGGGCTCCGGCGCTTTGCCGAGGATCGCCCCCGCCTCACAGCTCACCGCGAACAGCTCCCCCGTTTTTAGGCGCTGCAGGCGAATCACCTCATCAATCGAGAGTTCCTGCTGCTCCGCGTCGAGATCCATCATCTGCCCGCCGACCATGCCGCGCACGCCGGATGCCCGCGCCACCGAGCGAATCAGCTCGCAGCGTACGTTCGGGTCGGCATGCACGCGCGGGTTCGAAAGCACCTCAAAGGCAAACGTCAGCAGCGCATCCCCAGCGAGGATTGCCGCCGCTTCGCCGAATTGTTTATGGCAGCTTGGCTTACCGCGGCGCATATCGTCGTTATCCATCGCGGGCAAATCGTCATGCACCAGCGAGTAGGTATGCACGAACTCAATCGCTGCCGCCGTCATCAGCGCGCCGGTGGGGTTCACGCCGAACAGTTTGGCGGATTCTACCGTGAGGAACGGACGCAGGCGCTTCCCGCCCGCCAGCGCGGAATAGCGCATCGCCTCAATCACCTTGGCTTCGCCCTCTGGCGAGGCGGCCACTTCGGCCTCCTGCTGGCGGCTATGCAGCGAGATCACCCGCGTCGTCATTTGCAGGTTGGTGGGCAGCAATTCATCCATCACGCTATCCAGCGCGGTCGAGGTGGCGGCGAGTGTCTGTTGGAGATTCTGCATGTTCATGTCCCGTGCTAGAGTGTTTTCTGTTGTTATTCCGTGGCAAACGCGCTGGTCGTCACCGAGCCATCGGCGCGCATCTGAATTTGTTCAACCTTAAGCTTGGCCTCGCTCAGCTTGGCGAGGCAATGTTCCTTGAGTGCATTCCCGCGCTGATAATCCGCAATCGCCTTATCGAGGTCGGCGCTGCCGGATTCCAGCGCGCGCACAATCGCCTCCAGCTCCTTCATCGCCGCCTCAAAACTGAGCGTGCTAATGTCGGATGCGGTTTTCTCTGGCGATACGGCTGTTTTTGTCATAGATACCGGGCATTACCAATAAGCACCCGAAAAGGCAATCAAAACCATGTTCGAATCCCTAAGCAAACGCCTCACCGAATCGCTCGACAAGCTGCGCCGCAAGGGGCGCCTCACCGAAGCGGATGTGGATGGCGCGCTGCGCGAGGTGCGCATGGCCTTGCTCGAGGCCGATGTGGCGCTACCCGTCGCGCGCGATTTCATCACCAACCTCAAGGGCAAACTGGTCGGCGCGGATATCATCGCCAGCGTCTCCCCGGCGCAGATGGTCATCAAGCTGGTCTATGACGCGCTGGTCGAGCTGCTGGGTGGCGAAACGGCTGAGCTCAACCTCGCCGCTGCCCCACCCGCCGTCATCCTTATGTGCGGCTTGCAAGGCTCCGGCAAAACCACCACCACCGGAAAGCTCGCCTTGCGCCTGCGCAGCAAAATGAACAAGCGCGTGCTGGTCGCCTCGCTCGATATCTACCGCCCCGCCGCGCAGGAGCAGCTCGCAAGCGTCGCCACCACGGCGGAAGTGGATAGCCTGCCGATTATCGCCGGGGAGCAGCCCGCCGCCATCACCGCCCGCGCGCTGGATGCGGCGCGTCGCGGCAATTACGACGTGCTGCTGCTCGACACCGCCGGCCGCCTGCATGTCGATGATGTGTTAATGGATGAACTGAAAAAAATTAAGCAGCTGGCGCAGCCAGTTGAAACTCTCCTGGTCGCGGATGCGCTGACGGGGCAGGACGCCGTCACCATCGCCCGCGCGTTTCATGAATCGATCGGCGTCACTGGCATCGTGCTCACCCGGTTGGATGGCGACGGGCGCGGCGGTGCGGCGCTCTCCATGAAATCTATCACCGGCCAGCCCATAAAATTCATGGGGCTTGGCGAGAAGGTTAGTGAATTTGAACCATTCCATGCTGAACGTATAGCAAGCCGCATTCTGGATAAAGGCGATGTGGTTTCCCTCGTCGAGCGCGCGGCGGAGGTGATGAACACCGCCGAAGCCGAGGCCGGTGCCAAGCGGATGATGCAGGGTCAGTTCGACCTCAACGACATGCTGCAGCAGATGCGGCAAATCAAGAAAATGGGCGGCCTCGGCGGGGTGATGAGCCTGATGCCCGGCATCGGCAAACTGAAAGACGCCATGGCCGGCGCGCAGATGCCGGATGATTCCGTCGTCAAGCGGCAGGAGGCGATTATTCTGGCCATGACCAAGGCCGAGCGCGCGAAACCGACGCTACTCAACGCCTCGCGCCGCCGCCGCATCGCCAATGGCTCCGGCACGCAGGTCAGCGACGTCAACCGCCTCATCAAGCAGTATCAACAGATGGAAACCATGATGAAGCAAATGAAAAAAATGGGCGGCAAAGGCGCCATGAACCCGCTCAAACTCAAGCAAATGCTGAGTGGGCTTAGCTAAAATCTTAAAAAACCCCTTGCGCCCCCGCCCTATTCGTGGTTAAAGCCCCGCCACCTGTCTTCTTGGGTATATGGACGTAGCGCCGCATTGGGCGGAATGCGCGGTTCAACCGAAAGGAGTGATTGACATGGCTGCTGTAATTCGTCTTGCCCGTGGTGGCGCGAAAAAGAAACCGTTCTACCGCATCGTGGTCGCTGACCGCCGTGCACCGCGTAACGGTGATTTCATTGAAAAACTGGGTACGTTCAACCCGCTTCTGCCGAAGGACAGCGCGACGCGCCTCGTGCTCGATGCGGAACGTGCAAAACACTGGCTCACCGTGGGCGCACTGCCGTCGGATCGCGTGAACTCGCTGTTCGCAAGCCTCGGCCTCACCAAAGCGTTCGACGCTTCGGGCAAGCCACAAAAAACCCGCAAAAAAGCCGATAAGCTGACCCGCGCCGAGAAGCGTGCTGCTGCTGAGGAAGAAGCGAAGAACGCTCCCGCTGCAGAAGCACCGGCTGCCGAAGCTGCTGCAGAAGAAGCACCGGCTGCATAAATTTACGAATCTACCCACACTTCGAAGACGGCAGCAATGCCGTCTTTTTTTTGCCTCCTCACAGCCGAGTAGTGTTGCGCCGCGCGCGAAAATCCTTATAATGCGCGCATCACAAAGGAGTTTTTATGGCTATTGGTATCGCAATCGCAGGTGTCGCGCTGGCTGTTATTGGCCTCATCGGCCAGTTTAGTTAGGCGTTTTTATGAGTCAGGAGTGGATGGATCTCGCGGTCATCGGCCAGCCGCATGGGGTGAGTGGCCGCGTCAAAATCAAGTCCTTCACCGACCCGGCGGATGATTTCGCCGCACATAAAGCCCTCTCCTATGCGGACGGAACGCCGGTTAAACTGCGCATCACCGGGCACACGCAGGGCATGGCGATCGTGACGATCGAGGGCGTTACCCGTCGCGAACAGGCGGAGCTTCTGCGCGGCAAAAAGCTCGGCGTTCCGCGCGCGGCGATGCCAACCCTCACCACGCCTAACCAGTTCTACACCGCCGACATCATCGGCATGGAAGTCCTCACCCTCGATGGCACGACGTTTGGCACGGTAACAAACGTCGCCAATTACGGCGCGGGCGACATTCTCGACATCACTCTCCCAAGCGGCCGCAGCGAAATGTTCGCCTTCACCGCGGCCACTTTCCCCAGTGTTGACCACGCAGCGCGGCGCATCACCATCGACCCGCCAGTGATTCTCGGTAGCCGTAAGGAAGAGCAGTCATTCAACGAAACCACTTGAACCGAAGATAATTTGGTTCTACCCAATCGGGCGTCGCGCATCTCGCGCATACTAAACCTCACGGAGAAAACCCCATGAAAAAGACCCTTCTTGCACTCACCACCGCACTCGTATTCACCAGCGCTTTTGCTGCGTCGGAAGTAACCACTTCGGCTGGCACCCCAGTCACCAGCAGCAACAATACCCCGGTTGCCGTTGCCGCACCAGAAGCAGGCGCTGCAGAAGCTCCGGTTGTTGAGAAAAAAGCCGTTGCGAAAAAAGCAAAACACAAAGCACACAAAGCGAAAAAAGCTGCTGCAAAAGCCGCTGATAAAGCTGCTCCAGCTGCTGCAACGACCCCAGCTGCTCCGGCTGCTGCACACTAGTTCGCAGTGAACTCTTCCCTCTGGCGCGCGCGCGTCATCACCCTGATGCCCGAAATGTATCCCGGGCCACTAGGGTGCTCGCTGATTGGCGAGGCGCTCGCGCGCCAGATATGGGAATTATCGACCATTAATCTTCGCGATTTCGGCATCGGTGTTCACCAGAAGGTGGATGACTCGCCCTGCGGTGGCGGTGCGGGCATGGTGCTCAAGCCGGATGTGGTGGATGCCGCCATCACGCACGCCAAGGCTCTATCTATTAAAAACAGCCCGCCTCAGGCGCAGCCTGCGCAGCTCATCCACTTCACCCCGCGCGGTGAACCGATGACCCAGGCGCATTTCCGCGAATTCAGCCAGATCGATCTGATTCTCCTCGCCGGACGCTACGAGGCGGTGGATCAGCGCGTGCTCGACAAACATGCCCCGCGCGAGATTTCACTGGGCGATTTCGTCCTCACTGGCGGCGATATTCCCGCCATGACGTTTATCGAGGGCTGTGTAAGGCTCCTACCCGGTGTCGTTGGTAAAATTGACAGCTTGGGCGAGGAAAGCTTCGGCGACGGCGCTTATGCCAACCTCCTCGAATATCCCCATTATACCAAACCCGCCGAGTGGGAAGGCCGCGCCGTGCCACCCGTGCTGCTTTCCGGCAACCACGCCGACATCGCCAAATGGCGGCTCGGCGAGGCGGAATCCGCCACAAAAGCCCGTCGCCCCGACCTTTGGGAAAAACGTAGCAAAAAATAGCATATTCTGCTTGCCAAGCCCGCTCACCCGATGTAGGAAACCCGACCTTCAATTATATTATGCGCGATAAACGCGGCACGAGGACGACATGAACATTCTGCAACAAATCGAAGCTGAACAAGTAGAAAAACTCAGCAAAGGCAAACAGATCGACGATTTCAAACCCGGCGATGTCGTTCGCGTGAACGTAAAAATCATCGAGGGCAGCAACGAGCGTATTCAGGCATTCGAAGGCCTCGTCATCGCGCGTAAGAACGCGGGCATCAACTCGGCATTCACCGTGCGCAAAATCAGCCACGGCGAAGGCGTTGAGCGTATCTTCCCGCTCCACTCGGCGCGTATTGATTCGGTGGTTCGCGTGCGTCAGGGTGAAGTGCGTCGTGCGAAACTCTACTATATCCGCACCCGTACCGGCAAATCGGCACGCATTAAAGAGCGCGTAGACTTGGCTGGTTTTGCTGCGGCTAAAGCGGCTAAAAACAGCGACGCAAACGCATAAGGCGGCTTGTCATTCCTGTAATGACACAGCCCCGCACTCTCTACGATAAAATCTTCGACGACCATCTCGTACACACGGGCGAGAGCGGCACCTGCCTGCTTTATATCGACCGCCATCTTGTGCACGAAGTCACCAGCCCGCAGGCGTTTGAAGGCCTGCGTGTTGCCGGTCGCCCGGTGCACAGCCCCGCACGCACCCTCGCGGTGGCGGACCATAACGTGCCCACGACGGCGGATCGTTTGCAGGGCATTAAGGACGAAACCTCGCGCATTCAGGTGCAAACGCTCGCTGAAAACTGCGCCGAGTTCGGCATCACCTATTTCCCGATGAGCGATATCCGCCAAGGCATCGTGCATATTGTGGGGCCGGAGCAAGGCTTCACCCTCCCCGGTGCCACCATCGTCTGCGGCGACTCGCACACCTCCACCCACGGCGCGTTTGGCGCGCTAGCGTTCGGCATCGGCACGTCCGAGGTGGAGCATGTGCTCGCCACGCAGACCCTCATCCAGAAACGCGCAAAAAACATGCGCATCACGGTAGATGGTACGCTGCCCGCAGGCGTCACCGCGAAGGATATTGTGCTCGCCATCATCGGGCGCATCGGCACCGCAGGTGGCACGGGCTATGTTATGGAATATGCCGGTTCCGCCATCCGCGACCTCAGCATGGAAGGGCGCATGACCATCTGCAACATGAGCATCGAAGCCGGTGCACGCGCCGGGCTGATTGCGCCGGACGAGAAAACCTTCGCCTATCTCAAAGGCCGCCCGATGGCACCGACCGGTGATGCGTGGGAGAAAGCCGTTGCCTACTGGCGCACCCTGCCGACGGATGATGGCACCGTGTTTGATGAGGAAATTCGTCTCAACGCCGCCGACATCGCCCCGCAAGTCACCTGGGGCACCAGCCCGGAATATGTGCTGCCCATCACTGCCAGCGTGCCCTCGCCGGAGGATTACCCCGAAGCGCAGCGCGAGACGATCGCCCGTTCGCTCGACTATATGGGGCTCGCCGCCGGCACAAAGCTCACCGACATTGCCATCGACAAAGTTTTCATCGGTTCCTGCACCAACGCGCGGATCGAGGATATGCGCGAGGTGGCGGCACTCGTTTCGGGCAAAAAAGTCGCCGCCAACGTGAAGCTCGCGATGGTAGTGCCCGGCTCTGGCCTTGTGAAACAGCAGGCCGAGGCCGAGGGGCTTGATAAAATCATCACCGCCGCCGGGTTCGAGTGGCGCGAGGCGGGCTGTTCCATGTGCCTTGCCATGAATAATGACCGGCTGGAGCCGGGCGAACGCTGCGCCAGCACCAGTAACCGCAATTTCGAGGGGCGTCAGGGCCGCGGTGGCCGCACGCACCTCATGTCCCCCGCCATGGCCGCTGCTGCCGCTATCACCGGGCACCTTGTCGACGTGCGAAAATTGTAAAAAACCTCAGTTTTACTGAAGAATTCACATGTAATCCACGAAAGCCTGTGTTATAAGGCCGCTTCGCTTAAGCAAAAGAGCGGGCAATAACGCTCGCGCTAGACCAGAATTAGGACCCCACATGAGCCAGAACCAGACCCTCCGCACCCACGCCATTTCCGCTGGGCGCGACTACCAAGAACTGCCCGCGTGGCAAAAATCCATGACGCTGGCCGAGCGCGTTTATACGCTGGCGGAAGACCATGCTGGCCTCGTCGCACACATGCGCGAAACTGCGCTTAGCATCACCGCATCCATCGCCGCGGCGAGCGGTCGTCACAACGAATTCGGCATGACGGATAGCTACTCCAAAGCGCAAAGCGCGAATGCCGAGCTGATGACGCAATTCACGCTGGCGCAGCGTTTGGGCTATCTCGACCAAGACACAGTGAGCGAGCTTCTCGTGGCGAGCGACGAAGTGGCGCGCCTCATCATCGGCCTCAAGCACGGCCTGAAGGTTGCTGCAAAAGACAAAGAAAACGCCGAGAAAGACGCCGCCAAAGCCGAGC
The DNA here is from genome assembly GCA_964530085.1 of uncultured Azospirillum sp. Lineage (GTDB taxonomy): Bacteria > Pseudomonadota > Alphaproteobacteria > Rickettsiales > UBA3002 > QFOX01. The sequence continues at coordinate 271,979 of CAZGXX010000002.1, forward strand.
GTGACCGCAACACAGAACGCGCCGAGCGTTCGGAACGTCCGCGCCGTGAATATAAACCTCGCGATGGTGCACGCGACGAACGCCCGCGCCGCGAATACAAGCCGCGCGATGCTGGTTCCGAAGCCCCTCGCCGTGAGTATAAACCACGCGATGCCTCGGCAGGCGACGACCGCCCACGCCGCGAGTTCAAGCCACGTGATGGCGCCAGCAGCGACCGCAAGCCTTATGGCGAGCGTAAGCCTTACGGCGATAAGAAGCCCTATGGCGACCGCAAACCCTACGGCGATAAGAAGCCCTATGGCGACCGCAAACCCTCCGGCGGCAAGCCCTTCCGCAAACCGCGCGATTAATCCATCGTTGGCTTCCTGCGCCTTCCGTGCTAGCCACTAGGCGTATGGAACTCACCTCTGATATGGAATATGCCGGATTCTGGCGGCGTTTTAACGCCTATGGCGTCGACGCGACGATTGTGCAGATCGCCACCTGGGTGATCGGCTGGCAGCTGGGGCTCAACACAGGCAGTTCCATCGACCTCAAAACCTTTCAGGCGCTTCTCGTTTCAGCGCAAAGTGGTGTAGTCGACCCCGCACTCATCACCCTGCTGGCCGATGGTATAAAAAGCTCTTTCTCCGGCGGTTCATTCATCTCGCTGGTGGATGACAAACTCTTCATTTTCCTCTCGGCGGCCTACAACATCCTCTTCGTGGCGGGGGTGTGGCAGGCCACGCCGGGCAAGCACTGGCTTGGCCTGAAAGTCACCCGCAAAAGCGGCGCACGGCTTACGCTGCTTGAGTCTGCCACCCGCCACGCCGCGAGCGGCCTATCGATGCTGGCGGCAGGCATTGGCTACATCACCCTGTTCTTCACCAAGGAAAAACTCGCGCCGCACGACATGATTTGCCAGACGCGCGTGATTCATGTAAAAACACCTAGCTAACGGAGGATGTATGTTTCAATGGTTCCGTGATTTAGTCGGCAAAGCCGCCCTTCGCCGTAAGCAGAAGGACGACTGGTCGCGCTATTACGCCAACACCGCCGCCGCGAAGAAACTCAACCTCCCGCTCGACCCGGGCAACGATCCATGGATGTCATAACCTTATGAAAAGTTTCACCACACTCGCCGCCATCGCTGCGCCGCTGCCGATTCAAAACATCGACACGGATATGATTATCCCTAAGCAATTCCTCAAAACCATCAAGCGCACCGGCCTGAAGGAAGGGCTTTTCTACGAAATGCGTTATACGACCGAAGGAAAAAAGATCGAGAATTTTGTGCTCCACCGCGAGCCCTACACAAACGCGAAAATCCTTGTCGCGCTGGAGAATTTTGGTTGTGGCTCCAGCCGCGAGCATGCGCCGTGGGCGCTGGCGGATTTCGGCATCACCTGCGTCATCGCGCCGAGCTTTGCGGATATTTTCTACAATAACTGCTTCAAAAACGGTATTCTGCCGGTTGTCCTCCCGCGCGAAGAAGTGGATACGCTGATGCAGCACGCGCAGTCGAGCAGCAACCTCGTCACGGTCGATTTACCCGCGCAAACCGTGCGTGCGGGCAACCACCAGTTCGAATTCACGATCGATGCTTTCCGCAAACATTGCCTCATGAACGGGCTGGATGATATCGGCCTGACGCTTGAGAAATCCGCCGCGATTCAGGGCTATGAAGCGACGCTTCAAACAGCGCGCCCTTGGTTATAAACGTCGTCATTGCGAGGCTTTAGCCGAAGCAATCCAGCGTCGCGCGTCTGCGCGACAGTATTCTCTTAAGAGGGTCTGGATTGCTTCGCTACGCTCGCAATGACGACGGGGTATTTTATCTCTCAACAACCTCACGAACCCCTTGCCTTTCCAACATAGACTGCTATCTCAAAACGATGAAAAATATCCTCCTCATCCCCGGCGACGGCATCGGTCCTGAAGTGGTCGAACAGGCGCGTCGCGTACTCACATGGGCGGGCGAACATGCGGGCGCGCCGTTCGCGTTCGACAACGCCCTGATCGGCGGCGCGGCGTATGACGCAACGGGCACGCCCTTCCCCGCCGAAACGCTCGCCAAAGCCAAAGCGGCAGATGCGATTTTGCTAGGCGCGGTCGGCGGCCCGAAATGGGAGCCACTGCCCCACGCCGTGCGTCCGGAACGCGGGCTGCTCGCCATCCGCAAAGAACTCGACCTCTTTGCCAACCTGCGCCCGGCCATGTGTTTCGCCGCGCTGGCGGATGCATCGAGCCTCAAGCCAGAAATCATTTCCGGCCTCGATATCCTCATCGTGCGCGAACTTACTGGCGATATTTATTTCGGCGAACCGCGCGGTGTCACGCTCGAGGGCAACCACCGCGTCGGCCGCAACACCATGATCTACGCCGATTGGGAAGTGACCCGCATCGCCCGCGTCGCGCTCGGCCTCGCCCGCGCGCGCGGCAAAAAACTCTGCTCGGTGGATAAGGCAAACGTGCTCGAATGCACCGAAATGTGGCGCGAAGAAGTGGTGAAGCTCCACGCCGCGGAATATGCCGACATCGCGCTCAGCCATATGTATGTCGACAACGCCGCCATGCAGCTCGTGCGCAACCCCAAGCAGTTCGATGTCGTCGTCACCGGCAACATGTTCGGCGATATTCTGTCGGACTGCGCGGCCATGCTCACCGGCTCGCTCGGCATGTTGCCCAGCGCCTCGCTCGGTGCCGAAATCGGTGGCAAGCGCGCCGCGCTTTATGAACCTGTCCACGGCTCCGCGCCGGATATTGCGGGGCAGAACATCGCCAACCCCATCGCCACGATTCTCTCGGCGGGGATGATGTTGCGCTACTCCTTCAGCATGATGCGCGAGGCAGACCTGATCGACCAGGCCATCAACGCCGTGCTCGGCAAGGGCCTACGCACGGCGGATATCATGCAAGACGGCGCACAGAAAATCAGCACGCAGGCAATGGGCGATGCGATTCTGGCCGAGCTGGCCACCCTCGCCTCTGCCGCGAAGGTCGCCTAGGTGCGTGCGCTCCCCCTCTTCCTCACCTTCTTCCTCGCGACAGCTGCCATCGCGCAAACTGCGGCGGAGCCAACCATGCAGCAACAAATTATGCAAATGCTGGCGAAGCAGAAAAACAATCAAGCCCTCGGCAGCGCATTGGCGGTGGGGGCGCTGCTTGGCTGCACCAAAAAACAAGCCGGAAAAGAAGCCACGCAGAGCTTCTATCAGCAAGCGCTCTCTATCGGAAAAACGATTGATGGCTACTGCAAAGAAGGTGATAAAACCTCGGCAAAAACCATGCTGCTATCGTCGCTGGATGCCAAACAATCCGACCCCGTGCTCAAAACAGCGCTCAGCTGCTACGACAACCAGACTGCGAGCCTTGCGGGCATGATTGGCGAGAAACAAGCCTCAAAAGCAGCATTCTACGCGCGCTGGGTACGCAACCCCGCCATCGCACACGAAGAAATTAAAACAACGGATATTTGTAAGTAGGAAGGTATAAAATGAGCTATAAAATTGCAGTGGTCGGGGCGACGGGAAATGTGGGCCGCGAGATTCTCGAAACGCTTTCGCAGCGCCGTTTCCCGGCGCGTGAAGTGGTGGCACTCGCCTCGCGCAGCTCCGTCGGCAAGGAAGTCAGCTTCGGCGACAGCAAAACCCTCACCGTGCAGGCGCTCGACGATTACGACTTCACCGGCACGGATATCGCCCTCTTCTCCCCCGGTTCGGCGGTGAGCAAAATCCACGCGCCACGCGCCGCTGCGCAAGGCTGCGCGGTGATCGACAATACCTCGTATTTCCGGATGGACCCTGAAATTCCGCTGGTAGTGCCCGAGGTAAATGCCGCCGCGCTCAAGGATTTCCGCAAGCGCAACATCATCGCCAACCCGAACTGCTCCACCATCCAGATGGTGGTCGCGCTCGCGCCGCTACACGCCATCAACCCTATCAAACGCGTGGTGGTGAGCACCTATCAGTCTGTCTCCGGCGCGGGGAAAGAGGCGATGGACGAGCTGTACAACCAGACCAAAGGCTTGTTCCTGCACGACCATAAAGACGCCAAGAAATTTACCAAGCGCATCGCGTTTAACGTCATTCCGCATATTGATTCCTTCCTCGAGAACGGCATGACGAAGGAAGAATTCAAAATGGTGGAGGAAACCAAAAAAATCCTCGACCCGAATATTAAAGTATCCGCCACCTGCGTGCGCGTGCCGGTGTTCGTCGGCCATTCGGAATCCGTCAACATCGAGTTCACGAACCCCATCACTATCGAGGAAGTCTACGACGCGCTGGAAAACGCCGAGGGCGTGCTGGTCGTCGACCGCCGCGAGGATGGTGGCTATATGTCGCCGCTCGAAAGCGTGGGGGAAGACGCGGTTTACGTGAGCCGCGTGCGCGTCGATCCCACCATCGCCAACGGCATCAATCTCTGGGTGGTGGCGGATAATCTGCGCAAAGGCGCCGCACTCAACGCCGTACAAATCGCCGAAACGCTCGTCGCCCAATTCGGCCTTCTGCCTTCGAAGAAGAGGGAACTGGCGTAATCTGCTCAGTGGCAAAAGCGTGACGCGTAAGCGCATGTTTTCCATCGTCGGTTGATGAAATCACCCCCGCGTTTGACAAAGCCGCGCGTGCGTTGCATGACTGTGGTCAGTTCGCAACCCACGATGGAAAACGCTATGAGCAACATCCAGGAAAACCGCCCGCTTTCGCCGCATGTTGGCATCTATCGCTGGCAAATTACCAACACGCTTTCCATCCTCCACCGCATGACGGGGTTTGGCCTCACGCTGGGCCTCATCCCCCTCGCCGCGTGGATCTGGGGCGCAGCCTATAATCCCGCCTTGTTTGAAATGCTGCTGGGCCTGTTCGGCACGGTTGTCGGCAAGCTGTTCCTCTTCGGTTGGACACTCGCATTTTTCTACCACCTCGCCAACGGCATGCGCCACCTCAACTGGGATATAGGTCAGGGCTTCAAGCTGAATGAAGTCACACGCTCTGGCCGCGTGGTGGTGCTGTTCGCCCTCGGCATGACCGCCTTCACCTGGTATTACGTCGCTCAACACGGAGGCCTCTAATGGCACACGAAAAAAATCGCTTTCGTTCTCACCTCAAAACCGTGCGCGGCCTTGGCGCTGCGCATGAGGGCACCGAGCATTTTTGGCTGCAACGCACCAGTGCGCTGGCGCTCATCCCACTTTCCATCTGGTTTGTAGGCAAACTGATGAGCATGCTCGTCGGCGCAGACCGTTCCGCAGTGGCGGCTTGGTTTACCGACCCTGTCGTTGCTATCCTGATGGCGGTGTTTCTGGTGGCGCTCTTCACCCATGCGCGCCTTGGTATGCAGGTGATTATCGAGGATTACGTGCACTCCCCTACCAAAAAAATGCTGCTGCTTGCCATCAACAACGGCATTAAACCGCTCCTCTGCCTTGCGTGCCTGTTCGCTATCGCACGGCTCCACTTCATCGGTATTTAGAACAGAGTATCATCATGGCTGACCAGAAACCCATCGGCAAAAAATCCTTCACTATCGGTAGCAGCGCCTACCCGATTACCGACCATTACTACGATGTTATCGTGGTGGGCGCGGGCGGCGCAGGTTTGCGCGCCACGTTCGGTATGGCGGCAGAAGGCCTGTCCACCGCGTGCCTCACAAAAGTCTTCCCCACCCGCTCGCACACGGTGGCAGCGCAAGGCGGCATTTCGGCTGCACTCGGTAACATGGGGCCGGATGATTGGCGTTGGCATTTTTACGATACCATCAAAGGCTCGGACTGGCTGGGCGACCAAGACGCCATCGAATACATGTGCAAAAACGCGATGGATGCGATCATCGAGCTTGAACATTACGGCGTACCCTTCAGCCGCACGGAGGATGGCAAAATCTACCAGCGCCCCTTCGGCGGTATGACCACAAACTACGGCGACGGCCCCGCTGCCCAGCGCACCTGCGCCGCGGCAGACCGTACCGGTCACGCCATTTTGCACACGCTCTACACGCAGGCGCTGCGCCACAAAGCAAAGTTCTTCGTGGAATATTTCGCGCTCGATCTGTTGATGACGGACGACGGCGAATGCCGCGGCGTCCTCGCCTGGAACCTTGATGACGGCTCCATGCACCGCTTCTGGGGGCAGCAGACCGTGCTCGCCACCGGCGGCTATGGCCGCGCCTATTTCTCCGCCACCTCTGCCCACACCTGCACGGGTGATGGCGGCGGCATGGCCATCCGCGCCGGCGTGCCGATGCAGGATATGGAGTTCGTGCAATTCCACCCCACCGGCGTTTACGGCTCCGGCTGCCTGATTACCGAGGGTGCACGCGGCGAAGGCGGCTATCTCGTCAACAGCAAGGGTGAACGCTTCATGGAGCGTTATGCTCCCTCTGCGAAGGATTTGGCCAGTCGAGACGTAGTCTCGCGCGCGATGACGATGGAAATCCGTGATGGCCGTGGCGTCGGTGCCGAGGCAGACCATATCTTCCTGCATCTCGACCATCTGGAGCCGGAGGTGCTACACGCACGCCTGCCCGGCATTTCGGAAACCGCAAAAGTCTTCGCCGGGGTGGATGTCACCAAAGCCCCCATCCCCGTCATCCCGACGGTGCATTACAACATGGGTGGCATTCCCACCAACTACCATGGCGAAGTCGTCACCCTCAAAAACGGCAACCCAGATGCGGTCGTGCCCGGCCTGATGGCCATCGGCGAAGCGGCGTGCGTGTCGGTGCATGGTGCAAACCGCCTCGGCAGCAACTCGCTGCTCGACTTGGTGGTTTTTGGCCGCGCGGCTGCCCACCGCGCGCGCGATACCGTGAAGCGCGATATGAAAGTTACCCCTGCGCCGGAAGCCGCGACGGAAAAAGCCCTCACCCGCTTCAATGCGCTGCGTTACGCGAACGGCGCGCAGCCGACCAACACCATCCGCCGCGCCATGCAACGGACGATGCAGAACCATGCCGCCGTATTCCGCACACAGGAAACGCTGGCGGAAGGCGTCACAAAAATGAAGGACGTCTACAAAAGCTTCGGCGATGTGAAGGTGAGCGACAGCGGGCTGATCTTCAACTCCGACCTGCTCGAAACGCTGGAGCTCGACAACCTCCGCGCGCAGGCGCTCATCACCGTGGCCTGTGCCGAGAACCGCAAGGAATCCCGCGGCGCGCATGCACGCGAAGACTTCTCCGACCGCGACGATGCCAACTGGCAGAAGCACAGCCTCTGCTGGCTGAGCGATGCAGGTGAGACCAAAATCGACTACCGTCCCGTGCATATGAAAACCATGACGGATGACGTAAACCCCGTGCCACCGAAAAAGCGAGTCTACTAATGAAAAAACATCTTCTCATCGCCGCCCTGTTGCTCCCTGCGGCTGCCTCCGCGCAGATCTATCCATTGCAGGAATATGCCAAAGCCTCGCGCGATAGCGGGCAGGAACTGAAATTCCTCCGCAGCCCCAGCGACGTAACCTATGTCGGCACCTGCAAAGGTAGCGGCGAAACCAAGCTGTGCGACCTCGCCAAAAACGGCAGCTACAAAACCAAAACGGGCGTCCGCTTCGTGGTGAAAGACTGGCAGCTACGCTCGGCGGAAGACAGCTCGCAACGTTGCGACTATGTCAGCGACGGCGACGACAGCAAACTGGACTGTAAGGACTAACCATGCGCCCCCTGCTTCCCCTTCTCGCCCTGCTCACCTTGGTTGCCTGCGCCACGCCGACGACGGAGCGCCCGGGCTTTACGGAAGAAGAACTCCGCGCCGAGCAGGCTGAACAAGCCGCCGCTGTGCAAGCCGCGCACCCCGGCGCGTTCAACGACCAGCGGGATTACAGCGAGGCTGAAATTCAAGCGCTCGCCAATCGGGTGAAGCCGATCGCGGATCGCATCGAAAAGGCCTCGGGCGAAGTCTGCACCGACATGAACCGCAGCAACTGTTCGTTCGAGGTGATTCTCGACCCGGCAAAAAAAGGCCTCAACGCCCATGCGGATGGCCAGAATGTCGTGATCTACCCCGCGATGATCGAGTTCGCGACAAACGACAACCAGCTCGCCTTTGTCATCGCGCATGAATTCGCGCATAGCATCATGGCGCATGTGGCAAGCACACAGAAAAACGTCGCCATCGGCGGCATTCTGGGCACGATTGTCGACATCGCTGCGCAAAGCCAAGGGGTCGATACCGGCGGCAAGATCGGTCAACTCGGCGCGCAACAGGCACTGCTGAAATACTCTTCTGCCTTCGAGAACGAGGCGGATTATGTCGGCCTCTATATCCTCGCCCGCGCGGGCTATAAAATCGAGGATGCACCGGGCTTCTGGCGCCAGATGTCGATGCAGGTGCCGCAGGCGATTTATGCCACCAGCACCCACCCCAACAACCCGTCGCGTACGCTCGCCATGCAAAACGGCGTGAAGGAAATCGAAGCCAAAAAAGCAGCAAAACAGCCGCTGCTGCCCAACATTAAGCCGAAGAAATAACGGAGATCCCCATGGTCGAGTTCGCGCTACCGAAAAACTCTAAAATCAGCAAAGACGGCAACCGTTTCGAAGCCGCCGAGGGCGCGAGCCGCGTGAAGGTCTTCAACATTTACCGTTGGGATCCGGAGGATGTAGATGCCGAGGGCAAGCCGAAAAACCCGCGGATTGACCGTTTCGAGGTCGACCTCGACAAATGCGCGCCGATGATCCTCGACGCCCTCATCAAAATGAAGGACGAGCACGACCCCTCGCTCACCTTCCGCCGCTCCTGCCGCGAGGGTATCTGCGGCTCCTGCGCCATGAATATCGACGGCACCAACACGCTGGCCTGCACCAAGGCGATCGACGACGTGAAGGGCGAAGTCAACATCTACCCGCTGCCGCATATGAAAGTCGTGAAAGACCTGGTGCCGGACATGAACCATTTCTACGCGCAATATGAATCCATCGAGCCGTGGCTGAAGGCGGATTCGCCCGCGCCCGCCAATGCCGAGCGCCTGCAATCGCCCGAAGACCGCGAGAAGCTCGACGGCCTCTATGAATGTATCCTCTGCGCCTGCTGCTCCACCAGCTGCCCCAGCTATTGGTGGAACCCGGATCGCTATCTTGGCCCCGCGATTTTGCTGCACGCCTATCGCTGGATTATCGACAGCCGCGACGAGGCCACCGGCGACCGCTTGGACAATCTCGAAGACCCGTTCAAGCTCTATCGCTGCCACACCATCATGAACTGCGCGAAGGCCTGCCCCAAAGGCCTCAACCCCGCCAAAGCCATCGCCGAAATCAAGAAGCTGATGGTGGATAGGAAGGTGTAGTAGTCACCATTTAGGATAAAATAATTCCTTATTCTGGCTAAAATGCTATTGTGGAGCATACGCAACTTTACGAATGGTCTTTTATGCCCACTAAGCCGACGAAAAAAACCTCGACCGCTGAAACGTATAAGCAGCAGGAAAATGCCATCAAAAAGGCATTCAAGGCGTTTGCTAAAGAAAATGGCGTTGACCCCAAATATCTATCCATTGACTTCAGCAACAATATCGGAGTTTTGGATGGAAGCGCCTCATCAATCGAGGTCTTACAGCCCAAAGGCTTTCGCGTTACCCCCAGCAGCCACACGGGTGTCGACATGGAAAAAATGGGGGCTGTCATCATTTTAATGGATAAATTCGTAAGCGATAACCCGCTAGAAGAGTTTAAGACATACAAGGCATTTCGCAATAATGTCTCTGCAAAGACATGGGAAGACGTTGCCGCAGGTATGAATGAGCAATTCGAACGCCTCGGCTCAGCGGCAAGAATTGACATGTCTTTATTCAAATCGCGCTAACCTGAGCTGCCATGAACGCAGCAGATGCAATACGAATACTTCTGCTGGGTGCTGTGCTTTTTTCCTCCACCGCATGTACGGATGCTGAGGTTACCTCAGCCGTATCGCATAGCCTCAACAGCTAGCAGCAACCCAATTGCGTGAGCGGCAACACTAAGTAGTCTTGTTATCTATCAACAAAAAACCCCGCTGAATTGCTCCAGCGGGGTTTCGTTTTTAGTCTAGTTTGCGTGCGGACTACGCAGCCATCGCCGCTTGCTTACGCAGCACCACGAGGAGTTTGTCCTGCGCGGATTTGACATCCACGCGCTCGCTGGCCGCCACTTCACCGCTCAGGCGATGCAGCGCGGTTTCGTAGATCATACGCTCGCTGTATGAACGTTCAGACTGATCCACGTTTTTGTGCAAGTCACGCACCACTTCCGCGATGGCGACAAGGTTGCCGGAGTTGATTTTTGCTTCATACTCCTGTGCACGACGGCTCCACATGCCACGCGCGATTTTGGCACGGGTTTTCAGCGTCGAAAGCGCCTTGTTGATCTGGTCGTTGGTCGAGATCGAGCGCAGGCCAGCCGCCTCTGCACGGCCCACCGGCACGCGCAGGGTCATTTTGTCCTTCTCGAACGCGATCACGAATACTTTCAGTTCGAAATCACCGATTTTCTCGGACTCAAGCCCCAGAATTTTACCCACGCCATGCGTCGGGTAAACCACATATTCACCCACGCCGAAATTGCGTTTGTTGCCCGGTGCTGGCGCATATGCCGCCATTGCCGCGCGACCATTTTGCGGACGCGCCACCGCGTTAAGCGGCGCCTTGTTCTGCGGTGCCGGTGCGCGGTCGAGCGTGTGACGCGTATCCACCGTTTTGCTGACGGGCTTTGCAACCGCCTTCGCTACTGGCTTCGGCGCTGGCTTTTTCGTCACAAGTTTCGCGACCGGCTTTTTAGCGGCCATTTTCTTTGGCGCTACCTTGGCGACGGTTTTCTTCGCCACCGCTTTTTTCGCGACAGGCTTCTTCGTCACTTTCGCGACGGTTTTTTTGCTCGTGGTTTTTGCTGGGGCTTTTTTAGCCACGGGTTTCTTCACTGCTTTCGCGGGCGTTTTTGCTTTCGCTACAGGTTTTTTGGTGTGTGCTGTTTTTGCTTTTGTTTTCGACTTTGTCGCCATGTTAGGTCACCTATCACATTGAGGCCTTGCGGCCCTTAACGTTAAACAAAGACCCCCACCAAAACACTGGCGGGCGCCAGACCAGACTAAATTGGATGTCTGCCGATCCCTTGAAGCCAAGGAAATCCCGGCCGATGCACTGTATATAGCACAATTTTCCGTACATTAAAATGGTAAAAATTTAGTTAATCTGTATGTATTTTCTATTGCAAATTTTTTTGTTCAATAAATACAGAAAGTTGCATCGCAACGCAGGTGCAATAAAAATGCAAAACAGGGGTTTTTAGGGCGAAAACGGCTAGTCACCCGTGCCCGGATTGGGGCTGAACAGCGTTTCAAACTTGTTCGGCACGTCTTTCATCGCGTCGGCATCCTCCGGCGCGGGCTTTTTCTTGGTGAGTACCGGCCACTGCATGGCATATTCGCGGTTGATCTCCACCCATTTGAGCAGGTCCGGCGATTCCGGCTTAATGGCCTCGGCCGGGCATTCCGGCTCGCACACGCCGCAATCGATGCATTCGTCCGGGTTGATGACGAGCATATTCTCGCCCTCATAGAAGCAATCCACCGGGCATACTTCCACGCAATCCGTGTATTTGCAGCGCACACAATTATCAGTTACAACGAACGTCATAGTCTCCTCTACTGAAGCGCGGCGTTTTTACGCGCGATTCGCTGAATCTGCAAGCGCCGCAATTTGGTGGCCGCGAGCGATGTATCCACCCGCACCAATAACAGCGCCACAAAGAGCGCGGCGAACGCCATCATCATCAGCAGCAGCGGCGTAAGCATGCTGCCATCGATGCTGGGGCCATCCGCGCGGAACAGGCTGGTAGGCTGGTGCAGACTGTTCCACCACTCCACCGAGAATTTGATGATCGGCAGGTTGATCGCGCCGATCACTGCCAGCCATGCAGTTGCCACCTTGGTGCGTTCGTCATGCCCGCCCGCGTTCGCCATGCCGAGATAACCGACATAGAGCAGCAGCAGAATCAGCACGCTGGTCAGCCGCGCGTCCCACACCCAATAGGCGCCCCAGGTGGGCTTGCCCCACAGCATGCCGGTGACGAGGGTAATGGTCGTAAAAATCGCCCCGATGGGCGCTGCCTCGCGCGCTACCATATCCGCCAGCGGATGCCGCCAGATGAGGAAGCTCGCCGACATCAGCGCCATCAGGAAATATACTCCGCTGCTCATCATCGCCGCGGGCACGTGGATATACATAATCCGCACGCTCTCGCCCTGCTGATAATCCGCCGGCGAGTCGAGCAGGCCGAGATAGAGCCCCATCGCCCCGCACAGCACAGCCACTGCCGTGCTGATAGGCATCAGCACGCGGCTGATACGCTGAAACTGGGCAGGATTGGCAAAGCGGTGCATAAACGGAAGCCGTGAGTGGTGAATCGTGAGTGCTATGTAGCGGTTTGCAAGAACTCGTGCAAGCTGGCGGATTGACCGCGCCTGTTAATTCTCATACCACTACTCAGCATTCACTACTCACCGCACACCCCAGAAGCCATGACCAAAATCAAGCCCCTCCTCGACATCATGTCCTCCTTACGTGACCCCAACGGCGGCTGCCCGTGGGATCTGGAGCAGAACTTCGCGACCATCGCGCCTTACACGATTGAGGAAGCCTATGAGGTGGCCGACGCCATCGCCACCGGCGACATGGCGCAGCTGAAGGAAGAGCTGGGCGACCTGCTGCTGCAAGTCGTCTTCCACGCACAAATGGCGAAGGAAGCCGGGCATTTCACGTTCGAGGACGTCGTCGCCGCCATCAGCGAAAAAATGCTCCGCCGCCACCCGCATGTGTTTGGCGAGGCCGAGATTAAAACCGCGGATGCGCAAGTAGCAAACTGGGAAATCATCAAAGCCAGCGAGCGCAAAGGCAAAGAAAAAACCGGCGTGCTGGCGGATGTGCCAGCGGCGCTCCCTGCCCTCATGCGCGCGCAGAAGCTGCAAAGCCGCGCCGCCCGCGTGGGCTTCGACTGGCCGGATACGCGCGGCGTCATCGCTAAAATTTATGAGGAGTTGAAGGAAGTCGAAGACGCCATCGCTTCCGGCGACGCCGCCCACACTGCCGAGGAACTGGGCGACCTGCTCTTCGCCGTCACCAACCTCGCCCGCTTTGTGAAGGCCGATGCCGAGACCAGCTTGCGCGACGCCAACGTGAAATTCACCCGTCGGTTTGAATCCATCGAAGCCGCCCTTGCCCGCGCCGGAAAACGCATCGAAGACCAATCGCTCGACGACCTCGAAGCGCTATGGGTCGAAGCGAAGATGGCCGAGCGGAAGTAGTATTTTAGGCGTTTAACGATTTATTAATAACAAGATGCTACACTAGGGTAGAACGAAAAGAGAGCATTCTCATGCCTACAACCGATAAAGTATATGATGCTTTAGCAAGAGACATTATGTCTATGTACACCAAAAATGGTAAGGTTGGTGGACGCATAGACGGATTTACTAGCGGCTCTTTGGGAGGAATTTCCATTAATTTTGACGCCGCTGGTACAGCGATGCTGCTCTCGCCTGAAGTCAGAGCAGAGTTCATTGATAACGTATCATCTGTAATGATGAAGAAAAATGTTCCTGATGACTTGATCCGCGCAAAGCTTCGCGAGTTTGAGCAAAATGATAAAAGCTACCTCCAGGCAGTTCTACAGCACTACTTGAACGAAGTTGCTGTAGATTATGAGGGCGTCAGAATATTAAAATCAGAAGGCTATATTGGTCTAGGAATAATTGGAAAAAATTCTGGCAACGCGAATCAAACTGCAGAAAACTTAAACAAGGAACTTGATGCTAAGTTTTTTGGCAAAATTGAGCAATACATCAATTCGGAGAATAATTTAACTACCAAAGAACAAACTGCTTATGCCGTTGTATTGGAATCGCTACGCACCGAAGGCAAGGTGGACGAGAAAAGCAAAGAAATTCCACAGGATTTAAAAGATGAAGTAAAAATGCTGTTTGATAAACTCGCAGAGAGTGGCGTATCAAAACCACAAGATGTAAATCCTTTAGTCGAGGCTATTGGTTCGCAAGCAGGCTATTCACAGCAAAAATTGAAAGAGTTAGTAGCCAATGTTGATAAGGCATTGGGATAAAGAGCGCTGAATTGTAAAGTTAGCCGCGAATAAAAAGCCATCTACTATATCACCACTCCTCCCCACCCGTAAGCCACTTAACCAACTATATTTACTAGTAAAAATGTTTCACGTGAAACATTTTGGCGCGTGAAACAAAAAGACTGAGCGGCCTGCTCCGAAGCGCGGCGGAACCCGGGCGAGGCCACAAGCTCCATTGAGCCAATAAAAATACGGTTGTCACCCCGTCGTGGGTTTATGGATGCACGCGAATATCACCACAGATATAGGCATACATAGGCGCAACAGCAGCGGGTGAACTTGCGTATGAACGCCTCTCAAACCGCTGCGCGGCTTTACAAGTGCGTCCGCACATCGCAGGGTGAAAAGAACCCATAAAGGAACATCCCGCCGCCATGCCTGATTTCGCCCCGCTGATGGAAACAATACATAGCCAAATCACGCTGCTTGAATCGCTTTCGTTCAGCATCGGCTCGGTGGAGCTCAACGCCTACATCCTCCTCAAAGGCGCGGTGCTGATTGTGGCCATGCAGTGGTTGGCGCGGGTGCTGGTGAACACGCTCGACCGCCGCCTCGCCCGCATGCCCAGCGTCCGCGCGAGCAACCGCACGCTCATCGTCAAAATCTTCCAGATCGTGCTTTACTGCATTGTCTTCTTCACCATCATGCAGATGCTCGGCATCAACATGGCCGTGTTCGGCGTGTTCGGCGGTGCGGTGGGTGTGGGTATCGGCTTCGGTTTGCAAAAAATCGCCTCGAACTTCATCAGCGGCATTATTTTGCTGTTCGAAAAATCCATCGAGGTGGGCGATGTGATTGAATTCGCGGATGGCTCCAGCGGTTTCGTGCGCCAGACCTATGCGCGCTATACGCTCATCGAAATGCGCGACGGCAAAGACGTGATGGTGCCGAACGAGGAATTCATCAACCAGCGCGTGACGAACTGGACGCATAGCGACAGCACCGCGCGCGCTGAAATCAACCTGCAAATCTCCTACGACAGCGATGTAGATCTGGCGCGTAAGCTCATTATCGAATGCGCTAAAAACCATCCGCAAACCATGCAGAACATGGAAGTGTTCTGTTATGTCACAAGTCTCACCGAAACCGGCATCGCGCTGATGCTGCATTTCTGGGTGCCCAATATTCGCGATGGCCGCCTCGGCGCGAAAAGCGACGTGATGCGCGCGATTCTAGCCACCTTCCGCGCGAACGACATTGCCATTCCCTACCCGCAGCGCGTGGTGCATCATACCGGCCTTCCCGGCGGCGATCAGCCCTTCCCAACCGCACAACGGGCGAAAGGAAACGCATGAGCGTCCTCACCATCGGCGGCGAAGAGATTCTGCCCGGCGAGCGGCGCCAGCTCGCGCTCACGGTTGCCAAGCTCTATGATTTCACCGACATGAAAATGCCGGTCGAAGTGGTGCGCGGAACGGAGGATGGGCCTACGCTTTTCGTCTCCGCCGCCATTCATGGCGACGAAATCAACGGGGTGGATATTGTGCGGCGGCTGCTCAAGCACCGCGCGCTGAAAACCATCAAAGGCACGCTGATTGCGATTCCGATCGTGAACGTGTTCGGCTTCAACGACAAGTCGCGCTACCTACCGGATCGGCGCGATCTCAACCGCTCTTTCCCTGGCGCGGAGCATGGCTCGCTGGCCAGTCAGGTCGCCTATATTTTCCGTACTGAGATTGTCAGCAAATGTACACACGGCATCGATTTGCACACAGGCGCGATCCATCGCTACAACCTGCCGCAGATCCGCGCCGATCTCAGCTATCCAGACAATCTGCTGCTCGCCAAAGAATTCGGCGCGCCGGTGGTGCTCAACGCTTCCCCGCGCGATGGCTCGTTGCGCGAGATGGTCGATGGCAAAAACATCCCAATGCTACTCTATGAAGCAGGCACCGCACTGCGCTTCGACCGCCGCGCCGCGCTGCTTGGGGTGGAGGGTATTTTAGCCGTCATGCGCACCATTGGCATGCTCGCCGCTGCGCCGCGCACGGCAAAGCCTGCGGACCCATTTATTGCCAAGTCGAGCCACTGGGTGCGCGCGCCTATCAGCGGTATTTTCGTCACCCGCAAAAAGCTCGGCGAATCCGTCAGCAAAGGTGAAAAAATCGGCTTTATCACCAATCCCTTCGGGGATTATGAATATGCGATTCTTGCACCGGCGGATGGCATTGTGATTGGCAATTCCGTACTGCCGCTCGCGAACGAAGGTGATGGGCTCTATCACATCGCCACGTTCGAGAAGCAGAAAGAACTGCCGGCGGATGAGCTTTACCCGTATATTAACCCGGATTTGAATTAGTTAGCCAACAATCACCAAGATGGGCAATTTTTGCCTAGTTGCGGAAATATATTCCAAATATAGGCAATTTCTGCCCAGCTCAATGTGTTTGACAAAAATCTCCATTTACGAAACTACAGACACTTAACCAATTCATCCCCAAGTTGGCATGCAGGTTGCATAGCTTATGGCAAGCGCCACGAAGGCGCGACATGATGGAGATAGGTTATGACCCAACAACAACGCGAACTGAACGCAACGATCCAATCGATGGCGGAAGAACAAGTGCTCTTCCTCAAGAACCGCTACAAAATGAACGCGGAAGAAATCATCAGCCTCTACACCGGCGAGAAAAGCGAAACCGCCACCTACGGCGACGCGATCCGCTCGATCATGGCCTTCAACAGCCAGAACGCAAAACAACACGGCTTTGTTGCAAATTAATACACCAAGAAGCGCGCAAGCGCTCGGCAAGTATCAATAACAGCTGGACAACAAGAAGAACAACGTCCGAGCTCAGGAACACACCATCCCCACTAGGCCGCCCTCACGGGCGGCTTTTTTTTGATTTATGACAGTTTGATGACATTTTTTTATTGTTGATGACAGCACGTCTTCCCAGATGTTAGCATTCCTTGAATATATTCATTTGAGGAGTATTTATGCCCAAAGATAACGAGAAAAGCGCGCCCGTTCAGCCGCATGGCACTGAAGGAAAGAAAGCAGAAATCACTATCAAGATACATAATGATAAACCATTTACTTTGGATACGCTCGATGGAGAAGTAACCCTCCAGGGGGATTACAATTTCCGGGTGAATCCACTCCTTCAGCCACATTCAGCAGAGGGTAAGCCCGCAGATGTGAAAGTTGGGATTGATGTGCTTGATCCGATAACGGGCAAGAAAATTTATGGTTACACAGTAAATACCCATGGCAGCCAGATTGACTTCGTAGATTTCGTTCATAATGCAGGATATAAGACGGATAAAACTACGGGTCAGAAAATAGGATTAGCCCCAAGCGGAATTTCTGAAGAAGCAACGCAATTATTGCGAGAGCAACTGACAAAAGCATTCGCAAACGAATCGTTCTCTCCTAAGGAAGCACGGGAATTTGGCCGCCTCGTAAGCGACGTTGGCAATGCCATAATCGGAAGCGGTCTTGAAGCCAATATGGCCACCATCCGCAAAGCCGCAAAGAAATGCGATGCTATACCCAGCAATGAGCGGTAGGCAGAATTACAATATCGTCGGGTTCGGGGCGTCGCCATAGACTTTTTGGGGGTCGAACAGCTTCTCGCTCTCGTGGAATACAAGGGGTTTGCCAGATTCCGCTGCGAGCGGCACGGCGCGATAGAAACAGCTACGGTAGCCCACATGGCAGCTGGCATCGCCGGGGATTTCCACCGAGATCCACACCGCGTCCTGATCGTCGTCGATGCGCATTTCCTTGATTTTCTGTACGAGGCCGGAGGTAGCGCCCTTATGCCACAAAACCTTGCGGCTGCGGCTGTAGTAATGCGCCTCCCCCGTCTCGATGGTTTTACGCAGCGCCTCGGCATTCATATAGCCGAGCATGAGCACTTCCCCTGTGCTAGCCGAGGTGGTGACGCAAGCAATCAGCCCGTCGGCATCGAACTTCGGCGCTAGCTCGGCGCCTTCTTCTACTTGCTCGATCGTTTGGCGGGGATTGAACATAAAGACCTAGAGCGACGTATCACGCACGCGCTGCCAGAAGGATTTTTGCGGCAGAGGGATCACCGGCAACGGCATTTTTTCGTTATACACGCAGACAATATCCGCACCACGTCGCAGCGTCATCCGCGACGTAACACGTTCCACCACGATATAGTTGCCGCGCTTGCGGAAGTTGATGAGCTGCTCGTTCATGTCCGACCCCACGTTAAAGAAGGCAGGAATCTCGGCATTTTTGTCGCGGAATTCGAAATAGGTGAACTCGCCATCGTCAAAAATACGGATCGGCTCAATCACCGAAGAACCTCGGATGGTGTAATCGAAGTTGTAACGCTCCGGATGTTTTTCAAATTCCGGCAGCTCCTCCATCTCCGATGCTGAGGTTGTAAACGGCTGTTTGTCCATCTCGGTTTGCGGATAGACAAAGCGCAATGAGAAAACCATCTCTTTATCGCGGATATTCTTGGTTTCTTCTGCATGCAACTCGAACAAATAGGAGCGTTTATCTGTAATCACCGTCATGTTGGTGAGCGCATTTTGTTCCACCGGCTTGAGGAACAAACGATTGCCCGAAGGATTGACCAGCCATGCCACCGAATCACCAATGGATACGGTTTGTATTTTCTCATCCGCCGCGAATTCGATCGCCGACTGGAACCCATAATGCCCAATGAACTGGTAAACTTCGTTCTCGCTGAAACGAACGGTACGAATACGGCTGTCCGTCGCAATTGCGCGCGGCTCCTGCAACGCCTGAACCGGCGCAGCGATACCCGCAATCAGCGCCGCTAATAGAAGCGTTTTAGGGAGCTTTTGTAAGAACATAATCAACTACCTTGA
The DNA here is from genome assembly GCA_964530085.1 of uncultured Azospirillum sp. Taxonomy (GTDB): domain Bacteria; phylum Pseudomonadota; class Alphaproteobacteria; order Rickettsiales; family UBA3002; genus QFOX01. The sequence goes on from CAZGXX010000002.1 coordinate 290,879, forward strand.
ACTGGGGGTCTTCCGTTGTTTGCGTCTTCTGACCCGTTTGGGAATCAACCGCTTCCGCTACTACTAGATCAGTATACATAAATTGCAAGGTCGCCGTCCAATTTGTCCGCGACGGAAGATCACGCCCCTCGATCTCAGTGGTGAATGCCACATTGGCAACTTTGGGAGCCTCTGGCGTTACCGGATCATTTACCGTGACGGATTGAATCGTAACCCTCCGCCCTCCAGTTTGTCCAAGAATCGCCGCCGGGCTCTGTGGATTGGCCCTATCGTAACTGGCTACATACTTTTCAAATGTTGGCGCATCTGATTGCGCGCGGATAAAATTGTAATTTGCCTCATAATCTACCGGAGAATACCCTTCACGCATACGAACATACGAACTCACAAAAAAGTTTATAAGCGCTTCGTTTACAGGCTTCCCTTTCTCTTTTAGAGTATTTAGTTTTGGCAATGTTTCGTCAATATTGGCAGTGGGCAGGAGGACTCCTGGACGCTCCGTAATCGGCATCAAAAGAGCCATTGCTACAAAACCTGCCGTAGCAATAACTCCGGCAAAAATAGCAATAATAAGAAAAAATGTGCGCTCCGATATAGGAGCCACATAAATCGCCCGATACCACGCCCGCGCGCGCTCAAAGTATTCGCCGGATTCAACCAGTTGAGAAGTGACTTTGGAATGCCCGTTCATCGATACAATTTGGCTAAAATGTGATTTTTCACGTGCAGTCTACCGGTCGATGTGTTAATGTAAACGACAATCGCAAAATCAAGCGAAAAACAGCGCGCAGGGTGTGAGTAATTCGTGATTTCTGTCTCAAAGTGTCTGCTCATCGCCACCACTATTTTATGTTTGGCTAACCCTGCATTCGCACAAATTTGTAAAGAAACCGGCAGCAACTCTTCTAATTCTGGTGACGACGAACACGGCTATATCGACTGTGATATGAGCTATCGCGATACGCTCGTCACTTGCGGCAAGAACGACCCGGATAATGATATAGTAACGGCTGTTCGTCGTCCCAGCTGCCCGGCTAAGCCGATGCCGATGATTGAAACTCCGAACAAATCACTCATCAAAGACTATTCGCCCTATCTCTACGCCTATGCGCGCGACCCTAATGATAGATCCTTGGCCTATAATGGCACCTATTCCGTAGGTACGCCGGGCGACGCCGCACGTGTGTTTGGTATGGTTGCCAACGTAGGTGGCGATATCAAACGCCTGGCCGGCTGCGTGCCACAATATAAATTTAATCCTCCGACAGGCGCCAACGCTGTTGAAGAAGAGGCAAAGCAGGTGCGCATGCAGCTGGATAACTGCGCAAACCAATATATTCTCTATACCGCAATGGATCCCTTCCGGAAAGAACGCCCACGGCTTTTGGACGATTCAACTAAGTCCGAAAAACCCATCTCGCTCAAAACAGACTGCCAACCGCTGAAAATCGAGATTAAAGAGGCCGACAACAGCGAAGGCAATGAATATAAAGCAGGGGAGTATCTCGAAATAGCATGGATAAAACTGCTGCAAGATACAGATAAACGTAAAAATAAAAGTGCCTGGGCAGAGCCACATTTACCAAAGGGTTTAAAAATTGATACAAAGCTACAAATTCCTCCACCAAGTGATATTAAGGATATACGTCTATCGCAAATTGCGGCTATTCCATATGAAGAAATTCTCGACCCAAGCCACCCGTTTACGCCACGCTGGGATTTCTCGTTCAACGAGCGTGAGCGCTATTCTCCGCTGACGGATGAGTACATGGAAGATACCGAGAATGCGGTGTATTGTGCTGGCGTGCGCGAAGCCAAAAATGAGAGCAACGCAGATAAAAAAGCAGACCTTGAAGTAAAAGTAGACGTCCTCAAATTCCGTCAAAAGAAATTCCAAAAAGGAATCATGGACCGCATTACCTTTAACACGTCCTGTAAGAAAGATAGTGGCGATGATAAAGCCAACTTCTTCAAAAACCTAGCCACCTCCTACTGTCACGATGCTGCATCATATTGGTATACATGGATTCCGTGTATTGTTGGAGATTGCGACCCACAATCAAAACGCATCGAATGCTGGAAATGCTTCAAGCTCGACGGCAAAGTGGACGACGATAAAAAACATCCCCCTTGTACTACGCGCCATGATGGAAAAGATTTGAAAATTAAAAAGGGTCAGCCCGCACTGTTCAATGGCATGAAAAGAATAGCGTCATGTAACCCGCCACCAGGTTTCTTCCGTCAGAAGAAGCACAATATCGACAAACTTTGTAGTGACTTACGGCGCCCTTACACCCAGATCAACAAACTCAAAATGCGCTATCATAACCCGAAGGATACGGACTATAACGCCATGAAAGATGGCGTGCCTGAGGGCTATACGTTCAAGGAATATTTTGGCAACCACATGCCTTACCCGCGCCTGTGGGATACGGGGAGCTCATTACAAAAAACCAAGTCGTCCGATCAGAATGATCAACCGGCGGATGACACCAAGGGGCAGTATACCGCCATCGTTGGTGTTGGCCGCGAAGGCGCGATCGATAAAGCCAGTGACGATGACAAGAAAAAACATCCCGATGAACGCTGTAAATTCGGTGGTTGGGGCGATAGCCAAGGGTTTCAAGGAACTGCTGTGGCAGGTTTTGGTAAGGGAATAGATGGCGGGTTAGGTAACTTTAACAGCCAGTTTGGTGGCGCCAACACTGGCAATGGCGGCGAAGGCTTTGATTTCAAAAAATTCATTGGTGATTCCGGTGGAAGTAGTGGCATGGGTTTTGACATGAGCAGCATTACTGGCGGCGGCGGTGGTGGCGGCGGTGGCGGGATGGGCGGCGGCGGATCTGGCGCAGGGGGCGGCTTCAGCTTTGGCAACATGGATTTTGGTAGTCTGGGAGACAATAACAACGACTATAGTAGCCAAATTGACAGCGCCATGACGAATGCCAACAGTACAACAGTCGGAGGATATAAAATCCGCGTACCGGACGGCATCACCAGCTGGACTGAATTGAAACTGTACCAGGCCAATACTGTACGCGCGGTGCAACTAGTATGCCTTGGCCGCTACGAAAAAGTATTTAGGCCAGGCGGAACAGAAGCATTGCTGCAGATGGCTGCCGGTGGTGAATGGGCGTATTTGGCCGCACAAAGATGCCCTAAAACCAGCAATGGTGCCTGTACTCAGATGAACTTCAAAGAGTATCAAAACAACATTTCGAATATAAATAGGACGAATGAGAATGTTATTACACAAACAATGAAGGATAGTTGGCCTGTCGCATGGCGCGGTTATTTTATAGCGGATGGCTCGAAATCTGCCGACGGCAAAGATGCACAATTTCCTAATTTTCCTGGCGTTACTCCTGCAACGGAAACCGGCCTCGATAAAGCCGAGGTTGGAGATATTATTCTCCTTCCGCGCGGCGCGTCTGGCAGCAGCAGCAAGCCCGGTCTTGCGAAGCTTGCCTTCGTGGCAGAAGTGAATCTTCCTCGCGATGGCAAATGTATTAAGCGTGAGGATTGCTACGTCAGAGTTCAAGAGGCTGATAACGGAAAATGGCCGGATGTCTGCGGAACAACCGATACGAATGGCCAATTAAAATCGCGCTATTTCTATAGACCAGGATCCAATAAAGAACTGTATGGTCACTTTGGACATAGCACTTATAGCTGTGAAGATACGAAGCTTTGGAAATGTGAGTTTCAAGATTGGACTAACGCAAAACTCTACCGTCTTCGAAATGATGTTCGCAAAGGCTGCGCAGAAGAAAACCCGGAGGATTGCCAATGAGTCTTATCCGATCTATCACTTGCAGCGTCGCACTCGGTGCTTTAATTTATAGCAACACCGCCATGGCTGCTGCCGTAGACTGTGATAAAGTGCTGAACCGTGATTGTCGCCGCGATGTCACCATGGACCCCAAAGATGTAGTACAATGCATGGAGCGGGGATATGATCCCCCACTAAAATGCCGTGCCGATGAAGGCAAGGGTATGGTCACCGTCGGTGGATCGAGTGGATTTAGTTACGGTACTGTGCAGGCACCGCAAAATTCTCCGGGTGCTATGGGCGCAAACCCAAGTGTTGGGGCGAGCACTATTCAGCGCTCGTTCGGATTTCCGCCATGGCCGGGGTTCCCGTGCAAGCTTCCGGGTGGATATGACTTATGCGCATCCGGTGTCACACCGCTGCCTACACCCAACCCTAATGACCCTTGCCCTGCAAAGAACGATGTATCAGGGCTCTACGGTGCAAAACAACCTGTCACGGGAGGCACCGCGCTTTCACTGCCTTGCGGCGGGGCATTACCGCTCACTTCCTACCAAACCACCCTCAATAAAAATCCGGATCGTCTGGCGGTGACGGAGTATTCTACTAACCCCACTTATGATCCTTTTTATATCCGGTTTTATGAAAAGTCCGGCAACACATATAAACTGAAGCCAGCTTCAGCTCAAGAGGCCGCATGGGCACTTCCCAAGTTCTTGTGCAAGGATGCGCCGCTTGATGCGAATGGAAAACCCATGGTGATAATGAAACTGGATCCACAAACAAATGATCCTTTTCATCAAACAGAGCGCGATAAAACCGTTGATTTAACGCCACCCATTGCACAGATGATTGCTTTCAGCCCCAGCGATACCAGCATTACGCTGCGACTGAGATCACGCAACAAGCCATTGAGTACCAAACCGGAAGATATGTCGAAACACGGGCAAATGAAGCCAAAATATAATCCGGACGATCCGGAGAAATATCTCATCATTCCGATTGTCGGTGGTGTTCCAAAAATTCCGCCCCGTTGTTCTGAGGATAAGGATTATTATAAGGAAATATCAAGCTCCAGAGCCGACATCGTGATTGAATCTGCCGTGTTGGATGAGTGCGAAGGCACGCCTGCCGTATGCGCTGGACAATCGACTGTTCCTGCGCCAGAAGAAACTTGCGATGTGGTGAGCATAGGCCTGAATGCGAGCAATGCTCCCACTGGCTGCGTTGGAAAAACACAACTCATGGTTCTTGATCGACCCAACCTGCTTTACCCGCCCGGCACAAACGTCACCCCATTACCGATCGAAGGGCTAGCTAATGCGAATCCACCGGAGCCTCCACGCACCGCCGTGATGGCGCCAAGCACTGAGAAGAGCAAAATCTTCATGCAGACCGATACCATTATCAGGCTCGGGAAAACAGCGCCTCCCATTACGCTGACAGAGGGCGGCATTCTGGCCATGAAAGATGGAACCACTTTGGTAATGGATGCCCCGGCAACCGTCGACGCGGCGGCTGGAAAGGTCATCCTCACCAGTGGTGGCAAGCTAAAAGCAGAAAGCGGTAGCCTGATTAAACAGGTCACAGGCACTTACACACCTGTAAATCCCGTGTTGCCATTCACCATCAATGTGAAGCGGAGCATGGATATGCCGGTTGGGTATGAGCTGCCAACGCAGATTAAGCCTTACGCTCAGCTGCCGATTCCTAAGCCGTAGCGCTCCGCCACGGCGAGGCCAGAGAGGTCACCCACATTGAGCCAATCGCCTTGATGGATGACTGCGCGGATGCTGTCATGGAAGCCATCCGCACGTTCGCGCTGCTTCCATAAACGCGAGAGGGAGAACGCCCCTTCCGGACAGCCCGTAAACACGCGTGGATGGATGATTTCAACCCCGGTGAAGATATACGGTGCGTCCTCGCCCTCGCGCGGGCGGCGGATTTCGCCCGCCTCGTTGACGATGAAATCGCCCTTACCTTCCCACCCCTTGGCGCGCGATTTATCGACCAGCAGCATCACGAAATCGAGCTCGTCGTGCCACGCGGCCTCAAGCTGCGCGATGGGATGCGGCGAGGTGGGCGGGAAAATCGCATCGCTGTTCATGGCGAGGAACGGCGCATCGCCCAGCAGCGGCAGCGCTTTGGCAATGCCGCCGCCCGTTTCAAGCGGCGCGGGCTCCTCGCGCGAAAAATGAATCTGCGGCGACGTGCGCGGGGCGAGATACTCCTCAAGCTGCGCCGCGAGGTAGGACGTGTTGACGACGACATCCGTAATGCCCGCCGCCGTGACCCATTGCAAACACCAATCAATCAGCGGCACTCCGGCAACAGGAATCAATGGTTTCGGCATGGTGTTCGTCAGTGGCCGCATGCGCGTGCCTAGCCCTGCCGAGAGAATGATGGCGCGATTGAGCTTCATGGCGTGATGCCGCCGATGGTCACATCCGCCGCGAAGGCGCCGTGATAGCTGGCGGGCACATGCGTCTCCACGAAGGCTCGGATAGGCGCAAGCGCGGGGTGCTTGAGGTCGTTCAGGAAATGCCCCCAGACACGCGGCAGATAGTCGAGATAATGCGCTTTGCCGTCACGCACGGTGAGGCGGAGGAAAATGCCGATGATCTTGGCGTTGCGCTGCGCCGCAAGCACGGCGTAGCGGTTGGCAAAAGCCGCCTCGCCCTGCCCCGCACCGGCGATGAAATGCGCGCGGCAGGCGGCGACGGTGTCCGGCGACACATCGCGCCGCGCATCCTCAAGCAACGAAGCAAGGTCGTACGCCGGGTCACCGAGCAGCGCGTCCTGATAGTCGATCATGCCGACGGCGCGGTAGCCCTCGCGTGCGCTGAGCCAGAAGAGATTATCCGCATGGTAGTCGCGATGCACCAGCGTCGTTTGCGTGAGCTTCGTCGCCTCCAGAATGCCGCGCCAGAGGGCGAGATATTCCTCGCGCAACGCACGGGCTTTGGCGATACCCACAATCTGCGGCAGGAACCATTCGGCGAACAGCGCCGCCTCGCGCAGATAGACAGTCATGTCATAGGGTGGCAACGCAATGGCCAGCGCGTCCTGATGCGACTCGCTCGCGCGGTGAATAGCGATCAGCGCCTCCGTCGCGGCGAGGTAAATCTCGCGTTCGCGCGCCGATTGCTCGCGCAGTAGACGGGTGAAAGACGCATCGCCCAGATCTTCGAGCAACAGAAACCCCTCGCCCGCATCCGCCGCGAGGATGTTCGGCACGCTGAGGCCAAAGGCGGCGAGCTGCGTGGTGACGTTCTGAAACGGGCGCACGTCTTCCCACGGCGGCGGCGCATCCATCAGCACCGCGATGGTACCGTTATGCTGCACGCGCTCGTAACGGCGGAACGAAGCATCCCCCGCCAGCATACGGCGCGTGGCGCCCTGCCAGCCGATGCGCACCAAAAAATCATCCATCGCTGCGCCGCGATCCGGGCGTTGCATCGCTATGTGTGTCATGCCTCAACATCCTTCCAACGCGCATCGCCTGTGAGGGTAACGCGCCGCGAGCCATCATCCGCAAGCGTGATGGAAAGTGCAAGCGAAACAGGTAATCGGTAACCCCCTAACCGCTCGGGCCACTCGATGAGTGTGACTCCTGTGAGCGCATCGTCGAACCCCAGCTCGATAAGTGCGGATTCGTGCTCGATACGGTAGAGGTCGTAGTGATAGAGCTCGCAGGCCACGCCATCCGCGAGGGTGATAGGGTAGGTCTGCAAAAGCGTGAAGGTGGGGCTGGTGACTTCCACCGCCTCGGCACTGAGTGCCTGAATGAGAAATTGCGCGAAGGTGGTTTTGCCCGCGCCAAGGTCACCGGTGAGCATCACCACGTCGCCCACGCACAAACGCGCGGCAATGCGAGTGGCCAGCGCCTGCGTGTCGGTGAGTGAGGAGAGGCTAATCACGCTCGTCCATCCACGCCATCTGAATCGCTTCGAGGATTTTCTCGTTACAGCCGTTTGCATCGCCCGTAAAACCGGGAATGGCGAGCACCCAATCGCGCAAATCCGTGAAGCGCAGATTTACGTTGTCCACACCCGGATGCGCCTCCTCGAGCGCGATGGCAATTTTATGTATATCCGTCCAACGCATACTGTCCCTCTGGTTCCCTCGGTTTTAACGCGAGTTCGTGGTGATGCCAATGGATAAAACATGGGGTTAGAAAAATTCAAACCATTGAATTTACCGAACGACACAGGCATAACAATCGTCATGACCCTGAAGTCCCTCCAATTTTGTCGATGGGTGACGATCGCTGCCTGTGTTCTGATAAGCACAACCGCGACGACGGCAGAGGTGTCTTCGCAGCAGCGCAGCGGCTATCAGCGGCTGAATTTCACGTTCGATAAACCCACGCGGGTGAGTGTGAGCAGCGGCAACAACAATGTGGTGCTGCGTTTCACCGCGCCGCTAAAAAAATCGCCGGGCGAAATTCAACAGATTGTCGGGGCGGTGGCGACCAAAGCCAGCCTCTCCGCCGATGGAAAAACACTGACACTGACAACATCGAAGCGCTATCGCACCCGCCAGTTTGTGAGCGGCAACACGGTGGGGCTCGACCTTATCGGCACGGCGGATACGGAAACGGCGCAAGTCGTGCAAGAAAAACCAGCCGAAGAGCTGATGACAACCAAAAAGTCGACTCCCAAACCGATAGAGAAAAAGGTTGAGAAACCTCGAAAAGAAACGGAAAAGAAGTCTAGCAAACCCCCTGAGAAAAAACCTGAGGTGAAGGTTGTAGAAAATGAAACGCCTAAGGCTGTGGCTCCCGCTTCTGCGGCAAAAGAAGAGGCGCTGACCACAAAACCTTCTGCGCCTGAAACAGAAATTCTGACAACGAAGGAACCTGAAAAGCCTGCGCCCGCAGAAGCAACAACACCGGAAATCGTTAAGGAAGAGCCCGTTGCCCCAGCTGTAGCAGAAAAACCGCCGACGGAAGCAGAGCCCGTCATCGTTGCACCGCAAGGCCCCTTTAAGGTCACTGCCCATGGAGGCGAAACAGATGCGACCATCGACTTCCCCTTCACCGCCCGCACAGCGGCTGCCGTATTCGAACGTGGAAATGCGATCTGGCTAGTCTTCGCACGCGCAGCGGATGCAAGCGTCGCCGAGATAAAGAGAGCCATGCCCAAAGCGGTGAGCGAGGTCACGCAATTCGCATACCCCGGCCATACGGTACTGCGCATTTCTACGAACGGCAACCTCCACCCCACGATTGCACCAATAAAAGAAAGCTACGGCTGGGTAGTAAAACTCTCACCTGATGTTGCAGCACCTGCGCGCGACACCGCCCTCAACGCTGATAATACCGACGAAAAAACACGGCTGATTCTTTCCTCGTATGACGTAAGCGATACGGTAAAATTTTATGACCCCAACACGGGCGAGATGACGCTTATTGTTCCTTCCTATGAGGCAGGTCTTGGCGTAAAAAACATCCGTAACTTCCCTGAACTAAGCCTGCTTCAAAGCATGCAGGGCGTCGCCCTTGCAGCAAGTCGAGACGACATCACCGCTCGTACAACACGGCTTGGTATTATTGTGGAGAGCCCCAGAGGACTCGCCGTGAGCAAAATGCTCAGCACACTTGGCGCTAGCGGACAGCCCGTGACAGGGAGCGCAACAGGTGTCATGCTGCCCTATGAAGCATGGCATGTGCCAAAAGATGCATTCAAAGAAACCCTCATCGCACGGCAACGCGCGCTTACAGAATCAACAAAAGAAAATCGTGCGGAGAATATTTTATCGCTGGTCACGCTTTATTTGAGCGAAGGTATGGGCGCAGAAGCACTGGGCTATATCGACCTTCTGGAACTCAACGAACCTGAGTTTTATAAAACGCACAAAGTGGCTTTGCTTAAAATTGCTGCGCAGGTTCTGCAGCGACATATAGACGACGCCGTGCAGACAATGAAAGCACCTGAATTAGCAGATCTTCCTGAGGCCGCTCTTTGGCGCGAATATCTGGCAATGAAAACGCCTACCTCAAGCGCCCTTCAGCTATTACAGCAAGGGAATGCGCCTGGCACAACGATGCCGATAGACACCGCAAGCGATACCGAAACACAAAGCACAGAAGAAATGGCCGCAACAGCTAGCGCGCCCACAGCAGCAGAGACCACCACCCCATTGCAGCCAATGATGCGTTTCTTAAAGTATAACAGCGGCTTTATTCGTTTCTATCCACCACGTATTCGGCAACTTCTCGCGACAGAAGCAGCGGATGGCTACATCGCCAATGGACTCGAAGAGAAAGCAATCACTACATTCGATACATTGACCCGCGATAACATCCTCACACCACTGGAATACCGAGCGGAATATGCAGTCGCTCTTGAATCTATCAAAAACAAGAAACTTCCTCAGGCTGTTGAGATACTAAAACGACTCATAACGCAAAATGTCGACCAGGAAACAAAGGCTAAAGCGCGTATTGCTCATACCATGCTGCTGATGGATACCGGCGCCAAAACCCCGGAAGAAACTGCTGAGGAACTTGAACTCGCACGCGTGACATGGCGCGGCGATGCCGTAGAACGCGACGTACTTAAAACACTGACCAGAATTTATAAAGACAGCAAACGCTATGACGAAGCTCTGCGCAGCTATAAAGCATTGGTCGATGCCTTTCCAGATGATCCCGATTATATTACCAACACCACCGCAATGTCCGACCTCTTTGAGCTGCTTTATGTGCAAGGCATCGCAGATGAGATGACGCCGCTCAAATCGCTGTCACTGTTTTATGAATTTCGTGACCTAACGCCCATCGGCCCTAAAGGTGACCTTATTATCCAAAAGCTGGCGGATCGACTGGCATCGTTCGACCTTCTTGATCGCGCAACACAGCTACTCGAGAACCAAATTACCTACCGCGTGGCAGGCGAAGAGCGCTCGCGTATCGGCGCAAGGTTAGCATTACTTTACATTTTGAATCACCAGCCCGAAGAAGCTCTAAAGATACTTGAAAGTAGCAATTTTGGTGGGAATGCTCCGGAACTTCAACTCCAGCGTATGCAGCTCTCGGCGCAGGCGCTTAACGCCCTAACGCGCTACGAAGAAGCGCTCAATATGCTCTATAACGACAGTTCGTCTGATGGCGCGCTACTTAAGCTCGACATTCTGTGGGCCGCGCAGGACTGGCCAAATGTCGTCAATACCGCAGAAGATATCTTGGCTAAACGCGCCGACCTCACTGCACCGCTGACCGCAACAGAAACCGAAGTGCTGATGAAGCTTGCACTAGGTTATAGCCTCGAGGGTGATTACACCCAGCTACGTTATTTAAAGGACTACTATTCTGGACTGCTCTCGGATTCTGCATATAAGCAGATTTTTGATTATATCACCAACGACACGGCACCGCTTGATCGTGAAGATACGTCGCTGCTTAGCGAACAGATCAACCGGACAGAAGGATTCCTGAACATCTTCAAAGAAAAAATCGCCGCCGGAAAATTGAGCGAAGCGATCAAATAGCTACTCTTTTGGGGATTCATCCACCCGCGTAAAGTCTGCGTCGACGATGGTGATCTGCTCTTGCTCGAAGTGCTCTTCCATCGGTGCGCTGGGCGTGGGATTCAGGATGCCTTTCGCAACGAGGTAGCCGCGCAGATAGGTGAAAAGAGCGATACCAAACCCGATGATAAATACCACCACCAGCAGCCACAACGACACCCACAAGGCAATCGCAATGCCTAGGAGAAACAGGGCAAAGCCCAACATTTGAATGATCCACGGCATAGCTGTCTAACTCGCGCCGAACGAGCGCACCAGACTACCTGCGAGCATGTACCAGCCATCGACCAGCACGAAGAAAATAATTTTGAACGGCAGCGATACCACGACCGGCGGCAGGAACTGCATCCCCATCGCCATCAGGATCGAGGCGATGAGCAGATCGATGATGAGGAACGGCAGAAAAATGAGGAAGCCAATCTCAAACGCGCGCTTGAGTTCGCTGATCATGAAGGCGGGAATGAGCACCTGAAACGGCACTGTCTCTGGCTTATCCACCTTGGTTTTGCTGATGCTGACGAACAGCTCAAGATCACGCTCGAGCACATGCGTCATCATGAAGTCGTGGAACGGTTGCGCGGCGAGCTTTAGCCCCTCTTCCTGCGTAATTTTCTCGGCCATCAGCGGCTTGATGCCGTCGTTATAGGCTTTCTCGAACGTTGGCGTCATGATGAACAGGGTAAGAAACATGGCGAGTGCGACCAGCACCTGGTTTGGCGGGGTGGTTTGTGTTCCCATTGCGGTGCGGACAAAGGAAAGCACGATCACGATGCGGATGAACGAGGTCATCATCAGCAGGATGGAGGGCGCAAGGCTCAGCACCGTGAGCAGAACGACCATTTGCACGATGCGCGCGGTGGCGGAACCGCCCTCGCCTGCGTCGAGGCTCAACGATTGCGCCAGTGCCGCTACCGGCAACAACAGCAGCGCCGCAATCAGGAATTTTTTAGACCATGGTTTCATGTTTCTTTTCCAGCTTGTCGACTACGATGGCACTCTCTGGCGTGAGCAGCAACATATATTCGCGGTCATCGGCACGCACGAGGGTGAGTTTGCGCTTGGGGTCGAGATAGAGCACATCGACCAACTGTAGACGATTGCTCTTCGCACCGCCGATGCCCCGCATTTTCTGATCCAGCCCAAAGCGTTTCGCCGCCGCTGCCGCCGCCCAAATAAGCCCAACAACAAAGGCCAACGCGAAGAAAAAACGTGAGTAATCGGCAAGTTCCATGACACTCCTAGCGGCGCGGCTTGCGCACGTTATTTGCTTGATACACATAGGCGAGGATTTCGGCAACTGCCGCGAATGCCTCGACAGGAATCGGCGAATCGACCTCGATCAGCGAGAGAATTTCAACCAGCTCGGCATCTTCACGCACCTTAATGCCGCGTTCAAATGCAATGGCAAGAATTTGTTCTGCAATCGCCCCGCGACCACTGGCGGTGACGATGGGCGCCTGGTCGCTCCCTTTTTCGTATTGAATTGCTGCTGCTTTGGTGATGCCAACAGAAGTTGGGGCGTGCGCTTCGCGTACGTCCTTTTCCTGAATGTCGATACTAGGCAACGGTGTCTCGGTCATTTGTCTTTCGGAGGTAAAGGCGCGTTAAATTTCGATACGAGATCGGTAAAATCTGCGAAATCGTTAGCTCCATCCCCTTGACCGGCGGCTACGTTCTCCGCCATGATTTTGTCGTAAATTTCTTTGCGCAACACGCTAGCTTCCGGTGGGAAGTTAAAACCGATTTTCACGGTTTTACCACGAACTTCAATGACGGTGAGCTCGATCGTATTGTTAATAATGATCGACTCACCAATTTTGCGCGATAAATAGAGCATAAATGACCTACTGGTTGCTGACACCTACTGGTGGGGGGAGAGTAGCATTGCTTTGAGTATCGTGCCAGTGTTTTACAAATATTCACGATAGTTTTAACGATCACCTCGTCATTCTCCATATTTTTCTTGCAAGATGGGTAATTTTTACCTATATTGTCAATATAACATAAAATGGGGTTCAGCCCCGTAAAAATTCGCTAGGCAATCACGAAATACGAATTGGCATTAAGCTTGCATTGTATCCCTTCAAAAGCAGGGAACACTGCAATCGACCAAGGAGCTGACCGATGAGCCTCACCGAACCGCTACTTATACAGAAACTGAACGCCAAACTCGGCTATCTGACCGAGCGGCAAACCGTTCTTTCCAAAAATATTGCAAATATCGATACCCCAAACTACCGCGCAAAGGATGTGGAAAAGGTCGATTTTGAGCATCTCGTCAACCGCGCATCGCACAGCATTGCGATGGCCTCTAGTTCGCCCAAACACCTCCCCGGCCTACTGAATACTGAGAATAACGCATTTGACGTTATAAAGGACAAAAAGGCCGAGGCGCGCAAACCCGTGGGCAACAATGTTGTACTTGAAGAACAGATGGGCACGGTTTCAGACGTGGGGGCCGAACATCAACTAACCTCCACCCTGATGAAAAAATTCCACCAACTTTACCGCATGGCGATTGATAGCCGCGCCGGCGCATAGGAGCTAATCCATGGATCTAATTGATAGCGTTCATATTTCATCCGCAGGCCTCGGCGCTCAATCGGCACGCCTTAAGGTTATCGCACAGAACGTGGCGAATGCCGAATCTGTTGGCACTCGTGCTGGCGCAGACCCGTATCGTCGCAAAACTATTACCTTCAAAGAGGCGCTCGACAAAGAAAGCGGTGTCCCTCTTGTGAAAGCTGATAAAATAGGCGAGGATCGCTCTGATTTTGTAAAGCGCTATGAGCCAACCAACCCAGAAGCCAACGAAGAAGGTTATGTAATGTACCCCAACATCAATTCTATGATGGAGATGGTTGACATGCGCGAAGCGCGCCGCGCGTACGAGGCCAATTTGAACATGATCGAAGCCTCGAAATCGATGTTTACCGACACACTCAATCTTATAAAGTAGAACATTAAAAGTCATCTTTATTTATTTGATAAACAATAAAAGTTGGAGCAGAAAAAATGTCAGATATTCGCTTTTCAAATGCGGCCAATGCCTATCAGGACGCACTGCGCGCAGCGGAACGAATTATTGCCAAAGCGGGCTCCGCTGAAAGCAGTTCCGAGACCAGCAGCGCGCAAGGCGCCAGCTTCATGGATATGGTTGGCTCTGCGCTAAAAACCGCTGAATCACTTGGCTATAAAAGCGAGGACGTCGCCACAAAAGCCGTCAGCGGCAAAGCAAGCCTTTCGGATGTCATCACCGCCGTTTCGAGCGCAGAAAATGCCCTGAGCACTGTCGTCGCCGTGCGCGATAAAGTGATCGGTGCGTATCAGGAAATCATCCGCATGCCTATCTAAGCGGGGCTAGAAGTTAGGGGAAAGAGACAAGTAGACTATCGTGCTGGATTCCCTCACCGCTTACTGCTAGTAAAATCTTACTTCTGGTTTCTAACCCCTATTCTCTAGGCTCTCCCTCATGGAAGCAGTCGATATCATCAATGTCACACGCGACGCCATTTGGGTGCTGATAATCATTGGCGCGCCGATTATGATTACGGGGCTGGTCGTCGGCCTTGCCGTCTCGCTGGTGCAGGCTTTGACACAGGTTCAGGAAACCACTCTCACCTTCGTGCCCAAACTCTTTACCATGCTATTGGTGATTATGATGGCACTGCCCTACATGATTCAAAAACTTCAGGAATTTGGCGCAGAGCTCTTCGAGCGTATCGCACATATCCAATAATGCGAGGAGACGATGACCATTTCGTTACTCGATTATTTTATCATCAGCCAGATTTCGGCGTTTATGCTGATTTTCTGCCGCGTTGGTTCGGCCATGTTGGCCATGCCGGGCTTCAGCGAAGTCTATGTCTCAACAAGAATCAGGCTGTTATTCTCGCTCGCGCTGAGCATTCTCCTTACCCCACTTCTGGCTAATAAAATGCCTATCCTTCCGGAAAATCCGATGGCGTTATTCGTGATGATGCTGGGCGAAATACTGATTGGCATTTTCCTTGGGCTGATTGTGCGCACCTTGCTAACCGTAGTGCATGTGGCGGGCAACCTAATCGCGACGCAGTCCTCCCTCGCGGTGGCGGCTGCGTTTGACCCGACTTCTGCCAACCAGTCGGCGATTATGAGCAATGTTCTGAGCCTGATGGCGCTGACCATGTTCTTCACTCTGAACTTGCACCATCTAATGATCGCCGCCGTGGTGCAAAGTTATGAGGTGTTCACGCCCGGCATCTTCCCCGGCACGGAGGATATGAACACGCTGAATGTGCGGATGATGGCAGACTGCTTCCGGCTGGGGGTGATCCTCGCCGGGCCGCATATTGCCTACTCGCTTCTGTTTTACCTCGCGGGCGGCCTGATGTCGCGGCTGATGCCAAACTTCCAGATTTTCTATGTGATGATTCCACTGCAAATCATGATTGCGGTATTCCTGTTTCTGGCCATTTTGCCAACACTCATGGATATGTTCGTGCACTTCTCGCAATCGCAGCTGACCAATTTCCTGAGCGGCAGCCTATGAGTTTCTGGCTACAGATAAGGTGGCGCAATGTCGGATGATCAACCCGATGATTCTTCCAAGACCGAAGAACCATCACATAAAAAACTAGAAGACGCGCGAAAAAAGGGCGAAAGCGTCTCGACGCGCGAGCTGAACCATTTCTTTATGCTGCTTGCGGTTATCTTTTTCCTGACCTCCATGGCACCGCGCATGGGCCAGCAGGCGATGGAAATGCTCGCGCCGTTTATTACGAGGCCAGACTCCTACCCTATGGATGTGGCCTCGGTATCGGGCACACTAAGCCAAATTGTAGGCCAGTCTGCCCTGCTTATTTCCATGCTACTACTGCTTACCGTTGTTGCCGCGATTGCCCCGGCTATTTTGCAAGGCAAGTGGGTGTTCGCGGCAGAGCAGATTAAACCAAAGCTCAGCAAGCTCTCGCCACTCGCCGGATTTAGCCGGATTTTTGGCAAAAAAGCGCTTATCGAGTTTTTGAAGAACTTCATCAAGATCGGCATTGTCGGCCTGATGAGCGTAATGGTGGTGCTGCCGTATAAGGATCAGCTTCCGCTGCTGCTCAGCACCGATGCGACATTCTCGCTGGACTTCTCGGCGCGCATGGCCGCGCGGATTATTATTGCCACGCTCATGTTCCTCTTCCTGCTCTCGATCATCGATTACCTCTATCAGCGCTTTGCCTTCATGAAGAAAATGCGCATGACCAAGCAAGAGGTGAAGGACGAATACAAACAACAGGAAGGCGACCCACACCACAAGCAGAAACTTAAGCAAATGCGGGCTGAACGTGCCCGCCGCCGCATGATGGCCAACGTGCCGAAGGCGGATGTGATTATCACTAACCCCACGCACTATGCCGTAGCGCTGCAGTATGACCCTGCGAAGATGGCGGTGCCGAAAGTCGTCGCCAAAGGGATCGATGAAGTCGCGGCACGCATTCGTGAAGTGGCGCGCGAGCACCGCGTGACCATCATCCGCAACCCGCCCCTCGCCCGGCTGCTCTACGACACGACAGAGATCGATGACGAAATCCCCGCGCAGCAATATCAGGCCGTCGCGAAAATCATCGGCTATGTCTACCGCCTCAAGGGTAAAAAACCTCAGGCCGCTCGGCCTACGGCGTATAAAAAACCACCCAAAAAAAAATAAAGGCCGCCACCCGGTGGGGCAGCGGCCTTTGCTAAAGGTTGGCAGCAGCTATTGCTGAGCTACCGCTGGCTTCCAGCCGAAATGCACGCGGGCATCTTTGGTTTTCTTGCCAATGGTCAGCTTCTGCGTTTTCACGATGTCGTTATGCGTGGCCTCAACGGTATAGCTACCGGGCGCGAGCTGCACATAAAGCAGCGGGCCGGCATCCACATCGAGCACTTCCTCGCCCGCTTTGTTGCGGATGATTACCCGCGTGTCCTCGACAAAGGCGCCATCCAGCCGTGCGCTGGTGACGTGGACGTTGTATTCGCCGCGCGCTGCCTCGATTTCGGCACGTTCATCTTCACCAATACCGCCGGTGACGAATTTCACATCTTCTTCCTCGTGATGCGTGCGCGAGGTGTCAATCATCGGGATTTCTCTCGAATGCTTGGGGGCGACCGCCTCATCGTCCTGCGCGAAGGCAGGTGTGATGCTGGTGGTGAGTACCAAAACAGCGGCCAGCGCCGTGCCATAGAGATAGTTTTTCATTGTATTGCTCCTGAAATGTGTGGTGACGCGGATGCGCCATGTTACCGAACCGTAGATAGTTCTCAACCGATCAATAACCAGAGCCAGTATTAATTTTCCATGCGGAGATGGGCTTTATTGATCCGTAAGCGAGGGGTGGATATCTTTACAAAATACTGGATTTTCATACCGGTTTGCGGCAGTAACGGTGCATTGCAACATCACGGTGCACGCATGAAGAAAATCGAAGCCATCATTAAGCCGTTTAAGCTCGACGACGTGAAGGAAGCCCTTCAGGAAATCGGCATCACGGGGATTACGGTGGTGGAGGCGCGCGGATTAGGCCAGCAAAGCGGCCACACCGAGCTACATCGCGGCACCGAATACGTGGTCGATTTTTTGCCCAAAGTGAAACTCGAACTGGTGGTGGATGACACCATGCTCGAAAAAGCCATCGACGCTATTGTCCGCGCGGCGCAAACCGGCCGCGTGGGCGACGGAAAAATTCTCGTGCTTCCGGTAGAGGATGCCATCCGCATTCGCACCGGCGAGCGCGGCCCCAATGCCATTTAATATAACGAAAGGAACCCTACCCATGTCCGCCCAGAACGTTCTCGCACTGATCAAAGAACACGACGCACAATTCGTCGATTTCCGCTTCACCGACCCGCGCGGAAAGTGGCACCACACCACCTATATGGCGAGCAAGGTGGATGCCGGCACGTTCGAGGACGGCATTATGTTCGACGGTTCGTCCATCGCGGGTTGGAAGAGCATCAACGAATCTGACATGATTTTGATGCCGGACACAGGCACCGCCTTCCTCGACCCCTTCACCGCGCAGCCGACGGTGGTCATCACCTGCGACATCGTAGAGCCTTCCTCCGGCCAGCTTTATGGCCGCGACCCGCGCTCTACTGCCAAGCGTGCTGAGGCGTATCTCAAATATACCGGCATCGGCGACACGGCGTATTTTGGGCCGGAGCTGGAGTTCTTCATGTTCGACGATGCGAAGTTCGACGCGGGCATGTTCGGCAGCTTTTACCAGCTCGATAGCGAGGAGAACCCAAACAATTCCGGCCGCGACTACGCGCATGGCAATCTCGGTCACCGCCCGGGCGTTAAGGGCGGCTACTTCCCCGTGGCGCCGGTCGATTCCGCAGTCGATATCCGCGGCGAAATGCTGACGACGCTGAAAAACGTGGGCATCACCCCTGTGCTGCACCACCATGAAGTGGCGCCGAGCCAGCATGAGCTGGGGTTTGATTTCAGCACGCTGACATTTACGGCAGACAACGTGCAAAAGTATAAGTATGTCATCCATAACGTGGCACATACCTACGGCAAAACGGTGACGTTCATGCCGAAGCCGGTCTATGGCGATAACGGCTCGGGCATGCATGTGCACCAGTCGATCTGGAAAGACGGCAAGCCGCTCTTCGCGGGCAACGGCTATGCCGACCTCAGCGAAATGTGCCTCTATTACATCGGCGGCATCATCAAGCACGCCAAGGCGCTGAATGCGATCACCAACGCATCCACCAACAGCTACAAACGCCTCGTCCCGGGCTATGAAGCACCGGTTCTACTCGCCTATTCGAGCCGCAACCGCTCGGCGTCCATCCGCATTCCGTATGTGGCCAGCCCGAAGGCCAAGCGCATCGAAACTCGCTTCCCGGATTCGACCGCGAACCCGTACCTTGCCTTCTCGGCCTTGCTGATGGCGGGTTTGGATGGTATCGAGAACAAAATCCACCCCGGCGAGGCGATGGACAAAAACCTCTACGACCTGCCGCCGGAGGAGCTCAAGGATATCCCGACCGTCGCCGGTTCGCTGCGCGAAGCTTGCGCTGCGCTGGATGCCGACCGCGCCTTCCTCAAGAAAGGCGACGTGTTCAGCGACGACCAGATCGACTCGCTCATCGCCCTCAAGATGGAAGAGATCGAGCGCTGGGAAATGTCGCCGCACCCAGTGGAATTCAAGATGTACTATAGCGTGTAGCTGACACAGGGCTCAAAAATCCGCTGCCATATAAGGTTTTTTCGTCGCACGGGCTTTACAGCGCGGCGCTGTGGGCGTATTTTGATAGCCTAACCATAGGCTGACTCATGATCCGCTTCGATAACCACGCATTTAAAGGGCTCGACGACTCGCTGAAGCATTTGCTCGGCCTGCTCGACGAAATGGGCGCAGGCGTAAGCGCGCTGGTGGCCATGCTGCCGGAAGCGCTGGAATCCGCCAGCAGCGAAACCCATGCCGCGGCCAAAGCCATCGACAAAACGATTAATGATGCCGAAATAGCGGTCGATTCCACCGTAGCCGCGATGATCAATAAATTCACGCTGATGGGCGAAGATTTACGCTTTGTGCTCGCCTCTATCAAAATCGCGGGCACGCTGGAACGCATGGCGGATAAAATCAAAAACTGCACCAAGCGCCTCGCCCGCACCACCCATCCGCTGGATGCGGCGGTGAAAGCACAACTAGCCGAGGCTGTGGCTGCCGTCAGTGCGATGGTGCCGCTCACGCTAGCGCAGATCGTGGATTACAAGGACGAGAACAGCGCCGCTCTGCTGAAGCACGGTGCGGCAGTGCAGAAGGCGTACCGTACAATTCTGCTGCACCTCAACGCCCATCGCGGCACGGCGGATGATGAGACGCATTTGCTGCTCGTCGCCAAAAACCTTGATCAGGCCGGGGATATGGCTGTGGAGATTATGAAAATCTGCCATGTCATCCATACCGGCGCGAAGTACGAAAAAGCCGCAAACTAGCCAAAAATAGTTAGCTTTTTCGCCCTTCTTCGAAAAACCTATCTCACCACTTGATTTTTCGAGCCATATAGCGTTTAACCGTCGCTCCCTGAAGGGTATGGCGGGTGTAGCTCAACTGGTTAGAGCGTCGGTTTGTGGTACCGAAGGTTGCGGGTTCGACCCCCGTCACTCGCCCCACGCATCACTTACTGTGATGCACCATCTGCCGCACTACGGCGATGATGGGAATATTGATCAACGAGAATGCGAGAAGCACATGCAGCACGGTGAGCCCCTGCGCGAACATCGTGCTGGCGATGACCGATGCGCTGGCGATAAACAGTGCATTCACCACATTGTTGCTAGCGATGGTGCGGGCGCGTTCGGTTTCGCCGCTCTGGGTCTGCAGCTGCGTGTAAAGCGGTACGATAAAAATACCGCCGCAGAGTGCGACGAGGAAGAGATCAATCGTGATGCGCACATGGTCAGCCGAGGCGCTGATGAACGCCCACATCCCCACCAGCGCATCAGGCTTGAGCTGATGCACATGGTAGCCCACCCAGCATAAATCAAGGCTGAAGAGAAACACGCCGGTGAGCGCTAACGGTGACAAGTCGCGCGCATGGAAGCGGTTGATGATATAGGGGCAGATAAACGACCCCAGCGCTACCCCCACGGTAAATACGCCGTTGAATAACGTTACCACCATTTCGTTGCCGTTGAACACCTCTTTGGTGAAGATCGGCAGTTGGGTGAGATAGGTGGCGCCAATCGCCCAGAACCAGGAAATGCCAAGGATTGGCACAATGAGATGCGGATTACCAAAGGCGTGATGCACCATTTTCAGAGTGCTTTTAAAGATATTATAGTTCACCTTCATCCCCGGGTTGGCGATGGGCGTCTCAGGTACTTTCCATGCCGCATAGACCCCCGCAAATCCCACTAGCATCATGGTGGTCGCTACCAATTCGGTGCCGTTCGGGCGCAGAATCAACACCCCACCCATGAGTGTGCCAAGTAGGATAGAAAGAAAGGTCGCACCCTCTACCAGGCCGTTGCCGAGCAGCAATTCCTTAGGCGCAACGAGCTGTGGCAGGATCGCGTATTTGGTGGGCCCGAAGAATGCCGCCTGCATGCCGATGAGGAATAAAATTCCGAGCAACATCCATGGAAAGTCGAGCAGGAACGCAGCTGCGGCCGCGACCATCAAAAGCGCCTCAATCAGCTTCAGGCGACGCACCAACAGATGTTTCGGCATGGCATCCGCCAGCTCACCCGCGAGGCCGGAGCAGAGAAAAAATGGGAGAATAAAAAAGGCCGACGCAATGCTGATCAGCGTTGCGGTATCCACCCCCATGCGGGTCGCGAGTTTATAGGTGAAGAGAATAATCAGCGCGTTTTTGAAGTAGTTGTCGTTAAACGCACCAAGCACGATGCAGGTAAACACCGCACCGAACCGACGACTGAACACAAGCGATCTGGCAGACATACCCCATTTGTAGAGCGATCAGCCGCCAGAGTCGAGAGTCGAGTGAAAATATTTACGCCGCTTCGCGATGCGCGCCCTGTAGGCGCAGATGGTGAATCACCGCCTCCGCCAATGGAATCGCAGAGGCCGGATTCTGGCCGGTGAATAGCGGGGCATCCGCCACCACATTCGCGGTAAAAGGCGCGGCAACATGTGACGTGCCACCTTGTGCGTTGAGATGCGATTCGAGTAGGAACGGCACCATTTTCTCAAGGCCGATCACGGTTTCTTCTGCGTCTGAGAAACAGGTGAAGCCATGGCCTTTGATCAGCGCTTCGCCGTTTGGCTTCTTGGCATTCACGAAGCAGGCTGGTGCGTGACAGACAGACGCAACAGGCTTACCCGCCGCATAAAACTGCTCCACCGCTGCTTTCAAATGTGCATCGACGGGGAAATCTTCCATGGTGCCATGACCGCCGGGGAAATAAAGTGCGTCATACGCGCTGACATCCACATCCGCCAGTTTTTGCGTGCTAGCGAGCGCCTGCTGCGCCTTTGCATCCGCCGCAAAACGACGGGTGGAGGCGGTTTGATTTTCGGGCTCTAAACTCAGTGCATCCACCGGTGCAGTGCCCCCTTTGGGCGAGGCAAGCGTGACGTCATAACGCGCATCGAGAAAGGTGTAATAAGGCGCGGCAACTTCTTCGAGCCATGAGCCGGTGGGCTTGGGCAGCCCCTTCACCTCGGTGGCGGATGTCAGGATAAATAGAATACGCGACGGTTGCATAACCCCTCCATTTCGGCGGAATATAGCGAGTTTTAATGCATTAGACTAGCCTAAAATGCCAGTTGCGGTACGCCGAGAATCGCGTAGAGCACAAGACCAACCGGCACCAGCACGAAAAACGTGAGCATGCTGATGATGATTTTGCGTTTGCGCGGCAAGGTAGGGTGCATCATCACCGGCCAGATGATGAGCAGGCTGGCGCTGAGGCAGAGATACAAAGCAAAAATAACGAATTTAGTCATGGGGTTTTCCTTCCTGACGCCGCGTCATGCGCCACAACGCGAACGCACCTACGGCCAGCATCATGAGTGGCGCGAGCCATAGGGCTGCCGTGCGCTCCGTCACCGGCGGTGCGAGGGTGATGCGGTCTCCATAGCGCGTGCGGAAAAAGGCAAGCACTTCGTCTTCGCTCTTGCCCTCGCCGAGCATGGAGCGGATGAGCACCCGCATCTGAATCGCGAGCGTGGCGTCAGAATCTGAGAGTGACTGGCCCTCGCACACCACGCATTTGAGCGTGTGAAAGAGCGACTGCGCTGCTGCTTCCTGTGCCGGGTCGGCGAGCGGTTTATCGACGGTGACAGCAAGCGCTGCGCTGCACCACAACGCGACGACGGCGATGAGAAGGTTACGGCGCATACGCACCCTCCTCTGCCATCAGTTGCGTGAGCAGCGGGTTGATTTCGTTGGCAAGCAGCGCCTCTGTCACCGGCCCTGCGAGGCGGTAACGCACTTGCCCGGCAGCGTCGACAATGAGCGTTTCAGGAATGCCCTTGATGCCAAGCGCGATTGTGTTCTCGCCCTTCGTGTCTACCCAGACACCGTGGAACGGATTGCCATGTTTCTTGAGCCATCCGCCGAGGG
This sequence comes from uncultured Azospirillum sp., assembly GCA_964530085.1. GTDB lineage: Bacteria > Pseudomonadota > Alphaproteobacteria > Rickettsiales > UBA3002 > QFOX01. Next base: position 314,241 of record CAZGXX010000002.1, read on the forward strand.
TTTTTTCATCGTCGTTCCACGCCACGCCGACCATGTTCAGGTTGGGGAATTGTTTGTGTAATGCGCCGAGCTCATGCATTTCGGCTTCGCACGGGGTGCACCAGCTGGCGAAGAAATTGATGAGCGTCACTTTGCCTTTCAGCGCATCCTGATTCCATGCATCACCTTTGCCCAGCGGCGCAAGCGTCAGCATCGGCAGAGGTTGGGAGGCTTGATGAGCCTCGTCCTTCGGCCGCAGCAACAACGCCGCCAGCAACACCAGGAAACCTACAAAAATGAGCATGGGAATAAAGCGTTTCATGCGTCTCTCCTACGATAGAGGCTCGCGAGGCAGGCGATAAAACCACCCGCCGCGGCGAGGATAAACCCGAGCCAGACGAATTGCTGCGCCGGGGTGACATAGAGCCGCACACCGAGCGTTGCTTTCTCACCTTTTGCACCGTAGCTCGATTCGCCGATCACCGCGTAAATATCACGCAGTGGCGTGGAATAGAGCGCGGCTTCGGTCGTCTGCATCGCGCGCACGGGGTAGTAGCGCAGCTCCGGCGACAAGGTGGTGATGACGTGCCCTGCGCGCGACACTTCGAGCGACGCACGGCGGGTGGTGTAATTATCGCGCTCCTCGCGCACCGCGCCGACGAGACGCAGCGTATAGTCGCCCATCACCATCGGCTCCTTGGTGGAAAGCGGCATTTCGTAGGTTTGCTTGAGCAACCCGGTGAAGGTCATGCCGAGCACAAACAGAGCAAGCCCCGCATGCGACATCGCACTCGCCGCATGGCGCAGGCCGATGATGGAGAGCAGACGCACCTGCGCCCGCGACGCGCGACGCACATACTGCACCGTGCCAAAGAGCAGCACCGCCGCCAGCATCAGGCCAATCACCCCAAACGCGTTGATGGGTGAGAACAGCGCCAGCGCAATCACCAACGCCACCGCAAGCACGGGCAGCAGCCCCAGAAACAGCGTTTTCAGTTGGGCGCCAGTAGTGCGATCCCACGCCATCAGCGGCGCGAATGCAGCAAGCACAGGCAGCGCAGCGGTGAGCGGCAGGAAGGTGGCGTTAAAATAGGGTGCGCCGACGGAGATGCTAGGCAACCCCGCAAGTTCGAGCCCTAGAGGATAGAGAATGGCGATGAGGATTGTCGCCGCGCCAACCAGCAGCAACAGGTTGTTGATGAGGATGAACCCGCTGCGCGAGAGGATCGCGACCGGTGGCGTTTTCTGGGTGTCGTTGAGGCCATAGACCAACAGCGCTGCGCCACTCACCACGCCAATATAGACCAAAATGAACAGCCCACGAAGTGGGTCAGCCGCGAAAGCATGCACCGAGGTAATCAGGCCAGAACGCACGATGAACGTGCCAACCAGCGACATGGTGAAGGCCAGAATCGCGAGTAGCACCACCCAGCGCCCCAGTTGATTGCGACGCTCCAGCACCATGTTAGAATGAAACAGTGCCGCACCGACCAACCATGGCAGCAGTGAGACATTCTCGACCGGGTCCCAGAACCACCAACCGCCCCAACCCAGCTCGCGATACGCCCACCAACTGCCCGCGCCGATGCCGAGCGTGAGAAAACTCCACGGGATCATGATCCACAGATGTACCTCGCGCGCCCATGCACTGTCGATACGCTTCAGCAGCAGCCCCGCCATCGCATAGGCGAACACAATGCCGAATCCGACATAGCCGACATAGAGTGTCGGTGGGTGGAACGCGAGGCCGATATCCTGCAGAATGGGATTCAGATCCTCCCCGTTCATCGGTGCTGGAAAGACGCGCAGGAAGGGGTTGGAGGTAAAGAGAATAAACGCAAGGAAACCCGCCGAAATCATCCCTAAAATGGAGAGGGTCATGCCCTTCAGCTCCGCATCGCGCGCGCGAAGGAATGCGACGAGGAAACCGCTGGCCGATAGCACCCACATCCACAGCAGCATCGAGCCTTCATGGTTGCCCCACGCCCCAACGATTTTATAGAGCAGCGGCTTGGTGGTGTTCGAGTTCAGCACCACGGAGAGAACGGTGAAATCCGACACGACATAGGACGCAACCAGCGCCGCGAAGGCGCAGGTGATCAGAAGAAATACAACCGTCGCCATCGGCTTGGTGAGGTGGAGCAGCCCGTGCGGTTTGTTCCAGCGCGCCATCAGCGGCACCCCGCCCTGCATGAGGCTGACGAGAAACGCGAGGACGAGCGCTAACTGGCCTAGCTCTGGGATCATGGCTTCGCCTTTGCCTTGGCTTTGTAGCCGCCGTCTTCTTCCCAACGTCCAGAGGCTTTGAGCGCCTCCACCACTTCGCGCGGCATGTATTTTTCATCGTGCTTGGCGAGAATGGTTTCTGCGATCATACGCCCATTTTCATCCAGCTTCCCCTGCGCAACCACCCCCTGCCCTTCGCGGAACAGGCTGGGTACCAGACCGTGGTACGTTACCTGCATATCGGCGGTCAGATCCGTGATGGTGAAATCCACCCCGCCGGCAGCAAGATTCTTGATGCTGCCCTGCTTCACCAGCCCCCCGATGCGCATGCTACGCTTACTGTCGAAGCCCTTATCTAAACGCTTCTCTGCGAGCTGTGATGGCGTGTAAAAAAATACGATGTTATCGTTGAATGCGTAAAGAATTGCAGTGAGGCCGGCACCCATAACCGCAAGACTGGCCACTATAAAAATAAGACGGCGATGCTTTGGTTTCATTGTAATTCATGCTGCTTTAGTTGGCGCTTCACCGCGCGCGCGCGCAGCCATGTGGCAACGCAAAGCGCCCCGAGCAACAGTCCTGCTGCAAGATAAGAGAGGAGAATAAACACCGACTGATCCATGTCGTGCTTTTATCTCAATAAAATGCGTTAAGGCTATCAAAAACGCGACACTCATACACATCTCTAAAAAAGATGTGCATCATATTGATTCATTATCGCTATTCTCTTGCGATATTCGGCGTTTTTACTAAACCATGTTAGAATGCGTAACGTGTAGGCTATGAATCAATATGGATTCTTCGGAAGGTGATTTTTTATCGCAGGGACGGAGCGCGCCCACGGCGGCGGCTACGCCTCCTGCTGCGCCTTCTTCTGTGCCCGCCCCCGATGTCTTCAGCGCCCCCACGCCTGAACTCCCGCCCCCTTCTTCTCCCGGCGAAAGTGGCTTAGGCAAGACTGCGCCTGAAAAAAAACCGATGCGTATCGGCGAAAAGCTGATAAATCTCGGGCTTATTTCCAAAGATCAGCTTGAAATTGCTCTGCGCGAGCAAGCGAAATCGAAGAAGCTGCTTGGCGCGATTCTGATTTCGATGAATTTCATCACCGAGAGTGCCATCGGTGAAGTGCTTGCGGAAAGCTCAGGCTCGGAGCGCTTTGATGCCAAATCGACCATTCTCGACACCTCTCTCATCGCCAGCGTGCCGCGTGAGGTATGCTTGCGGAACAAGGTCATCCCGATCGAGCAGTCCGGCGGCACCATCAAGCTCGCGATGGTGGATGTGTACAACGTTCTGGCCATCGACCAAGTACGCCGCCATCTCGACAAAACCGCCAAAATTGTGCCGGTCTATTGTACCGAAACCGAAATCACCGAACTGATCGAACGCTACTACGATTACGATCTCTCGATCGACGGTATTCTGCGCGAGATTGAAACCGGTATCCGCGAAAACAACCAGCTCGACGGCCGCGAAGAAGGCTATGTTAACCCCACAGTGCGCCTGGTCAACTCGCTGCTGATCGATGCCATCCGGCAAGGCTGCTCGGATATCCACTTCGAACCAGAAGGTAGCTTCCTGCGCCTGCGCTACCGGATCGACGGATCGCTTCAACAAATCCGCAGCTTCCACCGCGACTACTGGCCGTCCATGCTGGTGCGGATGAAAATCATGTCCGGCATGAACATCGCTGAAACCCGAAGCGCGCAGGATGGGCGTATCAACATGGTGGCGCTTGGCCGTGAGGTGGATTTCCGTGTGGCAACGCAGCCCACCGTGCACGGGGAAAACGTAGTGCTGCGTATTCTCGACAAATCCAAATCGCTCGTGCCGATTGATATGCTCGGCTTCTCAGATCATAACCTCGAACTGCTCAAACGCTGCATTCGTCGCCCTGAGGGAATTATCGTCGTCACCGGCCCCACCGGTTCGGGTAAAACCACCACGCTTTACTCCGTACTCAGCTACATCAACTCGATTGACGTGAACATCATGACCCTCGAGGATCCGGTGGAGTATCAACTCCCCCTCATCCGCCAAACCAATATCCGCGAAGGTACGATCGATTTCCAATCGGGCATTAAATCGTTGATGCGTCAGGATCCGGACATTATCTTCCTTGGGGAGGTGCGCGATGAGGAAACCGCGATCATGGCCATCCGCGCGGCGCTGACGGGGCACCAAGTATACACCACTTTGCACACCAACGACGCACTCGGCACCATTCCGCGCCTTGGGGATATCGGCGTGCCACCGCACCTCATTGCAGGCTCGCTCATCTGCACCATGGCGCAGCGCCTTGCACGCAAACTGTGCAAATCCTGCCGGAAGCCGCGCCCGGCCACCGAAGACGAATGTCGCATCATGAAGCTTGATCCTAAAAATCCACCCACCGTACATGATGCCGTTGGCTGTGAGAAATGCGGCTTCAAAGGGTATAAGGGGCGGATGGGTATTCACGAGATCCTGCGTATTGACAAAGGACTCGACGAACTGATCGCCACAAAAGCGACACGAAACCACATGATGGAATATGCACTTGAAAATGGATTCGTACCAATGGTGCAAGATGGCATCACTAAGGTGTTGGCGGGCGAGATCGACATTCCCGAATTGATTAATACGGTAGACCTTACTGACCGCTTGTAATAGCCTGCTCTAGTGATTTCATCGCTCAGCTGACGGAGTATTGTGCCAACATTCAACTACAGTGCACTGACAGAACGCGGAAGCACCATCCGCGGCACCATATTCGCCGAAAACGAAGTCGATCTTGAATCCCGCCTAAAAGAGGTGGGCCTTGACCTCGTTAAATATCGTGAGCAGACTAAAAAATCCGGCGGAAGCACCAAGATCAAGCTCAAAGATATGATCATACTCTGCTTGCACTTAGAGCAGTTGACACGTGCAGGCGTGCCTATTCACGAAGGCCTTGGCGACGTGCGCGACTCGACTGAGTCCATCAAGCTGCGTGACCTTATGAGCGACGTACTGGAAAAAGTAAAGACCGGGAGCTCTCTCTCAGAAGCTTTTGCGAATTACCCTCGTGTGTTCAATGAGGTGTTCATTGGTCTCATCGCGGCGGGTGAGAAAAACGGTAATCTCACAGATGCATTCGTGAATATGTCTGAACACATGAAATGGACAAATGACCTGCGTCGTAAAATTAAAAAAGCGACGATCTACCCTATTGTATTGCTTCTTGTCATGTCGGCAGTAATCGCTGTTCTGATGGTGGCCGTAGTCCCTAAACTACTTAAGTTTCTTATCGATCAGGGCTTTGCGATTCCTATTCATACACGCGCCCTTATTTACACTTCTGAAGCGTTCCAAGATCACTGGTATATTATTTTCGGCATCCCGATTATCTTGTTCATCGGCATTCGGATTCTCTATCGTGTGAACGAAGCATTCGCCTATAAAATGGATGCCTTCACTCTGCGAATACCTGCCATTGGTTCCACCGTACGCAAAATTAACCTTGCGCGCTTCACTCATTTCTTCTCGGTCATGTTTAAAAGCGGCATCGATATTCCAGATGCGCTGCTTTCTGCCCGCAACGTCGTGAAAAACCGGGTTATCAAAGAATCGGTTGATCTCGTACACCGAAGCATTGTTGAGGGGAATAGTCTGACGAATTCACTGCGTATCTCGAACCAGTTTCCAACATTGGTAATCCGTATGTTCAAGGTGGGCGAAGATTCCGGTAACATGAACGACGCACTACACAATATTAAATTCTTCTATGATCGTGAAGTGGCTGACTCGGTGGATGGCATGATAGGCATGATTTCGCCTACGCTGACCTTGGTCATGGGTGGGTTAATTTTCTGGGTTATTGCCGCGGTCTTCGGCCCACTTTACCAATCCTTTGCTAACATGAAATTCTAAGCTAGGTTCTTCCTCATGGCTTTTAGTCGAAAAAAATCGCAGGAGCAGGACGGGGTAGTACCCATGAACTCGCCTCAGAGGGGTCGCCAAGGGTCTAGAAAAACTCTCATTAAAAGGGGAGGGAAAAAACCTGAGTTTGTAATGCTTATTGGCGATGAAGGGGCAATCCTCGTCTATATGGAGGGTAGTAAGGTTGTACGCCGCTTGTTTGCCCCATCTGCCCAGCCATCAAGCACCGAGGCAATGGTTGCGCTCATGAATTCGCACCCCAAGGTCTCAATTTCGCTTCTAGTTGATAGCATCGATCAGCAATATGTACGGCAGAATTTTCCGCCCGTCAGTTCATTATCTGTAAATGGACTTGTTAAACGCCGCCTCGATCGCGACTTTCAAGCTGGAGATCTAAAGGGTTCTATGCCACTTGGCCGCGATAAGACTGGCCGAAAAGAGTGGAACTTCCTTCTTATTTCTCTTGCAAAAACAGCCAGCCTAACGGAGTGGATTGACCTCGTCAGTGACCTTCCAAATGAAATGAAGGGCGTTTACGTTGCCCCGGTTGAAGGCACCTCATATATTCGCATGCTGAGCAATGCGCTTGCCATCCCCTCACCTAAACAATGGCAACTTCTCGTCACCCATAACAAAATTTCTGGATTTCGCCAGATAGTAACCAACCAAGGAAAACTCGTTTTTACGCGCGTGAGCCAAGCGATCGACGACGCAATTCCTGCCGTTATCGCTGGGAATATCGAGCAAGAAATCATTAATACCATTGAGTATTTGAAACGCCTAGGATTCCAGGATGCCAGCGGTCTTGATATCATCGTCATCGCATCGCTGGATGTAAATGAAGCGCTTGATTTAAAGCGCTTTAATCTTGGCTTCTCACGCTCGCTCACACCGCTGGATGTTGCGGAGGCCCTTGGGCTAGAACAGGCCGCGCTCTCTGCTGATCGTTTTGGCGATGTGGTGATGGCATCGGCATTCCTACGTGCAAAAAAGCACGTGCTGCGCTTCTCAACTGCATACGCAAACGCGCTGACAAAACTTTATAGCACCAAAAAATTTATAACGGCTATTACAGCACTTTCTGCATTGGTTATTCTGGGTATGAGCACAAACAATCTTGTGACCGCATTTGGGAATCAATCCCAAGCAGAAGAAAGTGAAAAAAAACGCCAGGCCCTACAAGGGCAGCTTAGCGAGTTAAAGAAAAGCATTTCTGGCCTAAACGGGAATTTGGCATTTAAATCGGCCGCCGTTACTCTCTACGATACCTACACAAAAAACGTGCCGGTGCCCTCAGATTTTATTCAGGAACTCTCGGCGCACCTAACGCCAGAACAACGTGTTTTATCTTATGATTGGGCTCTCAAGGACGCCTCAAGTTCCACCCCAAGACCTCAAGCTCAGGGCAACGCAACCGCGTCACGCGCTAATTCCTCAGCCGCCCCGCTTGTAGTGAATGTTAATTTCGAATTCAAGGGCAGCTATGCTGATATAAAAGCGCTAGCAAAGTCCGTTCAAGAATTTATTGATATGCTAACCACCGCAATGCCAGGATATACGATTACGCATGATCCCTTCCCTTGGCAGGAAGAAGTAGAAAAAAATCTTGAAATATCATTTGATCAACAACAACCTACCGGTATTAAAGAAGGAAATAATCGCCTAAAATTTATATTCTCGGGCCCCAATAAAAAAGAAGTCTCTCCCGCTCCCACTGCCGGAGTAACACCATGAACAAACAGGCAGTATTAAAAAAAGCATTAATAAAACAGGGGGTCGTAACTGCTGTCATACTTGTTATCGTTGGTAGCGTGTACTTCTTCACTTCCTCAATGCTGGATGCATCAGTTCCCGAAAAAAACAATGCAGAGAGTGCTTTTCAAAAGGATCAGTCTGACATTAGCACTCTTAAAACCCAACTTGATAAGTCAGGGATTGCAGAGTCACGCTTCCTCGAAATTCGTGCCGAGCGTGAAAATCTAGACTTTTCATCCAACAAAGAGGCGCTCAAAGAGTTTCTGCGCGATGCTCAGAATCGCTACCGCCTATCCAGCAGCTTCAAACTAAATCTAACGCCAGAAAAGCTTATTGAAAACAACAACGGCGGGCAGTCAAACTACGAAACCTATGAGCACCCAGGCATGAGAATAGAATTCAGTGCATTATCTGATGCTCATGTTTTTTCGTTCCTTGATGATTTAAAACGCAACGCCCCCGGCATTATCAAAATTGAGACGATAAATCTCTCGCGCTTGGGTGATATCGATAAAACAACAATCGACCAGATTGCTACTGGAGCGACTCCGCATACGATCAATGCAATCATCGGATTTAATTGGATTGGCATTAAAGAAAAAGAAAAGAAACCTGAGCCAAAGTCCGAGGCCAAGCCATGACACGGACCTTTAAAACAACCCTAGTATTGCTGGTAGCGACAACATTTCTTAGCGTATCTGCTCAGGCTCAGTCCACTTCGCTTGTACCCCCCACTGCCAAGCCTGCAGCTGTACCAACGTTGCAGCTACCAACTCTCTCTCCTCCTTCGACCACACCAGCCACAGCAACTTCTCCTACTGCGTCCATATCTCCTGTCGCTGCCGGTATAACGACAGGGGATATGGGCGCAGAGAAGGTCCTAGAAAAACCTAGTGAGACAACCGAAACTACAACTACAACTACACCCTTTAAAAGCTCTATGGGAGCTTCACAGCTCAGTATTTTCTTCAGCCCATTGCAAATTCGTGTGCTTCGTGACGCACTGCAAACTTTTGAACAGAATGGGAACCACGTCCCGCGTGCCGGCAACCTCTCAATCACCTCTACGCAAGCGCCTGCAACACAAGCGATTGTAGAGCCTGAGACCTACCCAGTTTTCTACCTATCAAGCATTGTATATCACTCAAAGAATGATTGGGCGGTTTGGATCAGTGGGCATAAAATCACCTCCCGGAAAAACACAACTGACCTTAAGGTCATCGCTGTATCCAGTGATCGCGCAAGTTTCTTGTGGTCCCCTGTTTTCAAGGAAGCTTTAGTAACACGTCAGCAACGCAAACTATTCGCTTCGATAGCCCCCGTGAAAAACAAGCTAACAAAACCAGCAACCTATATGTTTGATGAAAAAACCGGAACCGTCAGTTTTAGCTTGCGTGCCAACCAAACATTCCTGCCCGGATACATGAATACGTTTGAGGGATATTTGGATAGCCCAAAACTTGATAAACTCATGAAAGAGACCCTTCCTCCTTCTGCTTCTTCTTTAACGGAAAATATGCAGGCTCCCTCCGCAGACCTTACCCCTGCAACCGATACATTAATTAATACCACTCCTGTAAATCCTCTAGATGCACTGAAAGAAGGCGGATCACGCAAGGCGATTGACGCGCAGCTCAAACGGCAGGATAGTAACACACAATAATACTATTTTTCTATTTTGAAGGAGCATCAACTGTGACATCTGATCTTTCTGCACCACTTGTTATTGATACCATCTGTAAATCTTATGGTGCCCATCAGGTGCTGGACGGTATATCCTTTGATCTCAAGCCAGGTGAGATTTTTGGGCTTGTCGGCCTCAACGGCATCGGCAAAACGACTCTCATCAAAATCCTACTTGATTTAAGTACTGCAGATAGTGGCACCGCAAAGATTTTTGGCGCGCCAAGCAATACAGTAAAAGCACGCATGCAACTTTCCTATTTACCTGAAAAGTTTAGCCCCTCACGTTATCTGCGCGGCATTGAGCATCTAGAACTCGCCCTCTCCTACTACAACCAGAAACTTGATATGGCCAAGGCTCGCGCTCTAGCGACAGACCTTGATCTAAACCCTGACGTACTCACCCGAAAAGTCGGCGGATACTCGAAAGGTATGGGACAAAAGCTTGGCCTAATGGGAGCCTTCATGGTGGATCAGCCGTTTATGATTCTCGATGAACCGATGAGCGGACTTGATCCCCGTGCGCGAATCAAACTGAAAGACGTCATGCTCCGCGCAAAGAGTGAGGGGAAGACTCTTTTCTTTAGCTCACATATTCTTTCAGATATCGATGAGATTTGTGACCGAATCGGTATTATTCACAATAAAAAACTCGTCTATCTTGGCACCGCATCCGAATTTAAACCAACCTTTCATGAGACAAGCCTCGAGCGCGCATTCCTTAAAGCGATTGGTGAAAATGAAGCTGCGAATAAGTCGGCAGCTTAGAACTCGGTCTTGGTAACGCTATCACCACCTGACGAGGCACGAAACGGCGACACCAGCATTTCGCTGACAATGCCACCTTTTGTACCCCGATCACGCTTGAGTTGCGATATTTTCAATTGAAGATTCGCCGAGCTATCGGATTCCGCCAGCGCTGTGACTTCTGAAATCTCATCCGCTTTATAGAGCTCAAACAAATGCTGATCAAAAGACTGCATACCTTCGCTAACACCTTTTTCAATCATCTCATGAATTTGGCGGATTTTTCCCTCAAGAATGAGTTGCTTGATGAGACCACGATTGATCATTACTTCAAGCGCCAAAGTGCTCCCATTTTTATTGTTATGGATAAGACGCTGCGAAAGCACCGCACGCAAATTGAGAGAAAGATTGAGCAGCACCTGAGGATGCCTCTCTTCCGGGAAGAAGTTGAGAATCCGCTCGATCGCCTGACTTGAGTTATTCGCGTGAATCGTCGCAATACATAAATGGCTGGTTTCTGCGAAATAAATCGCCTGCTCCATCACCTCACGATCACGGATCTCTCCAATGACCACCATATCCGGGCGCTGACGTAGGGCATTCTTGAGTGCAATAGAATAAGAATAGGTATCAAGTCCAACATCGCGTTGCGTAATGATGCATTGCTGATGGCGATGGATAAACTCGATCGGATCCTCAATTGTAATTATATGTCCCTGACCAAAAGAGTTTCGATGCCCAACCATTGCCGCAAGCGATGTAGTTTTTCCTGAGCCCGTTGGCCCTGCAACCAGCACTAGACCGCGCTTCATCAATGCCATTTCGCCATAAACATGAGGAAGCTTAAGTTCCGCAACTGTTGGAATTTCCATTTGGATGCGGCGAATCACCATACCGTCATGCGCTTGCTGACGGAAGACGTTTACACGAAAGCGTGCGTCTTCTGTCCAGTTCAGTGCCGTGTTCAGTTCAAAGGTTGAATGGTATTCGTCGCGTTGTTCCAGTGTTAGCACCTGGCTGATGTAACGCGTGATATCTGTATCTGTGAGCAAATTCACAGTGAGCAAAACTATTGAGTCGCCCACTCGAAGCGCTGGGGGGCTGCCATGCGTCAGGTATAAATCGGAACCTTTTCGGCTCTCCATTTCAGCAAGCAATGATTCAATATGCTCCGGTACCATAGCCAACCCGTCATCTAGAATGAATTCGTCCCACCAGAAGATGGACGTTTTGCACCGCCCTGACCCATGGCACCACCAACACTCCCTGCGTTCTCTTCTTCTTGATTGGTACCCGTCACAAGAGCCTCACGCAATGTATCTGATGTAATTTGGCCATTCTCATATAACTTGTTCAAAGAATCACGCATCGTCGTCATGCCGAGCTTACTCCCCATCTGCATCATCGAGTTAATTTGAGGGATCTTTGCTTCTCGAATCAAATTGCGAATCGCTGGTGTTCCAAGCATAATTTCATGTGCCGCAACACGTCCCTTATCACCGGATGACTTCACGAGCGTCTGAGCAATCACAGCCTCGAGCGATACGGATAGCATCGCGCGCACCATCTCTTTATCATCCGCCGGAAAAACGTCGATAATGCGATCGATCGTTTTGGGGGCAGAACTGGTATGCAGCGTTCCCATTACTAAGTGCCCCGTTTCCGCCGCAGTCATCGCCAATTGAATGGTCTCAAGATCACGCAACTCACCCACAAGAATGACATCCGGATCTTCCCGAAGCGATGATTTGAGTGCCTTCGCGAAGGACTTCGTCGAAGCACCAACTTCACGCTGGTTAATAAGCGATTTTTTTGATTTATGAATAAATTCCACGGGATCTTCAACGGTTAATATGTGTTTATTAAAGTTTTGGTTTATGTAGTCAATCATCGCTGCAAGCGTGGTAGATTTCCCAGAACCCGTTGGTCCCGTAACCAAAATCAGTCCTTTATGCAGATGACAGAGCTTCTTCAACACCTCCGGCGCGTTCAGCGTCTCAAGGGAGAGAATTTTGGTGGGGATAGTACGGAACACTGCCGCCACCCCATAGATGGTATTGAACGCATTCACCCGAAAACGCATGTCTGCGTTGAAGCTAATCGAAAAATCAATCTCAAGATCGCGCTCATAATCGCTCCGTTGCTGCTCCGTCATAATGGATTGCACCATCGTTTTAATCTGCGTTGCATCCAGCGCGGGCATGTCGAGCGGCAACATATCACCATGCACACGCATGACTGGTGGGTTCCCAGTCGAAAGATGTAGGTCTGATGCTTTGTTTTTATGCGTTGCCATCAAAAGATCAGTGATTTCCATAATTCCTCTAACCTGCTGGGCGTGCAGCAACTACTGCTGTTGCTATATAGTTGAGACGTTTTTGTAACACATCAACAGACGCGGGAATAGTTTCACCACGACCCTCTGCCTGAATGAGCAACCGATATAAGTCTGCTGCCTCATCGTAGTTACCTTGCTTATCAGACATGACCGCAAGATTATATTTATAGGTCAAATTATCTGGTGAGAGCTCGATTGCTCGCAGCATTTTACTGCGTGCTTCTGTCGCATATCCAAGCTTGTCGAGCACCATTGCCTGCTGCGCAGGGATAGGGCTGAATCGAGAATTACGCTGCTCCAACCGCTCAAGTTCAGCGAGCGCTTCCTGCGGTGATTCCTCGCTCACTAGAGCGAGGAAATTGTTCAACCCATCACGGTGATTGGGATAATTTTTGAGCAGTATTCGGTAGAAGCTGCGTGCATTTTCTAGCTGCCCCTGACGATGGTAAAGTGATGCCAAACCAAACAATGCCTCTTGATTCTTCGGCTCTGCACTTAGAACATTTTTATACATCCCGATTGCCGCTTCAGTATCACCCCCTGAAAGGGCATTATAGGCACGATTTAATTCATAATTTGTATCAAGCCCAGAACGGCGAACGCTTATCTTGATACCATTTGATTCATACGCGTCGACCTTATCTTTTACCTGCAAATCTGCCAATTCCGGCGTGGCGCGATTCACCGATAACTTACCTGTCTTTCCCTGAGTCACCACATCAAGCTTTGAAGGTATATGGCTAAGAATATCCTTCGTCTCACGCGACAATGGGGGCGTCGCAATAACTGCCGTAGCTGTTGGCACCGGAGCCGCCACCACTACAGTCTGCGCGACGGGTGGAGAAAGAGGTGCGGAGGTGGCAACGGGTACAGTAGTCGTCACGTCTGGTACAACCACCTGTGGCGCTACTGGCGCGAGCAGTGGTGGTGGTGCGATAAACGTGGATTGTAATGTACTAGAATCAATTTTGGGAAAGCTAACACTACTGACAGGCATGAGCGGTGGAAGCGACGTCGGCGCTATAGAGACGTTCGCATGTGCATCAGGTAACGGCATTGCATGGCGCGGATAACGTGAATTTCCAAGCAATGGCTCAACACTTGGCAGTTTAGAAACAGAAGGTTGCGACTCAGCCCCCTCGTTCGGGTTGAATGCCGCATAAACTGAAATAGGCATCGCTGTTGTCACCAGCAAAAATGCTGTGAACGCAAGGCAAGAACGACGTAGAGGCGAGTATAAATCAAGCATCGTTAAGAGTCTCACAGCAGCTATTTTAACGAGGGCGGAGATGCTCCCCGTAAACTATATTTTGCGTATACAGTAAACACGATTTACCACCTGTAGTATACAAACGACTTTAAGCTGTGTATAAAATCGTCAACCTAAGCACCACTCTTGCACTCCGGCGATACCACATAAATCAGATAAAAAGAATGACACTATTTTGATAGGATACGCTCCTCAGAAACGATAGAGTGGCTTGAATGAAACGGATCATAGTCGCATTAATAGTCCCACTCTCACTACCGCTGGTCGCTAACGCAGCTGAAGCACTACGTGTTACAAGCAACGATACTGCGCCGCCACGATTCTTCCCGCTTGATTCCGCGCATAATGGAAATACCCCGAGAAAAATAAAATCACTGCAAGAAGCAAATGTCCGTCACGTGCGCCCACTTCGCTCCGATGCGGAAGCTATGAATAACGGTTTTATGCGTATTGACCGCAATAGCCCTGCGCCCATGCCACCGCAACACGCCTTGATTGTGTACCCCCCTCAAGAGCACGCGAGCGACGCGCCAAGAATCATTCGGGGGGGATCTGCTTCTGCTAATCGCACCACCATACCGACAGATACTGCTGTGGCTCCGATACCGACAACACCGCTCACGCGCGAAAATGCTGACCCCGTGCTTGCCTTATTCAACACAAATGACAGCGCCGCACTCCCCACATTTCGTGATGGGCTAAGCGGCCGCGTAGGCAGTGCTACTGTGGCTCCCATCGCGGGAGATTCAACGCATCAATGGCCACTTCCCGCGAATATCACGAAAAAAATCACCTCCGGCTTCGGCTATAGGAGTGACCCGATCGATAAGAAAATGGAGTTCCATAACGGCATCGATATTTCTGCCGCGATGGGAACCCCTGTGTTGGCCTCGGCGGATGGAAAAGTGACGGAAGTGGCAAGCGACGGGTTGTTCGGACAGTCGATTGCGATAGTGCATAACGATGGCAGCGAGAGCCAATACGGGCATTTGAGTGCGCAGAATGTCACGGTGGGGCAGCAGGTAAAAGCCGGTCAGATGATTGGCAAAGTCGGCGCCACAGGCCGCGTGACGGGTGCACATTTGCATTACTGCATCAGCCGTAATGGAATCAAAATGGATCCGATGAAGCTGCTGGGGCAACCCGCGAGTATCGAGACTGCCGACGCAAGCAGTGCGCAACCAGCAAGCCATATCTACCCAGGTAGCCCGGTAGTGACGCGACCACGCCCGACTTCGCGTTCGGAAAAATTGATTATCGTGCGGTAGAAAAAGCGCTACTTCGCGCCCTGGCCTTGGCCAATGCTGTGCAACATCAGCGCGATGCTGGCATGATGCTCGTTCAGTTCCTCGATATCCTGCTTCTGCATGATACGGTCGAGCGACAGGGTCATAAACTCCACGAAGTTTGAAATCACCTGTTCGAGCTGACGTTTAATTTTTTTGACGATCATCTGCGCGGCGTTCTTCACTTCGCGGGTGCGGGCGTTGAACTCCGCAATCGCCATATAGACTTTGCGCAGTGAGCTTTCGACCTTCGATTTCGAGGCCGTGCGGCTCGACGAACCTTCGCAAAGGCCGATATATTCTTCCGTCAGCACATCGGCAGATTCACCGATGATTTCGATCAGCGGCGCGAGCAGTTCCATTTGCTCCTCCGGCTTCGCGGCCAGCTCGACGGAGGCCATCAGCTCCTCGTTGAGCGAATAGAGCTCCGTGATGTCGTAATATTTCTGTTCCCAGACATTCATCTGTTTCACTGCTGCGCTCGCCATACCCTGCCCCTGATACTCTGTCATTTTTGTTGTCATTGGTTACATGCCTCTGCCGTTCGCAGATTGCAATTCATTCACATGCACACCACCATCGCCGCGCATATAGTTCGCATAAGCTGCATTGGCATCCTGCCCGCGCTCTGCTGAAATTTGTGAAGCAAAACGCCCCGGCGCGGATTGCGCCACGCCACCGCCAATGCTGCCGATGCCTGCGGTGTAAGAACGGAGGACTTGAGGCTTAAACCCAACCGCACCACCAACAGTGCTGATTCCTGCTTCAGTTAATTTACGAGCATGCGTTCCCATCGAACGCCCTGTGAGGAAATAAGATCCCCAAGTAAGGCCTGTCGCTTCAATACCATTAACTGTACTAGCGACGATGCCAGTAGTAGCGGTAGTTACAGCACTACCCACCTTACCACGTAATAGCCAACCGCCTGCATCCAGTGCAGTTCCAATATATCCAAGAATTGGGGCAACCACGACACCAACCCAAGGCACATAGCTCATGTACCCAGACATCCGCGAGAACCAGTTCCCGCCTGTCTTGGTATAGCCGTTCTTAAAATCGCCTAATAGTGCCATAGTCTTTGTCGGGTTTTAACCCTATCTCCTACCTTAAACTATACCATGTTCCACAGGCAGTAGGATGACAGTTTTATGACAATTGCAGCAGGGCGGTCTATAAAATACAATAGGTTAAGTTTTAAAGCTCTGTCCCCATCGGGCGCTCGAGCAGTTTTTCGATGGCGATGCTCACATCCATCGTGCCGCTGAGAATCGCATGCACCGCAGTCGCAATCGGCATCGCTACGCCAAGCTTGCGCGCGAGTTGCGTGACGGATTCTGCCGTGGCCACGCCTTCGGTCAGCCCCGCGCTGCGCGCTGCGCCATTGCGGCCAATCGACATGCCGAGCGCATAGTTGCGCGAGGTGGGGCTGCTGCAGGTGAGCATCATGTCCCCAAGGCCGGAAAGCCCCATCAGCGTTTCTTCGTTGCCACCTTTGGCTTTGGCGAGGCGCATCACTTCGACAAGGCCGCGCGTGATGAGCGCGGCGCGCGCGTTTTCACCAAGGCCACGGCCCTCCACAATGCCACAGGCGATGGCGAGCACGTTTTTCACCGCACCGCCGATTTGCGTGCCGATGATGTCGTCGTTCACATAGATGCGGAAATATTTTCCGCCGAGCGCGAAGGTAATCTGCTCCGCCAAGTGCGGCTGGCGAATAGCGAGCGTGGTCGCCGTTGGCAGCCCAGCCGCCGCCTCGCGCGCGAAGTTGGGGCCGGAGAGAATACCGCACGGGTTATGCGGCAGAATGGAGCCGATCACCTCGCTCATCAGCATCAGCGAGCCGCGCTCGATGCCTTTGGTCGCGAGCACAATCGGCACATGCGCGGGCACGGCGTCCGACAGCGAGATCGCCACCGTGCGCAGCGACTGCGCGGGAATGGTGATGATCAGAATATCGCAACTGCTGACAAAGCCGACATCTTCCGTCACCACAATCGAGGGATCGATGAATTGACCAGGCAGATATTGCGCGTTCTCGCGCCGCGCGCGGATGGATTCGATCACCTGCGTGTTGCGGCTCCACAGCGTGGCGCGGCTGCCCGCACGGTTGGCGAGAATGGCAAGCGCGGTGCCCCACGCCCCTGCCCCTATCACGCCGACATGCGATTCGCCGTTGCTCATGCTGCCCTCGAAATGCCGATGATGAATTCCGCGCCGTCGAGCTCCTGCTTCATTTGCTGGGTCGAATTCGCGCTGCCCTCCGCCCACGAAACGGCGAGCGTTTGCGCGGCGATGAAATCTCCATGGGTGGCGAGTGCGGCTTTGAACTCGCTTGGCACATCAAGGCCGAGGGTAATGCGATCCGCCACATGCAGCCCGGCGTCTTTGCGCGCCTGCTGAATCATCCGCACCAAGTCCCGCGCGCGGCCTTCGGCCTCGAGTTCCGGCGTGATGGTGAGGTCGAGGATGACCAACGCGTCGTTGGTGGAAAGAGCTTGCGCACGATCCTTGAATTCTGGTTGTGGCTCGAATGTAATTTTAAATTCATCAGGTCGCAGAATCTCATCACAAACCATGATAGTGTCATGCGTTACTGGCTTATAGTCACCTCTTTTGGCAGCAGGAATAATCTGCTTCATTTTCTCAGGAAGCCTCTTGCCAAGAATTGAATTGTTTAAAGAAACTTTGAAAATCGCAAATTCCGAAAAATCCGTATTCGTAGAATAGACTTTTTTGACGTTGACCTCATCTTTGATGATTTCTTCCGCGAAGCCAATAACAAGGGAAGCAAACTTTCCCTCCAACCTAAGTTCACTCAAAGGTTGGCGATTTCGGATATTCATCTTATTTCGAATAGCGGAAGCAGCGTTACACACGTCACGCACTCTATCCATTATCGCCACATCACCATCATCCGCAATCGCGCTCACATCCGGGAAGTCCTGCAGATGCACGCTGGTTTCGCCGCCGTTGAGGCCGCGATACACCGCCTCTGTCGCAAATGGCAGCAGCGGCGCGGTGGCGAGGCAGAGCAGGTTGAGCACGGTGTAGAGCGTGTCATACGCCGCTTGTTTATCGGCGCTCATCTCCTCCGCCCAGAAACGGCTGCGGCTGCGGCGGATATACCAGTTATTCAGCACGTCGAAAAACTGCGTGCTGGCCTCTGTCGCGCCGGTGGTGTCGTAGCCGTCGAGGCTGGCCTCGATGCGCAGCACCGCCGCTTTCGCCTTCGCGAGGATATAGCGGTCGAGCATGTTCTCAGACGCGGTGACGTGCTTCGCCTTCACCCCGTCCGCATTCGCGTAGAGCGTGAAGAAGTTAAACGCACTCCATAGCGGTTTGATGTTGAGGCGCACCACGTCGCGGATGAATTTTCCCTCCGGGTCGACGCCGATATCCATGCCGCGCATGACGGGGCTGGCGAGCATCATCCAGCGCAATGCATCCGCGCCAAAATTATCCATCACCTCTTTCGGGTCTTTATAATTTTTGAGGCGTTTGCTGTATTTTTGCCCGGTCTCCGCATCGAGCACCACGCCGTGGCAGATGCAGTTTTTAAACGGCGCTTTGTCGAACAAGGCGGTCGAGAGCATAATCAGCGTGTTGAACCAGCCGCGCGTCTGCCCGACATATTCGGTGATGAAATCCGCCGGGAAGTTTTTCTCGAACAGCTCTTTATTTTCGAACGGGTAATGTAGCTGCGCGAAGGGCATGGAGCCGCTCTCGAACCAGCAATCGAACACGTCTTCGACGCGGGTGTAGGTCTCGCCGTCCCGCGTGATGGTGATGTTGTCGATGAACGGGCGGTGGAGGTCTTCGACCTTTTGGCCGCTGAGTTGCTCGATCTCCGCGATGGAACCGCAGACGATGATTTTGCCGCTCGGGCTGCGCCACACGGGAATCGGCGTGCCCCAGAAACGGTTGCGCGAGATGCTCCAATCCGGCGCGGTTTTCAGCATATGGTCCATCTGCCCGTCGCGCACATGCTCGGGAATCCAGTGGATTTGCTGGTTGATCTCGGCCGCGCGATCGCGGAATTTGGTCACCTCTACATACCACGAGGGCAGCGCGCGATAGATCAGCGGCGTGTCGGTGCGCCAGCAATGCGGGTAGCTGTGGCGGTATTGCTCCTGCTTCAGCAACGCGCCGGAATCTTTCAGCTTGCGCAGCACCGCTTCGTTGCCGGTGTTTTTATGGTTGCTGGCTTCGTCCCAAATCACATGCAACCCGGCGAGGTCGCCCACTTCGGCGGTGTAAAACCCGCGGCCATCGACCGGCACTACCACCGGCACATCGTTCTTCGCGGCGAGGTTGAAATCGTCCTCACCAAACCCCGGCGCGATATGCACCACGCCCGTGCCATCGCCCTCGGTGACGAAGCTCGACCCATCCAAAATGCGGAAGGCGTTTTTGGTATCGGCGAAATATGGGAAGAGCGGTTCGTAGCTGAGGCCGATGAGTGCTTCGCCACGACGACCATTGGCAGCAACAAAATCATCCCGCGTGAGTTGGAAGAACGGACAGACCATGCCTTTGAGAGTCAGGTCTTTCTCATGCACGTAACCCAAGCCTTCAAGCATGGCGCGACCACCTACGCTCATAGGGGTTGCTGCCCCTGCAATAGCGTCAATAGTTTGGGTGGCGAAAAAGCGTTGCAACCACGCATAACAACATTCAGTCGCGATGCCTTTTCCCCAATATTCTGGTAGCAGCGCACAGCGGATTTCAGGTTGCGGATCACGAGACGTATCAACATGACGACGGCTTATACCACAGCGACCTATAAAAGCGCCGCTCGCTTTATCGAATACGGCCCATTGACTGTAACCCAACTTGGCCTGATGCTCGATAAAATCATTCAGGTGGGCGGTGATTTGCTCGTTGCTTTCCATCCCGTCATAAGTAGTCTCCGCTACTTTTTCGTGCTTATGCAAGCTGAGCAGTAACGGCAAATCCTCAGCCACAAATGGGCGCATGACGCAGCGGGTGGTTTCAATTTTATCTTTTTGCAAATTCTGCTTCACAAATGCAAAAGCAGCTTTCTGTTCCATCCATAAATGGGCATCACCTTCAACGACCGACAAATAACTTAGTGTGCTGGAAACAGCCAACGCAAGATTGCTAGGCAGCGTCCAAGGTGTCGTTGTCCATGCAACAAGATAATCCGCGGCCGCATATTTGCTGAGCTTTTCCTTCAACTTAAACTTCACATACGCAGCCTTGTCATCCCGGTCGCGATAGGAATTATCCAGCTTCGTCTCGAAGTTGGAAAGCGGGGTTTCCGCCGCCCAGCTATAGGGCATCACGCGCATGGATTCGTAGACGAGGCCTTTGTCGTAGAGCTGTTTGAACGCCCAGAGCACGGACTCCATAAACGGCGTATCCATGGTTTTGTAGTCGCCCGCGAAATCCACCCAGCGCCCCTGGCGGTTGACGTAATATTCCCACTCGCTCGCGTATTTCATCACGCTGGTGCGGCAATGTGCGTTGAATTTGTCGATGCCGAACTGCTGGATCGCCGCGCGGCCGCTGATGTTGAGTTCCTTCTCCGCGCCCATCTCGGCGGGTAGCCCGTGGCAGTCCCAGCCGAAGCGGCGCTCCACCCGCTTGCCCTTCATGGTGTGGTAACGCGCGATGGCGTCTTTCACATAGCCGGTGAGCAAATGCCCGTAATGCGGCAAACCGTTGGCAAAGGGCGGGCCATCGTAAAACACGTAGGCATTATTCTCGCCCGCTTTCACCGCTGGCCGCGCATCCACCGAGCGCTGGAACGCGTTCGACTGTTGCCAGAAGGCCAGAATCTCCTGCTCCAGTGCAGGAAAGTTGGGGTTCGCTTCGATATCGGGGTAATGCTTGGTGGTCATGGGCTACTTCGCTGAAATGAAAGGAAGAAGCCTTGTACCGGGGCTGTTTAGAAAAATCCAGTATTGTTGATAGCCGCGCGTTCTACGCCGAATGCCCGTTTGCTTTTGCTGGCGCGCCCACGTATAACGCAAGCATGAACGGGCTGAGAAACAGCTCGCCAAAAGCCAAAATGAAACGCATCGAGTTCATACAACCATAGGTTTAACATGATCGCCCTATAGTTGCAATATGAATCCGAATAACTCCTGCCAGGCATATCAATGAACGAATACCGACTTGTCTATCGACTTATAACCTACTGGGATACCATAAAGAAGGAAAATCCCTTCCCGAACTTCTCCCATTTCAACGCCTCTGCGTTGGCGGATGTTTGGCAGCAATGCGTTCTGCTTTCATTGCAACCCATGATTGCCGGAAAACTCCCCGTCCTCAGCTTCCAAATGGTCGGCGATAACCTCGTCAGCATCTATGGCAAGGACGCGCTAGGCAAAACATTCAATCCCACCCATCGCAGCTTTCAGGGAGCAAAGGTCGTCAGCCGCGTCGGCGAACTCATCGCGAACCCAGCACCCATTATCGACATGGGACAGTTCGTGAGCGAGCAAGGGAAAATCGTGAAATACCGCTCCTGCCTCTTGCCTTTTGGCCGCCAAGGTATAGTAACGCATGTGGTGGCCGGCCTGAGCTGGCGCGAATTTTAGAAGATAGGATGAACGACGATGAGCATGCATACCGACCACGACTCGCAAGAACTCGACACACAACTGGTCTATCTCGGCCGCGACCCGAAACGCGACCTCGGCTCCGTCAACCCGCCCGTCCACCGCACCAGCACGGTGATTTTCCCGGATTACAAAACCTTCCGCGCCTATGAGAGCGACAACGCCGCGCACCGTGGCTATGGCCGCTATGGCTCCCCCACGCTCGACGGGTTGGAGCAGGCACTGGTCGCGCTCGAGGGCGCAGACCACGCCATCATCACCGCGTCTGGCCTCTCGGCCATCACCACCTCGCTGCTCGCCTTCCTCAGCGCGGGCGACCATGTACTGATCCCCGATTGTATGTATGCCTGCGCGCGCGCCTTCGTGCGCGACGAGCTGCCGCGCCTCGGGATTGAGGTGGAGTTCTACCCACCGACCATCGGCGCTGGCATCGAGAAACTTATGAAGAAAAACACCAAAGTGGTCTACACCGAAAGCCCGGGCAGCAACACGTTCGAGGTGCAGGATTTGCCCGCGCTTGCGAAAGTGGCGCACGCGCATGGCGCGATTTTGATGTCCGACAACACCTGGGCGACGCCGATTCTGCAACGCCCGTTTGATCTCGGCGTGGATGTTTCCATTCACTCGGCGACGAAATATATCGCCGGGCATTCCGACCTCGTGATGGGCGCGGTGATGTGCAAGAAGGAACATTTCAAAACTCTCAATCGCGCGCATCGTAATATCGGCGCGATCCCGAGCGGCGATAACGCCTATCTCGCCCTGCGGGGCTTACGCACCATGGCGGTACGGCTCGAAAAACATCAGCAACACGCGCTGGAAGTCGCGCAGTGGCTGCAAACCGTGCCGGAGGTGAAGCGCGTGCTCTACCCCGCACTGCCGACCGACCCGGGGCACGCCATCTGGAAACGCGACATGACCGGCGCCTCCGGCCTCTTCGGCGTGGAGCTGACGACGGTGACCGAAGAAGCACTCGGCGCGATGCTCGATGAACTGCGCTATTTCGGCATGGGTTTCAGCTGGGGTGGCTATGAGTCGCTCATCGTGGCCTACACGCCGTCGCGCATGCGCTCCGTCACCGAATGGCCGAAAGACGCACGCTTCCTGCGCCTGCATATCGGCCTCGAGGCACCGAAAGACCTCATCGCCGACCTCGACGCAGGCTTCAAACGCCTACGCGCGGCGATGAAAAAAGCGGCTTAGGTTATTTGCTGATATCTTGCTTTCCAGCCTGTTTGTGCTGCTTTGACTGTTCGTAAAGAGCGTAGCCCCCGGCTAACGCAAGCAAAGCCCCACCGATTGTCAGTGGCAATGAGTGCTGCTTGATAAAGCTCTCTTCAATGACAGCTTCAACCTTCTTAACTTCAGTTTCTACTGCGCCTTCAGTGATTTTGTTAAACGGTTTCGGCTCAACAAAATCGACAGGTTTTGGCGTTTCTTTTATCTCTATTTTTTTCTTCGGAAGAGGCGGTGTTCTACCATCCAAAATAATTTCAGCCCCACCCTCAACCCCTTCTGAAGGAGCTAGAAACGAACGATTTGTTTTTTCTACAGAAGGAGAGGCTGGAATTTTTCTCTTTCTTCCTTCTGGGAGCAGCTTCTGTTCTTTTCCCGCTGGCAACGCCAATTGCGATGAAGATTCCACAGGCCACATTTTTTCTATTTCTTCCCGGGCCAGCTTTTGCTCTTCCTTTGCTGCCGCTTTAGGCGAATTAGAAGATGTTTCTTTGTTTTTGAGCTCAGCCACCACTTGCTCTTCTTCAAGCGCCTGAGATTCTTGCTGATTTTTTTTGCTTATTTCTTCCTCTTCTTCCTGTTGTTGTCCGCGCCGGGTCTCTTCTTCCTCTTCTTGTTGCAGCTTGCGCCGATTCTCTTCAACCTCTTCTGTACGACGTATATTCTCAGCAGCCTGTCTTTCCATTTCATCATACTGTTCGTGCAATAAATCATTTTGCTGTTGCTGCAACAGCATCTGATTTAAGAAATCATCACTATTGTGCTGATTGAAAAAATCATCATTATTGTGGTGATGATCATTACCGCCAAAATCAAAGAAACCATCAAAAAGGTCGCTCATCGGATACTCCCAAGTTCCGATTAGTATACATCTTTTATAACGCCCGAATTATGACAGTTTTGTGAAGATTTCAGGAGAAAATCAACCTGCGGGTGGCAATAAAACAGAATCTTAATCTATTCTTTTCAGCATCTTGCAAATCAAAAACACCGCCACGGCGCTCACCACCATCATCGGCCCGGTGGGGGCGTCGAAATCGACGGAGGCGAACAGCCCGGCGCTGACGGAAACCGCGCCGAGCAGGCTCGCCAGAATCGCCATCTGCTGCGGGGTTTTTGAAAGATAGCGCGCGGCAGCAGCGGGGATGATGAGCATCGCCGTAATCAGCAACACGCCGGTGAGCTTAATGGCGAGGGAAATCACCGCCGCCAGCAGCACGGTGAGCAGCAGGTTCACGCGCGGCACATCCACGCCCTCGACCGCCGCGATGTTCGGCTCCAGCGTCACCATCAGCAATGGCCGCCAGCAGCGATAGACCAGAAACAGCACCACCACCGCGAGGCCGCCGAGCATATAGACTTCGTCCCAACTGATGCCGAGCACATCACCGAATAAATAGGCATCGATACTGATTTTGGCATTGCCGAACAGCGCGACAAGCAGCACGCCGAGCGCCAGCGTGCCATGCGCGAGGATGCCGAGCATCGTATCCGCATGGAGGCGCGCGTCGCGTGTGAAGCGCGCAAGAATCAGCGCTACCGCCATCGCCACCAGAAACATGCCCAGCGGCATGGGGATTTGTTCCTCCGTCAGCAAACTAAGCGCGACGCCGAGCAGCGCGGAATGCGCAATCGTATCGCCGAAATAGGCCATGTGCCGCCACACCGCAAACGCGCCGAGCGGCCCGAGTGTGATCGCCAGAATCACCGCGCCAATCTGCGCGCGCAGAATAAACTCATCCATGATGATGCTCCGGATGATCGTGGTGATGCGCGTGCGGATAATCTTCATCACCCAGCCCATGCGTGTGGGTGTGGTGATGGTGATACAGCGCGAGCTGGTTCGCCATATCGTCGCCAAACAAACTGCGGAACGCTGCGTTGCCGCCCACATGCTGCGGCGTTCCCTCGCAACAAATATGGTGGTTGAGGCAGATCACCCGCTGGGTGGAGGCCATCACCACATGTAAATCATGGCTCACCATCAGCACCGCAAAGCCGCGCTCTTCGGAGAGTTGCTTGAGCAAACGGTAAAGCTCGCCCTGCCCCGCGACATCGACACCGGCGGTCGGTTCATCCAGCACCAGCAGATGCGGCTTGCGGGCGAGCGCGCGCATCAGCAGCACACGGCGCAGTTCGCCGCCGGAGAGTCGGTGAAGTGGCTGTGCGAGCAGCGGCGTGATGCCAAGCGTTTCCGCCAGCGCCATGTTGAGCGGGGCATAAAGCGTGAGAAAACTACGCACATGAATCGGCAAGCTTGCCTCGGGCTTGAACTGCTGCGGCACATAGCCAATGCGCAGTTTCGGCGCTCGAATTACCTCGCCAAAGCAGGGTTTTTCCAGCCCAAGCAGACATTTCAGCAGCGTGGTTTTGCCCGCCCCGTTGGGGCCGACAATGGTGACGACCTCGCCCGGCGCGAGCGTGAACGACACCTCGTGCAGCACCTCGCGCCCGCCGTAAAACTTGCAGATGCCCTGCGCCTCCAGTAGGGATGCGGGCAACGGAGGTGACGATGCGATTTCAGATGTTTCGGATGGGTTCATGGCTCATGGTGATAGCGGCAATGATGGCCACTGCGCAAGCAGCATCCGCAAGCCCCGCACAGCCCTCGTTCGTGGTCATCGGCGCGCCGATCACGCCTTATGTGCGCGCGATTGTGGGGAATACCGGCACGGTGGATGACCTGCTCAGCCCCGGACAGGATCTGCACGATATTTCGCTTTCGCCCTCGCAAATGGCGAAGCTCAGCAAGGCGGATGCGCTGATTCTGCCCGACCTCTCGGTAAGCCCTGCGCTGCGGTTTCTCACGACGAAAATGCCGAAGCTGAACATTATTGAACTCACCAAGATCGATGGCGCGGAACCACTACCCTATCTACATGAGAACCCCTGGCTTGATACGGTGAAGGCCGAGGCGGAGAAGAAGGATAAAAAACCTGCGCCGACGAAAGAAGCTGCACTAAAAAAGCCCGACCCGTTCGACCACCGCGCCCACGCACATGAGGAGCACGACCATCACCACGAGGAAGGCGGGCTCGACCCACATCTCTGGCTCGACTCGGAACGGATGGCCGCGATGGCGGTACCGCTCGCGAAGGTGATGGGTCTGACCGCGCCGGATTATCAGAAGGAATATACGATGAATGCCAAGGTGCTCGCCACCCATTTACGCGCGGATGTGACGCCTGGCGTGCGCGCCATACTCGCCGAACGCGCGCCGAGTACGAATGAGGATAAACCAAAAATTCCATTCATCACCGCGCACCCGGCTTATCAGTATTTCATCGCCCGGTTTAACTTGCCTTACCGTGGACAAATCACCACGAATACGGAGGAATATCTCGGCGGAAAAACTATCGACCTGCTGCTGCAAGCGGCGAGCACGCAGCCCGTGCGCTGCATCATCGCCGAGGGAAAAACCACGCTGGTCAGCCGCCTTGCCAAAGCATCTGGCGCGAAGATTGTGGTGGTGATGCCCGAGCAACTCTCTGCTCCGCGCGCGCTACCGCCGCTGCCGTGGATTCAGAATGACTATGACCGTTTTCTCTATGGTGTCGCGACGCAATTCGCGCCGTGCCTTTAATATTGTCATGCCAGCGAAGGCTGGCATCCAGTACTTTTTTGTTTGTGCTTCGCACGCTGGATGCCAAATCAAGTTTGGCATGACAAATCGAATGTCTCTAATGAAAAATACTGCGCAGTAGCGCGAGGCGCGGGGATTGCTTCAGGCGGTTCCACGCCGCTTCGTGATCGCCCACCAGCGTAACACCAAACGCCACGGAAATGGCAAAACCGAGGCCAAAAAACAGCATCACCCCAAGCAGATAATAAAGCGGCGCGGCGATCTCCGGCACCATACCCATGTAAAACCCGCCGAGATGAAAGCCGAGCGAGGCGATGACGAGCACCATCAGCACCGTCAGCTTTTCGCGCGCAATGCCAACGAGCAGCCCCATGCACAGCACCGCGCCGAGCATGAAATAGCGCAGCTCAGGATACTGGCTGAGATCCAGCGTGAGCAGTCCGCCGAGCATCAGCATCAGCGCGAAGCTGACCGGCAGCAGCAGCAACCCGTCACGCGGAAGAAGCGCCGCCACCATGCCCATCAACGCCACCACAATCAACAACGAGCGATGCATGAGCGGCGCGCTGAAGCCGAGGCTCAACCCCGCACTCGCCACCGCGGATGGCTGAGCGACGAGCAGAGGAATCGTCCCCACCATAAACAGGGTAATCAGAAACAGAATGATGCGGCGGCTCGACATAGCGGCCATTGTAGCGGATTTTTGTCGGGTTTCCAGCGGTTTCTAAACTGACTTAGCCGCCCAACTGATTGACCTTTTCAACACGCATACCCTGCGGCAATGCTTTTTTGACCACTTCAACAAAAGCATCTTTTGCCTCGGCTTCGCCAAGCTTGTCCTGCAAAAAAATGCGGCTACCAAAAAAAGATTTAATGACGCCAAATCGCGGTATATCATCCACACATACTTCTTCTGGCCCTTTATAACGCGCAAGGCCAAATCCACATTCATTTAATCCCTTGTTTACCAAAAATCTAAAGACATTTTCGTCGTTAATTGAAGTCTGGTATTCTGCTAATATTCTCTTAAGGTGCTCAACTGCTTCATCAATGTATATCTTTCGATGTATCTTATTGATCTGCAGAACGGAGTCATGCGTACATGGTACAGTCACATAGGTAAACTTGGGACCTCTGAACATGTCGTCCCCATGCTCAACTGTCTTCATATCGAATTGGTCAATTCCAGGAAATGCTTGTTCTACGTTTATTCGGTCACCGATTCTAAGATAAACATAGCCCTGACCTTGTTCAGAGGGATTTTCTACTTCAACAGCCCACCATGCTTTTTGGTCGTCCAAATCGTGATAATGATAGCTCAGCTCGCTGCCGCCAGACTTGCGCTTAAAATCCTTCACCATCTGCTTAATCTGTACAGCGCATTCTTCTGTCGTGATGGGTTCCATAAACACCTCCAGCCATTATTTCCTTCAGTTTACCTCCCTCAATATAATTAACGCAAGTTAACTTCTGTGAAGTTTTTGTGACAATGAAAAAATGGCTATTTTTAAGGATTTTTGTGGGGGTTCCAGCGCTTTCTAAACCGCCAGTGGCCAGCGGGCGCGGGGTTCGAAATCGAGGCTGTCGGTTTGCCCCAGCATCAGCCGTTCCATGCCTGCCCAGGCGATCATCGCGGCGTTATCCGTGCAGAGCGCGGGCGGAGCGACGACGAGCGGCAGGTGATGCGCCGCGGCTAAGCGCCGCAACCCGGCGCCAATGGCTTGATTGGCGGCAACGCCACCGGCGACGGCCACCGCTGTCAGCGGATAATCCCGCGTGGCGAGGGTGAGCGCGTTGGCTACCCGCTCCGCCAGAATCTCGCCGATGGTGGCTTGGAAACTCGCCGCCACATCTGCCACAATCGTCTCATTCAATCCGCCGCAGCGCGCGACTTCCTGCTCGATCGTCAGCCGCACCGCGGTTTTAAGACCGGAGAAGGAGAAATCACAGCCGCCATCGCCGCGTAGCGGTTTGGGGAAACGATACGCATCCGCGTTGCCGCGCTTCGCCACTGCCTCGAGCGCGGGGCCGCCGGGGTATGGCAGCCCGAGCATCTTCGCGCATTTGTCGAACGCCTCGCCGAGCGCATCGTCGCGCGTGGTGCCGAGGCGGATATAATCTCCCACCCCGCGCACAACGAGCTGCTGGCAATGCCCGCCGGAAATGAGCAGCAGAAAATACGGGAACGCAACCGCATCCGTCAGCCGCACGGTGAGTGCATGGCCTTCGAGATGGTTGACTGCGATGATGGGCTTTTTCGCCGCCGCGGCCACGGCTTTGCCGAGCATCACCCCCACCATCACCCCGCCGATGAGGCCGGGTCCGGCGGTGACCGCCACCGCGTCTACGTCATGAATCGTCAGGTTGGCGTCGGCGAGGGCTTTTACATAGAGCCGATCCACCTGCGCGAGATGGGCGCGCGCGGCAATCTCCGGCACCACCCCGCCATAAGGCGCGTGGTTGGCCTGCTGCGTGGCGAGCGCCTGACTGAGGATAACACGATCCTCGCGCACCAGCGCTACCGCCGTTTCGTCGCAGCTTGATTCGATTCCGAGCACAATGCGCATCGTTATTCCTTTGTACTCGCCAGCGCGCGCAGAATGCGCTAAACGGGCGGCATGTCATCACTCTTACGTATCGGCACTCGTGCCAGCAAACTCGCGCTCGCACAAGCGGAAATGGTGCGCGACGCTATCGCCACGCGCATGCCCGAGTTGCGTATCGAGATCGTCGCCATGACCACCGCGGGCGACCGCGAGCTGCATAAACAGCTCAGCGACTGGGGTTATAAGGGGCTGTTCACCAAGGAACTGGAAGACGCGCTGCTGACCGATCAGGTCGATATCGCTGTGCATTCGATGAAAGATATGCCGAGCATTCTGCCCCCGGGCTTAAGGATTGCTGCCATGCTACCGCGGGCGGATGTGCGCGACGCGTGGATCAGCGCGCATTATGCCTCGCTGGCGGAGATGCCTGCGGGCGGCGTCATCGGCACGTCCTCCACCCGGCGGGCGGCGCAGCTGCTGCATCAACGGCCAGATGTGACGATTGTGCCCCTGCGCGGCAACGTGCAAACGCGCCTGCGCAAGCTGGAGGAAAATGTAGCCAGCGCCACCTTCCTCGCCGCCGCGGGGTTGACGCGCCTCGGCCTCACCGAGCATATCCGAGCCTATTTGCCAGTGGAGGATTTCCTCCCCGCCTCCGCACAAGGCGCGGTGGGCATTGAATGTCTTGATTCCCGCGCGGATTTGCACGCCCTACTCGCTCCGCTGGATGATGCTCCGACCAGCATATGCGTCACCGCCGAGCGCGCCATGCTGCGCGTGCTGGATGGTTCCTGCCGTACGCCGATTGGCGGGTTGGCTGAGCTTTCTGGCGATATACTGACCCTGCGCGCGGAGGTGCTGTCGCTGGATGGGAAAATCCGCCACCAGCACCAATTGAGCGGCACAGCCGATGACGCTGAAGCGCTGGGTGTCGCTGTGGGCGACGCGCTGCGCGCCATGACGGGCGACGAGATGCTCAAGCATGGGTAGCATCTGGCTCACACGACCGGAGGCGGATAGCCGCGCGCTCGCGGCGGAACTTGCGATGCGCGGGATTCACAGCATCGTCGCGCCGGTAATGCGGATTGCACCCTGCCCCCCTGCCATCGATACGCGCACAAGGCCAGAGGCGTTACTACTCTCCAGCCGCCACGCCGCGCACGCTCTTGCGACCTTGCCGAATGACTGGCGCAGCATCCCCGTCTTCTGCATCGGCGCAGCGACGGCAGAGGCGGCGCGCAGTGCGAGCTATGCGCACACCACTCATGGCGAAAGCGACATGCTCGCCCTCCTCCCCCAGCTTGTTACGACATTAACCCCCGGTGCACGCGTGCTTTATCTCGCGGGAGAAGACACGCGCATTGATGCGGTATCATTATTGAACGCCCAGCATATTCACGCTGAGAAAATTGTTGTGTATAAGGCGGATGCAGAAACTACTCTTAGTGATACGCTCTGTGAATCTATTCGCAGCCGAGATGTGCACGGCGTGAGTTTTTTCTCGCCCCGCAGCGCGCAGATTGCCATTCAACTCTTGCGGCAGCATGGGCTTAGCGATCACGCCAAAAATATCACCGCCTACTGCCTCAGCCTCGCGGTGGCGGAAGCCGCTGCTGCGCTCGATTGGAAAGCGCTTCACGCCTGCTATCTACCCACTCAGGCGGCGATGGTCGATTTACTTGTTTCACACCCGCAATAAGCCTATAGGTACCGCATGGACTCTCAACCTACTCCTCCTACACGTTCGCACGCCTTGAGCGCGATTGCCGTTGCCACTGTGATTATTGTCGGCGGGCTGGTCGTAATGCGGCAAGAGTTGCTCACCGCCATTGCCCAGAACGCAACGCAGGAGCAGGCATCCAGCAAAAAACTGGCAGATAAATTGGCGATGCTGGATTCTCGACTCACCGCTGTTGAGGCTGCACCAAAACCTGATGGCACGGTGAACGAGGCCATCAAAACCGACCTGAGCATGGCGCAGGAAGCGATCAGCCAGCTGCAAACGAAGCTTGCCGCGGTGGAAGAAAAACAGGCCGCGCCTGCTGTGGTAGTCGCACCTGTGGTCGTCCCTCCTGCGAAACCGGTGGAGACTACACCTGCTGCCGCATCCCACGAAACCGAAGCACTCACTGCGGCGGTGATGAGTGGTAGTTCTTATCAGGCCGCACTCGACATCTGGGAGAAAGCCCATCCCAAAACGGGCGGAAAACTCACGGCGCTGCGCCAAAATGGGCTGGTGGGTGTGCCGACAGAATCGATGTTGCGCGAACAATTCCGCGACATTCTTGGCAAGCTCAACAGCACCGCTGCAGGGCAGGAACCGGAATCGCTTCAGCATATCAACACACGGCTTTCCGGCCTGATCTCGATCAAAAAAACGGCGGAAAAGCCGAAAGAATACGACACACTCAGTAGCGTCGACAGTAGTGCCACGCTGGAAACGCTGATGGCCAAAGTAGACGCCCTGCCTGAGGCCACACGTGCGCCCTTTGCTGCGTGGCGCGAAACCGTGCGCACCCGTGCGGATGTACTTGCCGAACTCGCCAACCTCACCGCTGCCAGGGACGTAAAACCATGATACGCTGGCTGATTTTTGCGCTTCTCCTTGTAGGCTGCTATTTCGCTGGCGACTGGCTGTTTGCGCATCCCGGCGAAGTGCAGGTGACCTGGTTCGGCTACGAAATTGCGATGCATATCGCCGTGCTCGGCCTGCTGATGCTGCTGCTTGCCGCGATTGTCTCGTTCATTTCCATTCAACTATGGAAGCTGGCCACCTGGCCGTCGCGCCGCAAGGCACGCATTCAGCACCGCACCTTCAAGCGTGGGTTGGAGCAGCTTACACGCGGCGTCGCAGCACTCGCCATGGGCAACGAAGATGTCGCCGAAGAAGCGATCGCCAAAGCGCTGCTGGCACTGCCGGGCGAGCCACTGCCGCAGCTTCTCAGCGCACAACTGCTACAACGCCAAGGCAAGCATGCTGATGCCCATGTGCAGTTCAAAGCACTGATGGATCACTCCGCCACCGCGGAACTCGCCACCCGCCGCCTGATCGAGCAGCATGTGAGCCGCGAAGAATGGCGCGAGGCTACACGGCTGGCGGAAGAAGCGCGCAAAGCCTCACCGCAAGACCGCTGGCTGGTGCTGAGCCTTATCGATTTCTATGCCCGCGACAAACAGACTGCGCCAATGCTGGCGCTCACCGAAGGCTGGCAGTGGAAATCACCACTCAGCAAGGAAGAGCGCCATCGCTACAGCGCGCTTGCTTATTACCTCGCCGCCAAGGCCGAAACTAACCCGCGCCTGAAACAGAAAAACCTGCGCCACGCGGTGGGCTACGCGCCTGACTTCATGCCCGCCGTGATTGACTATGCCTATGTGCTGCTGGCCGAAGACTCGCCCCGTAGCGCCCGCAAATGGCTTCTCAGCGCATGGCGCACCGGGGTATCGCCGCTGCTGATTGCCCCAATTCTGGCAGCACTGAAATCCGAACCCTCGCGCACACAGCTGCGAATGCTGAAGCCGTTTATGCGCGGTGAACTCACCGCCACCCATCACCTACTCACTGCCCGCCACGCGATTGCTAATGGCGAACTAACCACCGCCCGCAAAGCGCTGGATGAAGCACTGGAGCTGGAAGAGAGCAAAGAAGTGGCGACGCTGATTGCCGACACCGAACGCAAAATGCGCAACGATGATTCGGCCAATAGCTGGCTCAACCGTGCACTACAGGCCCCGCAAGGCGCCACTTGGGTGTGCATGAGCTGCGGCACGCAGCATGACGAATGGCAGATCCATTGCAGTCACTGTCAGGGATTCGATACGCTGCGCCATGAACGGCCACACAGCCGCATGAGCATGGAACGTAGCCCGGCGCTACACGCGTAAGGCGCTATCGAGCTGGTAAACTCATCGATTGTATTTCACCAGCCGTGGGGCTTGCCACCTCGGTCGCAGTATATTCCAGCGGTTTTTTTACCTCGATCACCCCACGGTTGGAGGGTCTTCCCGTTGGCTTCAATGACACCGGATTTCCACCGCTTGCTCCCAACGAACCACCACCCGGCTGGATCCAGGAAGCATGGTCACCATCCTGATAGCCTACCAATTTCGCGGTGAGGCCGGGCTGCACGCTATCGTAGCACACCACATCGGTCATCATCTGATAGCAGTAGCGCGTTTGTGGCGCATTCGGCATTTCCTTCGGGTGGTAGGTCAACAAATCCGTCCACGCGCTCGCTGCGTCGTTGAATGCCCGTTCTGTGATAGAGGCGCGCGCCTGCGTGCCATCAACCAACGCATCGCAGCCCGAAAGGGCAGATAAACTGGCGATACTCATTAAAACTGTAACCATCGTGCGGCGCATGCATTCACCTATGTCGTGGGTTAGATTGCGTTTTCTCTCAACTCTAGAAGCAAGTTCTCTGCCAACTCGTCAAAGTAAAAAATTACTGTTATTTTACAGCCGAATATATATTGTCCCTCAAACTTCACACTTGGCAGGCTCTATGAAACATCTTTCCATCGCTCTTAGCACCCTTTTGCTCGCCCACACGGCGACGGCAGAGTCGTCTATGATTCAATCCCCCGCTTATAAGGAATGCATTGCTCTGTCGAGCAGCAGCCCAGCCCAGGCGCTCGCCAAAGCGGATGAATGGCTGGCGATCGATACCGGCGTTGCCGCCCATCACTGTCGGGCGATGGCGCTCTATGGCCTTAAGCGCTACCCCGAAGCGGGCGATGCGCTGAATGCCGTACGCATGCTGATCGCGAAAGACGACGTGGAGCTGCGCAGCTTTGTTACCAAGCAGGCCGTCACCGCATGGATCGGTGCGAACCGCAGCGATGCCGCGCTCAGTGTCCTCGACAGCCAGATTGCGGATATGAACCAGTCGTTCGGCAATAATGCCATCACCGCGAAGCAGATGGCAGGGCTACTGCTCGAACGCGCGCGTATCAACCTCACCTACGGCAAGGCCAAGCTCGCCACGCAAGACCTCGACCACGCGATCAGCCTCACACCGACAAATGCAGATTTGCTCATCGAACGGGCGCGCGCATTTGAAATGCTGAACGATACGCCGCTGATGCGGATGGATATCGAATCCGCCCTCACGCTATCGCCGAACAACAGCAAAGCCCGCGCGATGCTCGCGAAAATCGACAGTAAGGGCAAGAACTAGAGGCCCTTCAGCAGACTCCCAACGCCTTGCTGAATCAGCTCTTCCTTCGTAGCGGGTTTCGGCGCAGCAGGTGCGGCTGCGCCACCCGGAGCCGGAGCCGCAGGCTGAGTAGAGCCACCGCCCAGAAGTGCTTTTCCGATATCTTTCGGGCTATTGAAATTACCAATCTGGCCTTTGATATCTTTGAGGTTCTGCTTCAGCGCCGCTGGGTCTTTCAGCGCATCGGTGATCGTCGCGGTTAAATCCGGCGTTACATTCGGCGCGCTCCACGGCCCGGTGATGACGAGCGGAATCGTAATACCGCTGCGTTCTTTATCATCTCCTTGCCCTTTGAGCGAGCCCACCAGCGTCGGCTCTAAACGGTAATTCAGCGTGCGCGGTGGCAAGCTCACCGTGCCTTTACCCGCTATACGCAACACCGGCGACTTCATCGAGAGATCCTGATTGCTCACGACCCCTTGCGCGATCTGGAAGGTCGCGGTCATTTCCGTGAAATCCGTTTTTTCGGTTTTATTATCCGAGAAAATGAACGCTTTTTTGGCGTCACGCAGGAAGGAAGCGATATTCATCCCCTTCACCGCACCGTCCGCCACTCGAAGCGAGGCGTTCCCCGCGAGCGAGCTCACAATCGCCCGCTGGCTGCTGCCCGCGCCCTTCACCGCGAAGGTGAGGTTGGTTTTCCCTTCAAGGCGCGACGCACCGGAAAGCGCCGTCATCAGCTGCTCGATATCAATAGACGAAAGCGACATGTTTGTGCCAATGCCACCCGCGGAGGCCGAAACCACACCCTTTGCCGAACCGCCATAGAGCGAGGCATTGGCAAGGTTCATCTTCAGCGCACCGTCGTTGATGGCAACGTTGGTTTTAATATCGCTCACGTTGATATTACCACTTTTCAGCGCGCCAATCGCAAGGTCGAGATTCGCATTCACGGCATTGAGGGCAGAGAAATCAATCTTCGCATCCGACCAGCCGCTAGAGGCGGCAGGCGATTTTTCAGAAGCTGCCGCGGCGGCGCCTTTGCCGCCCTTCAAGGCGTTCAGATCCAGCGTCGGGATGCTGAGCGCACCCTTCACCGAGGTCTTACCCGCCAAGTCGAGCGCCAATTTACCACTCCCCGAAAGTGCATCCACCGCGAAGCTGAGGTCAGTCAGCGCAATCGCTTCTTTTCCCTTAGCAGTCACATTGCTTTTCAGCGCAATCTTTTTCGGCTGCGCGGCAGCAGGTTTTCCGGTTGCCCAGGTGAGCAGCTTCGGCAGATCGGCAATCGCTACATCCAGCGCGCCATTGACAGTGAGCCCATCCTCCTGCCCCGCATTGCCTTTGAATTTAATCGCACCGGAGGGAAGTGCGATATCCGCCACCACGGGCGAGGTTTTGCCCGCCATCAACGCTTTCATTTTATCGACCGCGAGGTTTGCGCTCACCTTCTCACCCTGATAAATCGCCGAACCGTCGAGCTTGAGCGCCTTGCTGCCATCCGCGCCAGAGAGGGTGAGGTTGATGTCCTTCGCCGCAATAGGCTTCGCCCCAGCCTTGCTGAAATTCACCGCCGTGTCCTTCAGCACAATGTCACCAATCGCAAACGCCTTGAGCGGCGCACTGCCTTCGGCAGTTTTTACTTCGGTTTTCTCTTCCTTCTTGGCGCCTGCGAAGTCCCAGTTCTTGACACCGGCGGCGTTTTGTTCAAGGTTCAGCGTCGCCCCCACGAGGGTTACGCCCGTGATGCGTAGTTCTTTCGCCAGCAACGGTTTCAGCGCGGCACCGGTCTCAAGCTTCTTGAGGCTAACGAGATAGGGGCTTGTGAATCCTTCCGGGTTGCCGAGCGTCACGTCTTCCGCGCTCACGGCAATGTTTGGAAAGAGCTTGATTGAGGTATTACCTTTAATCACAAGGTCGCGCCCTGTGGCGTTTTTCACCTGCGTGGTGAGCTGCTGCTTAATGAAATCCGCCGAAATAAACATCGGCGCGGCGAGCAAGGCGATGATCACAAAGGCGATCAGCGACCCAATAATTTTCAACAGTTTTTTCATATCACTCTCCCATAGCTAATTCTTGTCGTCACCACGCAATCCAAGATGACAAAAGCGAATAACAGCCCCAGATGATGGCTAGCTGAGTTTTTTCTTCAAAATATCGTTCAGCATCGCCGGGTTGGCCTTGCCGCCGGTGGCCTTCATGGCCTGACCAACGAAGAAGCCAAACAGCTTGTCCTTGCCGGATTTATACTCGGCGACTTTGTCGGCATTCGCGGCGATAATGGCATCCACCACCGCCTCAATCGCGCCCGTGTCGGTGACTTGCACCAGCCCCTCTTCTTCTACGATTTGCTTGGCTGGCTTGCCACTTTCGAGCATTTTCTCGAATACAGTTTTGGCGATTTTGCCGCTGATGGTGTTGTCCTCAATCAGCGCGATGAGTGCGCCCAGTTGCGGCGCCGTAATCGGCGAGGCTTCAATCCCCACGCCCAGTTTATTGAGACGCGCGAACAGCTCCCCCGTCATCCAGTTGCTGACGAGTTTTGGGTCATGCTTGGTGGCGAGCTGCTCGAAATAATCGGTCGTTTCTTTTTCGGCAACCAGCACGCCCGCATCATAGGGCGAGAGACCGAAATCCGCTACGTAGCGGGCTTTTTTCTGGTCGGGAAGCTCTGGCAATGTTGCGCGAATCGCATCCACGTATTCCTGCGTCAGCACCAGCGGCAGCAGATCGGGGTCGGGGAAATAGCGGTAGTCATGCGCGTTTTCCTTGCTGCGCATGGTGCGGGTTTCACCCGTCGCGCTATCAAACAGGCGCGTTTCCTGATCAATCGTGCCACCCGCCTCCAGAATTTCCACCTGACGCTGCGCCTCGAACTCGATCGCCTTCATCACGAATTTTACGGAGTTCACGTTCTTGATTTCGCAGCGTGTGCCAAATTCTTTCACACCGACGCGGCGCACGGAAACGTTGGCATCGCAACGCAGATTGCCCTTTTCCATATCGCCGTCGCACGTGCCGAGATACTGCACGATGGAGCGGAGTTTTTTGAGGTACGCGCCCGCTTCTTCCGGCGTGCGCATGTCGGGCTCGCTCACCACTTCCATCAGCGCTACACCGGAGCGGTTGAGGTCGATAAAGGAATATTTCGGGCTATGCTCGTGCATCGATTTGCCCGCGTCCTGCTCGAGATGGATACGCGTGACGCCGATGCTGCGCGAGCTGCCATCCGCGAGGTCGATAATCAGCTCGCCCTTGCCGACAATTGGCTCAAGATATTGGCTGATCTGGTAGCCCTGCGGTAGATCGGCGTAGAAATAGTTTTTGCGGTCAAACACCGAATGCAGGTTGATTTGCGCGTTGATGCCAAGCCCAGTGCGCACTGCCTGCTCGATACATTTCGCGTTGATGACGGGCAGCATGCCGGGCATCCCCGCATCCACGAAGCTCACATTCTGGTTGGTTTCCGCACCAAAGCCCACCGGCGCACCGGAGAAGAGCTTCGAGTTGCTCACCACCTGCGCGTGGACTTCAAGGCCGATCACCAGCTCCCAATCGCCCGTGTTTCCTTTGATGATGTAGGGTGTGCTCATATTAATACCCCGCCGGAATGAGGGTGAGGTTCACGTCGCGCTCGATCACATCCGCCGCTTTGAACAGGGTTTCTTCATCAAACGCACGGCCGATGAGTTGCAGCCCGAGCGGCAGCCCGGTTTTGGAAAGACCGATCGGCAGCGAAATTGCGGGCAGACCCGCAAGCGAGGTTGGCACGGTGAACACGTCGTTGAGATACATCGCGAGCGGATCGTCCTGCTTCTCGCCAATCGCAAACGCCTCCGAAGGCGCGGTGGGGGTGAGTATGACGTCGCACTGCTTAAATGCTTCGGTGAAATCATTCGCGATGAGCGCCCGCACGCGCTGTGCCTTTTTGTAATACGCATCGTAATAGCCAGCGCTCAGCACATAGGTGCCAATGAGAATGCGGCGTTTTACCTCGGCGCCGAAGCCCGCCGCGCGGGTTTTTTCATACATCGCGTCGAGCGAGTCGCCGTCTTCCAGCACGCGCAGGCCGAAGCGCACACCGTCATAGCGCGCAAGGTTGCTCGATGCTTCCGCCGGGGCGATGATGTAGTATGTCGGCAGCGCATATTTCGTGTGCGGCAGGCTGATATTGACAATTTCTGCACCCGCTTTTTTTAGAATCTCGACGCCCTTATCCCACGCGGCGAGAATCTCAGGGTTCGTGCCTTCCATGCGGTATTCCGCCGGAATCCCCACCTTCATGCCCTTCACGCCGAGACCCAGCACCGCCTCAAAATTCGGCACAGATTGCAGGGCGGAGGTTGAATCTTTCGGGTCGTGCCCTGCCATTGCCTTGAGCGAAATTGCCGCGTCGCGCACCGTGCGCGTCATTGGCCCTGCTTGGTCGAGCGAGCTGGCAAACGCCACCACACCCCAACGCGAGCAGCGACCATAGGTCGGCTTAATGCCCACGATACCCACAAATGCTGCCGGTTGGCGGATGGAACCGCCTGTATCCGTTCCCGTCGCCATGAAGCCGAGGCGCGCCGCCACCGCTGCTGCCGAACCACCGGACGAACCACCGGGGACGAGCTGTTTTTCCGGTGCATCCGCACGTTTCCATGGGGAAATACAATTGCCGTAATAGCTGGTGATATTAGCCGAACCCATGGCGAATTCGTCCATGTTCAGCTTACCCAGCATCACCGCGCCTTCACGGAAGAGATTGCTGGTGATGGTCGATTCATATTCCGGTTTAAAACCATCCAAAATATGCGAGGCGGCCTGCGAGTTCACGCCCTTGGTGCAGAATAAATCCTTGATGCCGACAGGAATCCCCTCCATCAGCCCAGCAGTGCCTTTAGCGCGGCGCTCGTCCGACGCTTTGGCCTGCGCCAGCGCGATCTCCGGCGTGTGATGCACATAGGCATTCAGCGCCGGATTATGCTTCTCGATGGCCTCTAGGTGCAACTTGGTAAGTTCCACGCTGGAGATTTTTTTGGCCGCGAGCGCATCAAGCGCCTCGCTCATCGTCATGTGGGTTGGCTGGGTCATTATTCGATCACCTTCGGCACCGCGTAGCAGCCATAGCTGCTCATCGGCGCGTTTTTAAGTACGGCTTCCTGCTGGTTGCCATCGTTCACCACGTCGTCGCGCCAGGGCAGAAGCTGGTCGGATACGCTGGCGAGCGGTGCCACTCCATCCGTATTCACGGCGGAAAGCTGCTCGATCCATTTCAGAATGCCGTTGATTTCACCGACATAATGCGGAACTTCTTCCGCTGTCAGCCGGATACGGGCGAGTTTTGCGATATGCGCAACGTCTTTTTCGGTCAATGCCATGTTCAGTCCCCTCGGAGGCAGGGTTGTAGCGCGCTCGCGGTAAAAATCAATAGATTCCATTGCAGTGCACATCACCAAGGCGTATCAACGGCGCATGAGCCTCGCTTCCACGTTTTACACCCTGCCTGAATTTGCCGACAGCCTTCCCGCCCGTGGTCGGCTGATGGCGCTGGATGTCGGCACCGTCACCATAGGCGTGGCGATGAGCGACGGCTCACGCATGATTGCCACCCCGGACGTCACCATCACCCGCCATCAGTGGAAATACGACGCGGCCGAGCTGGCCAAGCTGATGGATGGGCAGGAGGTGGTGGGCTTCGTTATCGGCTATCCGCTGAACATGGATGGTAGCGCCGGCCCCCGCGCGCAGGCCACCCGCGCCTTCGCCCGTAACCTCTATGCCCAGTTCGCCCTGCCGATGCTGCTGTGGGACGAGCGCCTCTCCACCGCTGCCGTCACCCGCATGATGATCGACGAGGCCGACCTCAGCCGCAAACGGCGTGATGAACTGGTCGACAAACTCGCCGCCAGCTATATTCTGCAGGGCGTGCTGGATGGCTTGCAAAAATAGCGCTTGCGCTGAATTTGCAAACCCCGCTACGCTCGTACGCGTATGAACGCGATCGATGGCATGCAGATTTTAATCCTGAGCTACACGTTGGGCAGCATCCCCTTTGGCGTGCTGCTGGCGAAGCTGTTTGGCCTGCCCGACCCGCGCTATATCGGCTCCGGCAATATCGGCGCCACCAACATGCTGCGCACGGGTCGCAAAGGCGTGGCCGCCCTCACCCTGCTCTGCGATATGGGCAAAGGCGCGCTTGCCGTGTGGGTATGTGGTCAGCTTTATGAAGTCACGCACGCCGGGCTCGCCTTCGCCGTGCTGATGGCCGCCGTGGGGCATATGTATTCGGCGTGGTTGTCGCTCAAAGGCGGCAAAGGTGTCGCCACTATCCTTGGCGCCACACTCGCGCTTTCGTGGCCCGTCGGCATCACCGCCGTGATTGTGTGGATGCTCGTTTGCTTCACCACGCGCTATGTGTCGGTGGCTTCCATCCTTGCCCTTGCCGCGATTCCGCTTGTGGCATGGCTGAGGATCGACGGCACCACGGCGTTCATTCTTGCCATCAGCTGCGGCATCGGCATCTGGCGGCACCACAGCAATATCAGCCGACTGCGCCGCGGGTTTGAACCGCGCCTCAAATTCGGAAAAGGCGGTGCGGCATGAGTCAGGCATTCATTCCCAATCCCTCACTCCGCGGCACGGCGCCGGTTGATGCGCTACGCCTCATCCGCAGCGAAAATGTCGGGCCGATGACGTTTTTCCACCTCGTCAAATTCTGCGGCTCGGTGGCCAAAGCGCTGGAGATGGCGCCGGAATTCAGCCGTCGTGGTGGACGCAAGAAGCCGATCGTGATTTTCCCGAAGGCGGATGCGGTGCGCGAAGTCGAAGCCATTACCAAACTCGGCGCGCAGATTGTTTTATACGGCGAGGAAAATTACCCGCGCCTGCTGCAATTTATTGGCGATGCGCCGCCCATGCTCACCGTACGCGGACACACACATTTATTCTCACACACCAAACTGGTCGGCATGGTAGGTGCGCGCAATGCCTCGACCAATGGCTGCGTATTTGCCAAAAAACTCTCGAGCGATTTGGGCGCGGCGGGTTACACGGTCGTTTCCGGCCTTGCACGCGGCATCGACGCCGCTGCACATCGGGGCGCGCTGGCCACCGGTACCGTCGCTGTCATCGGCGGCGGCATTGACACGGTGTATCCGCCCGAGAACACCGCGCTCTACGAAGAAATCATCGCCACCGGCGCGATTATTTCGGAGCAACCGTTCGGTATGCAGCCGCATGCGCGCTCTTTCCCAGGCCGCAACCGCATCATCGCGGGCATGACGCTCGGCACAGTGGTCGTGGAAGCATCGCTCAAATCCGGCTCGCTCATCACCGCCGAATACGCGACGGATTATGGCCGCGATGTGTTCGCCGTGCCCGGCTCGCCGATGGACCCGCGCTGCCACGGCACCAACAAATTGCTGCGCGAAGGTGCGACGATGGTGGAAACCGCACGCGACATTATCGCCAATGTCACACCGATGGGCAGTGTGCCACTTGCTGAAAATAATGGGCGTGAATTTTCTGAACCCGCGCCCACGATACCCGATGACACTACGCTAGGCGAAGCGCGCGCAGTGCTGCTTTCTGCGCTCAGCGCCAGCCCCACATTGCTTGATGATCTGCTGGTTTCAACCGGCCTCACGCCGCATCTGATGATGGCGGTTTTACTTGAACTTGAACTTGCGGGTAAACTAGAACGCCATCCCGGCGCTCGGGTCGCATTACGAATGGGAGAAGACGCGTGGTAGCAAATGTCGTGGTGGTGGAATCGCCATCCAAAGCAAAAACCATCAATAAATATCTCGGTAGCGACTACACCGTGCTCGCGAGCTACGGCCATGTACGCGACTTGCCGAGCAAGGACGGGTCGGTGGAGCCGGATGCGGATTTCGCCATGCATTACGAGGTGGATGCCGATTCCAAAAAGCAGATGGGCGCGATTGCCGCTGCGCTAAAAGGCGCGGATATGCTCTATCTCGCGACTGACCCGGATCGCGAAGGAGAAGCAATTTCGTGGCATGTGCTTGAAGCACTCAAAGAAACAAACAAGCTGCCGAAGGGTGTTGGCGTGAAGCGCATTGCCTTCAACGAAATCACCAAAAAAGCGGTGAGCCACGCGATCGAAAACCCGCGCGATATCGATATGGATCTCGTTAACGCGCAGCAGGCGCGCCGAGCGCTTGACTATCTGGTGGGCTTCAACCTCAGCCCCGTGCTGTGGCGCAAACTGCCGGGCAGCCGCTCGGCCGGGCGAGTGCAATCCGTCGCGCTGCGCCTCATTTGCGAGCGCGAGTCGGAAATCGAAGTGTTCGTGCCCCGCGAATATTGGGATATCGGCCTCACCATGCAAACCGGTGCTGGCGCTAGCTTTGCCGCACGCCTCACCGAATATAATGGTGTGAAGCTCGACAAGTTCGCCCTCGGTAACGAGGATGTGGCGAAGGAAGTCGAAAAGGTGCTGAAGTCGACCGATTTCAAGGTCACCACCATCACCCCGCGCACCGTGCGCCGCGCTCCCTACGCGCCGTT
Organism: uncultured Azospirillum sp.; assembly: GCA_964530085.1. GTDB lineage: Bacteria > Pseudomonadota > Alphaproteobacteria > Rickettsiales > UBA3002 > QFOX01. The sequence continues at coordinate 357,053 of CAZGXX010000002.1, forward strand.
CTCCACGTCTACGCTGCAAATGGAAGCAAGCCGCAAGCTGGGCTTTGGCGCGAAACGCACCATGCAAATTGCGCAGAAGCTCTACGAGGAAGGGCTCATCACCTACATGCGTACGGATGGCATCAGCGTTAGCGTGGATGCGATTGCCGATGCGCGCAAATTCATCGAGAAAGACTACGGCACGAAATACGTGCCCGACAGCCCGCGCATGTATAAAACCAAAGTCAAAAACGCGCAGGAAGCCCACGAAGCCATCCGCCCGACCGACCTCTCCAAACGCGCAGATATGCTAACGGATAGCGAACAGGCGAAACTCTACGACCTCATCTGGAAGCGCATGGTCGCAAGCCAGATGGAAGTGGCACTCTACGACCAAGTGGGCGTGGATATGCACGACGCGACCAAGCGCCACGCACTGCGGGCGACGGGTTCGGTGCTGAAGTTCGACGGCTTCCTCTGCCTCTATCAGGAGACGGTCGAAGAAGACGAAAAAGAGAAAAAAGACGGCGACGAAGAATCCGCCGAAGACACCAGCCAGCGCCTTCCCGCGATGGAAGTGGGCGAGCCGCTGCGCACGAGCAAGGTCGAAGCCGCACAGCATTTCACTCAGCCGCCGCCACGCTTCTCGGAAGCGTCGCTCGTCAAACGCCTCGAGGAGCTTGGCATTGGCCGCCCTTCGACCTATGCGAGTATTATTTCGGTGCTGGTCGATCGCAACTATGTGAAGCTCGATAAGCGCCGCTTCGTGGCGGAATCGCTCGGCCGCATCGTGACTGCGTTTTTGATGTCCTATTTCGACCGCTATGTGGAATATGATTTCACTGCAAATCTCGAAGAAAACCTCGACAAAATCGCTGACGGCGAACGCGACTGGAAAGAAGAGCTTCGCGCGTTCTGGAAAGAGTTCTCAGCGCGTGTGGAAGACAGCAAAAAACTCACCATCGGCGATGTGCTCACCAAGGTGGAGCATCTGCTCGAACCCTATATTTTTGGCGTGGGCGAGAAAGCCGCAGCGGCCAAAATTTGCCCTACCTGCAAAACGGGTGAGCTGCATCTAAAAACCGGCAAATTCGGCTCGTTCCTTGGCTGTTCGAACTATCCGGAATGTAACTTCACCCGCCAGATTATCACCGTAGGTGATGGCAATGCGGATAACGCTGCAAGTACTGAGGGCGAAGAATTCCCACGCACACTCGGCACCGACCCGGTGAGTGGCCTCACCGTCACCATCCGCAAAGGGCCGTATGGTGTCTATGTGCAGCTCGGCGAAGAGAAAAAACCCAAGCGCAGCAGCCTGCCCAAAGGTACGCCTGCGTCCAGCGTCGACCTCGAAAAAGCGCTGTCGCTGCTTGCCCTGCCGCGCGAGATTGGCCTGCACCCGGAAACGGGCGAAACCATCGTCGCCAATATTGGCCGCTTTGGGCCATATCTCCTGCATGCAGGGAAGTATTCGAACATTCCGCCGGAGGAAGATATTCTCACCATCGGTATGAATCGCGCGGTGACGCTGATTGCCGAAGCGCTGGAGAAAAAGAAGAATGGTGGTGGCCGTGGCGGCGCACCGGAGCCGCTGAAAGATTTGGGCGCGCACCCAGAATCCGGCGAAAAAGTCGTGATCCTGAAAGGCCGCTATGGGCCTTATATCAAGTACGCCGGGAAGAACATCACCCTGCCGAAAGAAATGGCGCCGGAAAGCTGCACGATGGAAATGGTGCTGCCCCTACTGCCCGCCACTGGCGCGAAGGGCAAGGCGAGCAAAGGCAAGAAACCTGCCGCAAAAAAAGCACCTGCAAAGAAAGCTGCTACCAAAGCAGTGGCGAAGCCGGTGAAAAAAGCGGCGGTAAAAAAGAAAGCGTCGTAAGATGGCGGAAGCAAAAACCATCCTGATTACCGGTGCGACGTCTGGCATTGGACGGGCAACGGCAGAGCTGTTAGCGCGCGAAGGCCATCGGCTGATTCTCACCGGGCGGCGGGTGGAACGCCTTACCGCCCTCGCCCAACAACTCGAAAAAGAGACGTCTGCCTCCACGCGCAGCGTGGTGATGGATGTGTGCGACCGCGAGGCGACGCTCGCTGCGGTTCGCGCACTGCCGAAGGAGTGGCAGACGATTGACGTGCTGGTGAATAATGCAGGGGGCGCGCTTGGGCTTGCGAAGGCAGATGACGCCGAGTGGAGTGATTGGGAAACCATGATCGACACCAATGTGAAAGGGCTACTCACCCTGACGCGCGAAATTCTGCCGGGCATGAAAGCGCGTGGCGTGGGGCATATCATCAACATATCGTCGATCGCGGGGACGTATCATTATCCGGCCGCGAATGTGTATGGCGCATGCAAAGCCTTCGTGACGTATTTCTCGCTGGCACTACGCGCCGACCTGCTCGGCAGTCCGGTGCGCGTGACGAATATCGAGCCAGGGATGGTGGAAACCGAATTCTCTGAAGTGCGCTTTCATGGCGACCGCGAACGCGCAGCGACGGTCTATCAAGGCCTCACCCCGCTTGCTGCAACGGACATTGCCGAAACCATCCGCTGGGCAATCGCACAGCCAGCGCATGTGAACATCAACCGCATCGAGGTCATGCCGGTGATGCAGGCGCCCGCAGGCATTGCCGTACATCGCAGCTAGCGATTACTTTTTCATTTTCGGTAAATTGGGCGTAGGCTCTGGCTTTGGCGCATCCGGCGAACGCGCATTTTCATTCAACGCGTCGAGGTTGGTCCACGCCCGCTCATAGAACGTAGGGCTTTGACTGAGTGCCATGTTGAGGTAGGTTTTGGCAAGCCCATCGTCTTTTGCCAAATGCGCATAAAGCCCCATATTGTTGTCGAGGGCCGGCCCCTCCAAATAGCGCGCGGCAATTTCACGCGCATGATCGAGATCGCCAGATACGCCAAGAACCATCGCCATGTTCATATCAATCTGCTTGCGCTGCCCAGGCGTTTTACTGAGGCGCGATGCCTGATCCAGCGCATCGGTTGCCCGGCCGTAGTTTTTATCAATCGCCATCGTTAATCCGACATTATTAAGTATTGCCGGATTATCCGGACTGAATTTGAGTCCCTCGGTATAATAGGCCATCGCTTCTGGAATCATATTTTTGGTCACAAACAAAATACCGAGCGCATTCAACGTACGCCAGCGATTAGGCTCAGCCTCCATAATATCGGAAAATGCGCGGCTGGCATCCACGGTTTTTCCCATGGCCATCAGCGTCAGCGCCTTACCTTCGGCCACATCCATATTTTTGGCATTCTGTTCTACCAGTTCGCTGAACATGGCAAGTGCGCGGTCATAGTCGCCCAACCGGCGCAGCGACGACGCCCAGCCGATTTTATAGCGCAAAAGCTGCTCTGGCGAGGTTTTGGCAGAGGTTGCAAGCTGCTCGTAAATCTGTGCCGCTTTGGCGAAATCGCCTGCGGCCAGCGCTGCTTTTGCCCCCTCCTCCTGCGTGTCGTTGACACCTTTTACATCCGGCTGCGGCAATACGCTGAAGGTACGATCTGGGTCGACCCACTGATTGAGCGTGGCATTGTTACATGCCGAGAGTAGCGCAAGCGCAGAAAGTGAGAGAATAAGGCGATGTGTTTTCATAGGGGATGGATGTAGCACACCCCCTCGCCCGAAGAAATGAGAAAATTCGGGTGGCCACTTGCATTTTGCGTGGCGCAAGGTATGGGTGGGGGCATGCAGCACTCAGCCACCCACTCCGCGCTTTCCTGGCCGCGCCACCTGATCCAGATCGAAGGGATGGAAGCCGCCGCTATTCACACTATTCTCACCACTGCCGAGGCCTATGTCGGTCGCAACCGCGCGGTGGATAAGAAACACAAGATTCTCGGCGGACGTACACTGATTAATTTATTCTTCGAAAATTCCACCCGCACCCGCACCAGCTTCGAGCTGGCGGGCAAGCGCCTCTCTATGGATGTTATCAATATCAGCGCGGCAACGTCGTCTGTCGGCAAGGGCGAGACACTGCTTGACACCGCGATGACGCTCAACGCCATGCAGGCGGATGTGATTGTGGTGCGCCATGGCTCGGCCGGCGCGGTGCAGCTGATTGCCGAGAAAGTCGGCGCCTCCGTCATCAACGCGGGGGATGGCGCACACGAACACCCCACCCAAGCGCTGCTCGACGCGCTCACTATCCGCCTCAAGAAGGGCGAGATCAAAGGCCGCAAGGTGGCCATTTGCGGCGACATCGCCAACAGCCGCGTCGCGCGCAGCAACATTCATTTACTGAAGGCACTCGGCGCGGAGGTTACTCTTATTGCCCCACCCACCCTCATGCCCACCGGCGTCGATGTGTTCGGTGTGAACCATACGCATGATATGTGCAAAGGCCTGAAAGGCGCGGATGTGGTGATGATGCTGCGTATTCAGCACGAACGCATGGCCGGACGCGGCATCGCCAGCGTGCGGGATTATTTCCATAGCTATGGCTTGAGCCGCGCGAAGCTCGCCCTCGCCGCGCCGGATGCGCTGATTATGCACCCGGGGCCTATGAACCGCGGGGTGGAAATCGACTCCGACGTCGCCGACGACATCTCCCGCAGCGCCATTCTCGACCAGGTCGAAATGGGCGTCGCCGTCCGTCAGGCGGTGTTGGAACTGTTGTTAAATAAATAATTGTCATCCCTGCGAAAGCAGGGATCCACTTGAAGGAGATTCCCGCTTTCGCGGGAATGACAAAGAGGAAGAAAAGAATGACCAAGTTTATAAAACCCACCCGCAAGAATGATGGCAAACGCGTTGCGTATGTGAATGCGCGGCTGATGGACCCGGAGAGCGGGCTCGATGCCAAAGGCGCGCTGCTGACCGAGGGCAACCGGATTGTGGATTTCGGCCCCCAACTATTTAACGACGGCAAAACGCCAGACGGTGCGGAAGTGGTGGATTGCGGCGGCAACATCCTCGCCCCCGGCCTGCTCGACATTCAGGTGCATTTCCGCGAGCCGGGTCAGGAATATAAAGAAACCATCGAGACCGGCAGCAAGGCCGCAGCGGCGGGCGGTGTCACCACGGTGGCGACGATGCCCAACACCAAACCGGTGGTGGATGATATCAGCATCCTCGCCTTCCTGCAAAAGCGCGCGATCGAAACCGGCTATGTCAACATCCGCCCCTATGCCGCCATCACGCAAGGCCAAAAGGGCGAAGCGCTGACCGAAATGGCGATGCTAGTGGAAGCGGGCGCGTGTGGTTTCACGGATGACGGGTTGCCAGTGATGAACGCGCAGATCATGCGTCAGGCGCTCACCATGGGCAAGGCGCTCGGCGTGCCAATCGCGCAGCATGCGGAAGACCATAACCTCAGCTGCGGCGGTTGCATGAACGAGGGCTGGGTCGCCACCAAGCTCGGCCTCAAAGGCATCCCGAACGTATCAGAGGCGGTGATTGTCGCACGCGATATCCTCCTCACGGAACTGACCGGCGCGCATTACCATGTGCTTCACATCAGCACCAAGGAGGCGGTCGACCTCGTGCGCTGGGGCAAAGCCCGCGGCGTGAATGTCACCGCCGAGGTAGCGCCGCATCATTTTATCCTCAACGACGAAGCAGTGATCGACTATCGCACCTTCAGCAAAATGAACCCGCCCCTGCGCGCGGAATCTGACCGAATTGCCCTCATTGAGGGGCTACGCGACGGTACGATTGACGCGATTGCGACCGACCACGCGCCGCACGACACCGAAAGCAAACGCGTGCCGATGGATGTGGCAGCGTTTGGCATCGTGGGGCTCGAGACCATGCTCGCCCTCTCGCTCGACCTCGTGCATAAGGGCAAAATGCCTCTGCGCGACGTGCTCGCGGCGATGACCTACAAAGCGGCGGATATTATCCATGCGGATGCCGGACGACTGAAAAAGGGCGCGACCGCAGACCTTGTGATTATTGACCCCGCGCACCAGTGGACGATCCTGAACGAAAGCCTCAGCAGCAAATCGAAAAACTCGCCCTTCGATGGCATGAATGTCACCGGCCGCGCGCTGCGCACCGTGGTGGGCGGCGAGACGGTTTTTGTACTATGAGCAACCTGACCAACCCCATCATCTGCGCGGTGGATGCGAGCGATGCAGATGAAGCCAGCACCATCGCCAGCGACGTGCGCCCGCATGTCGGCGCGGTGAAGCTCGGGCTGGAATTCTTCACGGCGAATGGCGCGGCAGGCGTGGCCTACATCACCCGCCTCGGCGTGCCGGTATTTCTTGATCTCAAATTCCACGACATCCCCAACACTGTCGCCAAGGCCATCGCGGCCACGGCGGGCATGAATATGTTCATGATGACGGTGCATACCAGCGGCGGTCAGGCAATGCTCAAAGCGGCGATCGAAGCCTCCGACCGCGTGGCTCAGATGACGGGAAAAGACCGCCCACTGATTATCGGTGTCACACTGCTCACCAGCCTCGATCAGGATGATATTGCCATCCTCGGCTTCCGCGAAAATTTGCAAGACCAGGTGCTGCGATTGGCCGACCTCGCCCAAAGCGCGGGGCTGGATGGCGTGGTGTGCAGCCCGTTTGAAATCGCGCCGATCCGCAAGGCTTGTGGGTCCGACCTTAAACTCATCGTCCCCGGCATCCGCCCTGAGGGCTCCGACGCGGGCGACCAGAAACGCATCCTCACCCCGAAAGAAGCGCTAAAGCGCGGGGCGGATTACCTCGTCATCGGCCGCCCGATCACCGAAGCCCCCGACCGCGCCGCCGCCGCTAAAGCGATTGCGGATTCGTTGAAGTAATTAGCGCCCTGCCAGCGGTGTCATATCCGTGTGTGGCGCGTGCTGGCGCGCTTCTTCACGATGCGCCCATTTCACCTGAGTCACGCTCGGCTGGGGGCGCTCCTCCGTAATCACCGCGATTCGCTGCGAGAGCTGCGCTGCAATCTCCGGCGCTTTCAGCTTAATGCCTTTTTGGGTTGCCATATATTCCGACACATCGGCAAGTAACTCGCGCTGTTTCTCCGGCGTCTGCGCCGCAATCACCCGCGCGGCGGCGTCTTCGATCTGCGCGGTCATCCCATCCGGCAATCCACCTTCTTGCATCTGGTCGCGCCGCGAAAGCAGCAGCATCGTGTTAGCAAACAGATAGATACAAAGTTGAGGAATCGAAAACCAGTGAGGCTTCGCTTTTCCTTCAAATTTAGGTTCAGCCTTCCCTTTAAAATCTTGATACGCGGTTAAACCTAAAAATACGTTATTAATCGCATAAAGCGTTGCTGAAAGCCGCAGCGGCTTTTCTTTAATTGTCGCCCATGCACGACTGAAGACATTTCCATTTTCTGCCTTCTTCTTCGCCTCGGGGTCTTCCTTGATAAAAATTCCGGCGAGTGCCCCAAGCACAATGGTAATGCCCATCCATAGATTGCTGGAAACACCAAGAATGCCCTTCGCATTGAAAGATTTTGGTATAACCGCAGAGCGCCCCATCGCCTTGACGTCTTTGATGCCATCCTTAAGCAGCATCGTCGCACCGATGCCATACATCGCGTTCAGCCCCTCAGACGGATGCTTATAAAGCAAATCTTCGCCCTTCCGCACCAAACTGCGCTTTGCCAGTAAGGGCGATTGCGACCGCAGATCATCGGTAATCACCGCCCCTTTAGATTCCAGATGAGTGAGCAAATCACTCGCAAGCAGTTGTTGCTGTTTCTGCTGCCCGGGATTGCCATACCGCGCTGCCGCCAAACCACCGATGAGCCATGTCGTTGCCCCACCTACGGTTGCGTTGAGCTTTTTCCCTGGCTCGCGCGCCATGCCCGCCTTAATCATCAGCGCGTCGCCCACGAGATAGCTATAGCCCGCCGCCTTGAGGGTTTTATCCTTCAAGCTGGTCTTCGTCTCAGGCGTTTCTGTGCGGTTTGGTTCAGTCAATGCACACTCCTACCCTTCTAATGTACCAGAGAATTGTGACAATCGTATGACAACCGGCGAAGAAAGTTGCTTTCTTGCGCGGGGGCTTATATTGCTAATCCCAAGCGACATTCCTTATAAAAATCAGGAGCATTTATGGATATCTCGGCTGCCGTACAATCCGCGTTGACCCTTGTGGTTTCTGCGCTTTCGAGCGTGTTGTTCTATGAGGTGGCGGGGTTTCCGCTCATCGTGCTGTGGCTGATGTCGGCGGCGGTGTTTTTCACGATCTATCTGCGCGGGGTGAATTTCCGCCTGCTGCCGCATTCCATTTCTCTCATCACCGCGAAAAAAGCGGCGGGCACGGCCAAGGGCGAGATCAGCCCGCTGCAGGCGATGCTCTCGGCGGTCTCGGCCACGGTGGGGCTGGGCTCCATTGCGGGCGTGTCGGTCGCGGTGGTGCTCGGCGGCCCGGGGGCGATTTTTTGGATCGTGGTGATGGGGCTGCTCGGCATGGCCACCAAATTCGCGGAGGTCACCCTCTCCATGCAATACCGCAAGGTGGATGCCGACGGTAAAATCCAGGGCGGGCCGATTCAGTATCTGCATGACGGCTTCAAGGAAAAAGGCCTCGGCGGGCTGGGGCGCATCCTCGCGACCGTGTTTGCGATTTTCTGCCTCGGCGGTGCGTTTGGCGGCGGCAACATGTTCCAGTCGAACCAGACGGTGAAAATCCTCACCCATGAAATCCCGTCACTGGCTGGGCATGCGTGGGTTATCTCCGCCGCATTCGCGGCGATTGTCGGCCTGGTGCTGTTTGGCTCCATCAAACGCATCGCGAAAGTGGCGGAGGCCGTGGCGCCCGCCAAGGGGCTGGTTTACCTCGCCTGTGCCATCATCATCGTCGGCGCGAATATCGAAGCGCTGCCCGGCGCGCTGTCGAGCATTATACATGGCGCATTCACCGGTGAAGCGGTGCAAGGCGGCTTCCTTGGCATGCTGATTATCGCCTTCAAACGCGCGCTGTTTGCGAACGAGGCCGGGCTGGGCTCCGCCCCCATCGCCCACGCCGCCGCACAGGTGGATGAACCCGCGCGCGAAGGCTCCCTCGCCCTCATCGAGCCGCTGTTTGCTGCCTTTATCGCGCTACTGACTGGCCTCATGGTCACCGTCACCGGCGCGCATCTCGGTGCATCGGCAGATGACGGCGTGCTCATCGCCGCGAATGCATTCGCCACCGTCAGCCCGTGGTTCACCGTCATGCTTGCGGTGAACGTGTTCCTGTTCGCCTATGGCACCACCATCGGCTGGAGCTATTACGGCGAGATCGCGTGGAAGCACCTGTTCGGCAAGCTCGATATCCGGCTGTATTACGTGTTCTACACGCTGGCTTGTTTTGTTGGCGGCATCATTAATTTCGGCGTGGTGCTTGATCTGTCTGACCTGTTCATCCTCGGCATGGCGCTGCCAAACATCGCAGCGCTCTACCTGCTGCGCGGCAAAATCAAATCCGCAATGGATCGCTACACGGCAACGCTCGGGAAATAGGCAAAAAAATAGCACCCCCAATGAGGGTGCTATTTTTTAGTGGTGAGTCGGGTGGGGATCGAACCCACGACAACACGATTAAAAGTCGTGTGCTCTACCAACTGAGCTACCGACTCACACCGCTTTTGTTACCAAAAACGAAGGGCGAACTTACGGATAATCTATTGATTGTCAAGCGTGCGATGCGGTTTTTTACAGCGGCGGCAAATCGCCCTGTTTCCAACCTGCCCGCAAAGCCGCGGCATGGGCGGATAACTGCCCTTCTGCGATGGCCGCACGGATGCCACTCATCAGCTCCTGATAGTAGTGCAAATTATGCAAGGTGAGCAGCATCGGCCCCAGCATTTCGCCCGCTTTGAACAAATGATGTAGGTAGGCGCGGCTATACTGCAGGCTCGTTGGCGAGATGGAATTCGGGTCGAGCGGGCGTGGATCATCCGCATGGCGCGCATTACGCAGATTGATCTCACCCATGCTGGTATAGGCGCGCGCATTGCGGCCAGAACGGGTGGGGATGACGCAATCAAACATGTCTATACCGCGCTCCACCGCGCCTAGAATATCGTCTGGCTTGCCCACACCCATCAAATAGCGGGGTTTATCCGCCGCGACGGCAGGCATGGTGAAATCGAGCACGCGGAACATCATTTCCTGCCCCTCACCCACTGCGAGGCCGCCGATGGCAATGCCATCGAACCCGATCGCTTGCAGCGCGGCGACGGATTTGAGGCGCAGATGCTCGTATACACCACCCTGCACAATGCCAAACAGCGCGTAACCGTCGCATTTGATAAACGCGTCTTTACTCCGCGCCGCCCAGCGCATCGACATTTCCATCGAGTCTTCGGCCTGTTTCTCGGTGGCGGGGAACGGCGTGCATTCATCGAGCGCCATGGTGATGGTGCTGCCGAGCAGATGCTGGATTTCCATCGAACGCTCCGGCGATAGCTCATATGATGCGCCATCGATATGCGATTGGAAGGTCACCGCCTTCTCCGTTAGCTTGCGCAAGCCCGCCAGCGACATCACCTGAAACCCACCGGAATCCGTCAGAATCGGCTTGTTCCAGTTCATGAATTTATGCAAACCGCCGAGGCGCGCAATCCGCTCCGCCGTTGGTCGCAGCATCAGGTGGTAGGTGTTACCGAGCAGGATATCCGCGCCCGTCGCTGCCACTTGCTCCGGGTACATCGCCTTCACCGTCGCTGCCGTGCCAACCGGCATAAACGCAGGCGTGCGAATCTCTCCATGCGCGGTCGTGATGACGCCTGTACGCGCGTTTTTATCGGTAGCTTTGATGGAAAAGGTAATGCTCATGCGGCTCTCTCTAGCAAACTCGTGTCGCCATAGGAATAGAAACGATAATGCGCCGCGATGGCGTGGTCGTAGGCAGCGCGCATGCGTTCCAGCCCTGCGAAGGCGGAAACCAGCATAAACAGTGAGGATTTGGGCAGGTGAAAATTGGTCATCAGGCGATCCACAATCTTAAACCGATAGCCGGGGGTAATGAAAATCCCCGTTTCCCCCGCGAAAGCCGCAAGATTGCCATCCTCCGCCGCGACAGATTCCAGAATGCGCAGACTGGTGGTACCCACGGCGACCACCTTGCCGCCTCTCGCCCGTGCGGCGTTGATGGTTTCCGCAGCCTCGGCACTCACCTCAATCCACTCGCGATGCATCACGTGGTCGTCTGTATCCTCTACCTTCACCGGCTGAAAGGTGCCCGCGCCCACATGCAGCGTTACGAAGGCGGTGATGACGCCGCACGTGCGCAAGGCATCAAGCAGCTCCGGCGTGAAATGCAGCCCCGCCGTTGGCGCTGCCACCGAGCCATCCTGCACGGCATAGACCGTCTGGTATTGCTCCTTATCCGCCGGCGCGTCTGCCCGCGCGATATAAGGCGGCAGCGGCATATGGCCATGCGCGTGGAGCTTCGCGAATAGTGTTGATGCATCGTAAGGAAACGCGATTATCACCTGCCCATCCGGCGTGCGGCCGCTCACCGTGGCGTCGAAGCCCTCTGCGAAAGTCAGCTGCATACCCTCCTTCAGCTTGCGGGCGGGCTTGGCGAAGGCCGACCACACAGCTTGTGAGGCATGATTTTCGATGGGTTTGTGAAGCAGCACTTCGATTGTTCTGCCTTTTACCTCTGCAAAAAGTCGCGCGGGAATCACACGGCTATTGTTCATCACCAGCACATCGCCGGGGTTGAGGAGCGACGGCAGATCGCGTACCTGCAGGTCACGCAGTGACTCGCTGACATGCAAAAGCCTTGCGGAATCACGTGGGTGCACAGGCACATAGGCAATGCGTTCCGGCGGCAGGTCGAAATCGAACAGGTCAACGCGCATAGCGAATGCTATGCAGCCACAGCCACGTCTGCTGCCACTTTCACGCTGATCATTTTGTCAGGATTCGCAGGCGGTTCGCCGCGGGCGATTTTATCGACATGCTCCATGCCCGAGATCACCTGTCCCCATGCGGTGTATTGCCCGTCGAGGAAATAGGCGGATTTGAAGCAGATGAAGAACTGTGAATCGGCACTATCCACATTCGCGGCACGCGCCATGGAACAGATGCCACGGTCGTGCGGCGTTTTGTTGAATTCCGCTTTCAGGTTTTTGCCCGAGCCACCCATACCGGTACCCGTCGGGTCGCCGGTTTGCGCCATGAAACCCTCGATCACGCGGTGAAAAATGATGCCATCATAGAAGCCTTCGCGCGCGAGTTCGCGGATGCGTTTTACATGCTTGGGTGCCCAATCCGGGCGCAGTTGGATGGTCACAGTGCCATCCTTTAGCTCGATCAGCAGTTTGTTTTCCGGCGAATCGAGCGGGATTTCTTTTTTGTCTTTTTTAGCCATGAGGTGCTCTCCTAATTTTTGCTAGCTGGGGTTGCTGCAGCCGCAGGCGCTGCTTGCTTGCCATCGACATCCGCTGCGACTTTGAGACTGATGATTTTATCAGGGTTGGTCACGCTGCCATTATCTGCTGCGTCACCTTTTTTGATTTTATCGACAAGCTCCATACCTTCTACCACCTGACCAAATACGGTGTACTGGCCATCGAGGAAGCTCGACGGTTTGAAGCAGATGAAGAACTGCGAGTTCGCGCTATCCGGGCTGCCTGCGCGCGCCATGGAGAGGGTGCCGCGCACATGCTTCGCTGCATTAAATTCTGCCTTGAGGTCAGGCAGTTTGCTGCCGCCCATGCCGGTACCGGTCGGGTCCCCCGTCTGCGCCATGAAGCCATCGATCACGCGGTGGAACACGATACCGTCGTAGAATTTCTCACGAGTGAGTTGCTTGATGCGCGCGACATGATTCGGCGCGAGGTCTGGGCGGAGTTCGATCACCACGCGGCCATCTTTCAGCTCGAGATAGAGGGTGTTCTCTGGATCGCGCGCGGGCGCGGCCTGAGCCGTGCTGGCAAGCATAAAGAGGCTGGCAATCATGGAAAATAGGCGCATAGAAACTCCTTTGTTTTTGGAAAAAGGGTGATAGCGGGGTTTTGGCATGGGCGCAAGCCCATCTGCTGATTAGCTGATGAATTCCTGCATCATCGCTTCGACCACATGGGGCGAGACGAATTTGCCAACATCGCCACCGAGGCGGCCAATCTGCTTCACAAAACGGCTGGAGATAAAATGCGTGGCATCGCTCGCGGTGAGGAAGACCGTTTCGATTTCGGGCGCGATTTTATTGTTCACGCTTGCCATTTGGAATTCATATTCAAAGTCCGACACCGCACGCAGGCCGCGGATGAGAAGCTTCGCCCCCTCCTCCTGCGCGAAATTGACCAGCAGGCCGGAGAACGGCTTCACCACCACCCGACTCGCTTCGACACCGAGTGAAGCAACGTCTTTCGCCACCAGCGCTGCGCGCATGTTTACGTCGAACATCGGCTGTTTTGCGGAATCCAGCGCCACACCAATCACCAGCTTATCGACCACATGCAAAGCGCGGCGGATAATATCCATATGCCCAAAGGTGATTGGGTCGAACGTGCCGGGATAGATGCCAATGCGCTGCATTATGCCTCCGTGGATGTTGCCGCGTCATCGGCTTCTTCATCCCCCGCGGCTTCTTCCACCACCATACCCGCTTTGATGCGCACGGCGGAGATGACTTTCTCCTTATCGTCCGTCCGGAAGGTGATGACGCCCTGGCTGGTGCGGCCGCAGACGCGGATATCCGTCACCGGCGTGCGGATGAGCGTGCCCTTGTCCGTCATCAGCATGATCTGGTCGCCATTTTCGACCGGGAAACTGCCGACCACATTGCCGTTTTTCTTGCTGATGCCGATGCCGGTGACGCCCGAGCCACCACGGTTGGTGACACGGTATTCAAACGCGCTGGTGCGCTTGCCATACCCTTTTTCGGTGATGGTGAGGATCATTTCCTCCGCCGCCGCCATCTCAGCGATTTTGTCTTCGGTCAGTGTGATGTCGGACAGATCAAGTGCTTCGCCATCTGCCTCCTCAAGTCCTGCCGCGCGTCGATGCGCCGAGGCCACTTTACGGTATTGCTCGCGCTCTTCCGCCGTGGCGCGGATGCCGTGGAGGATCGAGATCGACACGACTTCATCCTTATCCGCGAGCTTCATACCGCGCACACCGTCCGACGTGCGGGATTTGAATACGCGTACCGCATCCACCGGGAAGCGCATCGCTTTGCCCTCGCGGCTGGCGAGGAGGACGTGGTCTTCCTCGTTGCAGGTTTTCACGCCGACTAACTTATCGCCTTCATCCAGACGAATCGCGATTTTGCCGTTGCTCTGTACGGATTTGAAATCCTCGAGATCATTCCGGCGCACATTACCCTTCGCCGTCGCGAAGAAGATGTTGAGTTTATCCCAGTCTTCCTCGTTCTCCGGCAGTGGCATGAAGGTCTCGATCGTCTCACCAGCCTTCAGCGGGAAGATGTTGACGAGTGCCTTCCCGCGCGCCTGAGGCGTGGAGAGCGGCAAGCGGTACACTTTCATTTTATAGACCTGACCCGTGGAGCTGAAGAACAGCACCGGCGTGTGTGTGCTCGTTACGAACACCTCGGTCGTTGCGTCTTCGTCGCGCAGGTCGATGCCGGAACGGCCTTTACCGCCGCGCTTTTGCGCGCGATAGGTGGCCAGCGGCACGCGTTTGATGTAGCCGCCTGCGGTCACCATCACCACCATTTCCTCACGCATGATGAGCGATTCCATATCGATCTCGGCTTCCGAATCCTGAATCTCAGTGCGGCGCGGCACAGCGAATTGGTTGCGCACTTCGACCAATTCCTCACGCATCAGCGCGTAGAGCTTCTCACGGCTGCCGAGGATTTCAAGGAAGGCTTTAATTTCGGTCGCAAGGCCACCCAGCTCGCCGTCGATCTTCTCGCGCTCGAGGCCGGTGAGGCGTTGCAGACGCAGTTCCAGAATCGCGCGGGCTTGCGCCTCGGTGAATTGAATTTTGTCGTTATTCAGTATGTTGCCAGAATCTTCTACCAAGTTAAGCAAAGCAACCACATCCGCCGCTTTCCATTCGCGCCGCATCAGTTCTTCCTTCGCGATATGCGGATCGGCCGAACCGCGGATCACCGCAATCACTTCGTCGATATTCGCGACCGCGATGGCCAGACCGATCAACACATGCGCACGGTCGCGCGCTTTGTTGAGCATGAATTGCGTGCGGCGCGAAATCACTTCCTCGCGGAAGCTGATAAACGAGGTGAGCACATGTTTCAGGTTCAGCAGTTGCGGACGCCCCTGATCGAGCGCCAGCATGTTGACACCGAAGCTGGTTTGCAGCGGGGTGAATTGGTAGAGCTGGTTGAGCACCACCTCGCCCATTGCGTCCTTTTTAATTTCGACGACCACGCGCACGCCGGATTTATCCGACTCGTCGCGCAGGTCGCTGATGCCTTCGATTTTCTTTTCTTTCACCAGCTCGGCGATACGCTCCACCAGACGCGCCTTATTCACCTGATAGGGCACTTCACTGATGATAATGGTTTCGCGGCCTTTTTTATCGACCTCGACCTCCGCCTTTCCACGCATGACTACCGAGCCACGCCCAGTATGCATCGCCGAATGGCTGCCGGTGCGACCGAGAATGATGCCGCCCGTTGGGAAATCCGGCGCCGGGCACGCCACCATCAACTCGTCGATCGTCGCTTCGGGGTTGTCGATGAGCATGCAGGTCGCATCAACCACTTCGCCAAGGTTATGCGGCGGAATGTTGGTCGCCATCCCGACCGCGATGCCGGAACCGCCATTGACGAGGATGTTGGGGAAGCGAGCAGGCAGCACGGTGGGCTCGCGCTCCGCGCCGTCGTAGTTTTCTTGATAGTTCACCGTATCATATTCAATATCGTTCAGCAGCGCGTGCGCAGCTTTGGAAAGGCGCGACTCGGTATAACGCATTGCCGCCGCATTATCGCCGTCCATCGAACCGAAATTCCCCTGACCATCCACCAGCATCAGGCTCATGCTGAAGGGCTGCGCCATGCGCACCAACGCGTCATAAATCGCGCTGTCGCCATGCGGGTGGTATTTACCCATTACGTCCCCAACGATACGCGCCGATTTTTTGTAGGGTTTATTATATTCCACCCCCAGCTCCAGCATGCCGAAGAGAATACGGCGATGCACGGGCTTGAGACCATCGCGCACATCCGGAATGGCACGGCTGACGATCACGCTCATGGCGTAATCGAGGTAGCTTTTGCGCATTTCATCTTCGATGGAGATGTTGAGAATTTCGGCGGTGTTGCTGGTCATGATGCGAGCCTGAAGCTAGAGTGAATCGGTTTCCCTAGCGTTCTAAAGCCTGCGCCCCCCTAAAACAAGCCAAACCCGCAGTTATCCACAGGTTGGGAGGGGCTGAACTTTACGATAATCCGAGGATGGATTTGACGATGCCAGATTTCAGGTCTTGCGTATTGCTTGGGCTCAAAGCGTTGTTGGCCAGCGCTTCGGTGGTCTTCCCCATGTCGAGAAAGGCATAAGTTCCTTGTTGGGAGCTAAAGAGATTAAACTTATTAGGGTCTGTCTGCTCTTTGGCGATTTTATAGGCAAGACTTGCAAATTCAGGTGGAATTCCTGCCACTGAAAGCGCGTGCTGAATTGCCGCGTCATCAGGCGTTCCGCGTAGCTTACTGAGCGCGTTACGAACCATCTCTGGAATTTTTTCGATGTCTTTGTCACCAAAGCTGGTGTTGGCTGTGGCCAATGGAATCTGCTCATGCACCGCCTGACTCGTAGGCGCATCGACCATTCCGTGGCTAGTAAGCTGGATATTTCTATTTATATTCATGCCCCGATTCTAACACAGCAATCATTAAAATTGTGTGAAGATTGGGTGACATTTTACTAGTTGCCGCCATGCCGTAACCTCAACCGCAACGCATTCAGCTTAATGAACCCTTCCGCATCGCGCTGATTATAGACGGAATCGGCCTCGAACGTCACATGCTGCATCGAATAAAGCGACTGCGGTGATTTACGCCCCACCACACTCGCTGTGCCCTTGTAAAGCTTCAGCCGCACCGTGCCGGTGACGTTTTCCTGACTCTTATCGATGAGGCTTTGCAGCATCTCGCGCTCGGGGCTGAACCAATATCCAAAATAAACCAGCTCAGCATAGCGAGGCATCAGCTCTTCCTTGAGGTGCATGGCACCACGGTCGAGGGTGATAGACTCAATCCCCCTGTGGGCAACATGCAGAATCGTGCCGCCCGGAGTTTCGTACACCCCACGCGATTTCATGCCCACATAGCGGTTCTCGACAAGGTCCAGCCGCCCGATGCCATGCTTGCCGCCAAGGCGGTTGAGTTCTGCCAGCAAGCTGGCAGGTGAAAGCTTCTGGCCGTTGACCGCCACTGCGTCGCCCCGCTCAAACTCCACTTCGATATATTCCGGTGTGTTTGGCGCGTCTTCCGGGTTCACGGTGAGGCGGAACATGCTGGTATCCGGCTCCACCCACGGGTCTTCGAGCGCTTTGCCCTCGTAAGAAATATGTAGCAGGTTGGCATCCATACTAAAGGGCGCGTCGCCCATTTTATCCTTCGCGACGGGGATCTGATGCGCCTGCGCGTATTCGATCATCTGCGTGCGGCTGTTTAGCGTCCATTCCCGCCACGGCGCAATGACGTGGATATCCGGCTTCAGCGCGTAGTAAGAAAGCTCGAAGCGTACCTGGTCGTTGCCCTTACCCGTCGCGCCGTGGCACACCGCATCCGCCCCAACTTGCCGCGCGATCTCGATCTGGCGCTTGGCAATGAGCGGACGAGCAATGGAGGTACCTAATAAATAAACCCCCTCGTAAAGTGCATTGGCGCGGAACATGGGGAACACGTAGTCGCGCACGAATTCCTCGCGCAGGTCGTCGATGAAAATTTCCTTCACACCCATCAACTCGGCCTTGGCACGCGCGGGCTCCAGCTCCTCGCCCTGCCCGAGATCGGCGGTAAACGTCACCACCTCGCAGCCATAGGTCTCCTTCAGCCATTTGAGGATGATGGACGTATCCAGCCCACCCGAATAGGCGAGAACGACTTTGTTGATTTTTTTGCTCATGGTTAGCCCCTGCGTTAAAATGCGATTTCCATACGACAGCGCGCCATGCGCTGCAACAACAATCCCCTTGCTAGGCGTGGCACTTCTGATAGAGCTCAGTTATGCCTCCTATTGCTCGCCAGCTCCTTATTTTTTCGCTGATCGCCATCGCTATTCTTGTGCTTATTGTGGTGAAGCGGATTGACCCCTCTTCCACGAGTCCCAATTATTCCCTTGTTATTGTGACCGACTTTGTCAACGACTGGAACGCAGGGCATATGATCCGCGATGGGAAAGTCGCAGATATTTTTAATACAAAGGCGTATAGCGATTACATGGATACTCTGTGGGGTGAGCCTGTGGAATGGCACACCTGGTCCTATCCGCCACACCTGTTTAACTTTGTAAGGATTTTTGGCTATCTTGATTATTTCTCGGGATTCGCTTTGTGGAGTATATTGGGACTTATTGGATGTTATTGGGTACTAAAAAACGCGCCCAGTGAAATGTCGACGTCCTGGAAAGCACTTGTTCTTACATCCCCCGCTTTCTTAGTAAATATAATGGGTGGGCAGACGGGTTTTTTCTGCGCGACTTTACTGGTCGGTGGCCTCTACATACTACCTAAACGTCCCATCCTTGCAGGTATTTTATTCGGGACACTCACGCTAAAACCCCATTTAGGCATTATGCTGGCACTTGCGCTGCTCGTGACCAAGCAGTGGAAAACAATCGCCACAGCGATGATTACCGCCGTCATACTGATTGCGCTGAGTATACTTCAATGGGGCATAGAGCCTTGGATTGCGTATCTCACGACAACCCGAGCATTGCACACAGAATTACTGACAGAACTTCGTGGATTCTATCCAATCATGATGGTCAGCAGCATGCCTGCACTACGCATCATTGGGGTGCCGCTTGATTTTGCCTGGGCTGTTTTTCTGGTCATCGCCGGTGTTACACTGCTCGTCGCGCTATCCATTATAAAACGCGAGAACTTCTCAGCACGCGCGATACTTACTATCACGCTGAGCACATTGCTCGTTACCCCCTATGCATTCAATTACGATATGCCAATGGTGAGCATCGCCCTAGCGGTTTACCTGAGCCAGAGAACACGTCTATCGCGCGCAGAACTCGGCATATTGCCTTATGTCTGGCTTGTTCCCGCATTGGTTTATTTGCTTAATATTTTTGCGGTGCCGATGATACCCGTTTTCTTGATCGCCGCACTGGTCGCCCTAGAAATTCAAAGCCGCAAAGAAGCAGCACAACCAAAATTCAACAGTCTATAGCACTCGAACCCCGTTCCACGAACGAACAACACGATCTGCGTTACAAAAACAATCCCCTTGCGTCAGGCATCGGGTTCGTTATGAACAGCGCTCACGCAGAAGGAAGCATAACGACCATGGACATTACCAAAATCAGCATCGGCCAGAACCCGCCGGAGGATGTCAACGTCATCATCGAAGTGCCGATGGGCAGCGAGCCAATCAAATACGAGCTCGACAAAGACTCCGGTGCGATTTTTGTTGATCGTTTTCTGCATACGGCGATGACCTATCCGTGCAATTACGGCTTCATTCCGCACACGCTCTCCGCCGATGGCGACCCGGTGGATGTGCTGGTGGTTGGCCGCCGCCCGCTGATGCCCGGCTGCGTGGTCGGCGCGCGCCCCGTGGGTGTGCTGCTGATGGAAGACGACAAAGGCGCGGATGAGAAAATCCTCTGTGTACCCTCGCACCGCCTGCACCCGTTCTATGACGATGTGGAGGAATATACCGACCTCCCCCCTATTCTCATCGAGCAGATTTACCATTTCTTTGAGCACTATAAAGACCTCGAAAAAGGCAAATGGGTAAAGGTCAAAGGCTGGGCAGGCCGCGACAAAGCCCGCGAGCTGATTCTCGCCGGGATTGAGAGCGGCAAAAAATAAGCCCGATAATTCGTGGAGTTATCCCCCATCGCCGCCGATTGTTGCGGCGCAACACAGCTTTTGCTTGCAATCAATACGCAATCACGTTTTATGCACCCCGTTATTCACTTCACACGAGGTTTACTCCCCATGGAAATGTACGGTTACAACATTCACGATATTATCCTAGGCTGCGGCGCCCTTGCGGTGGTTTACGGCCTGTTCACTATTCGCCAGATTCTGGCGCAAAGCCGTGGCAACGCCGCGATGATCGACATCGCTAACGCCATTCAGGAAGGCGCAAGCGCCTACCTTAACCGCCAATATACCACCATCGCAATGGTCGGCTTGGTCATCTTTGCCTTCCTTTACAGCCAGCTCGGCATGCTGGTTGCCATCGGCTTCGCCATCGGCGCGGTCATGTCCGGCGTGGCAGGCTATATCGGGATGACGATTTCAGTGCGCGCCAACGTGCGCACGGCAGAAGCAGCCCGCACCGGCATGCAAAAAGCCCTCACCATCGCGTTCCGTTCGGGCGCGGTGACAGGGATGTTCGTGGTGGGCCTCGGCCTTCTCGGCACGGCAGGCTACTATTTCTACCTGCAAAGCGTCGGCACGGAAGAGCGTGAAATCCTTGAAGCCCTCGTGGCCCTTTCGTTCGGTGCCTCGCTGATCTCGATCTTCGCCCGTCTCGGTGGTGGTATCTTCACCAAAGGCGCGGACGTAGGTGCAGACCTCGTGGGTAAAGTCGAAGCTGGTATCCCAGAAGACGATGCACGTAACCCAGCCGTCATCGCCGACAACGTGGGCGACAACGTGGGCGACTGTGCGGGTATGGCCGCTGACTTGTTCGAAACCTATGTGGTGACGATCGTAGCAACCATGCTCCTCGCGGCAATCTACTTCACCGGTGCTGCACGTGAAATCTTCATGATCTACCCGCTCGCTCTCGGCGGCGTGTGCATCGTGGCGTCGATCATCGGCACCTATTTCGTGAAGCTCGATGCCACCGGCAACATCATGAAGGCGCTCTATAAAGGCGTCATCGTGAGCGGTCTGCTCTCGGCTGGCTTTATCTATAAGCTCACCGAGAAGCTCATCGGCCTCACCGCCGTGAACAAAATCGGCACCCTCTCCTTCACCGGGATGGACGTGTTCTATTGTTCGATGGTTGGCCTTGGCGTTACCGGCCTTCTGGTCTGGATCACCGAGTACTACACCTCGACGGCATTCCGTCCGGTACGTTCGGTGGCGCAAGCCTCGACCACCGGTCACGGTACGAACGTGATTCAAGGTCTCGCGGTGTCGATGGAATCCTGCGGCATGCCGATCATTGTGATCTGCGGCGGTATCCTCGTACCGTACCTGCTCTGCGGCCTGTTCGGCGTGGCAATTGCTGCGACCACCATGCTCGCCCTCGCAGGGATGATCGTGGCGCTCGATGCCTATGGCCCCGTCACCGATAACGCAGGCGGTATTGCGGAAATGTCTGGCCTCCCAGCGGATGTTCGCGTGACCACCGATGCGCTCGATGCAGTGGGCAACACCACCAAAGCGGTGACCAAAGGCTACGCCATCGGTTCGGCGGCGCTCGCGTCGCTGGTGCTGTTCACGGCGTATACGCAGGACATCAAACACTACTTCCCTGATCTTGACGTACAGTTCCTCCTCTCGGATCCGTATGTGCTGGTTGGCTTGTTCATCGGCGGTCTGCTCCCGTATTTCTTCGGTGGCATGGCGATGATGGCGGTTGGCCGTGCAGCAGGTGCTGTGGTGGTTGAAGTGCGTCGTCAGTTCAAAGAAATCCCAGGCATCATGGAACGTACCGCGAAGCCGGATTATAGCAAAGCGGTGGACATGCTCACCCGCGCTGCCATCCGCGAGATGGTCGTGCCGAGCCTGCTGCCAATCGCAACCCCCGTGGTGCTCTACTTCGTGATCAATGCGATCGCGGGTCAGGCATCGGCGTTTGCTTCCGTCGGCGCGATGCTGATCGGGATCATCGTGACGGGTCTGTTCGTTGCTATCTCGATGACCTCGGGCGGCGGCGCATGGGACAACGCGAAGAAGTATATCGAAGAAGGTAACTTCGGCGGCAAAGGTTCCGAGGCGCATAAAGCAGCCGTGACCGGCGACACCGTTGGCGATCCGTATAAAGATACGGCTGGCCCAGCCGTCAACCCACTCATCAAGATCGCCAATATTTCGGCCATCCTGATGCTGGCCCTGCTCGCCCACCACGCGGCATAGCGGTTGCCTAAGGCAAACGAAAAGGGCTCCGGAAGTAATTCCGGAGCCCTTTTTATTGATAGCACGAAAAGCTAGCGGGCGATTTCTGCCGCAGCGACATCTTTGCCCGCCTCCACCACCCCGGCATGGACATGGTGCGTGGGTGGTGGCTCACGATCTGCGGCGGAATCATGAGGCTCGAGCGCAGCCCCCTCTTCGGCTTTATGGTTCACTTCAAGCTCGCTCTTCACGGCCTCAAGCTCTGCCTTAGCCGCATCGCGTTCCTGCTTGATACGTTCGAATTGTTTTTGGCCTTTACCGGCATGTTTATGGCCATGTCGCAACCCGATCGCATAGCTAATCCAGTGACCAATTTGTGAGAATACCAATGCGCTACCGATAACAATAGCCGTTTTTTCTGTCGTGTTGCTAATTCTAAGACTTTTAAACCACTTGGTGATTGACTCCGCATGCGAACTACTCACCATACCAACCACGGCACCAACAATGGCCCCAATAATGCTCCCTGCCCAGCCGACAGCATTGCCCTTTCCAAGCGTTTCAATCGTCTTGGACGGGCCTTCGTATTTCTCGTCGTTGCTCTGTTGTTCGTTCGCCATGCGCGCTCGGTCACCTACACTATTACAAGCATGAGTATAGCGCAGTCGGGGGGATAGTTTTGTGACAGTTTTGTGAAGATTTGCATTCACATGGGTGAATATGCCTCCCTCGATTGCACAGGCTGTATTACTTCGTTAGAGAGTAGGAATGCGCCCTATTTCTGCCTTATTTTTGCTATTTACGACCGTTTTAGCCCCTGCTTCGGCATGCGCGGCGGATCCGGTCGCGTTGCTGGAACGTTGGGAAACCCTCCGCGATACTGATGCCCCTGCCCCGCGATTCGAGGAAGGTATTGAATTCCTGATGAACTATCCCGGCTGGCCAGACGAAAAAGCCATCAAACTACGCACGGAAGCCGCTGCCTTCACCGACCGCCCCGAACGCAGCGTCATGCGTGAGTTTTGCGAGGTGCTGCCCCCCATTTCTGGCCGGGGCATGCTCGCCTGCGCCATTGCCCAGGCGGCGGATGAGAAATCCTGCAGTAAGTGGCTCCGTCAAGGCTGGATTCAAGGCGATTTCGCAGAGAACGAGGAGCAGGCAATTCTCACTCGCTACGGCGATGTGCTCGACGCGGATGCACATCTCAACCGTACGGAACGGCTACTTTATGAAGGCAAACCCACCGCCGCCAAGCGGATGATAGAACTGTTGCCCGTCGCGCAACGACCCTATTATCAGGCGTGGATTGGCCTTAGCGCGCGCGACGCAAAAACCGACGACCTCTGGCGCGACCTACCAGAGGCGCAACAGAAATCCCCCGGCATTCTATTCGCGCGGATGCATAACTCCCAGAAAACCAAACAGCTCGATGCGCTGATTGCGCTGGCCAAGCGCGCCCCTGCCGATGCACCTTACCCGGAACACTGGTGGGACTTGCGCCAGATCGCTGCTCGTGAGGCCATCACCCAACAGCACTTTGATGACGCGTTGGCCATTGTCCGCCGCCATGGCACGCTTGATGGCGAAGATCTGGCGGAGGCGCTATGGCTGAAAGGCTGGCTAGAGCTTGAATTCACGAAAAATAGCGACGACGCCTATAAAGACTTCGAGACGCTATATGAAAGTGTAAAAACCCCGGTCAGCAAAGCCCGCGCTGCCTATTGGGCAGGCCGTGCTGCCAAGAAGAATGGCAACGCGGACGTCGCGCACGAATGGTACGTAAAAGGCGCGGCATACCCCACCGTGTTTTATGGGCAGCTCTCCCATCTCGCCCTACATCCGGATAAACCGCTTGTACTGCCATCAGCGCCCAGCTTCTCGGCAGACCATAAGCAAGCGTTCGAGGACAACCTTCTGGTGAGGATCGCGCGACATCTGGGTGGGCGGGACGAACCAAAACTGCGCGACCGTTTTCTGATTCAGCTCGCAAGCAGCGCCGAAACGCAAAACCAACTCACGCTTGTAACCAACCTCGCGCGGGAAGTGGGCGGCATCAGCAGCGCCGTCAAGGTCGCCAAATATGCCCTACGCAAACACGCGGTAATGCCAGAATCCGGCTGGCCAACCATTGCGCTGCCAAAGGATATCGCCATCGAACCCGCGCTCGCACTCGCTATCACACGGCAGGAGAGTGAGTTCGACCCTGAAGCCATAAGCCCTGCCGATGCACGCGGGCTGATGCAGCTTCTGCCCTCAACCGCCCAACATGTGGCCGAGCAACACGAACTGCCCTATGGCCGCGGAAGCCTTTACAACCCTGAGGAAAATCTCCGTCTTGGCACCACCTATCTCGGCCAGATGATCGACGGGTTTGATGGTTCTTATATCCTCGGCATCGCGAGCTATAACGCGGGCCCTGGCACCGTGCGCAAATGGCGCAATGCGTTTGGCGCACCTCCAAAAACCCTCGAAGGAAGCATTGATTGGATCGAGTCTATCCCCTTCACAGAAACCCGTAATTATGTGCAGCGCGTGCTGGAAAATACGCAGGTCTATCGCACGCTGGAAACGCCAGATGCACCCCCGGAGCTGGATAAAGACTTAGTCCGCTAAAGGTCGGTGCAAGAGGGCAAATCGCCAATGGTCATGCAGCTTGAATGCCCCTTCGGTGGGGTGTAGTAGCTATCATGGTCGACCTGCCCAGCAGGGCGTAGATCATAGAGTTCATAGGGGTTTTTCTGGCTTGATATACCTGAACATGCCATTAGAAAGGCACTAGCCACAATACTTATGTTTTGAAAAAAATTCCTCATATTACATAAGCCTATAACACAACTCTCACCTAACAAAAGAAAAAACATACTTATAGCCATATCCGAATACCACGCTTTCACGGAGGGTGCTAGAAGGCCACACTAAATTATAAATCCCCCCAAAAATCTTAACTATTTATTAACTATTTTGGTGTAGCTATGGATATAGCCATGCTCCATCGCTTTACTTCACAATCTATGTCGATGCGCGAAAACGGATCCAATCCACTGCTAGTGGTGGACATCATGCTCCTGAGCACGCTCTGCCTTATCCCCAACTTTATGATGGGCATCAGTTTTCTGCGAACAGCAAACCCGTCACAATCAGAACAAGGCAGCTGGCTTAATGCGCTAGGCATTGCATTTGATACAAATGATTTACAAAAATTTTTACTCTGGGCCAGCGCTAACCTTATTCTGTTAATTGCACTGTTTGCCATACGCCGCTATGCGCTCTGCCCGATGATTGGGGTTATAAAACAGGTACAAGCAATGCTGGTCATTATTGCGCACGGCGTGCCTAAGCGCACCTCAACCATGCTCAATGTCCGAGGCGCAGTAAATGACCTCGCACGAATGACCCATCTTGCCCTTGAATATTACCTTAAACATCAACAAGCGAGCAGCGCACTCCACGAAGCGCGCGACCTCGTAGCAGAAATCAGCCGCCAACAATCGACTATTGTCGTGAGTACCAGTCGTGAAATGGCGTTGCAGCACCAATCCGTGCTTGCTTACGCCAACTATCTCGAGGAGCGCATCGCGAGCCATGCGGCCGACCCCGCACTGCGCTATGATTTTGATGAGGTCAGCGAATCGAGTTTTAACCTCAAAATCATCGCCGGCTCTCTTGGTCTTCTACAGGGCGGAACAACGCTACAATCCATCCCGGTTGATATTCCAAACCTCATGCAACAAACGATGCTCGCACTCGCTCCGAGCCTCGATCGGCGTAGCATGAAGCTTACCACCGTCGAGGTAGAACCGAACGTCGTTGCTTGCGGCGATCAGGCCATCCTCGCCCATATGTTATGGATGATTCTGCTCGGCACCATCCGCTATGCCGCCAATGAAAGCACCCTGCGAATGCGCTGCCTCTATAACCGTGAGCGTAGCAAGGCTATGCTCAGCATTGCAGTGACAGAGTTATGCTCCAGCCGCCTCACGGAGGAGGAACGCACAGCTTTCCTGAACAATCAGCTCCCCCACGCCTCGCCCCATATGTTTGCTGAAACCATTCGCATCCACGCAAACATCCAACTGGCTGAGATGCTCGCCTCACTCTTCGGCGGCGAGTTATCTGTCTTACCGCTTACCAGCCATTCCTGCGAGATCTGCCTCAGCCTACCTACTGGTGCTTGAATTATTTGTACTATCTATCTATAACAGCTCTCTAAACTCTGCATGGGAGATGTTATGAACCGCACCGTTATCGCTACCTTCATTATTACGTTTAGCCTTACAAGCGTCGCTTATGCTGCATTGTCCCCAGCGGATGCCGAGAAGAAACACGCTGAATATTTCGCCCGTAGCGATAGCAATAGCGACGGATTCATCTCGAAAGACGAGTTCCTTGCCAAGGCGCTCAGCCGCTTTGGGGAGATCGATACAAACCACGATGGCAAAGTCAACCCCGCCGAAATGAAAGCCTATCGCGAAAGCAAAAAGGCTGAACGCGCCAAGAAAAAAGCCGCAAAAATGGCCGCCAAGCGAGCGGCTGCCGCAAGCGCCGCTCCAGCCGCCGCCCCCACTGCGAAACCAACCACTCCCGCGGCTGCACATTAGGTGTTGACAGCCCAGACCGAGGCCGCTAAAAGGCAGCCTCTTTACGACAATAGGATATGGTTATGAAAGTTCTCAGCTCCCTCAAGTCCGCGAAAAAGCGTGATAAAAACTGCCGCGTGGTGCGCCGCAAAGGTCGCCTCTACGTGATCAACAAGCAAAACCCGCGCATGAAGGCGCGCCAAGGCTAAGCCTTCGGTTCTCTATGAATATAAAAAACAGCGGCCGTACGCCGCTGTTTTTTTATGTCGTTCGTTCAAGATAGTTAGCGCACGTAAATACGTGTTTCATCAAACTTCAAGCCGGCCTCAGCCTGACCACTGATATGCATGCGTTCCATCGGCACACCGATATTCTGCATCATCGCCACTACAGCCTGCGTATTGCGGCTTGCCGTTTTAATCCAATTTTCATCCACCCTTGGATTACCTGTCGATGGTGCGCTTGAAACCACATCGAACATGACATCTGGTTTCGCGGCGACGGCCTGAGAAACTGCGCCATAAAGCTGTTTATCGAAATACACACGCGGCTGGTTAAAGCGCACCACCACCAGTGGCGGCACCTGCTCCATCATCGACTGTGCGTCCGCAATAAGGGGCGGCATGCCTAACGTGGCCAACGCTACCCCTATGCTAAGCGAATAAAATAACGGACGAATTTTGTTCATGTCCTTTGCCTAGCACGCCCCCAAGGACGGTTCAAGCGCGTATATGAAAAAGCTGCTTGCACTCTGCGCGTGAGTTGGTTAGGTTGCCGCTCCTTTGCAACAGCAAATGGTGCGCACCCGTAGCTCAACTGGATAGAGCATCTGACTACGAATCAGAAGGCTAGAGGTTCGAATCCTTTCGGGTGCGCCATTCTCTCAGACAGCAATAGAACTTACTAGGCGGACGGACGAATGTAATAACGCCGCCCGGCGCCCATTGCCCAACGCGCTTCGGGCGCCTTCGCAACAGTCTTCAGGATTTTCCCTGCGCGAGTCATTGCCTGCAGAGGAAGCGTATCCATGATGCTGAGGCGGATATTCGGCAGATCATTCTGCACTAACACATGGCTCTGCTTACCGGCATGAAGCGGCGACAGCAACTGCTCCCAGAGGAAAAGGCGTTGCGCTACATCTCCATCCGCCGCACGCATTGCATCCAGTAGTTCAAGCACGCACAGCTGAATCGGATTAAGGCGCATTACTCGCGCACCAACCAAAATAAATGCCCCTTCACGACGATACATCGTCCACGAATGCATGTGGTTGAATGGTTCAACACTATGGGTGATGGCAAAATCTGGCGCGTCGATACGCCCATCAATTCTGAGCACAATAACCGCTTGCATATAGAGGGGTAAGCCAAGCGCAAGTGCGTCGTAATCTGTCAACGCCGCCACTTCGGCGAATGATAATTGGCGTGTCGTGGATGGTGCTTTCGTGGTCGGCGGCAACGTGATAGTCACCCCCTGCCCCTCAATACAATATGTAGCAAGTGCGACGATCATGGCTTTACCTGATCTAGATTATTCGCGCGCATGGTGAAGCGCACATCGATACGGCGGTTGGGGTCAAGTGCAATCGCCGAGGTCGGGCGACGATCCGCATAGGCGCTCACACCTACCAGTGGCTGTCGATTTGGGTTCATGATTGCCTTTTCCAAATCCGGTGTGGTTTCCATCATGGTTCTATACACCGCTATGGAACGGAACGCCGAAAGTTCCCAGTTACTGAAGCCTTGCGGGCTGTTGAACGGGCGGTTATCCGTATGCCCCTCGATAAGCACCGTGTCGAGCTTCACCGGCTGCTTCTGCCAACCGCAGGTGAGTGTCGATTCTGCCGCGCAGGGTAGCACCTCGGCCATCACCAAAGCGAGCGCTTCTACGGCGTTTTTACCTTCCGGAAGCAGTTCCCACTGGCCGGAAGCAAAGAGCAGTGACTCTGGGAAGCGTACTACCCCATTGTTGAGATCGAGGATGATGGGCACCCCACGCGCCAGCATGCGCTTTTCAATTTCCCCAAGTATATTCGCCCGCACTTCTTCGGTGGTGATGGCTGGCTTTTCGTTTTGCGCTTGCTGAAGATTCAGTGCGAATACCATCAAAAGCAGGATGAACAGAAAAATCACCCCCACCAACAAATCAGTGAAGGCAGTGAAGAAATGCTCGGTCGATTCTTCGCTATCTTCGCTCACGTTAGCGGCTCTGGTTGAGTTGCAGCGTTACTTCTGTTGCGATGTCTTCCGCAAGTCGCGCATACCCCCGCGTGGATTGCTCCTGCGCCACCAGCCATTGATAAAGCAACTGCTCGGTCGTGATAAGCTGGGTGCGACTCTCAATCGCTGCGCAGAAATGGTGAATCCTCATTGCCACTCGGTTGATCCATGCCTTCTGAATGAACGAAAGGATAATGCTCAGCGAAATCCCCGCGACAGAGCTAATGAATTTCAGGCTCGCCACATCCAGCAATTGTACCAGCGCTTGCTGGGTATGGGTAATATCCGAGCTTCTACCGAGTCCATTCGCCGCTATCGCAATCGCGGCCACGAGACCAATGAAGGTAAAAAACAAACCAAGGCTGATGAGATAGCCTGGAATCGCCGTATAAAGACGCAGGTTAATACGTGGTGCCATGAGACTCGTGCTGTGGAAGAACTCCTGCGGGCGTCGCGTGATGCGCACCAGCGAACGCGACGCATCAACCACAACGGTTTTGGCGAATTCCGTCCATGCGTTGGAGAAAAGCGGCTCCTTGCCAAAACGGTCGCCAAGGCTTTCAAACTGCTCGTAAAATGCGGCCACATTCGGTGCGGATTCAACAATCGCTGTTGCGCGGTCCGTCGCGATACGAATGGCACTCAGGCGAGCGAGCCCCTCAATTACCGCATATAAGAAAACGAGCAAAATAACGCCACAAAAGAGATACGGCGCATTGGGGGAGGAAATAAACGCGATAATCGACTGCCACACAGAAAACCTCACAGATTTGAGCGCAGAGCCTAGCATTAGTTCTTTGGAATGCCAAGGATTCTTAGCCTCGCCGTCACGCGGGCAATATGCGATATGCACCGCAAGAAATATCCTCAAACCCTATTCCAAGCTCTCGCACGAAGGATTCGGTTGCACCCAACATCAATATTCCACCTGGTAGCAGATGCCGCACCAATTTACGTAGCACTTGACGTTTAGTTTCCTGATCAAAATAAATCAGCACATTCCGGCAGAGGATTAAATCGAAATCACCGGACGTCACGAAATCATCCAGCAAATTATGCTGCTTGAAGGAAACCATGTGGCGCAGCTCGGGATTCACCTGCCAATGCGCATTAGCGCGGGGAGAAAAATATTTTTGTAGCAAGTGCGGGGGCATGCCGCGTTGCACTTCAAACTCCGAATAGACAGCTTCCTCCGCCTTATCGAGGTTCTTACGCGCGATATCGGTGGCAAGAATTTCGTAGCACCACCCAGGGTGGGTTATCGCATGCTCCGAAAGGCTCATAGCCAGCGAATAGGCTTCCTGCCCGGTGGATGCCGCTGCGCTCCAAAAACGCAAATTGCGCCGTGTTCCTGCATTTTTCTGCAGTTCCGGAATCAGTGTACGCTGCAAATCCTCGAACGGTTTAGTGTCACGAAAAAACGAGGTTTCATTGATCGTCATCGCCTCCGCGACATCATGCATCAGATCAGAAGATGGCGATGCACGTAGCGCACGCACCAACCCAGAGAAGTCATTAAGTTTACGCTCCACAATCACCGGCTCCATGCGCGATTGAAGCAGATATTCCTTGTCTTCCGTCAGGACGAGGCCGATCTGTTTCTTGAGCAGCAACCTCAGAAACTCGAAGTCATCGGGCTGAATCTTTTCTAAGGACTTCACCTGCTCTCCTTCTTGTGCGCCACGTGGCACGCTATCGTTTCATCGTGAGTGTTTTCAGTTCCTGAATCACTTGCGTCACTTCTTTTCCCGCTTCTTTAATCCCCGAGGCAAGAATTAGTTGCAACACATCGATATGTTTCTCGATCACCACCGTGTGGTTTTTAGTCCGTGGATCAAACCGATTGCGGCAGAAAAGATAGAGCATATACGCCACTTCAGATGCCACTTTATAACCGAATGTCCCCGCTTTGGCACTGATAACAAGCGCCGTCTCGCCTAGGTCGCGCACATCGAAATTACCCTCTTTCAGCGACCGCGACTGCAATTTCAGCACATCAAGATCGGTCTTAATCCACTGCAGGGATTTCTGCGCAATCGCATCGATCGAGGCTTGTGCCTGCGCTAGAATCGCCGGGGTGATGATAGAGGAGAGGGTTGTATTTCTGCCTAATTTCTGTTTCAGTGAAAAATCAGGCTGCCAGATTCTTGGAGTGGCAACTTCCATCTCC
The DNA here is from genome assembly GCA_964530085.1 of uncultured Azospirillum sp. GTDB lineage: Bacteria > Pseudomonadota > Alphaproteobacteria > Rickettsiales > UBA3002 > QFOX01. The sequence goes on from CAZGXX010000002.1 coordinate 388,105, forward strand.
GGCGAGGCATCCCACGGCATGCGCTCAACCTTGGTCTTCGTAGAGCGGCGCTCAATGGTAGCCCTCGCCGCCGCACTACGACGGTTGGGCCCGGTGAATGTCGGCGAGACCACAAACTCGCGTGGCAGCTCCACAATGCGTTCGAGGCGGCTATAGAGCGTATTCGCCGTGAAGGGCTTGGTGGCGTATTCGTTAATACCGTGATCGCGCGCCCTAAGGATATCAGCCTGCTCGGCACGCCCCGTTAACATCACAATCGGCATAGTCAAGTTTAGCGAGCGAGGATCGCAGCGGATATAGTTGATCAGCGCGATACCGTCCAAATCCTCAAGATTCCAATCAGCAATCAGAAAATCGAACGGGTTTTTCTTTAGCAAGTCGATGGCATCACGCCCGCTTGCTGTCAGCGTCACGTTAGAAAATCCCATCCTCATCAGCACGACACTCACCACCGAGGCGATCTGCTGATCCGCATCAGCAACCAGAATACGGAAATTATCAAGCGGGCTCGGCATAGTGCTCAACAGTTCTTCAAGAGGAATTCAGCGATATCCGGAAGTGGTAGGATGGCCTGGCAGACACCGCGCTCTGCCACAACTTTCGGCATACCATAAACAATACTCGTTTTTTCATCCTGCGCGACCACAACGCCCCCATTCTTCGCGATGATCTGTGCACCATCCGCGCCATCGCGCCCCATGCCGGTCATCACCACCGCCAGCAAATGCTTGCCATACGTCTCGCTGAGCGACTGGAACATCGGGTCCGCTGAAGGGCGACAGAAATTTACCTGCGGATCTTTGTTGATATGAATCACTGCATTCTTGCCTTCGCGATGGATGACCATATGGTAATCCCCCGGCGCCACATAGATATGCCCAGCCTCTGCAATGTCTCCATCTTTGGCTTCACGGCACGGGAACCCGCTGGCGGTTGCAATATGCTCGGCCAACACAGTCGTAAAAAGTGCGGGCATATGCTGCGTAATAAATACCGGAATATGCAGTGGCTTGCCCTTCAATCCGGAAAATACCGTCATCAGCGCCTGTGGGCCGCCGGTTGACGAGGCAATAGCGAGCGCGCGGATGGCATTCGTCGTGAGCGTCGACTCTAATAGCTTGCGCGGCACAACAACTGCTGGCGCTGCCACTGGAACCATCACCGGCGCCGGAGCCGTGGCTCGCTTTCCCAAATGCGCGAAGGAAGGAGTCCGGTCGCCCCGTGATTTGACCTCAGAATCGCTCTCTGGCAGCGGTGTTTTTGTTAATACTTGCGCGGGTACAGGCGCGGTAGGCTTTTCTTTTCGCGCCAGTGCGTTTATTTTCCCACGCAGATCTCGGTAAAAATCATCCAGCCCATCGATTTCTGGTTTTGCGATATAATCTGCTGCACCTAATTCCAGCGCCCGCATGCTGATGGATGCACTTTTGCGAGTCAGCTTGGAGGCCATGATAATCCGCACTTCCGGATCCACTTCCAGCAGGAGTGGAATGGCCGTAATGCCATCCATGTTTGGCATTTCGATATCCAGAATAATCACATCCGGCTTGTACTGTCTGGCCATGTCGATAGCGACCTTGCCGTCACTTGCATTCGCGATAATCTTGAAGTTCGGATCCTGTTCGAGCGCCCGCCGCAGCAACCCGCGCACGATGTTCGAGTCATCCACCAACATGATGTTTATGGGCATTCAAACTTCCTTGAGGCAGCGCTAAACCGCCAATAACGCATGAACATCAATCACAACGAGCAGTTCACTCCGCAAGCGGCATACGCCGGATGCAACTTCCTGCCAGTTGGGTGTCAGGTTGGGCGGCGTTTTCTCGATATCCGACGACGGTACGGTCAACACCTCACCCACCTTATCCACGAGCAGACTATAGAGCTCGCCCTTATGCTCCACCACCACAAACATCGGCCGCTCTTTATATTCGCTCGTAAGGCGAAGACGCTGACGTAAATTGACCACAGTCACAATCCGCCCGCGCAGGTTGATCGAGCCCGCAACTTCCGCCTGCGCTTTAGGAATTTTGGCAATACGCTGATCACGCAGCACATCGCGGACACTTTGTACGGGCACGCCAAAGCTCTGCTGGTCGATGATCATGGTAACCAGCATCGTGCTATGCGCAGGAGCCATGGATGCACTCATCTGTGCGCTAACGCTCATGCGGCAATCTCCTTCCTTACTGAGAGATGATGTGCCACAGCCTCAAGCAGACCCGGCCGATCCGTCTTCAGAATACAGGCATCCACCCCTGCTGATTTCGAACGCTGCATCGTTTCCATACTTTCGGACGCGGTATAGGCAATAATCGGCAAGGTATTAAGCACCGGATGTTTACGACACGCCATCGTCAGCGCCAGCCCATCCATCACGGGCATCTCGATATCTGTCACCAGAATATCAAACCGCCCCGGATGCGCCGAGAGTATCTCCAGCGCCTCTTGTCCATTCTCCACTGACGTTACGCTGTATCCCGAAGCCGCAAGAAACGGCTCCGTGAGATTACGGAAGAAAGGGCTATCTTCGGCCAACAGCAGGTTGCAATTCTCTGCTCCCTTCTTGCCTTTGCCCTGATGGTCGCTGATCGCCTGGTCGACGAGGTCCGATAGAATGCTCGCCACATCCACAACATCTGTCGTTTTTCCAGCAATCACCATGCTGCCGAGGCAAGATTCATCCGCGGCACTCTTCGTCGTCAGCTTCACGTCGTATTGCGCGGGGACGATATCGATGATTTCGTCGACGATCAGGCCGATATTTTTGCGATCATAGCTGAATACAATGATGTTCACCAGTTCCGTATTCGGCAGATGGAACTCGCCGAGCGTAATGAGCCGCATCAAATCGCCGCGATACTGGACCACTGGATCGATACCCGCCAACTCGATATTGCTAACCTCGATTTCCTCAAGGCGCGATATCAGTTCCAGCGGCACGGCTTTGGGCGCCCCTTTGCCAGATTTAAAAAGCAGGAAGTTAATTTCTTTCTCGCCCGCAAGCCCTAGCATCGCCTGCGTATCCGACGCCTTTGTATCGCTTGCTGCAATCGTGCCAATCGTTTTTGAAATACTGTTCGGATCAAGAATCATGATCACGCTACCATCCCCGAGAATGGTATTGCCGGAATAACAATCCAGATGCTTAATCATCTCCGACACGGGTTTGACAACAATTTCTTCGGTATCATAGACACGGTCGACAATGAGACCAAAATCGTTACCACCGACCTTACACACAACCACCTGCGCAGCGCGTGAATCCCAGTTGCCTCGCGCTTTTTGTAACTCCAGAATCTCAGCCAACGAGCCCAGCGGTAGCAATTTTTCACGCAGACGCAACACTGCTGCGTTGTTAATTGTCTCTATCGCATACTCACTACCGGCAGCAGTCTCGACCAGCTCCAGCACGTTGATTTGTGGCAAGGCAAACTTCTCGCCACCCGCCTCGATAATCAGCACCGGAATAATGGCGAGCGTCAGCGGAATTTTGATAGCAAATTTCGAGCCTTTGCCGAGTTCGGAGAAAAGCTCAATCGTGCCGCCCATTTTCTCGATATTGGTGCGCACTACATCCATGCCCACGCCGCGGCCAGAAACCGCCGTCACTTTCTCCGCCGTCGAGAACCCGGCGGCAAAAATAAACTGCATGATCTGCTGTTCGCTGAGCGCATCAAGCCCGGCAGGAGTGACAACCCCATTATCAAGCGCCTTCTGCTTGATACGCTCAATATTCAGCCCGCGTCCGTCATCGGCGATCTCGATAATAATATGCCCGCCCTCATGGAAGGCCGAGAGCGTCACCGTGCCCACCTCTGGCTTACCAGCAGCGATACGGTCTTGCGGCAGCTCAAGCCCATGATCGCATGAATTGCGCACCATATGGGTCAGCGGGTCTTTGATGAGTTCGAGCAACTGGCGGTCGAGTTCGGTCTCTTCCCCGTGCATTTTCAGTTCAATTTTTTTACCCACTTCAAGTGACAAATCACGCACCAGACGCGGAAATTTCGACCATGCCCCGCTGATTGGTTGCATGCGCGTCTTCATGATGCCTTCCTGCAGTTCGGTCGTGATGTACGACATCTGCTGGATCGGTGACTGGAAGATCTGTTGCATCTCTGTATGTGTGCGCACCAGCTGCATCAACTGATTGCGCGACAACACCAGCTCGCCCACCATCTGCATGAGATTCTCAAGCACGTCGATATTCACGCGGATGGATTGCGTTACCCCGGCACCGCCGCCTTCTTTGGCAGCCTCTTTCGGCGCTTCTTTGGCAACTGGTTTTGGCGCTGGCACAGGTGCCACGGCTACCGGCGCAGGCAGTGACGCAGCCGCCTCTTTCTTTTTGTTATCCGCTTCAATCAGCGCATTGAGATCGTCATCCCCCGCAAAGAAACTGGAGAAGTCTTCCGTCACCCCTGCCGCCGCGGCAGCAGCCTGAGCAGCTTCCGTTTCATGGAATATTTCATGGTCGGGGCCATCGTAAACGGCCGGGCCGCCCCCCGCGAAGGCATTGAGCCGTGCAATCAACTCAGCATCGTCGCCTTCAGGCTCTTTACCATTCTCACCCAAATAATCGACCATGCCCTTGATGACGTCGAGCGACTGAAGCACCAGCGTAATCGCTTGCGGCGAGGCATCCAGCTCGCCGTCGCGGATCATGCCGAGCACGTTCTCCGCCGAGTGCGCAAGCGCGCCCAGACGTGGCAGGCCAAGAAAACCACTCGCGCCCTTGATGGTATGTACACTGCGAAAAATATCCCCAAGGATTGCCTTGTCGTTCGGATTCTGCTCCAGCCGCACCAGCTTCTGGTCAAGCATACCGAGGCTTTCAACGGTCTCCGTTACAAACTCATTGACTAAGTCATCCATACCACTATCCGCCCGTGTAATTGATCCGCGCTTACTTCGTGCCTCCACGAATATTCTGCAAGAACGAGCCAACCTCGCCGCGCAACCCCTCCGCCTGGCGCGAAAGCTCCCCGGCGGCATGCAGCATCTGCCCTGCCGCCTCACCGGTGGTTCTCGCCAAATCCGCCGCCGATGCCGCATTGGCCGAAATGACACCTGCCGTGTCCGAGGCCTCTTTCATATTCTTGGCGATCTCATGCGTGCCAGTTCCCTGCTCCTCAATCGCAGAGGCAATAGTGGTCGATATTTCGCTGATCTGCGCGATCACGGCGTTGATACCACGCACGCCCTCAAGCGTGTCCGTCGAGGATTGCTGGATCGACTGAATATGCCCGGTAATTTCGCTGGCCGAGGTGGCTGTCTGGTTCGCCAGCGTTTTCACTTCCGAGGCAACCACTGCAAAGCCTTTGCCCGCTTCACCCGCACGCGCCGCTTCAATCGTCGCGTTGAGCGACAGCAGATTAATCTTGCCCGCAATCGCCGTGATGATACCGTTAATATCATTCACCTTATTTGCCGCCACCGACAGCGTCTCGGCCAGCCCATTCACCTGGTTTGCCTCATCTACGGCGTTGTTGTTCACCCTCGTTGCTTGCGTCACCTGCTTACTGATCTCGTTGATAGACGTGTAGATCTGCCCTACCGCTGCAGATGCCTCCTGAATATTGGCAACCGTACCGCCGATTCCCGCCGACAATTCCGCCAGTTTGCGCTGGCTGTCCGTGGCAGATTCGGTCATTTGCCGCGCCGTGGCCTCCATTTCTGTAGCCGAAGACGCCACAATATCCACCGCATGCTTCACCTTGCGCTCAAACCCATCCGCCAGCTCCGCCTGCTTTTTGAGATTCGCCCGCAGCGTCACCAGTGTGGCTGAAAGCGCCCCAATCTCGTCATGCCGGTTCGTGTAGGGAATTTCTGGGCAGACCGAAGCATTCTTGCCCGAGAGACAATCTGCGATATCAAGAAGCTCGCGCTGCGGCTTGAAAATCGCCCAGTGCGCATAGGCCGGCTGAAAGATCGAGAGCAGAATCGATGCCACCGCAGCATAGAGCACCCATTTTTTCATCTGCTCGGCATCCGCCAAGGCGCCACCCGCCTCCTCTTCAGAATAGTGATTTACCTCGTCCTGGAGCTTTTCCTGCGTCTCTACCAACGTCTGGAATGCCGGCGCGAAGCCTTCCTTATAAGCAGCCTGACCGTTAGCATTGCTAGACGACAGCGCCTCCATAGTCTTATGCGCCTGATCAAAATAGGTCACAAACTCTGTCTGCAGTCTTTCAAAATCAGGCTTTAGCGCCTCCGGCAAATTCATGCCGCTGAGTTCTTTTAACGACTCCTGCGCCGTAGCGATGTTACCATCCATTTCCTTTGCGATACCCGCCAATTCATCCGGCTTGGCATTCAGGCTGAGGATCACATTCCCATTAATTGCGTCATGCATCATGTCGATGCGCATCTGCAGTTTCGTCAGCGTCACGATGTCGCGCAGGCTCGCCGTTTCCTCAATCTTATTTGCCGCCTGATTCCCCAACCAGCCAAGGAAGCATACGCCAACAAGAACGATCAGCGAAAACAACATGAACTTAACGCGCAGCGGAAGAGAAGACATGCGAGAACCCTTTCGTTTTTAAACAAACGTATGACGTTTTTTCTTGCAAAGAAGGCTTAAGAAAAGTTAAAAAATGGTTAATTTAATTAAGCTCTTTCAATTGCTTATACTTTGTGTAACATACTTCTACTGGGTTGGGAAACATTTTTATGCACACACATATTAAACCAAAAAAAGAAGCTTTTATTGCTGCGCTTTCGGTGTTTGCCATCACCATGCTGTGCAATATCGCGGTAACATGGATCGCGCGCGCGGGCATGCTCGATGCGATTCAAGACCAGCTGCGCGGCGTTGCCGGAACAGCATCGGAATTGACCAACGGCGACCTCCACCAAACCATTACCAAGCCGGAACAAAAAGAGTCCGAGGACTATCTCAACGTACAGGCGCCCTATCGCCAGATGCTCAAAGCAAATCCGGATCTACGCTATATTTACACCTGCGTCCTGCGCGAGGGAAAAATCTATTTCATCATAGACACGCAACAGCCATCGCCCGAAACACTGAAGCTAAAAGAGAGCGAGCGTAAAACCACTGCAAACGTGATGGAAGAATACACTGCTGCCACAGCATTTCTACAACAGGCATTGAAAGATCACGTGGTGACGATTGAGGATCATCCCTACACCGATGAATGGGGCACGGTCATCAGCGCCTACGCCCCTATCTATAACAGTGCTCACGAGTTCATCGGCATCGTCGGCACGGATATCGACGCCACCGATTACAATATGCGCATGCGCTATGTGTGGATTGCATTCTCTGTTGGCCTGCTGCTCGCTGGTGCACTTTCTTACGCCGTCTATGTAATCGTCTTCCGCATCCGTACAGAGCATGCGGAAAACGAAGTGATCCGGCAAAAACGTCTTGAAGATATGCAGGATTTCAACGTGCAGATGGAGAAAATTGCCGCGCGCGTTTCTGTCACTTCGGTCGAGATCAAAGACATGGCGGGCGGCATTTCCACCATGACCCATTCCGGCGTAACGAAAATCGAGGAAGCCAAGAACCTCATCCACGGCGCAACAGACCGCATGGCCTCTATCTCGCTAGTGTGTAACCAACTCGTGGAAACAGCAACCAGGCTTCATGGCGAATCCAAAGCCTCGCAACAAGCGACGCACGATGCCGTGATGCAACTACGGGGAATGGACAACTCCTCACAGCATCTGGTCGCTACCACACGCAACATCTCCGAGATCGTCGGCATGATTAATACGATCACGGAGAAAATCGATCTGCTGGCGCTCAACGCCACCATCGAGGCCGCCCGCGCGGGTGAGGCCGGAAAGGGCTTCGCCGTAGTGGCAGATGAGGTAAAACAACTCTCACAGCAAACCGCTGTCGCTACGCAAAAAATCAACAGCTATATCGAAGAAATGCAGCGCGCTTCTGAAACCGTCGTCACCAGTTTTGCAGGTATTACAGAGCGTATCGATCAAGTGAATGAACGGATGGTGGGTGCGGCAAGCGCCATTGACACGCAGAAAGAGCTGATTGCACTGATCGCGGCGGATGTCACCGGAACCACCGAAAGCGCCTCAACAGTGGAACGCATTGTCGGCGCAGTGACGGATATTGCACGCCATGTAGAAGAAAAGACCGAGAACCTCCACGCCGCATCGAGCATTTTATCCGGCCAGAACAGATCGCTCAGCACCAAAGTGTCCGATTTCATCGACAAGCTGCGCATCGATTCACCCCATACCACCCCTCTGCCGTTCCAACGCAAATCGGGAGAGTGAGATGATTTTCTCCATCCGCAAACGCATGCTCATTAACGTGGTGGTGCTGGCAATTCCGATGTGTGTCTTCGCCTGGCTGCTCTCGCAGGAAGTGCAGAAGCAGATCGATTTCGCGGCGCAGGAACTCGACGGCGAACGCCTGCAAAAACCGCTGACGGAACTGCTGCACGAAGTGCGTATGAAGAAAATCGCCCTGCTAACCGGTTCCGAAACAGAAAGCACAACCACCCGTATCGCCGACCTGCGAAAGCAGATGAACGAGACCTACACCGAAGTCGGCAGCCATGTCGGCTTCAGCGATCAGGAACTCGGCGAGGCGGATGTCAAAAAAATTGGCCTACCGCTTGCCAAGAACCAATGGGGCGCCATTGTACCCGCCATCGACGAAGCCTTGCAGCATCTGCCTAACTCCACGGATGATGCGAGCCTTACCGCACTCGACACGCTCGCCGGGGCTCTGAAAGCCGCCATTTCGCGCGCGAGCGACGGTTCTAACCTCACACTCGACCCCGACCTCGATAGCTACTACGTGATGGATGCACTTTCCTTTGCCATCCCGAATTCAATCGAGGACCTCGCCGGCGCAGAGGCAGAGCTGCTGGCAATTCTCCCCCATCAGTCCAAAGGCATCACCCCGGCGCAATTCGCACGCATCGAAGTCTGGAAACATATTCTCGACGCCGACGACACCGGCCGTGTGATGGGCAGCCTCAGCATCGCCCTCGCGGAAGATGGAAATTTCTACGGCACAAGCGCATCCCTTGCCCGCCTCGGCCCACTCATGAAAGCGTATGAAGAAAAAAACAAAGCGCTGCTCGCCCTGTTCGACCAAATCCATACACCGGGCAATGCGCTCTCGCAGGCTGATCTTTCTACCGCTTTTGCAGCTTCGCGCGCGTCACTCATGACACTTTACACCGCCGCACAGGAAGAAATGAACATTCTGCTGCATACTCGCATCACCTTCTTCGAGGCGCATCTCAAAACCCTCCTCATGCAAGGCGGCATCGCACTGCTGATTGGCTTTGGGATCTTCTGGCTCATCTCGCGCAGCATTGTAAACCCCATCAACCACCTACGCACGGCGATGACCAGCCTCGCCAAAGGCGCGGTAGATACGGATATCCCGCATACGAACAAGCGCGACGAAATCGGCCAAATGGCGAATGCAGTAGTCGTGTTCAAGCAGAATGCCATTCACCTGCGTAAGCTCGCGAGGGAGTTTGAAGATTCCGTCAAACATGTGGTAGAAATTGTTGCTTCTGCCGCCACGGAGATGGATTCCTCCTCGCGCGATCTCAGCAGCCGCGCGGGCGATAGCCACAAAAAACTGCAAGTGCTGAATCACGATGTCGGCGAAGTCTCACAAAGCATCCAGCATGTGTCCACCGCGGGAGACCAGCTTTCCTCCGCCATTAGCGAAATCAGCGCACAGGTGCATAAGTCCACCGCCACCACGGGCAATGCCGTGCAGGAAGCGGGCAATGTCCGCAAAGTCGCCGAAAGTATGGCGAATTCGGCGCAAAAGGTCAGCGGCATCGTAGAAATCATCAACAGCATCGCCGCCAAAATCACCCTGCTTGCACTCAACGCCACTATCGAAGCGGCGCGCGCAGGTGAGGCAGGAAAAGGCTTCGCTGTCGTTGCCTCGGAAGTTAAAACGCTGGCCAACCAAACCGCCAGTGCAACAGCAGAAATCAGCGCACTGGTGGAAGCAATGCAAGGCAGCAGCCAGGACACGCTCAGTGCCATCGGCCAGATCACCAACGTCATCGATCAAATCAACCAGATTTCAGGCATCATCGCCGCGGCGATTGAGGAGCAAGGTGCCGCCACCAAAGAAATCTCAAGCCACATCAACCAGGCCGCACAGCGCGTGCAGAATATCACCACCAACGTCTCGGATGTGACAGATTCCGCCGCGCACTCCACCAGCGCCGCTGCGCAAACACTGCAAGCCTCGGGCGACCTCTCTAAACAATCCGAGCATCTGCGCACCGAAGTCACCAAATTTCTGCGCGATCTAACCAATGCAGGATAAAATAAGCGCCCCAACATACTACGCGGAGTTAGGCTAAGACACCACTCGCCGCGGCACCATGACGGAGGTCACCATCTCCATCGCCAATTCGTTGCGCTGGTTCAAGGTCTCTACCTGGTAGCGAATAATGCCCTTGGTGGGGCGCGACGCCGAACCCCGCATCGCAAGAATGGTCATGACAATGCGTAGGCGATCCCCCGGCAGCGTCGGCACCGGCCAACGCACATGCTCCAGCCCCATGCCAACCACCCCTTCGGCCACACGGAATAAATCTGTTTCGGTTTTAAGCCGCATGGTTGCCGCTGCGGTATGCCAGCCGCTCACCACCAACTGGCCGAAGAGGCTTTCTTTTGCGGCTGCATCATCCACATGCTGTGCCTGCGGGTCGAACGCACGCGCGAAGGTGATCGCTGCGTCTTTTTCCATCACGTATTCGCGTGCGCTGCGAAACTGCTGTCCGACGGTGAAATCCTCGTAATAAAGCGGGGCGCGCATTACTTGCGCTTGTCTTTATCGCGCAGGCGACCGAGCTCTTCACCTACCCGCTTGAGGCTGGGGCTGCACGCATCGCGTGGAAGAACCACCTCGATGAGATAGAGCTCGTTATTTGCCACCGCCTCTATCAGTGCGGCATCCAGCTCGCCATTGGTCGTCACTTTTTTGCTGATGCCCACGCCAAAAAGCTCGGTGAGCTTGGTGTAGTTCCAACGCAGGATTTCGTTGAACGGGCCATCCAAAATAAAACGCTGCGTGCCGTAGCCATCGTTATTCAGTACAAACACAATGGGTTTCATGCCGAATTTTGCAGCGGTCGAAAGCTCAATCCCCGTCATCTGAAACGCGCCATCGCCCACGATCGAAATCACGCGATCACTCGGACGTGCCGCCATGGCACCAATGGCCGCAGGCACAGCAAATCCCATTGAAAGATAATAGGCATCGGCGATAAAGTTCGTCGCCTGTTTGGTACGCAGCTTCATTGCACCGAACAATGCGTCACCCGTATCGCAGGTGATGATGCTGTTCTCGCTCGCATGCAGGCCAAGCAAGCGGAAAAAATTCTCGATACTGATTGTGTCGTTTTTCTCGCCTTCTTCGAGTGGCTTTGGCTCCGCCGCTGGCTTCGGCAAATCGCCCAGCATGCGTGGCGCAATCGGCTCCTCAATCAGACGCTCCAGAAACTCCTTCAACGCTACTTGCTCGTAGGTGCGCGCGCCGATCTGCATTTTTTCTGTCGTCGCCATCAGCGTATTGCGGCGCGTGAGCTTTTCACTTGTGCTCATGAAGCCAAACCAGACATCGGTAATATAAGCACCAAGCATGATCAAACAGTCCGACTCCTCGACATATTTCTGCACCGATGCATCCGATAGCGGGCCGGAATACACGCCGATAAACAACGGATGTGTTTCGCTGATGATCGATTTCGAAAGCAGCGTAGATGCCACTGGAATATTGAATTTCGAGGCGAGCGCAAGTGCCAGATCATCCAACCCGAAGCGATGCAGCTCGATATCGGCAATAATCACCGGCTGCTTGGCTTTATTGATTGCCGTCACTGCGTCTTCCAGCATAGCCGCGAGATTATCCGGATTGCTGACCGCAGGCTTCGGCGCAGGAAGCGTGGGAATCGTACCAATCGGCATATCCACCACATCGAATGGCATCTCGATATAGCCGGGGCGCGACTGTTCCTGCATCGTGCGAATCACGCGCATAATCTCAGCTGCCGCGGTTTCAGGATTATCAATCACCGCCGTTGCGCAGGTCACTTCTTCGTAAATATGGCGCTGCGTATCGAACGTGCGTACCTTGTGGTGCATCAGCACGTCTTTGTCACGATCCGCTGGCGATGGGCCACCGGAAATGACCAGCACCGGCGATTTCTCGGCATAGGCGCATGCCACGGAGTTGAGCATGTTCAACCCGCCCACGCAGTAGGTCACGCAGGCCACACCAAAGCCGTTGATGCGCGCATAAGCATCCGCCGCGAAGCCCACACTCGGCTCGTGCGTCATGGTGATAATCTCGAGCGGCGAGGCCTGCATCCAACGGAAGGTTGGCAGCGCGAAATCCCCTGGAATGCCGAACACATGGGTCACGCCCAGGCCGTGCAGATAATCAAAAAGGAAGGAACCAACCGTATGCTGTTTCGTCGTCATGGAATCATCCCGTGTTGTGGTTTGTGCTGGCGTAGCGCAGAAGCGTTGCCATGACAAGGGCTAGGCCGAAACTCTACCCAGCTTTTCGTGGATAAAGCTGGCTGCAGCATCAAGCTGTGCGAGGTCTGTTACCTCACAGCGAAGGTGATTTTTCTGGCACCACGCCACCAGCGCTTCCATCGGCAGATTGCCTTTGGGGCTGTTGGCATAGGGGCAGCCGCCGAGGCCGCCGGTCGCCGCATCAAAAATACGGATGCCGAGCGCGTAGGAACGCTCTACATTCGCAATGGCATTGCCGAACGTGTCGTGAAAATGCATCGCCACCTGCGAAAGCGGCACGCCCTGCGCGGTGAGCGCCGCAATCAGCGGCTCGATTTGCTCAGGCTTGCCGATGCCCGTCGTGTCACCGAGGGACACCTCAAAGCAGCCCGCATCGAGCAGTTGCTTGCTGCGACGGGCGACTTCCTGCGGCGAAAATGGCATATCCGTATAGCCGAACAGGTTCGAGATATAGCCGCGCACGCGGATGCCATCCGCATTCGCCGCCGCAATTACCGGCACAATATTCGCGAAGGACTCATCCACCGTCTGGTTGATATTGGCTTTCGAAAACGCTTCCGAGAGCGCGAGGAAAATCGCGATTTCCTTGGCGCGCGCGGCCTTGGCGCGCTCCAGCCCCTTCAGATTCGGCACGAGATACGAGAAAATCACGTTCGGGAAATCACGCTCCACCGGCGACAATGCATCCGCCACCTCACCGCTATTGGCCATGGCGAGCACCTTGGGGTGCACGAAGCTCCCCGCCTCGATCCGCGTTAGCCCCGCTTCGGCGAGCTTACGAATGAATGCGACCTTATCCGCCGCCGAAAGCTGCGCGGCATTTTTCTCGTTCTGCAGCCCGTCACGCGCGCTGACATCGACAATCTGAATATCCATCGTCATTTCGCTGCCGGGGTGATTTTCACCAGCTCCGCCCCGTCCGTCACCAGTTCGCCTTCCTTTACCAGCACGGCATCCACCGTGCCGTCGCCCCCGGCGGAAAGCGTGGTTTGCAGCTTCATCGCTTCCATCACCAGCAGCGGATGGCCTTTGCTCACCACCTCGCCCGGCTTCACCAGAATCTGGCGGATGAGCCCCGGCATCGGCGCGCGTGGGCTGAGCGCGCTTTCGCCATGCCCCTGCCCACCGGATTTCGTTTGCTCCGCGACCTTCGCCTCGAGCGTGCCGAGCGACACGCGCTTGAAATCTTTCCCCTGCGAGACCGAGCTGCTCACGCGCTGCCACACGCCGGGCGCGGTTTCCCGCTCGAGCAGATATCCTCCGCCCGGCAGGCGCTGGCTGCGGAACTGATAGGTTTTGCCATTCAGCGTGAACGCCACTTCCTGCGCCTTACGCGCGAGGTTCTCAAGCGTCACCGCATTGCCATCGATATGCAGTGTTACGTTCATCGCATCCCCGCCAGTTTTGGGTTATTCCACGCCGAATGCTCCGCCTGTGAAGCCGAGGCAAGCTGCGGCACAGCGGCACTGAACAGCAGGTAGGCAGCGGCTAAGGCCGCCGTTTCATCATCCGTACGCTCGGTAGAAAACAGCGCCTCTTTATGTTTCGGAATAAAATCCGTCGCCGTTTTACCCGCCGCAAATTCCGGATGCGCGAGCACGCGCGCGAGGAAGGCGCGGTTATTCGTCACGCCGTTGATGGTAGTTTTCGAAAGTGCATTCAGCATCCGCGCGATGGCTTCTGCGCGGGTTGCGCCCCAGGCCGCGAGCTTCGCAATCATCGGGTCATAACTTGCCGACACCGTGCTGCCGCTCTGGTAGCCGTTCTCGCAGCGTACGTGCGGCAATTGCGGCAAGGTGAACTGCGTCAGCGTACCGGGCGATGGCATAAAATCCCGCGCGCAATCTTCCGCATAGAGCCGCACTTCAATCGCATGGCCGCGCTGTGTCACGTCCTTCTGCGCCATCGGCAGCTTCGCGCCTTCGGCCACTTCAATCTGTAGTTTCACGAGGTCGAGCCCCGTCACCAGCTCCGTCACCGGATGTTCGACCTGCAAGCGCGTATTCATTTCGAGGAAGTAAAATTCGCCGCTCGCATCCATGATGAATTCCATCGTCCCCGCGCCGACATAGCCGATATGCGAGGTGATTTTGATCGCCGCCGCCGTCATCGCGTCACGCGTTTTGGTGGGCAGTTGCGGCGCCGGGCTTTCCTCAACGATCTTCTGATAGCGCCGCTGGATGGAGCATTCGCGCTCGTAAAAATGCAGGTGATTTCCATGCGTGTCCGAGAAAACCTGCACCTCGATATGGCGCGGTTGGGTGAGGTATTTCTCCATCAGCAAACGGTCGTCGCCAAACGCGTTCTTCGCTTCCGAACGCGCGGATTCGAGCGCCGCTGCGACGTCCTTACTCTCGTGTACAATACGCATGCCTTTGCCGCCGCCGCCCGCCGCCGCCTTCACCAGCAGCGGGAAACCAATCTTCTCCGCTTCTTTCACCAGCTGCTTCACATCCGTCGCGGAACCGTCATAACCCGGCACCGTCGGCACACCAATTTTCTGACACATCATGCGCGACTCGGCCTTGTCACCCATCATCGAAATTACCTTGGCGGGCGGCCCCACGAAGATCAGCCCAGCTTTTGTTACCGCCTCCGCGAACTTCGCATTTTCCGAGAGAAACCCATAGCCCGGGTGGATCGTATTCGCGCCGCTGGCCTTGGCGGCGGCGATAATCTTTTCGATGTTGAGATAGGTCTCAGCCAGTGATTTTCCTTCCAGCGCCACGGCGAAATCCCCCGCATAGGCATGCGGCAAATCGCGATCATTCTCGGCGAAGAGTGTTACGGTCTCTATGCCCATCGCGCGGCAAGTCGCCACGATGCGGCAAGCAATTTCGCCACGGTTGGCAATCAGCAATCGGGTGATTTTTTTCATGCCACTGTCCAATTCGGTTTACGTTTAGTGAGCAGCGCGTCCATGCCTTCCTGCCCCTCGTCGCCGACGCGTAAATCCGCGATCGTTTCAATCGTGAATTCGCGAATCGCGGCACGCGCGTTTTTATCCTGGCTGAGTGCCTTCACCTGAGCAATCAGTGCCTTGGTGCGCGCAGCGGCGCCCGGTGCGGCACGCAAAAATTCCTGCACGGTTTCTTCTGTTGCTACCGCAAGCTCCGTCGCCGTCACCACGCGATGCACCAGCTGCATTTCCTTCGCTACCTCAGCCGAGAACACCGCCCCAGAAAGGAAATACGCCCGTGCGTAGGAGAGGCCAATTTTCTCAATCACATAGGGCGAAATCACGCTCGGCGCGATGCCAAGGCGCGTTTCGGTAAATCCAAAGCGTGTGTCTTCTTCCGCGATGACGAAATCGCATGCGGCCGCAAGCCCAGCGCCACCGCCCATGGCGTTGCCATGCACCACCCCGACGAGCGGCTTGGTGAGCCCCGCCACTTGTGCAAACATCAGCTCAAGCTTGGCGCTATCCTCCACGTTTTCCGCGCGGCTATAGGCTTTCATTTTGCGCATCCAGTTAATGTCGCCGCCCGCGCAGAAGGATTTCCCGTTGCCCGCAAGAACCGCCACCCGCACCGCCGGGTTCGCGTCAATCGCCGCGAAAGCGAGGGTGATTTCCGCAATCAGCGCATCGTCAAACGCGTTATGAATTTCCGGGCGGTTGAGGGTGACATATGCCACTCCACGCGCATCAACGTTAAGGGTGAGGAGTGAAAAATCTGTCATCGTTACATCCTGAACACGCCGAATTTTGTATCCTCAATCGGCGCGTTGAGGCTCGCGGCGATGGCGAGGCCCAGCACGTCGCGCGTGGTTGCGGGGTCGATGATCCCGTCGTCCCACAGCCGCGCGGTGGAGTAGTAGGCACTGCTTTCCGTCGCGTATTTTTCGAGGATGCGTTTGCGGTTGGCTTCCACCTCTTTCGGTATCGCATCCGCCTTCACGCGCGCGAGCACGTCTGCCGCCTGTTCGCCTCCCATGACGGAGATTTTGGCGTTCGGCCACATCCACATGAAGCGCGGGTCGAAGGCGCGGCCACACATGCCGTAATTCCCCGCGCCGAACGAGCCGCCGATGACGACCGTGAATTTCGGCACTTGCGCGTTGCTCACCGCCATCACCATTTTTGCGCCGTGGCGGGCGATGCCCTCGGCCTCATATTTTTTCCCAACCATAAAGCCGGTAATGTTTTGCAGGAACACGAGTGGAATTTTTCGCTGCGCACACAGCTCAATAAAATGCGTCGCCTTGATCGCTGATTCGGAAAATAAAATCCCGTTATTGGCGACGATGCCGACCGGCGAGCCGTGAATCGCCGCGAAGCCACAGACGATGGAGGTACCGTAGCGGCGTTTGAATTCGTGGAACTGCGAACCATCCACCAGCCGGGTGATGATCTCGCGCACATCGAACGGCACGCGGGTCGATTCGATCGGCAGAATGCCGTAAATCTCCTCCGCCGGGTGGCGCGGTTCTTCATACGGCTTGGTGTTGCGCTGCGCCGCCGTTTTCCAGTTCAGATTCGCGACAATATCGCGCACAGTGGCGAGCGCCTCTTCCTCATTCGCGGCGTAATGATCGGCGACGCCGGATTGCACCGTGTGCACCTCCGCCCCGCCTAAATCCTCTGCCGTCACATCCTCCCCCGTTGCAGCTTTCACCAGCGGCGGCCCAGCAAGGAAAATTGTACCGTTGCCCTTCACGATCACTGATTCATCGCACATCGCAGGCACATAGGCGCCGCCTGCGGTGCAGGAGCCGAGCACCGCTGCGATCTGCGGAATTCCGGCTGCTGACATGCGCGCCTGGTTGAAGAAAATACGGCCAAAATGGTCGCGGTCAGGGAAAACCTCATCCTGCATCGGCAAAAACGCACCGCCGGAATCGACAAGGTAAATACAGGGCAAGCGGTTCTGCGTCGCAATCTCCTGCGCGCGCAGATGTTTCTTCACCGTCAGCGGAAAATAGGTGCCGCCCTTGACCGTCGCGTCATTCGCCACGAACATGCATTCATGCCCATGCACGCGGCCAATGCCGGTAACCACGCCCGCGCTCGGCACGCCGCCTTCTTCCGTATACATATCCCACGCCGCGAGCGCGGAGAGTTCGAGAAACGGCGAGCCCGCATCCAGCACGCGCGCAATGCGCTCACGCGGCAGCAATTTGCCACGCGCGTGGTGACGCTCCACCGCCTTCGCGCCGCCGCCTTCGGCCACTTTCGCCAAGCGCTCAGCTAGCTCGCTGGCGAGTTGCTGGTGATAGTTGGCGTTCGCTTCAGCGCTATTCTCGGTCATCTTCGTCGCAGCCTTACTCATCCTAGAAGAACCCCAGCGCGTTCGGGTTGTAGCTCGTGAGCACGTTCTTCGTCTGCTGGAAGTGACTGAGCATCATACGGTGGTTTTCACGGCCAATGCCCGACTGCTTATACCCACCAAACGCCGCATGCGCCGGGTAAAGGTGATAGGAATTCACCCACACACGACCCGCTTTCATCGCGCGGCTGGCGCGATAGGCCGTGTTCTGGTTCCGCGTCCACACCGCACCGGAGAGACCATAGGGCGTGTCGTTCGCAATCTGCAGCGCTTCCTCTTCGTTTTTGAAAGTCGTCACCGCCAGCACAGGACCAAAGATTTCTTCACGGAACAGGCGCATGGAGTTGTTGCCCGAGAACACGGTCGGCGTCATGTAGTAGCCCGCATCGAGCTCGCCACCGGGCAGCGCGCGCTTACCACCGGCAAGCAGCTTAGCACCTTCGTTCTTGCCGATATCAACATACGACAAAATTTTATCGAGCTGCTGCTGCGACGCTTGCGAGCCCATCATCGTCGTCAGTTCCAGCGGATTACCGACGGTGATTTTCTCCACGCGTTTCAGCGCACGCTCCATGAAGCGGTCATAGATTTTTTCATGAATCAGCGCGCGGCTCGGGCAGGTGCACACCTCGCCCTGGTTGAGGGCAAACATGGTGAAGCCTTCGAGCGCTTTGTCGAGCATCGCATCGTCTTCCGCAAAAATATCATCGAAGAAAATATTCGGCGATTTGCCACCCAGCTCTAATGTTACCGGCACAATGTTCTGTGAAGCATATTGCATGATAAGCTTGCCGGTCGAGGTCTCGCCGGTGAAGGTCACCTTGTTCACTCGGGGGCTTTGCGCAAGCGGTGCGCCCGCCTCAGGGCCAAAGCCTTGCACCACGTTCACCACGCCCGGTGGCAAAATGTCGGCAATCATCTCCATGAACACCATGATTGACACTGGCGTTTGCTCCGCCGGCTTAATGATCATCGCATTGCCTGCCGCAATGGCTGGAGCCATTTTCCACGCCGTCAGCACGAGCGGGAAGTTCCACGGAATAATCGCCCCCACCACGCCAAGCGGCTCATTGAAGTGATACGCCACGGTATCGTCATCGATCTGCGAGATGCTGCTTTCTTCCGTCCGGCAGCAGGCCGCAAAATAGCGGAAATGGTCGATCGCCATCGGGATATCCGCCGCCATCGCCTCGCGCAGCGGCTTGCCTTTGTCCCAGCTCTCAGCATAGGCGAGCGCTTCAAGGTTCTGCTCCATGCGATCGGCAATGCGGTTGAGCACCATCGCCCGTTGCGCCGGCGGAAGCTTGCCCCATGCGGGTTGTGCGGCATGCGCGGCGTCGAGCGCACGCTCGACATCCTGCGCGTCCGAGCGTGCGATCTGGCAATAGACCTTACCGTTCACCGGGCTGAGGTTATCGAAGGTTTTACCGCTCGCGGCCTCGACCATTTTACCATTGATCCAGTTGCCGTATTTTGCCTTGAGGGCAACTTTGCCATTCACCTGCGCCAATAATTCGCTGCCCATATCCTGATCCTTCATTTTGAGATTTGCTGCCATGAGAGTCTCCTGTTGATGGTGTAAAATACGTAATCCTTGCCTATTTTACGGTCAATCCGCACAGCCGATCGCGCGCGAGATAATCAGCCGTTGAATTTCCGACGTGCCCTCGCCGATGCGTAGCAGGCGGTGATCGCGCCAGAAGCGCGCCACATCATATTCCTCCACCAGCCCATAGCCGCCGTGGATCTGCACCGCCATGTCGCTCACCTCGCCCGCCACTTCCGAGGCGTAGAGCTTCGCCATCGCGCCTTCTTTGGTGAAGGCCATATGGTTATCTGCCATCCAGCAGACCTTATAGAGATAGTTCCGCGCGAGCTCTATTTTCATATGCATGTCGGCGAGCGCAAAGGCAATCGACTGGAAATGCGCAATTGGCTTGCCGAACTGGCGGCGCTCCTTCGCGTAAGCGAGTGCTTTTTCATACGCGCCCTGCGCACACCCAACGCCCATCGCCGCGATGCCGATTTTGCCGCGGTCAAGCGTCGCTAGCATTTGCTTGCTGCCGTCGCCCTGTTTGCCGAGGATGTTTTCGTCCGGCACAAACACGTCATCGAAATAGAGCTCCGTCGTATCCGACGAGCGCCACATCAATTTTCCATGCATGGATTTCGCGCTAAAACCCTTGGTGCCCGCCTCCACAATGAAGCAGGAAAGCTCAGGCTTGCCCTCGCCTTTGCTGCCGGTCACCGCTTGCACGGTCACCCCCGCATTCATGTGATTACCGTTGGTGATGAAAATTTTTGCGCCGTTGATTTTCCAGCCACCATCGACCTTGGTCGCAGTGGTTTTGCTGCCGCGCGAGTCCGACCCTGCGCCCGGCTCCGTCAGCCCGAACGCCCAGAGTTTCTCACCCGTGCAGAGCTGCGGCAGGTATTTTTTCTTCTGCGCTTCGGTACCGAAATAATAGAGAGGACCAACGCCGAGTGAGTTATGCGCGGTGATCGTCGCCGCCTGCGAACCATCCACCCGCGCGATTTCCTCGCACGCGATGGCGTAAGCAAGGTAATCCATGCCCTGCCCACCGTAATTCTCCGGCAGGACGATGCCAAACAAGCCCATCTGCCCCATTTTGCGCGTCAGATCTTCCGAGAATTTCTCGTGCTTATCCAGCTCACGAATAACAGGCGCAATCTCGCCATCCGCAAATTTGCGAACCGTGTCGCGCAGCATGGCATGCGTTTCCGGCAGCGTAAAATTGAGCCCTTCGCTCATGCTGTTTTCTGTTCGTTTAGGTTGAGCGCTTTGCACATTTCCTCCCGCATTTTGAATTTTTGAATTTTGCCGCTGACGGTGGTGGGGAATTCCGCCACGAAGCGAACATAGCGCGGCACTTTATAATGCGCCAGACTTTGCTTGCAGAAGGCGCGGATTTCTTCCTCGTTCAGCGTTTTACCTGCATGAAGCTGCACCCAGGCGCAAAGCTCCTCGCCATATTTCGTATCCGGCACGCCGAACACCGCCGCCTGGCTCACCGCCGGGTGAGTGAAGAGGAACTCCTCGATCTCGCGCGGGTAGATATTTTCACCACCGCGGATGACCATATCCTTCAGCCGCCCAGTGATTTTAAAGCAGCCATCCGGCCGCCGCACGGCGAGGTCGCCGCTATGCACCCATCCACCACGCATGGTTTCCGCCGTCGCTTCGGGGTTTTTGTAATAACCCACCATGGTGCAATGCCCACGCGCACACAGCTCGCCCTGCTCGCCGTCCGGCAGCTCCTCATCCGTCTCAGGGTTGACGATTTTAATTTCCACGCCCGGAATCGCGCGCCCGACCGTCTCCACCCGCAACTCCATCGCATCCGTCGTCAGGCTCTGCGTTACCACTGGCGAAGTTTCGGTCTGCCCATAGGCGATGGTAATTTCGCGGCAGCCCATATCACCAATGACCTTGCGCATCACCTCGATCGGGCAAGGGCTTCCGGCCATGATGCCGCTGCGCAGGCTTTTGAGATCGCGGCCTTTGAAGCTTGCATCGTCGAGCATTGCCACGAACATCGTCGGCACGCCGTAAATGGTGGTGCAGCGCTCTTTCTCGATCGCATCGAGCGTGGCAGTGGGGCTGAAATATTCGGCAGGCACGACAATCGTTGCCCCGCGCGAGATCGCCCCCAGCGAGCCCATCACGCAGCCGAAGCAATGGTAAAACGGCACCGGCACACACATGCGGTCGTGCTCGGTAATGTTCTGGCAGCCGGTCACATACCACGCATTCATGAGGATATTCCGGTGCGTGAGCTGCGCCGCTTTCGGGAAGCCCGTCGTGCCGGAGGTATATTGGATATTGATCACATCGCTCGCCTTCAGTCCGCGCGTGATGTCGGCCATCACCCCGTCTTCCACGTTGCGCCCGGCGGCGATGAGCTCGCTCCACGGCATAAACCCTTTGGGTGCCTCCGGCTTCAGCGCCACCACATGACGCAGCTTAGGGAAATCCTTCGCCGACACCGCGCCTGCATGCGCGTCGTTCACCTCGGGGCATACCTCGGCAAAAATGCTGTAATAATTCGACGACTTGAACGCATCGGTGAGGAACAACGCTACCACGTCGCTCTGGTTCAGCGTGTAGGACAGCTCAAATGGGCGATAGGCCGGGTTGATGGTAACGAGCACCACCCCCACCGAGGCCGCGGCATATTGCAGCAGCATCCACTGCGGAATATTCGTTGACCAGATGCCGATATGCTCGCCGGGTTTAATGCCGAGCGCGAGCAGCCCGCGCGCCACGTCCTCCACCGCGCGGTGGAATTCGCCATAGGTCATGCGCGTATCGGTTTGGGAGAAGACCAGCGCCTCATGCGTACCAAAGCGCGCGGCGGTTTCCGCCAGCACCTCGCCGATCGTGCGTCCATCCAGCCACGGAGTCTCCTGCCCTTGAGCCATATGCACCCCCAAAATGAAGCGCGACTCTATCAGCGAGGGGGATTATTGCAAGCACCCGCCTGCAACCTATCTCGCAGTGCAATATATATCAAAAAACAGCTGCACATTATGTATTCAATAACTGCTCGAGCCGATGGTGGGAAATGCCGAATTGGGTTTTGCTCGCGGTGATTTGGGCGAGTAGTGCGGCGTGAGTCTCAGGCGTGAGGGGCGCGGATTTTGTACCGACGATCATCACGTTTTTTGGCGTGTGCGCATCCGCGATGAACTCGAACAGGTTGGTGCGATAGCCGTGGAGTTCCATCAGCTGCGCGCGCATACCGTCGGTGACCATTTCGGCGATACGCTCGACATAGGTGCCGTATTGCATGAGAAACGCCAGCGGGTGCGTTCCCTGCGCAGGCGTCATCGCGCGGCGGATTTGTTTGTGGCAGCACGGCGCCACCACAATAAGTGCAGCCTCCGCGCGAATGGCTTTGTGGATCGCGTCATCTGTTGCGGTGTCGCATGCATGCAGCGCGATGACGATATCCGCCCCCGTGCAGTCATAGTCCGAGATGGTGCCTTGGGCAAAACGTAGACCAGAGAATTGCTCGGTGTTTGCGATGGCGTTGCACTGATTCACGAGGTCGGCACGGGTTTCCACGCCTGTGACCTCGGCCGTCATGCCGCGCGTGTTGACGAGATGGTCGTAGAGCGCAAAAGTCAGGTAGCCCTTGCCCGCCCCCATATCGACAATACGCAGCGATTCGCGCGGCGGCAGTTGTTTCACTAACCCGTCGAGAATCTCGATATATTTATTGATCTGGCGGAATTTATCCTGCGCGTTTTTGTAGACATCGCCCTTCGCATCCGTGAGCCCGAGCGCCTGCAGATACGGCTTGTTTCGGCTTTCGACGAGGCGGTTCTTGGCGCGGTCATGCGACAAGGCTGGCGCTTCGGTATGGGTGGGCGGGTGCTCGCTCATGCGCCACTGGTCGCCCGTTTGCGCGAGATGCAGGTCAGCAGATTGTATAAAGAGTTTGGCCTGTGTGAATTGCACGCCTAGCAGCTCAGCAAGCAGCGCGAGGCTCTCGTGCGGCAGATAATTTTTTACCACGTCTCGCGTTTTATGGTGATAGGTAAAGCTGAGCTTCAGCGCGCGTTTTACACTGATGGGGCGAATATCGATGGATTTGAGGTCGCCTGCTTCTGACATCGGTTTGCTGAGGGTTGCCTTTACAAAGCGCCCCTCTGCCACCGCATCGCCCAGCGCGGCGAGCCAATCGCGAACTGTTGAATTTTCTGTCATAGCGACTCATTAAGCGCGTGGCCGCCACCTTGCAAGCGCGCAAAGGTTGGATTTGCCAAAAATGCTGGTATGGATGGGGCATGAATGATGTTACCTTCCATGCCGTTTATGGCGCGCCGCCTCAGCAATTGGTCGATGTTCCAGCTGACGCCGTGCAGCTCTCACCGCTGATGCCAGGGGCGCTCGCGCTCGAAACCTGCGCCGAGGGCAGCCTTGCCAGCGCGGTCATCGCCGCGCCGCCGGGGACGCTGGAACGCCGCTATGTGCTCGCGGGCGTGCTGCAGGCACTGGCGCTGGGTGCGCCGCTCACTGTGTTGGCGCTGAAGGACAAAGGCGGCACACGCATTGCGGAGGAACTCCGTCGCTTCGGCTGCGAGGTGGTGGAAAGCTCGCGCAGCCATTACCGCATCTGCACCGCTATGCGCCCCGCTGTGCTCAGTGGCATCGCCGAAGCGCTGGATGCAGGGGAGATGCAGCTTCACGCAGCGCAGGGACTGTGGACACAGCCGGGCATTTTCAGTTGGGATCGTCTCGACGCGGGCAGTGCGTTGCTGCTCGCCCATCTGCCGCTGCTCGCAGGAAATGGTGTGGATTTCGGCTGCGGGCTGGGGGTGCTGAGCCGCGCGGTACTCACCTCGCCGCAGGTGAGCGCGCTGACGCTGATGGATATCGATCGGCGTGCGGTGGAAGCAGCGAAGCGCAACATCGCCGACCCGCTCGCGTATCATGTGTGGGCGGATGTGCGGCAGAACAACCTCGCCGATAGCAGCCTCGATTTCGTGGTGATGAACCCACCGTTTCATGAGGTGGGCATCGAGGATAAATCGCTCGGCCAGGCCTTCATCACGCAAGCCGCGCGGGTGCTGAAACCGGGTGGCGCGTGCTGGCTCACTGCCAACCGCCATCTGCCGTATGAGGCGCTGCTTCAGAGCTGCTTCCGCAACGTGCGGCGGGTGGCCGAGGCGGATGGATTCAAAATTTTCGTGGCGGAGAAATAAGATGAACGCACCAACCATGCGCCTTGACCGACTCCTCGCCAGCATGGGCTATGGCTCGCGCCGCGAGGTGGATGCGCTGGCCTATGCCGGGCGCATCACGCTCGATGGCGCACCGCTGCTGGATGCGGATCTGCGCATGGCGCTGACGCCGGATTTGCCCGCGCGGGTGATGGTCGACGGCACACCGCTCGACCCGCTGCCGGGCATGGTGGTGATGCTGCACAAGCCGGTGGGCGTGACCTGCTCGCACAAAGAATCCGGCGCGCTGATTTATGATTTGCTGCCCACGCGCTGGAAGCGGCGCGACCCGCAGCTCTCCAGCATCGGGCGGCTGGATAAGGAAACCTCCGGCCTACTGCTGCTGACGGATGACGGCGCGCTGCTGCATAAGGTGATTTCGCCCAAGCACCACGTGGCGAAGGCGTATCACGTGACCCTCGCGCGGCCACTGAATGGCGACGAGGCTGCCATTTTCGCTGCCGGAACGCTGATGCTGGAGCGCGAAGAGAAACCGCTTCTGCCGGTGGAAATGGAAGTGCTTTCCCCCACCAGCGCGCGCGTGGTGCTGCGTGAGGGGCGTTATCACCAAGTGCGCCGCATGTTCGCCGCCGTTGGCAATCATGTGGAGGCGCTGCACCGCGAACGCATCGGCGGCCTCACCTTGCCGCCAGACCTTGCGGCGGGCGATTTCCGTGTGCTAGCATCAGACGACATCGCCCGGATTTTTGGCTAAGAAGGCTCAAGTGGGTCTGGAGGAGGGGAAGAGATTATCTCGGCTACGCCTCGTGTTATTTCCTAAGCTCGCGATGCTCGCTAATGAAATAATCGAACGGCGAGTTCTCCTACTACGCCTCCCCACACCATAAAAAGAAGCCGCCCGATGGCGACTTTTGTTTTATGGAGGAGGGGAAGAGATTCGAACTCTCGGTACGCGTTAACGTACACACACTTTCCAGGCGTGCGCCTTAAACCACTCGGCCACCCCTCCACATGGAATCACACGCCACCGGCGTGCGCGTTGACTCGGGTCTGCTGACCCTCGCCCTTCGGGCTGCTTCGCCGTCCAAAACGCCTACTGGCGTTTTGCAAACCACTCGGCCGCCCCTCCGTCGCGCGGGTTTATAGCCCCGGCGTGACAAAAGTACACGAAATTTTTGACGTGCGCGGGTGAATCGAATAGCGGTGGAGAAACCCTCGGAGATTATCCCATGACCGCCTATTTCACCCACATCGCCAAAAACGCCACGCCGATTCACGCGCTCAGCACCGAGGAGCTGGCGAAATTCCTCGCCAAGCAGCCTGCTGCAGTGAAGGCGTGGGTGAAAACCCAGAACTTCACCGCGCAGCCCGGCACGGCGCTGCTGATGCAAGCGGCGAATGGCAGCGTGGCGATGGTGCTCGCCGGGGTGAACGACGCACCAAACATCTGGTCGCTCGCGCATCTGCCCGCGCTGCTGCCTTCGGGGACGTATAGCATCAGCGCGGCGTGGAAGCCCGCGGCGATCACTGATGCAGCACTGGGCTTCGCCCTCGCGCAATATCAGTTCACGCGCTATAAGAAGCTGGAGCGCAAAATGCTGACGCTCGCGCTGCCGAAAACCATTTCGATTGATACTCTTAATATGCATGCAGACGCAGTCTGCCTTGTGCGCGACCTTATCAACACGCCTGCGAATGATATGGGCCCGGCGGATTTAGCGGCAGCGGCGCGCGCGGTGGCCAAACAAAGCGGTGCTACGTTCAAGGAAATCGTCGGCGATGCGCTGCTGAAACAAAACTACCCGGCCATTCACGCCGTCGGCCGCGCGGCAAGCCAGCCCCCTCGCCTCATCGAGCTGACGCATGGTAAAAAATCGCACCCGCTGGTGGTGCTGGTCGGCAAGGGCGTCACGTTCGATACGGGTGGGCTCGACCTCAAGCCCTATGCGAGCATGAAGCTGATGAAGAAAGATATGGGCGGTGCGGCACTGGTGCTTGGCCTCGCGCAGCTTATCATCGCGGCGAAGCTGCCCGTGCGGCTGCGCGTGCTGATTCCGGCGGTGGAAAACAGCGTCGCGGGCAATGCGTTCCGCCCGCAGGATGTGGTGGCAACGCGCAAAGGCCTCACCATCGAGATCGGCTCGACGGATGCGGAAGGGCGCGTGATTCTTGCGGATGCGCTGGCCGAAGGTGATGCGGATAAACCCGCGCTGATGATCGATGTAGCGACCCTCACCGGCGCGGCGCGCACGGCCCTCGGGCCCGATCTGCCCGCGCTTTATTCTAACCGCGATGAAGTGGCGCACGCCCTGCAAAGACTTAGCATGTCACGCAGCGACCCGCTCTGGCATCTGCCGCTGTGGCAGCCGTATGCGAAGCATGTGAACAGCGCGATTGCGGATGTCACCAACACACCGAATTTCGGTTTCGCGGGCAGCATCACCGCCGCGCTGTTTCTCGAGCGATTTGTCTCGCCCACCACGCCGTGGGTGCATCTCGACAGTTATGCGTGGAATGCGGAAACGCAGCCCGGCCGCCCCGCTGGCGGCGAAGCGCTCGGCCTACGGGCGCTATTTGC
>CAZGXX010000002.1:415294-429810 GCA_964530085.1 uncultured Azospirillum sp.
CGCAGCCCGGCCGCCCCGCTGGCGGCGAAGCGCTCGGCCTACGGGCGCTATTTGCGTATTTGCAGGAGCGGTTTGGGTAGCCCCCTCGCAAAACGCTAGGTAAAAAAAGACCCGCCCGAAGGCAGGTCTTGGTGAGGGATCAGATATGGCTACCCCTTTTTTGTGGCCATCCAATCCTTCAATTTAGGAAGAAAAAATGGTATCAAAGAAAGCGGCGCAATATTGCTGATCAAAGCGATAAGCAATAATAATGCGTTTTTACCATTTTCTCCGCCCCACTTGTGTGGAGGAGAGACTTTTAATGCCTCAACCACCAAGAGAGTCACACCCACAGCCTCCCACACAAATAATCCAGTAAACACTCCCGCTAATAGCAAATTGAGTGTTTTTACTCTATGAAGATATTGCATCAGATCTTCATTTGATGATTTTACTTCGCAGATCAGACCCCATTTTTTGAATGAGCCGTTGCGTAGTAATCGTGAGCGAAGGCTGTTGAGAAGCTCTGTTCTCCTTTCCTTTAATTTTGTTTTTGAAAACATACCTTTGTTTTTAAGATTAAAAAATAGTCTTCGGACTTGGTTTTCTGCCGCATCCTATTACTCAGGCACATGCTCCATCTCGAAAAATCGGGACAGAGAAATAGCAAGGGTACAAGGCCAGTTTACCCCCCCCTGCATAAACACAAGTGAATATATGTTACAGTTTTATGACAATGGCCAAAACTCTCATCCCGAAGGTGTTTATGGATAACCGCTCCGGAATCTGGAGCGATAATGAACGTCATTTTGCCTCTTGTTCGCCGTGGCAGGGCTGATATACCCATTCCATGACCGAAACAATGACAACCGCCGATGCGCTCAATCTCTGGCACCGTGTCGTAAGCAGTAGCCTGCGCGAGCTGCCCTATGATCTATCGCAGCGGCAGATCGGCATTCTGCTTTCTGTTTATATGACGCCGCCGCCGCACACGATCCGCAACCTCTCGATGCTGCTCAATATATCAAAGCCCGCAGTGTGCCGTGCGGTGGATGCGCTGTCGATCCTCGACCTCGTGCGGCGGAAGAAGGACGAAAATGATCGTCGTAACGTGATGTTGCAACGGACAGTCAACGGCTCCGTTTTCCTGCGTGATTTTGCGGATATCATCGTGCGCGAAAGCACTGCGCCCGCATCGCCATCCACAGAAAATTCATCGAGCTAGGAAATTTTTACCTAGCTGTTGATAATTTTGCTTGCAAAATCGATTCAGCATGGTACATTAGCAATGTGGGCAGAATTTGCCCCAATGTATCTTCAAGACGACTTATAAAATACCAAAAAGACTATAAAAAACCACGCGCAAGCAACGTAACACCAATCCCGAAAGGGCTGAACGTAGCATAAAGGCACCGCCCAAAGGCTACAGGCAGAAATTTCGGTCATTGAACGCTGTATCTTGGCCTTTGTATTGCTACGAGTTGTATCGCTGCACACAATGCTAAAGACTAAAGCACGGAGCATGTATGAACGCGATGGTACAATCCCTCAAAGATCTTAACCAGATCAAGCTTTTTGCCATGATCGGAACCGCGGTCGTGATGATCGCCTTCTTCGCTTTTCTTTCACTGCGCGTGGCCGCCCCTACCCTCTCCCCGCTCTATAGCAATGTGCCCGTTGCAGATGGCGCAAAAATCGTGCAAGAGCTTGAAACTCAGAACGTACCTTACGAGCTGCGCGCCAACGGCACGCAAATTCTGGTGCCGTCCGATCAGGTCGATCGCCTGCGCCTAAAACTTGCTCAGCAAGGCCTGCCAAGCCAAGGCTCGATCGTGGGCTATGAGATTTTCGATAAAGGCGAAACGCTGGGCACCTCGAACTTCGTGCTGAACCTCAACCAGGCGCGAGCACTTGAGGGTGAAATTGCCCGCACGATTGATAGCTTCGATGCGGTAGACCAGGCCCGCGTCCACTTGGTAATGCCGCGCCGCGAACTTTTTTCGCGCGAGAGCGTCGAGCCCACAGCCTCCGTTGCTATTAAACTTCGTGGTGCTGCGGCGCTCAGTAAAAACGAAATCGCTGCGATTCGTAACCTTGTAGCCACCGCCGTTCCTGGCCTGAAAGCGCAACGCGTTACGGTGGTGGACAGCCGCGGTGTACTGCTCGCAAAAGGCGGCGACGAAGCCAATGACAGCTCAACTCTCAATGAAAACGCGCAAGATTTCCGTACCGAGTACGAACGCCAAACGCGCGAGAATATCGAACGCCTGATCGAGCAATCGGTTGGCCTAGGCAAAGTGAAAGCTGAAATTCATGCGGATATCGACTTCAACCGCACGGTTAAAAATACCGAGAAATTTGATCCCGAAGGTCAAGTTGCACGCTCAGTGCAGTCCGTCAACGAGAATGAGCAATCAACCGAACAATCCGCGAACAATAATACGGTAAGCGTCAGCAACAACCTTCCCGCAGCACAGTCTGGCGGCGGCTCAGGCGGCGCAAATGCAAATAAAAATCGTACAGAAGAAACCACCAATTTTGAAATCAACAAAGAAGTGACAAACTCCATTAAAGAAGCCGGCACGGTTCGCCGTATGACAGTTGCCGTCATGGTGGATGGCGTCTATACGAAAGACAAAGATGGCAACGATCAATACGCTCCACGCTCGGAAGAGGAACTCAAAAAACTCGAACAGCTTGTAAAAAGCGCTGTGGGCTTTGATGCAACGCGCGGCGACGATATCAGTGTCGTCAACATGCAGTTTGCCTCGACGACGACCGATCTCTTCGCTTCCGACCCGATGGATTGGATCAAGAAAGACATGAACTCCATCATCCAAACACTCGTGCTTGGTGGTGTGGCAATCCTCGCCATTCTGCTGGTCATCCGCCCACTCGTCGCTCGCGCGATTGAGTCTGCAGAACTTGCCAGCAAAGAAGATGCTCTTGAGCAAGCTGCTCTCGCTGCTCCTTCCGTGGCTGCACGCCTGACAGATCAATCGCGCAGACGTCAGGAAGAGGACGACGAGGCTGAAGGTGAAGAAGAGGACATGATCAACGTTGACCGTATCAAAGGCAAACTCAAATCATCCACTTACAGCAAAATCAATGGCATGGTTGAGCAACATCCAGAAGAGACCGCGCAAATTATGCGCATGTGGCTTAGCTCCAATTCATAAAGGAACAGGATATGGCAGTCCCTGCAGTGAATGATAAAAAAGAAGATTACCGCAAGCTCACTGGCGCGCAAAAGGCGGCCATTGTTCTAATGTCAATCGACGAGGAGAATGCAACCAAGATCCTCAACTCCATGAGTGACGAAGAAATTAAAGAAATCAGTAATACCATGTCATCACTTGGTAATGTCAGCTCCGACATTGTGGAGCGCTTGTTCCTTGATTTTGTTGACTCCATGGCCTCCTCTGGCGTAGTCGTCGGCACGTTTGATTCAACAGAGCGCCTACTCACCAAAGCGCTTGGCAAAGACCGGGTTGATACCATCATGGATGATATCCGGGGCCCTGCCGGACGCACAACATGGGATAAGCTTGGAAACGTCAATGAGGAAATCCTCGCGACCTTCCTCAAAAACGAGTACCCGCAAACCATTGCTCTCGTTCTTACCAAAATCAAACCCGACCATGCTGCGCGGGTGCTCTCGGTGTTCTCGGAAGAACTATCGCTTGATGTCATCACTCGCATGCTCGGTATGGAATCTGTTAAAAAAGAAGTACTTGACGGTATCGAAAAAACGCTGCGCCTTGAATTTATGAGCAACCTTGCCAAAACCCAGCGGCGCGATACCCACGAAATCATGGCAGAGATTTTCAATAATTTTGACCGCGCAACCGAAACAAAATTCATGTCGGTTCTGGAACAGAAGAGCGCGGAGTCCGCAGAGAAAATCCGCGCACTCATGTTTACGTTCGAGGATCTCAAGAAAATCGATCCTGCTGGCATTCAAACCCTTCTGCGCGGAGTACCAAAAGAAAAACTGCCGCTTGCTATGAAAGGGGCGTCCGAGGCTATCAAGGAACTGTTCTTCCAGAACATGTCGGAACGTGGCGCTAAATTGCTGCGTGAAGATATGGAAAGCATGGGGCCTGTGCGCCTTAAGGATGTGGATGAAGCACAAATGGCAATTGTCCAAGTTGCAAAAGACCTCGCCGCCAAAGGTGATATTGTCATCGGTGGTGACTCAGCAGATGATCAGTTGGTATATTAATGAGTGTGAAATTACATCGGTTTGACTTTGGAAGCCTACGCGATTTTGGAAGCCCCCTTGTCGCAGAGGCGTTGCCAGAGATTATTGAGGAAGCACCGCCACCACCGCCGCCACCAATATTCTCTGAGGAAGAGCTAGCCGAAGCTCGCATTTCCGCACAAAAAGTTGGCTTCGCAGAAGGCTTTGATGCTGGTCTTGTCCGAGCAGCAGCACAGCTTGATGATAAACGAAAAGCAGTCGATGAAACCATTTTACACCTCGGTGCACAACTAAGCTCCCTCCGCGCCGATTATTACTCACTGCTTCACACCGAATCACAGTTTTTATCGGATCTCGTGCTGAAAATTTCACAGAAAGTCATTGGCGTTGGGCTAGATACATATGGAACAGCTGCTATCACCGCGCTGGTTGACCAGTGCCTTCCGGCGGTGCTCAGTAAACCACGACTGATTATTGAACTTCATCCCTTCGCATTCGATGCCACTATTGACCGTATCGAAACACTCATCCACGCGCATGGATTTGAGGGCGAATTACAATTCCGCACCAACGAGGAGATCGGCATCCATGATGCGGTGCTAGACTGGGGCTCCGGCGAGGCTTCACGAAACACAGCCGCATTGTGGCAGGGTATTGAAACTTTACTGGCCACTATGCCTCTAGCACTCTCTTTACCACAGGCAGACCCCAACCACACTCCCGAGGATGCCATAATTCCTCATTCTACAGAACCCACGCTAACCACTTAGGAGAACCCCATGGTCGATAATACAACCGCCGTATTCGCTGATGCCACAGAAGGCAGTATTACACTTGAGGCGGTAAGCGATATTCCTGTGCAAATCTCTGTTGTGCTCGGCAAAACCAGCATGCAAGTGCAACAGTTGCTAAAGCTGGGGCGTGGTGCCGTGGTAGAACTTGACCGAAAAGTGGGCGAGCCAGTGGATATTTACGTCAACAACCGCCTTGTCGCCCGCGGCGAGGTCGTAGTTGTCGAAGACAAGATCGGTGTCACGATGACTGAAATCATTAAAGCTGACCGATAGTAAAAACTCGCTTCCATAAGAGCAGCGAGAAACAAAAAAGAGGTGTGCTATGCGTTTATTAATTGTTGGTGACTTAGGCGGGCAGCTGGGTGCTGCGAGCAAAATTGCACGCGACCGCGGCGCGAAAGTATCGCAGATCAGTGATATCGACGGCGCTTACCAAATGCTCTGTGAAGGTCAGGGCGCGGATGTGATTCTGGTCGAAGTGCATCAGGACATCGCGCGGTTTGTAACGATGCTTGCGCAGGAACGCATCACCGTGCCGCTGATCGCCTGCGGGATCGAGATGGACTCCAAAGCCGCCGCCGCCGCCATCCGCGCGGGCGCAAAGGAATATATCCCTCTGCCGCCGGACGAAGAACTCATCGCCGCCGTGCTTGAGGCAATTTCCGAAGAAACACACTCCGTCATTCACGGCTCGGAAGCGATGCGCCGCACCTTGGCGATGGCGGAACAAGTCGCGCCATCGGAAGCGAGCATTCTCATCACCGGCGAATCCGGCACCGGGAAAGAGGTCATCGCCCGCTATATTCACAACAAAAGTGCGCGCGCGTCGAAGCCGTTTATCGCCGTCAACTGCGCCGCGATTCCGGGCAACCTGATGGAATCCGAATTGTTCGGACACGAGAAAGGCGCGTTCACCGGCGCGCTCTCGCGTCGCCTCGGCAAGTTCGAGGAAGCCAATAACGGTACGCTGCTGCTCGATGAGATCAGCGAGATGGATGTGAGCCTGCAATCGAAACTCCTGCGCGCGATTCAAGAACGCGAGATCGACCGCGTGGGCGGCAGTAAGCCAGTGAAAATCAACATCCGCATTCTGGCCACCAGCAACCGCGACCTCGAGGCAGAGGTGCGACGTGGCACCTTCCGTGAGGATCTCTATTTCCGCCTCAACGTCATCAGCCTGCATCTGCCGAGCTTGAAAGATCGCCTCGACGATATTCCGCCACTCGCGGATTATTTCATCGAGAAATATTCGAAAGCGAACGGCATGCCGATGCGCAAAATCACGCCGGACGCCATTGCCAAGCTGCAATCGCACCCATGGCCGGGCAACGTGCGCGAGCTCGAGAATATCATGCATCGCGCGGTGTTGATGGCGCAGGGCAACGTGATCGACCAGAACGCCATTCTGTTGCCCGTGCGTAAAGACGCGCCCGCACCAACGGCAGCACAGCCTGCGCCAGCGGCCTCTGCTCCGAGCGCGAATGACGCTGCCAAGCGCAACGACCTCGTCGGCCGCACGGTGGGGGATGTGGAGAAGGAACTGATTCTCGATACACTCAACCACTGCCTTGGCAACCGCACGCAAGCCGCGCAAGTGCTCGGTATTTCCATCCGCACGCTGCGCAATAAACTCAACCAATATGGCGAGATGAACACTGCGCCAAAAAGCGGCAGCGGAGGTTACTAACCATGGGACAACAGAATGATTCACCCCCTCTCGAGGAATAGCTGAATGGCGCAAGTGCCCAGCACCAATTTTGCCTCTCGCTTCACCGGCGCCGCGATGCGGGCGAGTGCGAAAAGCGCCTCGAAACGCAGCGATATCTTCTTCGCGCTGGCGGTGATGGGCATCATTTCGGTGCTGATTCTCCCAGTTAACCCTATTCTGCTTGACCTGCTGCTTGGCGTTTCCATTACGGTTTCTGTGCTGATTCTGATGACCGCCTTGTTCGTTACCAAGCCGCTCGAACTCTCATCATTTCCGACCATCCTTCTTATCTCAACGATGCTGCGCCTCTCGCTCAACATCGCCACCACCCGCCTGATTCTTAGCCACGGACATGAAGGCCCCTCCGCCGCCGGCCACGTGATCGAGGCGTTTGGTGGGTTTGTAACGGGCGGCTCGGTGCTCATCGGCGCAATCGTGTTCGGAATCCTCACCATCATCAACTTCGTCGTAATCACCAAAGGTTCCGGCCGTATCGCCGAGGTATCCGCGCGCTTCAGCTTGGATGCGATGCCCGGCAAACAAATGGCCATCGATGCGGATATTTCCTCTGGCCTTCTGACCGAGAAGGACGCCAAAGCCCGCCGCCGCGAACTCGAGGAAGAGAGCGCCTTCTACGGCTCGATGGATGGTGCGAGCAAGTTCGTGCGTGGCGATGCCATCGCCGGACTTCTCATCACCTTCATCAACCTCATTGGCGGCATGGTGATCGGCATTGTCGTCAACGATCTGAGCTTTGCGGACGCGGTAAAAACTTACACCATGCTCACCATTGGTGACGGGCTGGTAACGCAAATTCCGGCGCTGATTGTGTCAACTGCAGCGGGTATCCTCGTCACCAAAGCGGGGGTCGATGGCTCAGCAGAAAAGGCCGTGCTGGGCCAGTTGTCACGCATGCCTGCGCCGCTCGGCATCACCAGCTTTTTGCTGTTTTCGTTCGCGGTGCTGCCCGGCATTCCGTTCGCGCCGTTCATGACGCTCGCGCTGGTCACCGGCTACCTCGCCTTCTACATGCATAAAAATAATGCCCTCAAAAAAACGGTCGAGGCAGCGGGTGGTGCCGCAGGAACGCCAGGCGCAGCGCCGGGCACGCCGGGCGCACAGGCTCCTGTTGAAGAAAAAATTACGGATGCGCTGATGATCGATAGCATTCGGCTGGAGCTTGGTTATGGGCTTCTGCCGCTCATCAACTACCAAAAAGGCCATCGTCTGACAGAGCAAATCAAAGCACTGCGCAAACAAGTCGCGCGTGAGCTTGGCTTCGTCATGCCACCCGTGCGCATTCAGGATAACATGCAGCTGCCGGCGAATGTCTATGTGATTAAGGTGAAAGAAGTGGAAACCGCACGCGGCGAAATTCGCCCGGATATGCTGCTGGTGATGGACCCGGCGGGAAATAAAATCACCCTGCCCGGCGAAGAAACCATCGAGCCGACCTTCGGCCTTCCCGCCATGTGGGTGACGGAAAATTACCGCGAGGAAGCGCTGTTTCGTAACTACACGGTAGTGGATCCGCCAACCGTAGTCACCACCCACCTCACCGAAACGGTGAAGGATAATATGGCCGATCTGCTCTCCTACGCCGAAACGCAGAAACTGCTCGACGACCTTGGCAAGGAAGAGCAGAAGCTGATTTCCGAGACCATTCCCTCGCAGATTTCGGTCTCCGGCGTACAGCGCGTGCTGCAGAACCTGCTGAACGAAATGATCTCGATCCGCGACCTTGCAACCATCATGGAAGCCGTGTCGGAATCGAGCCGCGTGAGCCAGAACGTAGCGCTGATTACCGAGCATGTACGCATGCGCCTCGCGCGGCAGATCAGTCATCAGGTGACGAACGAGGAAGGCTATATACCCATCCTCGCCATGTCACCACAGTGGGAGCAGAGCTTTGTGGAATCGCTGCTGGGTGATGGCGAGGAACGCACACTGACCATGCCGCCGAGTAAAATTCAGGAATTCATCACCAACGTGCGGCAGAAGTTCGACGAACTGGCGATGCAGGGCGAGTCACCAATCCTGCTCACCAGCCCCAGCATTCGCCCCTATGTACGCTCGATTATCGAGCGCTTCCGCCCTCAGACACTGGTGCTGAGCCAGAACGAAATTCACCCGCGCGCGCGCATTAAAACGATCGGGATGCTGCAATGAAAATGAAGAAAATCAGTGCGGTATCGATGAAGGACGCCATGGAACTTGCCCGGCGCGAACTGGGTGAAAACGCGGTGCTGATCGACAACCAGAAAGCAGCCAATGGCCAAGGCATCATCGTTACCTTCGCGATCGATGCGCCGGATGAAATCCTGTTTGATGAACCCTCGCCGGAAGAAAACTACGCGGATATTCTGCCGTTCTCGCCAGAAATTCCTAAGCCCACAACATCGAAGGTAGAACTCGCGCATCCAGCTTATGAAATCATTCAGGAGGCGATGGAGTATCATAGCCTTCCCCGCGCCCTGAGTGACCGTCTGATGCTGTGCGCTGCCCGACAGACGCTGAAGCCAGACAGCCTGATTGATGTCGCCGAAGCCACGCTGGC
This sequence comes from uncultured Azospirillum sp., assembly GCA_964530085.1. Classification (GTDB taxonomy): domain Bacteria; phylum Pseudomonadota; class Alphaproteobacteria; order Rickettsiales; family UBA3002; genus QFOX01. Next base: position 424,537 of record CAZGXX010000002.1, read on the forward strand.
CAAGGCGCTGGATGAAGTGATTGTCTTCAAACCCATCGTCACCGCCACCAAAACGCCGCCGGATCGTGCGATTATGCTGGTCGGCCCTCATGGCGCGGGAAAAACTTCTTCCATCGCCAAACTTGCCACGGCCCTCACGCTGCAAAAGCAGCCGGTCGTGCTCATCAGTACCGATACCGAGCGTTTGGGCGGGGTGGATGCCTTGCAGACACTCGCCGGACTCCTCAAATGCGAAATGGTGGTCAGCGATTCGCGCACGCACCTGAAGGGGTTGGTTGCGAAGCTGAAGGGCAAGGCATGGGTGCTGATCGATAGCTCCGGCGCTAATATCTACGAATTTTCGCAACTAAAAACGCTTGGTGAATTCGCCAGCCTGCAAGGTGTAGAGCCCATCCTCACCTGCCCTGCGGGTATGGATACGAAGGAAGCCGAAGAGATGGCCGGCGTGTTCCAGTTCCTCAATCTGGAGCGCATGATTATCACGCGGCTGGATGCCGTACGTCGCCTGGGCAGCATCTTCGCGGCGCTCACCGCTGGCGGCTATGCACTGGCTAACCTCACCAATTCGGCCGTCCCGACAGATGGCTGCCAACCCGTTTCCGCCGCCGCCTTGGCTCGCTTTATGCTACGCCAGACGCGCGAACGCCTGACCCAATAGGAGTATACTATGAACGCACCCGCACCCCATGCAAAACAACTCCGCGGCGAGAATATTATCGCCGTGGCCTCCGGCAAAGGCGGCGTGGGGAAAACATGGTTTTCCATCACCCTCGCCCATCTCTTCGCCCGCGCGGGGCGCCGCACGTTGCTGTTCGATGGGGATATCGGCCTCGCGAACGTGGATGTGCAGCTCGGCCTCACTCCGCAATACGACCTCGGCGCCGTATTCGCCGGCCAGCGCCTGATGAAAGACTCCATCACCCATTACGAGGCGGGCAAGTTCGACATCCTCGCCGGACGTTCTGGCTCTACTTCCATGGCCTCGCTGGGCTCGGGCCGTATGCAGCCCGCGGTCGAGCAATTGGTGGAGCTGGCGGCGCAATATGATTACGTGATTATCGACCTCGGCGCAGGCATCGAGCAGCATGTGCAGGTCATGTCGGCCATCGCCAGTAAGGTGATTGTGGTGCTGACGGATGAGCCTACCTCACTGACGGATGCCTATGCGTTCATCAAACTCTGCATCACGCGGGAAAACCCACCAGCCGTGCATGTAGTGGTGAACCAAGCCGCCACGCAGAAAGAGGGTGAAGCTGTCTATGGCGCGATCAACCGCGCAACGGAAAATTTCCTGAAATATTCACCGCCGCTGCTCGGCATCATCCGCAAGGACAACAAGGTGAAAGACTCCATCCGCTCGCAGACATCGATCATCGAGAAAGCCCCGCACACAACAGCCGCGAGCGATGTGGCGGCAATATCCATCAAGCTGATGACCAAAGAATAAACGCACGTAGGGAGCGCGGGTGAACACGCCGATTACAGCCATTAACCCGATTATAACGATTCAGGCACTCACGCCGCCGACCGCCAATCGTGATGCCACGGATGTGAATACCATCCTCGCCTCGATGAGCAATGGCACGGTCGTAAAAGGCTTCGTCATCAATCGTGATAGCAACAACAACCCCGTCCTGCGCACGCCTTATGGCGATGTGCTGGTGCATAGCGAGGTGTTTCTGAAAACCGGCAGCGAGGTGATGTTCCGGGTTGATACCGCGCTTGCCTCTCGCGCGCGGATTCTCAGCGTCGACGCGATGACACTCGAAGAATATACCGCCGTCACCGTTAGCCAAGGGCTCACCGAAGATACGATCGAGGCCCCGCTGCGCATCGCAGCACAAGCGGCAGAACGCCAGCAAACACCGGTGCTGCAGGCAGTGGTGTTGCAGGCACTGAAAACAGGTGCAACACCCAGGACAGGTGCGCCCACCACACCGCAACCTCCCGTGCCTGCAAACCTCGCGCAGCTAGCCTCCGGAACCGCAGTCTCGTTGACAATTACGGATGTGAAGCTGCCGCCGATGCCAGTGGTGGTGAGCACGCTTGCACAGCCTTCTGCTTTGGCACAACTCATGCTGCAACCCGCTTCTGCAACGGGGGAGAAAGCACCCTCGACAACAGCCGCGCCACAGCCTGCCGCACCGACGCCAGCCCCCGCGAATGCTCCCGCTGCCGCGCCTTATGCACAAGCTACTCATGCCTATCAACATGCGGCACCGGCAACACCGCCTCCAGCAAACGTAAGCGCCCCGATGGCGCCACAAACGCCTGCCACTGCTGCCCCAGCAACGCCACCCCCATCCGCACCTGCTGCCAATGCGCCCGTTTTTACAGCCACCGTCATCGGCCATGGGGAGGACGGGGTGAATATTCTCCATACCAGCTTTGCAACGCTGAAACTCGCCACGCCGCAACCGCTGCCAACGGGTACCGCGCTCGAGGTACAGGCGGAACCTTCCATCGCGCCGCCACCGAATCTCATCACAACCTTTGCAGATGTTGCGCCGCGCCCCTCCCTCCCCGCGAATGATTTCGCCTATATCGGTAACGCCTTACAGCAGCTTTCCACCAGCGACCCCACGCTGATGCGCGAGGTGACAAGCCAGTTTCCCGCGATCGGCCCCAAATTTGTCAGCGGCTTGTTATTTTTCATCTCTGCCGTCAAACATGGCAGCGTGCGCGAGTTGATGGGCGCTAAGACCAGCCGCCTCGAACTGCTCACGCCTGAGCTGATTACCCGCCTCGGCAAAGATATGTCCACGCTGCAGCAGCAATATGCGGAGTCGCCACTGAGTGACTGGAAGCCGCTGCCCCTGCCGCTGATCTTCGGTAGCAGTGCCGAACCTGCACGACTTTTCATCCGCAAGGAGCCGGAAGAATCCGCCGGTGGCGTAGAGAAAATCGGCAGCGGCCACCGTTTTCTACTCGATCTGCATCTCTCCGAACTCGGCGATATGCAGCTCGATGGCTTTGTGCGCAGCGAGCAATCCAGCAAATCCTTCGAGCTGGTGTTGCGCTCTGCCGAAACGCTGGATAGCGAGATCAGCCAGGATATCCGCACGATCTTCAGCGATGCCCTCGCCGCCACGGGTCTGCGCGGGCAAATCATTTTCCAACAGGGGGCGGAGCGCTTCATTAAGCCTTCCACCATTGCTGCGGGTGGCAGAAATGCGGCTCCCCCGCACACAATCCTTGCCTGAGCGACTGATCTCCGTTAGGACAGGTGCCAATGATCGCACCTGCACGCATGACACAAAAACCCGCCGACATGGCCGCACTGCGCGCGCTGGTGGCGGATGATCTGGCGCAGGTCAACCAGCTCATTCTCGAACAGGGCCGCAGCGACATCACGCTGATTAACGACCTCGCGGCGCATATTATTGCGGCGGGTGGCAAGCGTTTGCGCCCCTCGCTCACCCTCGCGGCGGCCAAGCTGTGCGGATACGCGGGCGATCGCCATGTGCGCCTCGCGGCCTCGGTGGAGTTCATTCACACCGCCACCCTGCTGCATGACGACGTGGTGGATGCGAGCGATCTGCGCCGCGGCACCGCCACCGCCAACGCGGTATGGGGCAATAAATCCAGCGTGCTGGTCGGCGATTTCCTGCTCAGCCGCGCGTTTCAGCTCATGGTGGCAGATGGTTCGCTCGATGCGCTCAAAATTCTGTCGGATGCCTCGGCGGTGATTTCCGCCGGTGAAGTCCATCAGCTGATGGTCAGCCACGACCTTGCCATCACCCAAGCGGTGTATGAGGAAGTGATCTCTGCCAAAACCGCGGCGCTGTTTGCTGCGGCGTGCGAGCTGGGCGCGGTGGTTTCCGGCCGCCCCGAGTGGCGCGAACCGATGCGGGCGTATGGCCAAGCGCTCGGCATGGCCTTCCAACTGGTGGATGATGCGCTCGACTATCAGGCCAGCGAGGCCGATCTCGGCAAAGCCATCGGCGATGATTTCCGCGACGGTAAAGTCACCCTCCCCGTCATCCTCGCCTATGCTGATGCCACGGCGGACGAGAAACATTTCTGGGAAGCGGCGCTTGAGGCGGGAGAAAGTTTATCGGCGGAGAATTTAACCCGCGCGAAGGAACTTATGTTGAAACACAACAGCTTCGACCGCACTTTAAAAGTAGCACGCGAATTCGCCGATGCCGCCTGCATGGCCATCGCCCCGTTCCCCACCTCCCCCGCCAAAGCGGCAATGCTGGAAGCGGCAGAGTTTGCTGTGGGGCGTGGGTTTTAGTCTGCGTTAGTCCCAGATTTTTTCTGTGCATTCTTTGCAGCATTAATAGCATGTATTCTGTTAATGCTCAGCTTTCTCTTTTCACGCTGCACATACCATTCATCAAATAGAAGCTCTGCTAGCTGAATAAGCGTTTGCGCCTCCTCAGGATCTACATCAACAATAAGATTTATATCAGCCTCCATATGAGCGCCAATATTACCAACTTTTCTAACTGCATCGATTGCTTCGACAGTATCTATTTGTACGCCTAAAGGAGCTCTACCTTCGTCCACTAACCTTCTTAGCTCCTCAATTTCTTTTACTAATCGATTATCTTTGAGCTTCATATTGCAAAAATCTCTTATAATCCCTTGAATACATCGCCTAATTAACGTAGCGGATGCTTTAGGACTTAAGTCCTTTATTGCGCAAGCTTCCTCATAATCTCGCCGAAGAGGTTCAGGAATATAAGATGGGTATGGCTTCGCATGCGACTTTGGTAATAGCTTATAAAACTCCACTCGCTCTTTCATACGTAAGTAATTAGAGGTCCAATCAGCTATGCCTAATGTGAAGTTAACAATTAATTGGCGACAGTCATTATTCGCGCACGCAGCTGCCTCAAGGTAATATGCTGGACGCCCCTTTTCCCAATTTTTTACATCAAGATCTTTTAAATGGCTGGCAAAACGATCTTCTGTAATAACTTGGGCATGCCCACAATAAGGACAACTCCAGTTTTTTCCTTTTTCTAACACTGCGCCTCCAATATTTATATAGATTATGATTAGATGATTACGCAGATATTATAAACACAAAAAAAGCCCCGTCCGAAGACGGGGCTTTTTCTGTTGCTAACCCTTTGGAGGATTATTCTTTTATAATCCAATTTCTTGGAATGAACTGTGAAGCGTTTAAGCGCAGATGAGTGCAAGTAGAATATGTAAGGTATGAAGGTTGGAAATTATCAGGATAATTCCTGATGATTGATCCGACCATATCCTTAGAAAGGAGGTAATCCAGCCGCACCTTCCGATACGGCTACCTTGTTA